>JAJEBE010000057.1 GCA_022822545.1 Anaerolineae bacterium
CATTTACACGGTGCCGTCCTTCCTTGATCTCGATGCCCACCTATACAATCAGTATCACTCGGGGCAGTGGGGCAGCTTCAATTCTTGCAGTTTCTACCAGAATGATCGGGTTGATGAGCTGCTAGACACCGCGCGCGTCACCGGCGATGCCGCAATGCGCGAATCGATGTACGCCGAAGCGCAAGAAGTCATCAATGAGGACCAGCCTTCGGTTTGGATGTATACCCTAAGCAGCGGCACGGGGATGCACAAATGCGTGAAGGGCTATCGCTACTCGCCGTATTATCAGGTCACAGTCCTATTCCAGGATCTGTGGATGGACGGGTGTTAGGCTAAGTCAACATTCCTACGGGGGCGATCCGACGGGTTGCCCCCCTATGTTAGGGGAAAGCTGCGGGCGACCTGATAGGCCGCCCCTACAATCCTTTCCGGGAGAGGGAATGGCGGGCTTGCTGCAAGTGTCATGTTAAGCTAGCCGTGTAATATGAACATCCGCTTCTACATCCTCAGGCGCATCGTCCTCGTCATACCGACCTTGCTCGGCTTGAGCATCCTGACCTTTTCCATCGCTCGCATCGTCCCGGGCGATCCCGTCGGCTTGGCCGCCGGCCCTCAAGCGACCGAAGAAATCAAGGCAGCCTTGCGGCGCGAACTGGGCTTGGACCAGCCCTTGCCCATCCAATACGTCAATTATATGACCGGGCTCTTCCGCGGCGACTGGGGGGAATCGCTCTACACTCGCCGCTCTGTCATCGGCGACTTGCGCACGTTCTGGCCCGCCACCCTCGAGCTGACTACTGCCGCCGTCGCCATCGCTACAATCTTGGGCGTCCCGGCCGGCGTCATCTCGGCCATGTATCGCAACCGTCTGCCCGACCACGTCGCCCGCGTTCTATCCCTCTTCTTCGTCAGCTTTCCTTCATTTTGGCTGGCGATGATCTTTCAGACCTGGTTCGGGCTCGAATTGGGCTGGTTCCCGATCAGCAAGCGACTGCCTGTACTGGTCGCGCCGCCGGCCGCCACGACCGGTTTGTTCTTGGTCGACAGCCTCATCCAACTGGACTTGCAAACCTTCCTCGTATCGCTGCGCCACTTATTCATTCCGGCGCTCGTGCTCTCATTTGGCGCCTTCGCCAGCATCACTCGCATCACCCGCGCCAGCATGGTCGAAGCGCTGGAAAAAGACTTCGTCCGCATGGAGCGCGCCATCGGCATCCCTTATCGCATCATCATCTTCAAATATGTGCTGCGCAACGCCCTCATCGCTACCATCACCGTCATCTCGCTCAATTTCGGCTGGCTGATGGCGGGGGCGATTCTGATTGAAACCATCTTCGATTGGCCCGGGCTGGGATTATATGCCGTCAAAGCGTCGCTCAGCCTCGATTTTCAGCCGATCATGGGTATCGCCATTCTTTATGGCATCGTCTTCAGCATCGTGAATATCCTGACCGATATTGTCTACGGCATCCTGGACCCGAGGATTCGCTATGGCTGAGCTGCCCTCGATCCAGCCAGAAAAGCGGAAAAGCGCGCGTTCGGCTCGCTGGGAGAATTTCGCCCGCGGCATCTACCGCTTCCGTTCCAATACCTTGTCGATGATCGGTCTCACGATGCTGATCTTCATCTTGCTCGTGGCGGTCTTCGCGCCAATCATCGCCCCTTATCCCGAAGACGCCAGCGGCAAGACCCGCGTCATCGCCCGTTTGCAGCCGCCCAGCGCCGAATTCGCTTTCGGCACCGACAAGATCGGCCGCGATATCTTCAGCCGCGTCGTCATGGGCACGGGCCTGGCGCTGCAAGTCGGCACGGTCATCATCTTGCTGGCGACGACAATCGGCGTCACCATCGGCGCTATCTCCGGTTATGCCGGCGGCTGGCTTGATGATTTTCTCATGCGCATCACTGACATTTTCCTGACCGTGCCCGCCCTCGTCTTGGCGATTGCCATCTCGGCCGCGCTTGGCAAGGGCATCATCAACGCCATGATCGGCATTTCGCTGGTCTGGTGGCCCGGCTTCGCCCGCCTGACGCGGAGCTTGGTGCTGTCCTTGCGCGAGGAGCCCTTCGTGGAAGCGGCTTATGGCATCGGCGCCGGCCACATGCGCATCATCTTCCGCCACATCCTGCCCAACGCCGTCTCGCCCATCATCATCAAAATGACCACCGACTTCGGCTTCGCCGTTCTCACCGCCGCCGCGCTGGGCTTCATCGGCTTGGGCGCGCAGCCGCCGACGCCGGAATGGGGCGCCATGATCAACGACGGCCGCCGCTTTTTCCCTGACGAATGGTGGATCGCCACCTTTCCCGGCATTGCCATCTGGCTGATGGTTTTCAGTTGGAACCTTATTGGCGATGGCTTGCGCGATGTCCTCGATCCACGCTCGCGGCGCTAGCTCGATTCACCACGGAGATACAGAAGTAGAATCAAGCAAATGATGCGAAAACTAACCCCAAAGGCTCAAAGAGCACAAAGGTTGATTGCCACAGAGACACCGAGACACAGGGTTGTAGGCACTGGTGTAGGGGCTGGTGGATAGTGCGCACTTATCAATTCTGGGTCAGGGTTGGCGCATTAGAATTGGGGGATTTGTGCCTTTTCCGACTTTTGAGCGGCCGCCGTTACCGGGCGAACAGAGGCAGATATATCGGAAGTTGCAGCAATTTAGTTCGCGCAGACGCTGGGAAGAGGCGCCCTTCAGCGTTAGGCGCTGGGTTAAACGCTGGCTGGTTGCGTGGTTTTGGTATTTGCTCATCAGCGTGGGACTTGCGGTTTTGGCCTATGTATTGCTTCAGTAAGGCAGGTCGTCAGTCGCGAGGACCATGCCAATCCCTCTGCGCCCTCTGTGTTTGCTCGTTTTCTCTGTGGTAAAGAAATCTAGGTGTAGCGCTTAATGGCCGACCTGCTCAACATAGACAACCTGCACCTGGAATTCCACACCTACGATGGCGTCGTCAAGGTGCTGGCCGGCGTCGACCTGAAGATGCAGCGCGGCGATGTGCTCGGCTTGGTCGGCGAGACCGGCTGCGGAAAGTCCATGACCGCGCTCTCCGTCCCGCGCCTCATCCCCATGCCGCCGGGCAAAATCACCGCCGGGCGCGTGACCTTCAACGGCGAGGACATCCTGAGCAAGACAGAAAGCGAGATGGAAGCTTTTCGCGCGCGCCATGTCGGCATGATCTTCCAGGATCCGGTCACCAACTTGAACCCGCTTTTTACCATCCGCGAGCAGCTTGTCGATGCCGTGCTCTACCAGCGCGCTCAAGGGCAGAAAGTGCCCGGGCGCTGGCGCGGCTTCCTGCCGTCAGTGCGGCAAATGCGAAAAGACGCTCACGATCGCGCGGTTGAGCTCATGCGTTTGACCGGCATCCCCGATGGCGACAAGCGCATCTACGACTACCCGCATCAATTCAGCGGCGGCATGCGTCAGCGCGTCTTGATCGCTATGGCGCTGGCCGGCGACCCCGACTTGCTCATCGCCGACGAGCCGACCACCGCTCTCGATGTGACGATACAAGCGCAGATCCTGCGGCTGATTCGCTCGCTGGTGAAGCAACTCGGCTTGACTGTGCTGCTCATCACGCATAATCTCGGCGTGGTCGCCCGCAGTTGCGAGCGCGTCGCCGTCATGTACTCGGGCCGCGTCATCGAGGAATCGCCTGTGCGCGAACTTTTCAAAAATCCCAAGCATCCCTACACCCGCGGCTTGATCGCGGCGGTGCCGCAGAAGGATATCTCTCGCGGCGGCCTGGAAGGCATCCCGGGCATGATTCCCAATTTGATCGATCCGCCGGCCGGCTGCCGCTTTCACCCCCGCTGCCCGCAAGTCATGGATATCTGCCGCAGCGCCGTTCCGCCGGCTGTCAGCGTCGGCGCCGACCATAGCGCCGCCTGCTTTTTGTATCCGGAGGACGCATGAGCCCCCTCCTCGAAGTCAACAACCTGCAAAAACACTTCCCGGTGCGCGGCGGTTTGCTTAATCGCATCGTCAGCGATTTCCGCGCTGTGGACGATGTCAGCTTCGCCTTGCGGGAAGGCAAGACTTTGGGCTTGGTCGGCGAATCCGGCTCGGGCAAGACCACCATCGGCAAGTGCATTCTGCGCTTGCTGGAGCCGACCGCCGGGCAAATCCTCTACGACGGGGCGGACATCACTCATCTCAAGCAGCGCGACCTGCGCCGCCTGAGGGGGGAAATCCAGATGATTTATCAAGCGCCGGCCGCCTCGCTGAACGGGCGCATGACCGTCGGGGGGATCATCGGCGAGCCACTCTGGATCCACGAGGGTCTCAAAGGCGATGTCGCGCGGGAACGCGTGCTCGAGCTCATGAACGTGGTCGGCTTGAAAGAAGAGCACTATTACCGCTACCCGCATGAATTCAGCGGCGGGCAGCAGCAGCGCATCGGCATCGCCCGCGCCCTGGCCGTGCAACCGCGCTTGATTGTGCTGGACGAGCCGACCTCGGCGCTGGATGTCTCGGTGCAGGCGCAGATCCTCAACTTGCTGCAAGACCTGCAAGATCAATTCGACCTGACTTATCTCTTCATCTCGCACGATCTCGGCGTCGTGCGTTATATGTGCGATGAGGTGGCGCTGCTTTATCTGGGCAAAATCGTTGAAGTCGCCGAGACGGAAGTCATCTTTGAAGCGCCCAAGCACCCTTATACGCAAGCGCTGATTTCGGCCATCCCCGAGCCGGACCCGGATATGCAGCGCGAAGAAATCATTCTGCGGGGAGAATTGTCGTCGTCCCCCCTGATGCATCGGGGGGGCGGCTGTCCCTTCGCGCCCCGCTGCCACGCCGAGAAACTGGCGACCTGCGAGACGGTACTGCCGTCGCTGGTTGAAGTGGAGCGGCAACATCAAGTCGCCTGCCATTTGCATCCGCCAATATCCATCGCGGAGGTTCACTGATGCTGCGTCAAGTTACGCTGGATGATATTCGGCCGATAGGCATCGGCGCCGGCATCCTGGGCACGGGCGGCGGCGGCAACCCCTACCTCGGCGGCTTGCACCTGGCCTCGATCATCCGCGAGCGCGGACCGCAAGCCATCATTGATCCCTTCGACCTGGCGGACGATGCGCTCTGCTGCGTCGTCGGCAGCATCGGCGCGCCCACGGTCAGCATCGAGAAGCTGCCCGAAGGCACGGAGATGTGCCGGGCCCTGCGCCTGCTGGAGGCGCATATCGGCCGCCGCTTTGATGCCGTCGCCATCGCCGAAATCGGCGGCGCCAATTCGATGCAGCCACTGATCGGCGGTTTGCAAGCGGGCATCCCGACGGTGGATAGCGACAGCATGGGGCGCGCTTATCCCGAGATTCAGATGTCAACTTTCCTCTTCGATACCAGCGCGACCGCCGCGTCGCTGGCCATGGTGGACGCGGCTGACAACGCCGCTGTCGTACCGGCCGCCGTCAGCGATGTCTGGGCGGAAAAAATCGCGCGCAATATAGCCGTCAGCATGGGCGCGCGCGCTGGCTTGGCCGGCACGATCATGAGCGGCGCGCAGGTCAAGGCAGCCGGCGTCCACTACACGCTGAGCCTGGCGCATCACCTGGGCGCGCAAGTCATCGAGGCGCAAGCGCAGAAATCCGATGTGCCGGTCGTGGTCGCTGAGGCGCTGGACGGGCAAGTCATTTTCCGCGGCAAGATCGCCGATGTCGAGCGCCGCACGACCAAAGGCTTCGCCCGCGGCGGCGTCCGCATCGACAGCTTCAGCGGGGGCGACCGGCTGGCAATCGAATTCCAGAACGAATTCTTGATCGCTTATCTCAATGGCGAGGTCGCGGCGACCACGCCCGATCTCATCTGCATTGTCACGGAAGAGGAGGGCGAGCCGGTCACCACCGAGGTCTTGCGTTACGGCACGCGCGTCGCTGTCATCACTGTGCCCGCGCCGCCGCAGTTGAAGAGTGAAGCGGCGCTCGAGGTGGTGGGTCCCGGCGCTTTTGGCTACGATGTCGAGTTCCGGCCGCTGCCGGGCGGTGTGATTGGGCTGCGGCCGCAAGGATAATTCGACAATGTGATTTGCTCGACTGTTTTATGGAGATACACGTGGTTAAAGCAATCCGATTCACAGTGATGATTCTCGCCTTCTCGCTTTGCCATGCGGCTGGGGCGCAGGCCTACTCGATTCGCGTAGAATTCAACACGAATTTGCGCGTGGAACCCAGCCTTGACAGCCGCATCGTCGAATCGGCGACCGCCAGCTCTGTTTTGCAAGTAGTCGACAGTCTCAATCGTTGGTTGAAGATCGACAGGAATGGCCGCGCCGTTTGGATGGCAAGTTGGGTGAGCCATACTCGAGTTCGGGACAGCGGCCCATCTGAACAGGCAGCGCAAGTTGACAATTGCTGCTTCGTGGACAGGCAGTGCCATAGCGACCAGGACTGGAGGGATGGCTATTGGGCGTACCAACGCAACGAATGCCCGGTCGGCGCATCACAGCCGCAAGTATCAACTCCGCCCACAAGTACCGCATCGTCTCAAGTTGATAATTGCTGCTTCGTTGGTCGGCAGTGCCACAGCGATCAGGACTGGAGGGATGGCTATTGGGCTCACCAGAACGGGCAATGCGGTGCGCCAGCATCTGCTGATCCGACTCGCCCCCTAATCGAGGGTTCAGCCCGTTTCGTTCACCGCGTCAATGGCGCTCTAAACTGGCTCCAACGACGTGCGCCGGATTGGTACGCGTATGTTACATCTGGAATAGACAAGATTGGACAGAGTTCGCTATACGGAATTAGTTATGCAAAGCTTGCTTCACATGCCGCACACATATCCCACAGTCACGCCTTTCGCGGAGAGGGCAGAACGGTGGACTACATGATACTCTGCAGTACGCTTGTCCATGAGGCGGCACATATCCACGACGCTGTCGCCGGGCTGTCGTTTGAGGGTTGGGATGCAGAAATCAGGGCGGAACAAAAGCAGCTTGAGTTCTACAGAGCTGTTGATCCCTATAGCCAGTATGACGCAATTACCTATTTGAAGAGAGGACTAGTCAATGAAATCATCAGTATGGAAAGGGGATGGTTGGCCAGTCAATTGAATCGAGAAAATTGAATTGTTAAAACTTTGCCGATTGGTATTCGCTTCACTCTGAACAACTTGCCATACTTGTTCTGTCTGCTAAGTAATCACAAGGAAAACAAACATGAGAATCGGAGTAGATGTCGGCGGGACCAACACCGACGCCGTCTTGATGGACGGCGCGAATGTCATCAGTTCGACCAAAACCCCCACCACCGCTAACGTATCGGAAGGCATCGCCAAAGCATTAAGCACGGTCATCGCCGATTCCGGCATTGAAGCAGCCGCCATCGATGGCGTCATGATCGGCACCACGCACTTCACCAATGCCGTCGTCGAACGCAAACACCTGACGCCTACCGCCTGCATCCGCCTGGGCTTGCCCGCCACCGTCTGCCTGCCGCCCATGGTCGATTGGCCTGATGACCTGCGCGATATGGTCGGCGGCAATTCGCACCTGGCGCACGGTGGCCACGAATTCGATGGGCGCGAAATCTCCGCGTATCAACCGGATGAAGTGCGCGAGATCGCCAGGAAGATCCGCGACGCCGGCTTGAGCGCCATCGCCATCTCGTCGGTCTTCTCGCCGGTCAATTCGACCTTTGAAGAGCAGAGCGCCGAGATCGTCCGCGAGCTCATCCCCGATGCCAATATCACGCTGTCGAGCGAGATCGGGCGCATCGGCTTGCTGGAGCGGGAGAACGCCGCCATCATGAACTCCTGCCTGCGGCAACTGGCCGCGCGTACGGTGGACGGCTTCAAAGCGGCGCTGGACGAGTTGCAGATCACCGCGCCCTTTTACATCAGCCAAAATGACGGCACGCTGATGAACGCCGATTTCGCCAAAGAATACCCGGTTCTCACTTTCGCCTCGGGACCCACCAACAGCATGCGCGGGGCGGCTTTCCTCAGCGGTTTGCGCGATGCCATCGTCGTGGACGTAGGCGGCACCACCACCGATATCGGCGTCTTGCAGCACGGCTTCCCGCGGGTGGCGGCGCTGGCGGTGGATATTGGCGGCGTCCGCACCAACTTCCGCATGCCCGATACCTACTCCATCGGCCTTGGCGGCGGCAGTTTGATCGAGAGCGACCCGCTGAAAGTCGGTCCGCGCAGCGTCGGTTACGAGTTGACCGAGAAGGCGCTCGTCTTCGGCGGCGATATTCTGACCGCGACTGACGTCATCGTGGCCGGCGGCAGTGAAGATATCGGCGACGCGGGGGCCGTCAGCCATCTGGACGCGTCGCTCGTGGCCGCTGTGCAAGCGCGCATCATGGAGATGATCACGATCGCGGTCGACCGCATGAAGACCAGCGCCACCCCCGTCCCCGTCATCGTGGTCGGCGGCGGCAGCATCCTCGTCACGGGCGCGATTGAAGGCGCTTCCGAGATTATCAAGCCGGATCACTTCCCGGTGGCCAACGCCATCGGCGCTGCTATCGCCCAGGTGGGCGGCGAATGCGACCGCATCTTCTCCCTCGCCGAGCTCAGCCGCGATGAGGCCCTCGATCAAGCCAAGAGCGAAGCCAGCAACCGCGCGGTTAACGCCGGCGCGAACGCCGACAGCATCGAGATTGTCGATGTCGAAGAAGTGCCGCTGGCTTACCTGCCGGGCAACGCCACCCGCATCATGGTCAAAGCCATCGGCGATCTTGTGGAGGCGTAAAATGCGAATCATTGATGAAGCTGTCCTTGAAGACCTTGCGCTCGGCGCGGCTGTCCTGGGAACGGGCGGCGGCGGCGACCCCTATATCGGCAAGCTCATGGCGCGGCAGGCCATCCGCGATTATGGTCCGGTCGAGCTTTATACCTTGGACGAACTCGATGACGATGACCTCATCGTGCCCACCGCCATGATGGGCGCGCCCACCGTCATGGTCGAGAAGATGCCCAACGGCGACGACATCGTCAATGCCTTCCAAAGTGTGGGCAAATACATCGGCAAACCGGTCAAGGCGACTATGAGCATCGAAGCTGGCGGACTCAACTCAGTCGTGCCCATCTACTGCGCCGCCCGCCTCGGTGTGCCCATGGTCGATTGCGATGGCATGGGACGGGCTTTCCCCGAGCTGCAAATGGTCACGCATACCATTCACGGCATCTCGTCGACGCCCTTCGCCATGTCCGATGAACGCGGCAACACGGTGCTGATGGAGACGATCAGCAACCTCTGGACCGAGACCTTCGCCCGCAGCGTCACCGTCAACATGGGCGCCATGGCGATGATCGCGCTCTACGCCGCCACCGCCGCCCAACTGCGCGAAGCCGCCATTCCCGGCACTATCACGCTCGCCGAAGAAATCGGCAAGGTCGTGCGCCGCGCCCGCCTGGAAGAAGACGAACCGGTCGAAACGATTCGCGAAGCCGTCGGCGGCTACCTGATCTTCAAGGGTAAAATCGGCGATGTCGAGCGCCGCACCGAAGCCGGTTTCGCTAAAGGCGACGCCATCATCGAGGGCATCGACGAATACGCCGGGCAGAAGCTCCAGCTCAGCTTCCAGAACGAACATCTCGCGGCCCGCATCGACGGCGAATTCAAAGTGACTGTGCCCGATCTGCTGGCGGTGCTTGATGTCGATACCGGCGAACCGATCACGACCGAAGGCTTGCGCTATGGCTTCCGCGTCGCCATCATCGCTATTCCCTGCGCCGAAAAGTGGCGTAGTCCAAAAGGTCTGGAGATCGTCGGACCGGCTTATTTCGGCTATGACACCGAATACGTTCCGGTCGAAGAAACTTATGGAGCCGACTGATGCGACTGCTCTACGAAGAAAATATCGAAGACATTGCGCTTGGCGCGGCGGTGCTGGGCACGGGCGGCGGCGGCGATCCCTACGTCGGCAAGTTGATGGCGCGGGAAGCGGTGCGTCAATATGGCCCGGTCGAGCTATACAGCCTTGACGAACTCGATGACGATGACCTCATCGTGCCGTCGGCCGGCATGGGCGCGCCTATCGTCATTGTGGAGAAGCTGCCCGCCGGCGATGATATGATCCGCGCCTTCAAAGCGCTCGGCAGATACTCGGGTCGCGAACCGCGCGGCACTATGAGCATCGAAGCGGGCGGGCTGAACTCGATCATGCCGATCTACGTCGCCGCCCGGTTGCGCATCCCTATGGTCGATTGCGATGGCATGGGCCGGGCTTTCCCCGAGATCCAGATGACCATCTTCACCGCCCACGGCATCACTGCCAGCCCCTTCGCCATGTCCGATGAGCGCGGCAATGTCCTGCTGATGGACACGGTCAGCAATAAGTGGGTCGAGACCTTCGCCCGCTCCTGCGTCGTGCATATGGGCGCTGAAGGCATGATCGCGCTGTATTCGGCCACGGTGAAGCAGCTCAAGGAGGCGGCGATTCACGGCACCATCACGCTGGCCGAAGAAATTGGGGCGACCGTCCGCAACGCCCGCCGCGCCGAAGCCAATCCGGTCGACGCCGTGCGTAAGGCGGTGGGCGGTTTCTTGCTCTTCCGCGGCAAAATCACCGATGTCGACCGGCGCATCGAAGGCGGCTGGAACCGCGGCGATGCTCGCATGGCCGGCATCGACGACTTTGAAGGCAGCGAGTTGCTGCTTGACTTCCAGAACGAACATCTCGCAGTCCGCATCAATGGCGAATTCGCCGCTACTGTGCCCGATCTCATCGCCGTGCTCGACAGCGAAACCGGCGAGCCCATCACCACCGAAGCGCTGCGCTACGGCATGCGCGTGGCTGTCATTGCCTTTCCCTGCGCCCCGCAATGGCGGGAGCCGGCCGCGTTGGAACTCGCTCACCCGCGTTACTTCGGCTACGATGTCGATTATGTGCCGGTCGAGGAGCGCTACCGAGGCGGCTGATGCGGCTGCTTTACGAAGCGAACATTGAAGATATCGCCATCGGCGCAGCCGTCCTCGGCTCGGGCGGCGGCAGCGACCCCTACATCGGCAAATTGATGGCGCGCGAAGCTATCCGTCAATTCGGTCCCGTCCCGCTCTACAGCCTGGAAGAACTGGCTGACGACGACCTTGTCATGCCGGTCGCCGGCATGGGTGCGCCAACGGTCCTGCGCGAGAAGCTGCCCGCTGGTGATGATATCGTCCGCGCTTTCCACACGTTGGCCAAATACGCCGGGCGAGGGGCGCGCGCCACCATGAGCATCGAAGCAGGCGGCATGAACTCGATCCGCCCCATTTATATCGGCGCGCGCCTGGGACTACCCGTCGTCGATTGCGACGGCATGGGCCGGGCCTTCCCCGAAATCCAAATGACCGTCTTGACCGCCCACGGCATCAGCGCCAGCCCCTTCGTCATGTCCGACGAACGCGGCAATGTCCTGCTCATGAATGCCGTCAGCAATCGCTGGATCGAAACCTTCTCCCGCTCCTGCGTCATGCACATGGGCGCGACCTGCGCCATCGCCCTCTACTCGGCCACTGTCGCGCAACTGAAAGAAGCGGCCATCCCCGGCACAATCACTCTCGCCGAAGAGATCGGCAGAACGCTGCGCCAGGCCCGCCGTCACGAGCGGAATCCGGTTGCCGCCCTCTGCCAGGCCATCGGGGGTTTCCTTCTCTTCCGCGGCAAAATCACCGATGTGGATCGGCGCGTCGTCGCCGGCTTCGCCCGAGGCGATGCGCGGATGAGAGGCTCAGGCGCCTTTGCCGACCAAGACCTGCGGCTCGATTTCCAGAATGAACACCTGGTCGTGCGCATCGACGGCGAATACATCGCCACCACGCCTGACCTCATCGCCGTCCTCGATAGCGAGACCGCCAACCCCGTCACCACAGAATCACTGCGCTACGGCATGCGCGTCGCCGTCATCGCCATCCCTTGCGCCCCGCAATGGCGCGAGCCGGCCGCGCTGGCACTCGTGCATCCGCGTTACTTCGGCTACGATGTGGACTATATTCCGGTTGAGGAGAGATTCCGATCATGATGCAATCCGTCACCCTCGATGACACCCAAGCCATCGCCATCGGCGCCGGCATCCTCGGCACGGGCGGTGGCGGCAGCACCTACCTCAACCGCCTGCGGCTGGAGAATGAATTGCGGCGGCAGGGCAGAGCCGTCCCCATCCTCCAAGCTGACGATGTGCCGGATGACGCGCTGGTTTGCGCCGTCGGCGGCATGGGCGCGCCCACCGTCAGCAACGAGAAACTGCAAGCCGGGGACGAGATTCACACCGCCGTCCGCGCCCTGGAAAACCACCTGCGGCAGAAAATCCACGCTATTGTCATCGGCGAGATCGGCGGCGGCAACGCTCTCGGTCCCATGGTCGCCGCCCTCCAGCTTGGCTTGCCCGTCGTCGATGGCGACGGCATGGGGCGGGCTTTCCCCGAGTTGCAGATGGACACCTTCATGATCTACGGCGCCGCGCCCGCGCCCTTCGCCCTGGCCGATAGCCATGGCAACGTCAGCATCTTCACGCGCATCGGCTCGGCGGAGCAAGCTGAGGAATTCGCCCGCAGCTTGACCATCGAGATGGGTGGCTCCGCCGCTCTTGTCATGCCGGTCATGACCGGCGCTCAGCTCAAAGCGACCATCATCCGCGACACAGTCAGCCTGGCCAAGCGCATCGGCGACGCCGTCTTGAAATGCCGGGCCGGCAGCATTGAGCCGGCCGAGACCGTGGCGGCGCTTTGCCAGGGCAAGGTGCTTTTTACGGGCAAAATTATCGATGTCGAGCGCCGGACTGTCGGCGGCTTCGCCCGGGGCAGGCTCATCATCAGCGCGTTCGACGATTACCAGCGCCAACTGGAGATCGACTTCCAAAACGAGAATCTGATCGCTCGCAGCAATGGCAATGTCCTCTGCACCGTGCCGGACCTGCTCACCCTCGTCACGCTCGAAGACGGCGAGCCTATCGGCACCGAGTCGCTGCGCTATGGTTTGCGCGTAGCCGTGCTCGCCATGCCCGCGCCGAAGGAGTTGAAGTCGCCCGCGGCCTTGGCGGTCGTCGGTCCGCGCGCCTTCGGCTACGATGTCGATTTCGCGCCGATGCCGGGGGATTTGTTGTAAGCGCTGGCTCGGTCAGGTTTGACAGAGCGCATAGTTTTCGCTAGGATGATTGTACGCTGGAAGGTTGAAAGCAGTGCGACAATGCACAAGCGCAAAGAGCTAAATTGGACTGCACATCAGAATGGCGTCTGCAAGGCCGACGCTGACTTCTATGCTTTCTGTGAGGAGCACAATCAAAGTTTGCCGCTGACGCGCGAAGGCTTGAAGCAGTTGCCCCGCGAAATCGAGTTGGAGTTTTACCGCCGCATGCCGGTGTGGATGGCTGATGAGTTAGGCTTTGGCACTTTTGAGGATGATCCAACGCTTATAGTGATGCGGGAAGTTGATCACGGTGTCTGGAAGTATGTGTTTTGACGCTGGATGAGATACCTGCTCGATACCAATATCTGCATCTATTGTATCAACGGAAGATATCCGCGGCTTTTTGATAGAGTGCTCCTGCGGCATCAAAGGACAGGTGTTGCCATCAGCGCGATTTCCAAGGCGGAAATGTATGCCGGTTCGTACCGTCGGCGTTCGTCCGCGGTGTATCGGCAGGAGCAGGACGAGTTCTTTTCGCGCTTTCCCAGCTTGCCCTTCAATGATGACGCAGCCGATGTCTACGGCCGCATACACGCATTCTTGAGAGACCGCGGACAGCTTATGGGCGTCGCCGATATGCAGATTGCAGCCATCGCGATGGTAAACGGATTGACCGTGGTGACGCACGATATGCGCGGTTTTGCGCGACTCGTTGATTTACCGATCGAAGATTGGACTACCGAGTAACGGTCGCATTGGAGCACGGCATGCCCAAACAACCCCATATCATTATCTTCAACCCGGACCAGTGGCGCGGCGATGTTATGGCGCACCTTGGCAATCCCGCCGCCGTCACGCCCAACCTTGATCGCATCATCGAATCCGACGCCGTTTCCTTCCGCCATGCCTTCTGCCAAAATCCGGTCTGCACGCCCAGCCGCTGCTCCTTCATGACCGGCTGGTATCCCCACGTCCGCGGCCACCGCACCATGCACCACATGCTGCAGCCGGATGAACCGGTCTTGCTCAAGCAACTCAAGGACGCCGGTTACTTTGTCTTTTGGGGTGGCAAGAACGATCTGGTCCCGCGCCAGAACGGCTTCGCCGATTATTGCGATGTCAAATACGAAGCGCCGCGTCCGCTCCAACCGAACACCCATCGCGCCGATGATTGGCGTGGCGATCCCGACGGCGACAACTACTACTCTTTCTTCGTCGGGAAACTAGATGCCCCCGAGGACGAAGTTTATTACGACAACGACTGGGCGATGGTTGATGGCGCCATCGAACAAATCCGGAACGCTCCACCCGATCAGCCGCTTTGCGTCTACTTGCCTCTTGGCTACCCGCATCCGCCCTATGGCGTCGAAGAGCCCTGGTTCAGCCAGATTGACCGCGAGCTTATCCCGCCGCGCAGGTCGACGCCGGATTGGTCAAAGAAGCCCAGCCTGGTCGCCGGCATCTACGAGCGGCAGCGCTTGCAGAATTGGAGCGAGGAGCGCTTCAATGAGTTGCGCGCGGTTTATTATGGCATGTGCGCCCGCGTCGACGAGCAGTTCGGGCGGGTCCTCAGTGCGCTCAAGGAGAGCGGACTCTATGACGACAGCGCCATCTTCTTCTTCTCCGATCATGGCGACTTCACCGGCGATTACGGCTTGGTCGAAAAGACGCAGAACACCTTCGAGGATTGCCTGACTCGCGTCCCCCTCATCGTCAAGCCGCCGGCGGACAAGCCCATCCAGCCCGGCATCCGCGACCAGTTGGTCGAGCTCATCGACTTCACCGCCACCGCCTATGACTGGGCCGGCATCGACCCCGGCTACGATCACTTCGGTCGCTCGCTCGCGCCGCTAATCGCCGGCTCAGATGACGAGCACCGTGACGCGGTATTTTGTGAAGGAGGCCGCCGCATCGGCGAAGAGCAGGCGATGGAAAAAGACAGCCCGTCCTTCTATGATCCCAGCGGGCTCTACTGGCCGCGCGTGCAGCTGCAGGGCAGTGAAGTCGGCGAGCATAGCAAGGCGGCCATGTGCCGCAGTCGCGATTACAAATACGTGCGCCGTTTGTACGAGAGCGATGAGCTTTACGACTTGAAAGAGGATCCGGGCGAACTCGTCAATCGCATCGACGATCCCGACTATGCCGGCGTCCTGGCTGATCTGCGCGAGCGCATGTTGACCTGGTATCAAACTACCTGCGATGTTGTGCCCTACAAGACCGATGTGCGCTGAGCGACTCTCTGTGCGCTCTGTGGCGAGACCCTAACCACAGCCCGCTGTCAGGCCATAGACCAGGCGCAAGCGTTGATTGGCCGGCATCGCCTCGAAGCTGCACTCGACGCCATTGCTCCACACGACCCGCAGATCGACCGATGTCGCCTTGTCCAAGCCGAAGTGCAGCGCCAGTTGATTGTTGCCGCCCAGCCCGCTGCCGATCGCGACCGTTTGCTGCTGCGTCATGCCGTCCGTGGTTGTCAGGCGCACAGTCGTCCCGACCGCATCGCGATTGACGCCAAGGCCACCGCGCAAATCCAGCGACAGCCAGTTCTTCCCGCTGCCCTGATTCTGGTATAGCCGGTAGCCGCTGTTCCAATTTCCCGTGACCAAATCGAGGTCGCCGTCGCGATCGTAATCGGCGTAAGCCACGCCCAAGGTCGCCAGCGCCGCGTCGATGCCGCTGCCCGCGCTGACATCCTGGAAGCCGCGATGCCGGTCGTTGCGGAAGAGGGCATCGGCGCGCGGATTCATGAAGCTGACCACCAACTCGGGAAATGTCTGATGATAATTGGTGGCGGCCACATAGAGGTCTTGCCAGCCATCGTTGTCGTAATCAAAAAAGGTCGCGCCCCAGCCCACGCCGTTATCGGGACCCATATTGATCGCGCTGCCGGAGGAGCGCGCCCGATTGCGGAAGCCGCCGGCGCCGTCATTCATCAGCAGGTGCATTTGGTAGACCATATCGGTGACGTACATGTCCAGGTCGCCATCGTTGTCGTAATCGCTGGCGTCCAGCCCCATGCCGTTGATGATCAAGTCCGAGCCGCTCTCGGCCGAGACATTCGTCCAGCACCAGTGGCCGCAGCCGGCGCCATCATTGCGCCAGAGCACGTTGCCGATCTCGTTGTGCAGTTTGTCGTTGACGACGTAGATGTCACTGTCGCCATCGCCGTCATAATCGAGGAAGGCCGGCGCGAAGCCCGCTCCCAGCGTCATGGCGTAGTCCAGGCTCCCCGTCACATCGGTGAAGCTGCCATCGCCGTTGTTGTGATAGAGTCGATCTTGCTGCGCCGTGAAGTCCACCGGATCGCATTCGGGGAAGCAGGACCAATTGGTCAGATACAGGTCCAGCCAGCCATCGCTGTCGTAATCGCCCCAGGCGGCCGAGGTGCCTTTGCCCGTATCGCCGACGCCGGCCTCAAGCGTGACATCGACGAAGCCCGCGCCGTTTGCATTGCGGAACAAGCGGTTCGCGCCGTAATTCACGACGTAGAGATCGAGCCAGCCGTCATTATCGTAGTCGGCCCAGGTGGCGCCCCCGCTCGGCGTATCCGGCAGGCTGAGCGCCTCGCTATGTGCGGAGACAGAAAAGCTCCCATCGCCATTGTTTTGATACAGGACATTCGGGTCCAGATTGCCGGTCACGAAGAGATCGACCCAGCCATCGCGATCATAATCGCCCCAAGCTTGGCCGATGGCCAGGTAGCCTTGCATCGTCTCGGTATCGTCCCAGATGCCGCGATGCGTCGCCGTGATGCCGGCTTCGGCGCTGACATCGTGGAAGATCGCTCCATCCTCCGACTGTCCTCGCGTCAACCAGGCCGACACAGACCACAAGGCTATCAAGATTATCGAGGTTGCTATCCGTTTTGAAGTCATCACAACATTCGTGTAGGGGCAACCTATCAGGTCGTCCGCCGTCTACCCGACCCAGTCATGCTAACGCGTCGCTCGCCGCGCATACGGGGGCCACTCCAGCGGCACGCCGATCTCGCGCGTCAGCAAACGCTGAAAATCGCGCAGATGCGCCTCGGTGTTGCGCACCTGCCGCGGGCTCAATTTCTTGTCCAGGCAGTAGGCCGCCAGCGCGCCGGCCGCCTCGCCGATATTCCACTCGACCGGATGCAGTCGATAGCAGCCGTTGGTGATATGCGTCACGCCCAGGTTCTTGCAAGCCGGCAACAGGTTCTCGACCCGCTTGGGAATCAGCGAGCCCAGCGGAATCTGAAAAGGATAGCTGCTGATATCGATGTAGTTGCGCAAGCCGGTGCTGGGGTGCAAGTCGATGCGGTAGCTGCCGATGCCGACGCTGTCATCGAATTGCTCAGCGGTGTCGAAGCTTTCGCGCTGTTGCACCCCGACATGCTCTTCGAGCACGATGAACTCGGCTTCGATGCGCCGCGCCTCGCGCACGTAGACATACTTCGCCATGCCGTCGCTTGTGCCCACCACATCATGCCGCAGGCGCAAGCCGGGATAGCCGTAGCCCTTGCCATCGTAGCGCGGCGCTTCGGTCTGCATCCAGTAGAGCACGGAGAAGCTAAGCTGCTTGCATTCGCGCAAGGCTGCTTGCTTGACATCCTCGCTGACGCCGAGAAGCGGCTTCAGCCAGTAATCGATCTGGGGCCAGTTGACCAGCGTGATATCGCTGCGGAAAGCGCCCTCGCGATGATGACCCTGGTACAAGATGCGGCGGAAGTGCCAGAGATCGCCCGGGAATTCGCGATACTGATGCTCGTCGTGGGCGTGGAAGATCTGCCGATGGACCGGCTCCAGCGTGATTGGGCTGGAGTAGTACCAGCTCAATTGCTTGTCGGGCCAGAAGTCGGCTTTGTACTCGCGCCAGAAGTCATAATCCTCGGGCTTGTCGATGGTATGGTCTTCGCCTTCCAAGTGATCAATGGCGAAGCACCAGGAGATCGACTGCTGATCCAGCGGCAGCGGATCGCCTTCGACCGCGTGCATTTCGCCCGTCTGCGCTTGACTCTCGGCGCCGATGACGAACTCGACATCCGCCAGCTCCAACAGGTCGCCCAGCTCGGTGGCATCGAGGATGTAGGGGGCGGAAATTACCACCTGATCGCCGCTCTGTGTATCTTCCAGCGTGACGGCGCGCACACGATCGCCATCGGTCTCGGTCGCGACCGGCACGTGATAGAGCAGCACATCAAGCTGCCGGCTCGACCGGTAGGGCGCTAGCATCTCTTTGATGACAGCCAAGCCCACGCGCGGCTCGTGACAAAGACGGCTGACGTTGCCCTGCCCGGGATTAAGATTCATGATGCGGCGCGCCTTCTCGGTCAAAGGGTAGTTGCGCCGGTAATAATCGCGCACGCCATCCGACCAGCGCATGTAGGTAGCGGTGGCGCCGCATTGATCGACCCAGGGATTTTCGTCGGGCGGGACCGCCTGCGCGGTAAGCTGCCCGCCGATCCAGTCGGTCTCCTCGCTCATGATGACCGACTTGCCCATGCGCAAGGCCGCCAGCGCCGCGCCGATCGCGCCGGTGCCGCCGCCTACGATCAGAATGTCACAGTTGCGTTCTTTCATAGTCAACTCTCTAAATCAGCCTCGTTTTGACAATGTCTACAAGAGTCTATTATAATCAGCCAAGTAAAAGCAAGTTTTATAAGGGGCAACCGCACTCGTGGAACCGGCATTAATAATCAGTCTGCTTGGGCTGGCGGTGAATGCGATAATTGCCGTCTTCGTAATTATCGGTTTCTTTTGGCGCTTCGCTACGAAAGACGATATCAAGCGCCTTGAGACCAGAATGAGCCAGCTTGAGACCAGAGTGGGCAATGTTGAAGCCAGGCAGACCGCGCTCGAAGCTAGGCAGACCGCGCTCGAAACCGGACAAGCCGCGCTTGAAACCAGATTTGACCGCCTAGAAGACAAGATTCTCGTGGTCGAGAACAAGGCGGACACGTCGCTGGAATTGCATCACGCAGTCCGCGGCGACTTGAAAGTGCTGCAAGCCTCTGTCAATCGCCTTGAAAGCTATTTCGAAACGCCCAAGTTGAAGTCATCCTAAACCGCATAAGGCTGGCCGGTCACAGACGGTTCCCGGCTGAGTTCGCGCTGCAGACTAGTGTTTCACCTCGGGCGCGACGAAGTGCTTGCGTCCCTTCATCGGCTGATGCTGATAGCCATTGGCGACACACCAGTCGGCAATCGGGTTGGGACCGCCGGTGAAATCAAATCGCGGCGATTCATCAACCGGCTCGCCAACGAGATAGCGCTGCATCGGGCTCAGCTTCTCCACCATGTCGGGCGCCTGCTGCCGGTAATCTGTCGGCGTGATCCAATCGTAGCTGTAACCGATCATCACCGCCTTGCGCACGCGGTCGGTCAAGTTGGCGGCGCCGGCGTGCCAGGTGCGGTTCTCAAAGAAGACGCAGTCGCCCGGCTCCAGCAATGGCTCAACCTTGCTGGCGGGATCGACCTGGCCTTCCGGTATCTCAATGCGCTCTTTGAGCTGGTTGCTGCCGGCCGCCATCATGGTGACGCCGCTGTTGGGCTCGCTCAGGTCGGTGAGATAGTAGGCGACCTTGAGCGAATGCCGCGGGATATGTTCATCGCCCAGGTCGCGCATGGACATGTAGTGATCGCGGTGCCAGCCGGGCAAACGCTCGGTATCAGGCGAGCCGGGCCGATCGGGATGGCGATAAATCAGATGGCTCGTCAAAAGCGACAGATGCGGGCTAAGAAGCTGCGCCACGATGGAGAAGGTTTTGGGGTTGGTGATCAGCGGCAAGAAGGCATCGTCCATCGAGACACAGTTGCGAAAACCATCGTACAAGCCGCCCGGGCGGCGCTGCCGGTTCAACTCGCGGTCGGAAGCGATCAAGCGGTCGCCGGCTTCGATCAGCGCCGACACCGTCTCGCTGTCAATTGCGCCGCGCATCACCAAATAACCTTCTTCATCAAATTGCTGTTTTTGCTCCGGCGCGATCTTTACAAATTCCATCTTTCGCCCCCATCCCCCGACCCCTTCCCCCAAGATGAGGGAAGGGGAGCGAGTTTCTAGATCAGTTTTTGAATGAAGCATACAGAGCGGCTTGTTCCGCATCCGGTCGTGCGTTCACTTCAGTATAGATTTTATCCAGGAGTTGGCCGCGCGTGCCGGCGAAACTCGCCAAGTCCGGCGTATCCGCCCAAGTTGTCCATTGGCTCCGCTCGGCATCCGAAACCGGCGCGTCAAGATTGGCTCGGTAGCTATCGCCCAGGAAACCGCGCAGGGCGAAGAATTGCAGCGCCTCGTAATGCGGGTCGCCGGGCGCCGCGTCTTCGTAATAGGTCAGCACCGCGCCAGCAGCCAGCAGGCGCCGCTGCAGCTCGACCACATTGAGAGCGCGCACTGTCGTCGCCTCATCGAGGCTGACGTTGATGGCTTCGCCGGCCGCCTCGCCCAGCGCCATCCAGCAGGGTTCCATTCGCAGGGTGCTGAAGCCGATATGCGTGCCCGATGCCGGCACGGGTATCAGCAGGTTTTCGACTTCAAGCGGCAGGATCACGCCGTAGGGCACGCTGTAAGGCGTCGTGCGATAAGAGAAGAAGCCGTCCAGATGCGGCCGCCCGGCTTCGCGTTTCAGGCAGGCGTGCGAATCGAGCGCGTAGTGGCTGGCGGTGATGCTAGTGAGATGCGCGCGCGAATGGCGCTTCGACAAGGCATCATGCGCCGTGAAAAGGTATTCGCCGCGGATCCGCCGCCCCTCGCGCACGTATATCTGCCGCGGGAAATTGTCGTTGTCCGGGAATTCATCCAGCGACAAGCCCCAGCGATTGCAGCGCTCGCGAAAATCCGCCGGCAGCGACTCGTCATTCTGCGCGAAGTAGAACAGGCCGAGGATGTAATCGTGCAGGCGCTCGGCGAAGCGGTCGCGCCAATCCCAGCTGGCGGTGGGGTAGGGCCAGTTCTCTTCCGGCAGGTCGGTTGAGATGAAGGCGGCGTGCTGATTGTTGGCATCAACCTTGTCGTTGGGCAGGCGCACCATATTGGTGATGGCGCCGATGCCATCAAATTCCAGCGGCGTCGGCGGCCCGGCGAAGCGGTTGAGGCGCAGATCGTCAATCAACGACAGGTACTCGTCGCGGTTATAAGTCGCTGGTTTCTCGATGCGCCGCATGTTGGCTCTATTGGTCGTCAGCGGCAGGCGATAATTGTAAGATTGAATCGCGTTATCGCCTTGCCCAGTGCTGTACTGCTCATCAACCGGCGCCCGCCAGCGCTGATAAAACTTGCCGGCGCAAGGCTCGCCGTATTCGTCCGCGCTTTCCCGCCCCAGCATATAAGGCGCGCCCGCCGCCGCTGCCAGATCGCCTTCGTAGGTGGCATCAACGAAGACGGAGGCGCGGTAGACTTCTTCCGCGCCGCTGGTACGGTCGACGATGCGGATTTGACGCAGGGCTGCGCCCTCCTTGATGGCGTTGCGCGGCTCGTGGTTGAATTGGCGCCTGGCGCGGACTTCGAGCTTGTCGCCGCATTCGGCGATCATAGTGAGCAAGATGCGCTCGGCGACATGCGGCTCGAAGCGATAGCCGTCGCTGCAGTCTGTGACTTGCTGTGAGTCGGGGCCGTAGGTATTGCAGTAATGGGCTTTGACGCGCCGCACGAATTCCAGAAAGAGCCCGCCGGTGGCGCCGCGCGTGGCGATATCCGTTGCGCCTAATCCATTGGCGGGCAAGCCGCCGATATGCGCCGTCCGCTCTAGGATGACGGCTCGCCTTCCCGCTCGGGCTACGGCAATGCCGGCCGTGATCCCGGCTGGCGTGCCGCCGACGATGACGGCGTCGAATTCAAAGGTTGGGGGAGGCGTCATAATGCGTTCCAGTGTCGTATTCCGAAAGGCGGGCGACCTGATAGGTCGCCCCTACAATTTTCGTTGGACGTAACGGTCACTCCTTCAGCGCCAGCGATACCAGCACGGTAATTGATGTGTCTTCATACATGGCCCCGCGCAGGCGCAGCCAACCGCCGAAGTGCTTTACGCGGCAGAATGCGACTGCATTTTGTTCGATGGGCAAGTTGAAAGAACTGCCTTCGTTCACCCAATGAATACCATCCGCTGAAATCTGAACTTGCGCTACGCCTGAAACTACCGTGCCGTATGGGAGGGTTGTGGGCGTTACATCCAGCGCGCGGACGAAGAAGATGGCTTCGCTGGCCCAGGCGGCTTCGTAGGGCTCGGTCGCGAAATCGCCCTGCCAGAGCGCGTTGCGCTCGACGACCGCCGTATAACTCCGCCGCAGCGCCACGATCAAAACTCCCCGCTTAGCAGCACCGAGTCGAGGTAGAGGAAGGCGCGCTTGTCGCGATTGGTCTCGACCCAGAAGGCGGTGTTGAGCATGCAATTCAAGTTGGGCATGGCTGGTATAGAGATATGTTTCAGCGGCTCGCCGGCATAGACCAGATCGTTGCATTGGAAACCGAGGAAGCGCCGCTCGGCCAGGTCGACATTGACGCGCAGGTAATGCCAATTCATCTTGGTGGCGATTTCGTTGTAAGCCAGCGTCTGGACCGGCGCGTCGACGAATTCCCAATTTTCGCTACCGAGATGGAAGTGCGAGACCGTCTCGCCCGAGTCGCCGATATTGTGGAAGGCGCGGGTTTCGCCTTTCATCTGCCAGCGGTTGACCATCTCGCTGTCCTGCGCGTTCAAGTAGCGCAGATGCGGCATCCAGCGATATTCCGGATTCATGCCGTCTTGCAGGTCGAAGAGCACGCCGAAGGCGCGCACGTCGTTCAGCGACAGCCGCAGTTCGCTGGCTTCCGGCTTGAAAGTGAAGTAGCACTCGAGTTGGATTTGCCCGCGTTTGCGAAAGGTCTGCCGCTTGATGCTGGTCGCCAGTGAACCGGTTCGGGCGCGGCTGGCCAGCTTGAGCGCATAGGTCCCTTCCATCGAGCCGGCTGCGCCTGTATCCCACATGGTCAGATTGCTAAGCATCGGCGGGCGCATATCGCTGTATTCGGGCAGCATGGAATCCAGCGAATGCTCGTAGTTGCCGATCAACTCCGACCAGCCGCGAATGCCTTCGTCGAAGTCGTCATAGAAGAATATCCGCTCCAGCGGATCGAAGCGGCTCAAACGCGGGTCGGCAGCGTAGGCAAGGTTCATGTCGTCTGCCTCGTATGGCGGTCGGGCAGCCGGTACAAGATTTTTGACAACGCTGCATTCACGCGGTACATTTAATACTAACTTTTGCGGCGCGGATTCATATTCGCCCAAGTATATCTGGCCTGCGGCAAAGTGCAAATCGGTTTGAGTCCGCGCTCGGCAGCAGGTGATGCAACGGCGCTATGGCCGCCGCTTTAATGTACAGCTTTGTATAAGGAGAACGTCATGAAGCACTCACTTATGTTACGAATTGCGATTGCGCTGGGCATTCTGCTGTCATTCGGTCTTATGCCGGCGGCAGCCGATTGCGACGGCGAGATCATCGAACTCGAGTTCATGAATTGGTGGGGCGCCGCCCGCGAAGCCTATATGGACGAACTTATCGGGCACTTCCAGGAAGAGAACCCGTGCGTCCGCGTCATCAACCAGGTCCAACCCTGGGACAACCGCGCTGAGTTGCTCGCCACCGCCGCCGCCAGCAGCAATCCGCCGGGCATCATCATGTCGACGCGTCCCGAGACCTATCAGTTCGCCATCAACGGCTTGATCATCCCGATTGACGCCTATGTGGAGGCGCACGGCACGGACCTCGGCGTGTTCTATGATGGCGAGATTGGCCTGCAATATTGGAACGGCGAACTCTACGGCTTGCCGATGCCAACCGCCGGCGGTTTGACCGGTTTGATGATTTACAACAAGAACCTGCTGCGCGACGCCGGCTTTGACCCCGAAGATCCGCCGGATACCTGGCAGGAGCTTGAGGAGATGGCGGCGGCTATCACGGTTGCCGATCCCATGGGTATTGATGTCTTGGGCGCAGCGGCCGGCAGCACCAGCGCGACGGCCGGCGCTGACGCGGAATTCGTCGCCTGGCTCTACACCAACAACGGCAAGTATGTCTCGGACGATGGCCGCACCTTGCTCTTCAACAGCCCCGAAGGTGTGGAAACGCTGGAATGGATGGTCAACCTGACCAACAATATCAACGGCGGCACGGAGAACATAATCGACTTCTTCCAGGATACGAGTTTCTCGCAAGGCGATCATCCCTGGTATGACGACCAACAAGCTTTCCTGCACATCAACACCTCCTTCTTCGGTCACTTCAACGTGGCTGATCCGGACGGCTACGCGGATACCGACAGCTGGGGCACCATGCTGCGCCCCTACAATGGCGACAATCCCGATGCTCATTCCGCGGGCACCACCGGCTACAATTACAGCGGCGCCTGGGCCTACACGATTCCAGCGGTGCACCCGCCGGAGATGCAGGAGGCTGCCTTCAAGTTTGCCGAGTTCATCGGCGTCCACCCGCAGGGCGGCTGCGCCTTTCTGTTCCGTCAGAGCCGTCCCTCGCCGGTGAAGGAATGCAACGAGAACCCGGCTTATTACGATGTCAATCCCTACTGGAGCGTCGTTTTGGAAGGGCTGGCGCTTGATACGCCGGTGCAAATCACGCCGATTCAGGGGCAGTTGGCGGAGATCCTCTCCAACAACATTGAAGAAGCCTACTTCGGCGTGAAGTCGCCGGCGGACGCGCTGAATGACGCCCATGCGGAGATGCAGAAGCTGCTGGACGAATTCTGGGCGGAATTCGACGCCGACAATATGTAGGAATGCCCCCACCCCAAAACCCACCCCCAAAAAGAGGGATGGGCTTTTCTCGACACATAACTGCGCAAACGACGGGTCAGCCGCCAGCTGACCCCTACAGGTTTCATACAGGCAGAATTGCAGGGGCGAGCCGGTGGCTCGTCCGCCAATCAACAGCTTAGGCGAAAATCGTGCAAGCCTCCCTAAAATCACAGCATACTCAGCCGGAGGCCACCTGGAAATCGCGATTTCAGGAGTGGTGGTTCCGCAATCGCGCCTTGATCGGCTTCGCCTTCATCTTTCCCTGGTTCGCCGGCTTCATCATCTTTGACGCGGCGCCCTTCATCTACAATTTATATTTGAGTTTCACCGATTATCAGATTGGCACGGTGGGAACACCTCCTTGGATAGGCTTCGAGAATTACATCAAGATCTTCACCGAGGACAAATTCTTCGGCAAGAGTATGTACAATACGGTCTACTACCTTGGCTTCAGCGTGCCCTTGCGCTTGATATTCGCTTTTCTCATCGCGCTGATACTGAATCTGCGCGTGCGCGGGATGGAGCTTTATCGTACGCTCTTCTACGTGCCGTCGGTTGTGCCTCTGGTGGCGGCGACGGTGATCTTCGCCGGCTTTTTGAATACGCGTTATGGCTTTCTTAATCAGTTTCTCGTTTTAATTGGCGCCATGCCGGTGCGCTGGTTGTCTTCGCCCGATGCGATAAAGCCGTCGCTGATTCTGCTCAGCCTTTGGGGCTTCGGCGGGCAGATGATCATATTCCTGGCCGGCTTGCAGGGTATCCCCGAAGACCTGTACGAGGCAGCTGCGATCGACGGCGGCACCGGTTGGCATCGGCTGCTCTATATCACTATCCCGTTGATGACGCCGACGATATTTTTCAATCTGCTATTGGGCTTGATCGGCGGCTTCCAGATCTTCGAACAAGTCTTCATTTTGCTTGGCACTAATGGCGGTCCCTTGCAGGCTGGACTTGTCTATATGTTACATGTATATAACAAAGCCTTTCGAGACTTTGAGTTTGGCTATTCGGCCGCGCTTTCAGTCATTCTGTTTCTCATCATCTTTGTGTTGACGCTAATGCTCGTCTTCACCTCGAATCGCTGGGTGTTCTATGGGGATGCTCAAGATGATGACGGCTAAATCTACCCCTCCCACCATCTTTATGGCGGGCATCCAAAGCATTCGAGAGGAGGGCGGTGAGCGCGCATCGCGTAGAGCAAGCGATAATGCGACAAATATGGACGAGCCAAATATAGCGGTAAAGGTCTGGCGATATGATTGAAGATCCCAGAACCAAAATGGTTCGCTACATCGTTATTTATACGATCTTGACCGCAGGCGCGATCGTGATGATGGTGCCGCTATTCTGGACGGTCTCAACTTCGCTGAAAACGCGCGACAAGATCACCATTCGTCGGCTTGAGCTCATCCCGGATCCGGTAGCGTGGGAGAATTATCCCAAATTATTTGAGGCGCGCCCGATTTTGCAATACACGCGCAATACGATGGTCATTGTGGTGGCGTCGCTGTTTGGCGCCTGGGTGCCCTGTACATTGGCCGGATACGCCTTCGCGCGGATTCCATTCCCGGGGCGGAATATCTTCTTCGGCATCTTGCTGGCGACGATGATGCTGCCTTATGTGGTGCGATTAATTCCCTTATTCTTGTTTTTCGATGAGATCGGCTGGACGCGCACCTTTGGTCCGCTGATCCTGCCGCGCCTGCTTGGGCACAATGCCTTCTATATCTTCTTGTACCGCCAGTTTTTCCGCGGCATACCGGAAGACATTTACGACTCGGCGCGCATTGACGGCTGCTCGGAGTTCGGCGTTTGGTGGCGGATCTTCATGCCGATGTCGCGTCCGGTGCTGGCGGCGGTATCGATCTTCGCCTTTTCCTTCGCCTGGAACGACTTTCTGAATCCGCTTATCTACCTGGGTTCGAACAAGGAATTGTGGACTTTGGCGCTGGGCTTGAACGCTTTGCAGGGTTTTGAAGGCGAAGACAACAGCCTCAACCTGATTATGGTCTTTTCGATGCTGATGATCATTCCGATGCTGGTCGTCTTCTACTTTGGGCAGAAGCACCTCATCAGCGGCGTGACCGCGCAGGGCAGCCTAAAGGGGTAATGCCCTTGAACCCAGCTGCTGACGGCAAACCCAACATCGTATACATCGTGCTCGATCAATGGCGCGGGGATTGCCTCAGCATCGCCGATAGCGCCCATCCTGCCCTCACGCCCCATTTTGACCAGATCGCCTGGGAGGGCATTTGGTACCGGCGCGCCTATGCCGATTGCCCGGTCTGCATGCCGCAGCGCGCGACTATGCTCACCGGTTTCACCGCGGGCCAGCACGGCATGCCTTACAATAATATGAGCGGTCCGCGCAGCCCTATCGCCAACGAGCGGAGCCTGCCCTTTCGTTTGACGCGCGAAGCCGGCTACCAGACCAAGGCGGTCGGCAAAATGCACTTCTACCCGGAGCGCGCTCGCTTCGGCTTTGAGCATATCAGCTTGCACCCCAACGATTATCTCAATTTCCTGGAAGACCAGGGCTATGGCGGCATGTATCGCGGCCACGGCTTGGGCGGCAATGAAGTCACCCCGGCGATCAGCGCCCTGCCCGAGCGCTTGACGCATACACACTGGATCGTGGACGAAAGCATCCGCTTCCTGTCCCAGCGCGATCCGGAATGCCCCTTCATGCTCTGGATGGTCTTCGAAGCGCCGCACAGCCCTTTCGATCCGCCGGAACCATACGACCGCTTCTACGATGATTACGAGATTCCCGAAGCCGTCATCGGCGACTGGGTTGGGGCGGAGGACGAACCGGCCGCCCTGGTCGCCGAGCGCGTCAGCAAAAAAGCCGACCGCCTGCCGCCGCAAGTCCTGCGCCGTTTGCGCCGGCATTACTACGGGCAGATCACGCACATCGACTATACCTTGGGGCGCTTCTTCGGCGAGCTCAAACGTCAGGGACTTTACGACAACACTGTGATCGTCATCACCTCGGATCACGGCGAGCATCTGGGCGATCATCAACTTTACGGCAAATACACTTTCCTCGAATCATCGGCTCGCGTGCCCATCATCCTGCGCCTGCCCGATCATCACGGCATATACAATCGCCGGGTAGACAGGCCGGCGCTGACGGCCGATATCGTGCCGACCTTGCTGAGTCTGGCCGGCCTAGAACCGGAACCGACAATGGACGGCGTCTCTTTGCTCGATTTGCCCGAGGGCCGCGTCATCTACGGCGAGACGCGGCATTCCGTCTTCGCCACCGATGGCAGACTGAAGTATGTCTACTACTTCGCTGGCGGCGCCGAGCAACTCTTCGATATCAGCGGCGACTCGGATGATCGCCATAATCTCGCCGGGCAAGCCGAGCACGCGGCGGCGCAAGCGGCGCTCAAGGCGGGTTTGGTCCGTTGTCTGGAGGCCAATCAACGCCCGGCTGTTGAAGCTGGCGAGCTCCTGGTCACGGATGCGGATCTGGACATTGCTGCCTTAAGGGCGCGCAATCCCTGGGCTTGGCGGGGGCCGCTGCGCTACGGGCAAGGCTACGATTAATCGAGCTTGGCTTGCGCTTGCAGGTAGTCCGCTTCAATCGTGGTAAATTCGATGATATTGCCGAAGGGATCGCGGCAGAAGAAACGGGGCCGGCCCGGGATTCCCTCGACATCGTAAGGCGCGTAACCGGCTTCGGACAACTTTCCGCGTATTCCCGCCAAGTCATCGACGACGAGACAGAAGTGACGATTCGAGGGGTCGTCCAGCGGCTCTTCCAGAAACACATGCAATTCGGCGTCTTGACCAACCTGGAACCAGATCACATCCATGCCCCCCAAGCTGTCCGGCGGCGGGATCTCCTCCAAGCCCAGCAGGTCGCCGAAAAAGGCGCGGGCCGCGGCATCGCTGCCTGGCGGGCGGGGGATGCTCACATGTTGCAGTCTGGCTTTCATCGTATCTTCGCTCCAGTCCATTTGCTTCCCTGCCGCTATTGAACCGCAGTTTTCCGCTGTCTGACAGGTTCAGTCTCTTGTCAAAATGCGCCGACCTGCCCTTTGCCGCTGCTTTGCCCCTGCGTTAGAATAGCCCTTATTCGCTTGAACCTCGATGGTAATGGAAACGGAGAATCTCATGCGTAAATTCAGTCTTCTCTTAGTCATCTTGCTCTTGGCCGTCGCCGGCGTCGGCTTCGCGCAGGATGCGCCGACGGTCGCCGTCATGACCCCCTTCCTCGCTCAGCCGGGCACGCAGATCATGGTGGAGAACTTTGAAGCATCCGCCATGGAAAAAGGCTGGAGCGTCAATGTCATCGACACCAACGAAGATATCGCCGCGCTGGTCAGCCGTATGGAAGATGTCGCCCTGCAAGGCGTTGACGCCATCGTCATCAATGTCGACCCCACCCAGATCGAGCCGGGCTTGCATGCCGCGGCTGATGCCGGCATCCCCGTCTTCGGTTTGGATTCGGGCGCGCATCCGCTGCTTGTCACCAATGTGACCAGCAATGGCTACACAATGGCGGCGGAAACGGCGACCTACGTGGTCGACCGTTTGAGTGGGGCGGGCAATGTCATCATGTTCATCTTCGAGCCTTACCCGCCGGTGCAGAAGCGCGGCGCTATCGCCCGCGCCATCTTCGAAAATACGCCCGATATCACGATCGCCGATGCCATCACGCCGAGCTTCGACAACGGTCCGCTGGAGGGCGCGCGCAATGCCATGGAAGCGGTGCTTCTGGCGCATCCGGACGCGGGCAGCATTTCGGCGGTTTGGGCGGCATGGGATGATCCGGCCCTGGGCGCATTGCAGGCGATCGAAGATGCCGGGCGCGCCGATGAAGGCATCGTCATCGTCGGCATCGACGCCACCGAGCAAGCGCGCGACGCGATTCTACGCGGCAGCAATTTCGAAGCGACGGTCGCTCAAGACTTCGCCGGCATGGCGCAGAAAGTCGCCGACCTGGTCGAATCCCACCTTGGCGGCGCGGATATCACGCAGGTCAATCATTATGTGCCCGCCAAGCTGGTCACACAAGCTGACCTCAGCGAATAAGTCGCCTTGATTCTAGGCGGGGGTCGGAAAAGGCCCCCGCTCCATCTATGTCCGCGGCCGCGCTCTCGCTTGAAGTTCGCCACGCCAGCAAAGCCTATGGCGGCGTTCAGGCATTAGTCGACGCCGGCCTTGACCTGGTCGGTGGCGAAGTACACGGCTTGATCGGCGAAAATGGCGCGGGCAAGTCGACGCTGATCAAATTGCTGGCGGGCTTGGAAGCGCCCGACCGGATGACGGCGCGCTTGAATGGCAGCGTCATTGAAATCGGCGATTCCGCCGCCGCTTATCGCCTGGGCTTGCGTTTCATCCATCAAGAGTTGAATATCGTGCCGGCGCTGAGCGTCGCCGAGAATCTTTTCATCAATAATCCGCTGCCCCGCTTCGGCGGCATTTTCATCGATTGGCGGGCGCTCTACCGCCGGGCGGGCCAAGCGCTGCATTCCCTGGGCATCCGCCATATCAATCCGCGGCGCCGAGCCTCGAGCTTGAGCGCGGGGGACGCCATGCTGGTCAAAATCGCCAGCGCCTTCATCGGCGAAGGGGATAGCGGCGAGCCGCGCATCATGATCATGGACGAGCCGACCGCCGCCCTGAACAGCGCCGAAGTCGCGCTGCTCTTTGATGTGATCGATCGCTTGCGCGCACGCGGCGACGCCCTGCTTTACGTCACGCATCGGCTTGATGAACTCTTCCGCATCGCGCAGCGGGTCACGGTCATGCGGGATGGCCGCATCATCAACAGCCGGGCCATCGCCGAGACCAGCACATCGGAACTGATTACTGAGATGACGGGGCGCAGCGTCGCCGACAGACGGGCTGGCGCGAGCGTCTCTTCTGACGAAGCCGCGCCTCGCTTGATTGTCCGCGGGCTGCGGACGGACGCGGTCGCCCAAGCCAGCTTCAGCTTGGCATCTGGCGAGATCCTGGGCATTGCGGGCTTGGTTGGGTCCGGGCGGACGGAATTGCTCCACGCCCTCCTCGGAATCGCTCCGCTTCTCGCCGGCAGCATTGAACTCGACGGACGGACCCTGCCAAGTTTGTCGCCGGCCAGAGCCTGGCAGCTTGGCATCGCTTATGTGCCGGAGGAACGGCGCTCGCAGGGGCTTTTCCTGGGGGATCGTGTCAGCCAGAATATCACGGTGCCGCACCTTGACCGGCTCAGCCGGCTTAAGATGTTCTTGAAACGAGGCGAAGCCGATGCCCTGAGCCGGCGTTTGGGCGAGGCAGTCCGCCTCAAGAGCGCGGGCATCGGGCAGCGGGCGCGACAACTGAGCGGCGGCAACCAGCAGAAGCTTCTCTTCGCGCGCGCCATCCTGGCGCAGCCACGCCTGATCCTGCTGGACGAGCCGACGCGCGGCGTCGATGTCGGCGCGAAATACGATATCTACCGCCTCATCCGCAGGCTGGCGGCGGATGGCGCAAGCATACTCATGGTCTCATCGGAATTGGACGAGCTCATTGCGCTCTGCGACCGCATCCTCCTTATGCGTAAGGGACGGGCGGCGGAGGACTTGCCGGCCGCCGGTTTGACGGAAAACGAGCTTCTCGAGCGCTGTTATGCTTTCGAGTAGGGCAGGAGAATGAAGGATCGGGGATCGACGGAACCGGCCCGCGCCGCCTTCTCGCCGGAGCGCTTCCTGCGCCGTTATGGCACCTTGGTCGGCTTCATTTTGATTGTGATCTTTTTCTGGACGCAGCGGCCGGGGACTTTCATGACCATCCCCAACTGGGTCAACATCACGCGGCAGATGAGCATACTCGGCGTGGTCGCATTCACCATGACCATCGTCATGGTCACCGGCGACTTCGACCTCAGCATCGGCGCGCTGGCGAGCCTGGTCGGCATCGTGGCCGGGACGACTTTTCAAAACGACGGCGCGGTCGGGACCGCGGTGGCGCTGAGCCTGCTGGTCGGCGCGGCTGGTGGCTTGCTCAACGGAGTCTTGGTCGCCTATATCGGCATTTCTGCCTTTGTCGCCACGCTGGGCACATTGACCGTATTTCGTGGCCTGGCGCTGTATATCAGCGGCGGCGCTTCGATCTATGGGCGCGTTATACCGGCCGAGTTTTCCAGTTTTGGGCGCGGCGCCATCCCGCTCGGCAAAATCGGCGCGACCGACCTGGCCCTGCCCAACCTCACCATTCTGGCAATCCTCGCGCTCATTTTTGTTTTCATCATCCTCAATTACACGATTGTTGGCCGCCGCCTTTATGCCATCGGCGGCAATATGGAAGCGGCGCGCTTCGGCGGGATTCGCATCAATCGCCTGCGTCTGCTCAGCTTTGTCATCAGCGGGCTGGGCGCGGCGGTGGCGGGCTTGATGCTCTTCAGCCGCCTATCCACCGCGCACCCCACTCAAGGCGAAGGTTTGATGCTGCAAGCGATCGCCGCCGTCTTCCTCGGCATGACCCTGTCCGAAGAGAGCCAGCCCAATGTCGGCGGCACTCTGATCGGCGTGCTGATTCTTGGCGTGCTGGCGAACGGCCTGACGCAAATGCAAATTGACACTTACATCCAGCAAATATCCACCGGCGCTATCATTATCCTGGCAGTGACGCTGAGCAGCTTGTCGGGGCAGCAGCGGCATTACGGGCGCTGGCTGCGGCGCGCGTTAAGAAGGCTGCCGCGGGAGGGTGATTGATGGGCGCGCCCTGGCTCGTCATCGATATCGGCAGCAGCAGCGCGAAAGCGGCGCTTATCGCCGACGGCGCGATCCTGCAATCGGCCTCGGCCGCTTATGAGACACAGATCGGCGATGCCGGCCTGGTGGAACAGGAAGCGAATGACTGGTGGCAAGCGGTTGTGACGGTCTGCCGAGAACTGGCTGCGCCGAAGCAGCTCTCCGGCATCGTTCTCACCGGGCAGATGCAAGATGTCATCTTGATCGACGAAGGGGCGAAGCCCGTGCGTCCGGTCATCCTCTACAGCGACGCCCGCGCCAAGAGCCAGATCGAGCGCGTCCATGAACGGGTCAGCCCTGCCGAGCTCATCGCCGTCACTGGCAATGAGCAAACCGCCGGCAGCCTTTTGGCAAAGCTGCATTGGCTGCGGGAGCATGAACCGGGGAGCATAAGCCGCGCCGCCCGGTTGCTTTTCGGCGGGGCCGATTTTATTGCCGCGCGCATGACGGGCGTTTGCGCCGCCGATGCCACCACCGCCAGCACCACCGGCTTGTGGGATCTGCGCGCGCATAGATTGCTTGATGCGGCGTTGCTGCGGCGCTTGGAACTCGACTGGCTGAGCGCCTTGCTGCCCAAGGTGGTTCGCGGTGGAGAACAGATCGGCAACTTGACAACAGGCGCGGCTCAGGCGCTGGGCTTGCCGGCGGGCACGCCCGTCTATCTCGCGCCGGGCGACGCCGGGTCAGCCACGATTGGCGCGGGCTGTGGCGAGCCGGGCCCGGCTTATGCCTATGTTGGCACGAGCGGCTGGGTTGGTTTCACCGCTCGCGAAATCGGCGCGGCTTCCGCTGGCGCGCTCACATTGGCGCATCCCAAACACGATTATTTCGTGCAGGTTGTCCCGATGATGACCAGCGCCGGCAATTTGGACTGGCTGCAAGGTATTTTCTCGAGTCACAGCCATGACGACATTATCGCGGCCGCGCTGGCGCGGGCCCCGAGCGACTTGATATTCCTGCCGTATTTGCAGGGCGAGCGCGCGCCTTTCAACGATCCTTTGGCCCGCGGCGCTTTCATCGGCATCGCCGGCAGGACCGAAAAAGCCGATCTCTGGCGCGCTTTGCTGGAGGGCATCATCTTCGCTTATCGTCATACGCTCAGTGCGCTCGCGTCGCCCTTGCCCGGCAAGCTCACGCTGATCGGCGGCGGCGCGCGGAATGCCGGCTTGAATCAGCTTTTCGCGGACATTATCGGCCTGCCCGTACATCTGCCGCCAGCGGCGGAAAACGCCGGCCTGCATGGCGCCTTGCGCGCGGTCGAAGCGCGGCTCGGACTCACTTCGGATTACGCCATACCTCCGGCGCCGGATACGCAGATCCTGCAACCGAGCCCGCGCTATCAACATCATTTCAGGCGCAAATACCAAGTTTTCCTCGACGCCTATCAAGCGCTGAAACCCTTGTTCAAGCGACTGGCAAGCTAAGGATTGACCGCCGCCACACTTGCCTGCCTTGACACAAACGCCGCGCCGCGCTATTATTCGTGTAATTGTACTAAAGCTGTGCAATTGCACACTCGCGTAGCCGGGAGCGCAACATGGCGGAAGCCATCATCCTGCCCAAGCTCGGCAACACCGTCGAGAGCGCCATTATTCTCGCCTGGCACGTCGCTGTGGGAGACCGCGTCGCGCCCGGCGATCTGCTCTGTGAAATCGAGACGGACAAGGCGACGCTGGAAATCGAAAGCACGGCTTCCGGCATTCTGCTGGCGCAGCTTTGCCAGGAAGGCGATGAAGTCCCGGTGATGAGCGATATCGCCGTGGTCGGCCAAGCCGGTGAATCGGTCGCGGAGTTCACCCCCATCCCCCGGCCCCAATCCCGCCATCTCTATGGCGGGCATCCCACAAGAGGAGAGGGGAGCCATGACGAACCTGAGGCTGCGGGAGCCAAGAGCACTCGAATATCGCCCCGCGCGCTGAACCTGGCGCGGCGCAAAGGCATCGACTACGAAACCCTGAGCGGCAGCGGACCGGAGGGGCGCATCATCGAGCGCGATATCGAAGCGGCGCTGCGGGAGCGCGTCAAGGTCACGCCGGTCGCGCAAGCCATGCTGGACAGCGGCGAATTCAAGTTGCCGGCTGAAGCGCCGAAGGATGGCCGCGTGACCAAGGCCGATCTCATGCCGGCGACCGCTGCCGAGCCAGGCGTGACCCGGATCCCGCTGCGGGGCGTCCGCAAGACCATCGCCAAGCGGATGCTGGAATCAATGCAAACCACCGCCCAGCTCACCCTGAACGCATCGGCCGATGCGCGGGCGCTGTTGGCCTTGCGGCGCCGCCTGAAAGAAAGTGATGCGTCGCTCGGCTTGCGCGATGTGAATATCAATGACCTGCTGCTCTTCGCCGTCGCGCGGACGCTGCCTGCCTTCCCCGCGCTGAATGCCCTCTTTGAAGACGACATTATCACACAACACGAGGCGGCGCACCTGGCTATGGCGGTGGATACCGAGCGCGGCTTGCTCGTGCCGGTGATTCGGAACGCCGACGCGCTAACCCTGAAACAACTCTCGGCCGAGGCGAAGCGCCTGGCAGAGGTTTGCCGCGCCGGCCGGGCAAAACCCGATGCCCTGACCGGCGGCAGCTTCACTGTCAGCAACCTGGGCGCGCTCGGCATTGAGCAATTCACGCCGGTGCTGAACCCGCCGCAGGTCGCCATCCTCGGCATCGGCAGCATCAACTTGAAGCCGATGCAAATGGGCGAGGACGTCGAGTTCATCCCGCATATCGGTCTATCGCTGACCATCAATCATCAGGTCGTCGATGGCGCGCCGGCCGCCCGTTTCTTGCAGCGCCTATGCGCCAACCTGTCTCAAATCGACTTGCTTGCAATAGAGATGTAGGGGCGATTCTGTGAGTCGCCCGCTCGTACGCGAGGACTGCTGACAATGCCAAAGTCACTGACCATCGACCCGGCGGAAGCGCGCCAACGCGCCGTCATCCGCGCCCCTGAGATCCCGGTCAACGCCTACGTCCCCGATCCGGCGGCCGAGGCGACTCGCTACTCGCGCGCCGAGCTGGTCGATGTCTACGGCGACATGCTGCTCATACGCGAGTTTGAAACCGCCCTCGACAACTTCAAGAAGGCTGGCGTCTACCGCGGCATCCCTTACAATCATGCCGGACCGGCGCATCTGTCCATCGGGCAGGAAGCGGCCGCCGTCGGCCAATGCCTCGCCTTGGACCCGGGGGATTTCATCCTTGGCTCGCATCGCAGCCACGGCGAAATCCTGGCCAAGGGTTTGGCCGCCATCCGCAAGCTGGATGAAGACACGCTGCTCGATATCATGGAGCGCTACATGGGCGGCGCCGCTTTGCGGGTCGTCGAGACAATCGCCGATTTCACGGATATTCGCGCGTTGGCGCGCTGCTGGCTGGTCTATGGCGTCTACGCCGAGATCTTCGCCCGCGAGACCGGCTTCAACAAAGGCATGGGCGGCTCCATGCACACCTTCTTCCCGCCCTTCGGCATCATGCCCAACAATGCCATCGTCGGCGGTTCGGCCGATATCGCCGTCGGCATGGCGCTCTTCAAGCGCATCAACCGCGCGCCCGGCATCGTCATCGCTAATATCGGCGATTCATCTATCGCCAGCGGTCCCGTCTGGGAAGCGATGAACTTCGCCGCCATGGATCAGTATCGTACGCTTTGGGATGCCGAGCTCGGTGGCGCGCCGCCGATCCTCTTCAACTTCATGAATAACTTCTACGGCATGGGCGGCCAGCCTCAAGGCGAGACCCTCGGCTTCGGCATGCTGGCGCGGGTCGGGCTGGGCGTGAACGCCGCCGCCATGCACAGCGAACGCGTCGATGGCTATGATCCGCTCGCCGTCGCCGACGCCACCCGCCGTAAGAAAGCGCTGCTGCTCGCCGGCGAGGGACCGGCTATGCTCGATGTCATCACCTATCGCTACAGCGGCCACTCGCCCAGCGATGCCTCATCCTACCGCGGCCGCGACGAGATTGAGCTGTGGCGCGCCCAGGATTCAATCCGCGGCTTCGGCGAATACCTCTGCGCCAACGGGCAGGCCGATGCGACGCTGCTGCAAGACTTGCAAGCGAACGTCATCGAGCAGGTAGTCGCGGCTGTTGAGGCCGCCGTCGATCCGGAGCGCTCGCCGCGACTAAACCCGGCCGGCGATGCCATCGGCGCGCTGATGTTCTCCGACGAGACCGCCGACGCCCTCGATGCGCGCGAGCCGGAAGTCTTGCAGCCCATCAACGAGACGCGCCTGGCCGTGACCGCGGCCAAGCAGCGCTTCGCTTATGACGAGAGGGGCGAGCCGCACCCTAAGCTCAAGACAGTGACCTACGCCGAAGCCATCTTCGAGGCAATGCTGCACCGCTTCTACAGCGACCCGACCATGATCGCTTTTGGCGAGGAGAATCGCGATTGGGGCGGTGCTTTCGGCGCTTATCGCGGCTTGACCGAAGCCATCCCCTATCATCGACTCTTCAACAGTCCCATCTCGGAAGCGGCCATCGTCGGCGCGGCCGTCGGTTATGCGCTGGCTGGCGGGCGCGCCGTGCCCGAATTGATGTACTGCGATTTTATGGGCCGGGCCGGCGATGAAATCTTCAATCAGATGGCCAAGTGGCAGGCGATGTCGGCCAATGTGCTGCGGTTGCCAATGGTCCTGCGCGTATCGGTCGGCATGAAATACGGCGCCCAGCACTCGCAAGATTGGAGCTCGATCGTCGCTCATATCCCCGGCTTGAAGGTCTACTTCCCCGCCACCGCTTATGACGCCAAAGGCATGCTCAACCGGGCGTTGCGCGGTACGGACCCGGTCGTCTTCTTCGAAAGTCAACGTCTCTACAGCCAGCCGGAGACGCTCTTCGCCGGCGGCGTCCCGCTCGATTATTACGAAGTCGACGAAGGCGAACCCTACCGACACCGCGCTGGCAGCGACATCAGCATCATCACCATCGGCGCGACCCTCTACCGCGCGCTGGAAGCGGCTGAACGCTTGCACAGCGAGCACGGCATCAGCGCCGAAGTCATCGACGCCCGCTTCCTCAATCCGTTGAATTATGCGCCGCTGGTCGAATCCGTCCGCAAGACCGGCCGCGTCCTGCTCACATCCGATGCCAGCGAGCGCGGCTCCTTCCTGCATACGATGGCGTCGAATATCAGCCAACTCGCCTTCGATTGCCTCGATGGACCGGCCGCCGTCCTGGGCGCGCGCAACTGGATCACCCCGCCGGCGGAACTGGACGATAGCTTCTTCCCCAGCCCCGACTGGATGATCGACATCATTCATCAGCGCCTGCTGCCCCTGCCCGGTTATCAGCCGCGCAGCGAGCAAAGCGCGACTGAAATCATCCGCCGCAACCGGGCCGGAGTCTGAGCATGATCGACAGCGCGCAGCACGAACTGCTGGCCAAGGTGGCTTCGATGTATTACGAGCGTGAGATGACGCAGCACGAAATCGCGGCCGCTCTCGATCTGTCCCGCGTTAAAATCTACCGGCTGCTCAAGGAAGCGCGGGAAACCCAGGTGGTGCGCATCCTCATCGACTGGCATATCAAGCGCGCCCCGGCTCTGGAAGCGCAACTGGTCGCCCGCTTCGGCCTGGATGAGGCGCTGGTGCTGGGGAGCGGCGCGACCGATAGTGTCTTGCGCTTGCGGCAGATCGCGCAATTGGCCGCGCGTTACCTCGAAGGCCTGCTGGCCGACGCGTCGAGCTTGTCGATCTGCTTCGGCAGCAGCACTTACGAAGTCATCAACGCCATCCGTCTCGACTTTCAAGCGGATATCAAAGTCCTGCAAGCCACCGGCAGCCTCTCTCACGCGCTCAAAGAATTTGACAGTTCGGCGCTGACTCGTCAGTTGGCGCAGAAACTGGGCGGGGAAGCGCTCTACCTGTCCTGCCCGCTGCTGGCGGATGATGCCGAAGCAGCCGCGATCATCCGGGGGCAGGCGGTGGTGGCGCGGACGCTTGAGCAGGTGCGCCGCGCCGATATCGCCCTGGTCGGCATCGGCGATCTCGATCCCGGGTTCTCCGGCTTTGTACGCGCCGGCGTGGCGGATTCCGAGCAACTGCGGGCTTATCGCGAAGCGGGCGCGGTCGGCGATATGGCCTGGCAGATCTTCGACGGCGCTGGACAACTCTTTCCCTGCGCGCTTAATCGGCGCATTATCGGTGTGACGCTGGACGAATTACGCGCCCTGCCGCAAACTATCGCGGTAGCGACCGGCGTCAGCAAAGCGGCCGCCATCGTCGGCGCCCTGCGCTCGGGTGCGATCAACGTGCTCTGCACCGATGAAGATACCGCCGGTCTGATATTGCAAACGGAAATGTAGGGGCGATCTATCAGGTCGCCCGCTCAACCGAAAGGACTTCTTCATGCCAATCGGCCAAGTCACACAGCAGGTCAAAATCGCCGCCGGTCTCTTCTGGGCCGATTACGCCGTGCTCGGCGCGCAAGTCCGCGAGCTGGAAGCGGCTGGCGTCGACTGGCTGCACATCGAGGTGCGCGATGGCAAGTATATGGATTTCGCCATGCCCCGCGGCGGTTACGATATCATCGAAGCGACCTGCGGCAGCACGAGCCTCGAGGTCGAAGCGCAGTTGCAGATGATCCGCCCGAACTTCAACGTTTTCGATCAACTGGCCGATCTCGGCGTCAGCCTCATCAGCCTGCCAATCGAGACGACGGACGAGATGATCTTCCAGAACATCACCTACATCAAAGAGAAGCTCGGGCTTAAAGTCGGCGTCTGGGCTTGGCAGGGTGTGCCCGCCATCGCCTTCGAGCAATTCATCCACCCCTATATCGACATCATCGAATATGAGAGCCGCGCGCCCTTCTGGAAGCGGACGACCGGCAGCAAAAGCCCCCACACCATCGACCCCATCGTGGTGGATACGATCCGCAAACTGCATGACATGATCGCGGCGGCGGGCTTGGAAGGTCGCATTGAGTTAATGGAAGACGGCGGCTTGAACACGAGCAACGTGGCGCAGTTCATCGCGGCCGGCATGACCGTCGGCGAATTCTCGTCGCCGCTGCTCAAGGGTCCCGCTGGCAAGCTGCAACCGGGCACGGGCGACATCGCCGCCGCCGTTCAGACGCTGCGCGCCGTCATGCGCGACGCCAGCGACGCATATCGCGATGAGAATGGGCTGCTTTAATGCGCCGCGCGAGCAACCTGCAATGGCTAACTTTTTGCGCGGCCGTGGTGGTTTTGGCGGCCGGCTTCTGGCTGCGGATACAGCAACTGGATGCGATGCCACCGGGCCTTAGCCGAGACGAAGCGAAAAAAGTGATTGACTCGGCTCATATCGCCCAGACCGGTACAATCGTGCTCTATCAAGATGTCGGGCGTCCCGAGCCGCTCTATCAATTTTATGGCGGCTTGACCTCGTTGTTCTTTGGCAATTCAATCTGGGTATTCCGCTTTGAAGCCGCGCTCTGGGGCTTGCTCACACTGCCCGCCGTATATTGGGCTTGTCGGCAGTGTTTCGCTGACCAGGCAAATGTGTTGCGCGTGCTGCTCGGCTTGTCAGCCATGATTGTCGTGGCGACAGCGCTCGGGCATGTGACCATAAGCAGGAGTCTTTACCGGGCAGTCCCTTTGACGGTGTTTCTGGCGTTTTTTATTGGGTTTGTCGCCCGGGCGCTGCGGCGACACGCGCGCTCCGATTACATCTTGACGGCGGTCTTTCTCGCTCTGGGGATACATTGTTATTCCAGCGCGCTTGTGGTCCCGTTTATTTTCATCCCGCTGATTTTGCAGCTTGTCGCGTTTCGCCGGCGCGCCTGGCGCCGATGGCTGCCCGGTCTTGTGACAATCGCTCTGGCTCTGCTGGTGATGACGGCGCCGGTGGCCTATCTGTTGCTGACGCAGCCTGACGCGATTATCTCGCGCGCCCGAGATGTCGCTGCCACAGCGGACATTAACCTCACCGCTAGTCTGGAGACAATGGTCAAGCAGTTCTTCGTCCGCGGAGACGGCAATCCCCAATACAACGTCGCCGAAGCGCCTATTATCGACCCGCTTGTCGCGCCCCTGTTCGTCATCGGCCTCGTATATCTCTGCGCCCGAATCTGGCGGACCAGCTCGGTGTTGCTATTGGGTCTGCTGATTCTAGGCTCACTGCCGGCGCTGGCGACGAACGAGAGTGTGCATGGGCTGCGCATCTACGCCGAATTCGCAGTGATTCCCCTGATTGCCGCCTGCGGGCTGATTCCCCTGTATCATGTTTTGCGCTGGCTGAGTCTCTCCGATAGATTGACTGGTTATCTCGCATTGCTAGCGATTTTGATCTTCTTCGCCTTTCTGCTCGTCAAATCGGCCAGGACCTACAACAGGTTTTGGGAAATCTCAGAATGGCAAGGGAAAAAGTGGTACGTCTACGACCGGGCATTGAGTTATGGCGAATCGTTTTTTTCAAACCACCGACAATTCCTCGCGAACTGGATTAAAGCGCAGAACGCGCCGCTGCTCATACCGCTGGAAGAGCTGAATGGCCGCGCGACACGGGCGCATTTGATGTCTCGTTACCCTTACGTCGAGGGTGTGGGCGGGACCGAAGAATTCTTGCCAGATACCTTGGTTGTTTTGCCATGGTCACTGGAACGAGGTCAGTTTATCGACGACTCCTTACACTTTGCTTTGCTGGACGGCGATACGATTTCAATCATCCCGCCCTTTGACCAAGCGTACTTGGAAAGACTAATGGGGAAGCGAGCGGACGCCACTGTCGTGGCATTTGAAGGCAGCAATATCCCGGTCGTGGCTGAATACTTTTCCATCGCTTCGGCAACTCAACCACTCTACCAAAATGCGGCAGGCTCGGGTGAACCGATCGCTCGCTTCAACGGAGAACTCGACTTGGTACGCTGGCGCGGTCCCGCCACAATCTCCGCCCCAGAAATATTCCAGTACTCTCTCGATTGGTCAGTGACACAGCCTGTCAGTCATCATTACGGCGCCTTTCTTCAGTTGCTCACGCCGGATTGGGAACGCATCGCCGGCGACGAGCGCTTGCTTTATCGCTGGCTCTACCCGACGGTCGTCTGGGATAGGTCTGATCAAGTTCCTGTGGCTTTCAGTTTGAATGTGGAGCGGCCATTGACGCCTGGCGCTTATCGACTGGCCGCGGGCGCCTGGTATGTCAACGGCGGTTTGATGCCAGCCCAGAGTTTCGTCGGCGCGTCGATCTCGTCGGCGGCTACCATCGGCTGGGTCAAGGTGCCGCAGACAAGACAGCCCGCCATACCGGCCGGGGCGACGCCGGTGAAGGCGACCTTTGCCGACAGCTTCACGCTTAGCCATGTGGACGCGCGAAGAGAGGGTCGAGACCGCTTCACGATTGTGATGTATTGGACCGCGCCGGTGGAACGCGTCAGCATCGACGCCACGAGTTTCTTGCACGTGTTTGATGAAAACCGGGCATTGCTGGCGCAAAGCGACAGACGACCATGGAGAGGGCAATACCCGACCCATATATGGGATAAGGGCGAAATTGTAGTGATTCAACATCAACTTGAATTGAAGCAGACCGACGGCGCGCAACTCTACACTGGCATGTATACTCAGCCAGATTTCGAGCGGCTGAACGTCGAACAGGATGGCGCGCGCTTGACCGACCATATCGTGTATCTGGGTAGCCTTTCGACACTGCTCAGGGATGAATAACGCAGCGCGTAAAGGCGCTCAAGACGAGCTGTCCCTAATTCGCGCAAATGGCGATAGAGGAGAACCATGCCAAAAATCAGAATCGGACTCATCGGCTACGGCGGCATCGGACGGGTGCACGCGGCCGCTTACCGCGCCATCCCCTTCCACTACGGCTTGCCCGCCAATAGCATCAGCATCGCCGGGGTCGCCACGACCCGCTCCGAAACGGCTGAAGCCGCCGCCGCCGAGATCGGCTGTGACTTCCACACGGATGACTACCGGGCGCTGCTGGCGCGTGATGACATCGACGCCGTCGACATCTGCACGCCCAACAATTCGCATCACGAGATCGCCCTGGCCGCCGCTGCTGCCGGAAAGCATATCTACTGCGAGAAGCCGCTGGCGATGAACGTGGCGGAAGCCATGAGCATGGCGGAAGCGGTCGAAGCCGCTCGCGTCAAAGCGCAGATGACCTTCAATTTCCGCTTCTTCCCCGCCATCACCCGCGCCAAACAATTGCTCGAGGCCGGCTTCGTCGGGCGCATTTTCTCCTTCCGCGGGCGTTACCACCGCTCCAGCTACATCAGCAGCGACAAACCTATGTCCTGGCGGCTCAGGCGGGAAATCACCGGTGGCGGCGCCCTCTTCGACCTCGGCTCGCACATCCTGGACCTGCTCTACTACTTGCTCGGCGATTTCGCGGCGGTCAACGCCACGCTTGATACGCTGATCAAAGAGCGCCCCATCGCCGCCGATTCCTCCGAGACAGCGCCCGTCGATGTCGATGATATCGCCTTTCTGCACGCGCGCCTGCCAAGCGGCGCCTTGGGCACGGTCGAGATTTCGCGCATGGGCACCGGCGCCACCAATGACCTGAGCTTCGAGATCTTCGGCGACCAAGGCGCGCTCCGCTTTGACCTGGCCGAGCCCGCCTGGCTGCATGTCTACGATACGCGCGACGCGGACGTTCCCCTTGGCGGCCGGCGCGGCTTCCGCAAAATCGAGGCGGTCGGGCGTTACCGCGGGCAACGCGCCCCTGATTGGACGATGAGCCCCGATTTCATGCGTGTCCACGCCGAATGCCAATATCAGTTCATCCGCGCCATCCAGGACGACGCGCCAACTGCGCCCTCATTCGTCGACGGCCTGCACATCCAGCGCATCATGGACGCCGCCGAACGTTCGTCTGAATGTGGCGCGTGGGTGCGAATAGAGTCTGCTGGCTAATTCAATCGCGCGATTCCACCCCCTCCCTGATGCTTCGGGGAGGGGGCCGGGGGTGGGGTAGAATGGGGCACTACGATATCATCATCATCGGCACGGGCATGGGCGGCGGCACACTCGCCTACGCCCTGCGGAATAGTGGCGCGCGCATCCTGCTGATCGAGCGCGGCGACTTCCTGCCCCAAGAAGCGCAGAATTGGCAGGTATCCGCCGTCTTCGGCGAGAATCGCTACAAGCCCGCCGAAACCTGGATCGACGCCCGCGATGGGGGACGCTTCAAACCCGGCGTACATTACTACGTCGGCGGCAACACCAAGGTCTATGGCGCTGCCCTGCCGCGTTTCCGCCGCGAAGACTTCGACGCCCTCGAGCACGAAGGCGGCACAGCACCCGCCTGGCCCATTAGCTACTTTGACCTCGAACCTTATTACAATCTCGCCGAGGAACTTTTCTTCGTGCATGGTAAAGCCGGCGCTGACCCGACCGAGCCGCCGCGCGCGCGTCCTTACCCCTTCCCCGAAGTGCCCCACGAGCCGGTGATCGCCGCCCTCATCGACAAGCTGCGCGGGCAGGGCTTGCATCCCTACTGCCTGCCGATGGCCATTGACCTGCGCGAAGGCGGGCGCTGCATCCGCTGTATGACCTGCGATGGCTTCCCCTGTCAGGTCCATGCCAAAGGCGATGCCGAGGTTTGCTGCGTCCGCCCCGCCCTTGAGCCGGGCAATATCGCGCTCTGGACCAATACAAAAGCGCGCCGCATCCTCACCGACAGCGCCGGCAAAATCGCGACCGCCGTCGAAGTGGATCGGCAGGGCGAAAAGCAGTCCGTCTCCGCCGACAAGATCATCGTCTCTTGCGGCGCGGTCAATTCGGCGGCCTTGCTGCTGCGCTCGGCGAACGACTCGCATCGCGCTGGCTTGGCGAATTCCTCAGGTCAGCTTGGCCGCAACTACATGATGCACAACAACACCGCCTTGACCGCCGTCGCGCCCCTCAAGACCAACCCGACCGTCTTCCAAAAGACGACCGCGGTCAACGATTATTACTTCGGCGATGAGGATTTCGCCTGGCCGATGGGCAATATCCAGGCCCTGGGCAAATTGCAGGCGGGCATGCTCTCCGCCGCCAAGCCTTACCTGCCCAAGCCGCTGCTAGGCGCGATGGCCCGGCGCAGCATCGATTGGTGGGTGATGTCCGAGGACTTGCCCGACCCCGAAAACCGCGTCATGCTCGCGAGCGATGGCGGCATCCAAGTGCAGTGGCAGCCCAATAACCGCGCCGCCCATCAGCAGTTGATCCGGCGCGCTGCCCGCATGATGCGCGCCGCCGGCTACCCGGTCGTCTTCACCGAAACCCTCGGCATCGAGACCAACTCGCATCAATGCGGCACCGCTCGCTTCGGCACAGATCCGGCCGCGTCCGTGCTCGATCCCTTCTGCAAAACGCATGACATCGACAATCTCTACATCGTCGATTCCTCCTTCTTCCCGTCATCCACGGCTATGAATCCGGCGCTGACCATCTGCGCTCAAGCCTTGCGCCTGGCCGATCACTTGCGGGGGGCGCCAATTCTGACTTCGGAGTTGCGCGCATGACTTACAGCATCGGCATCGACCTCGGCGGCAGCAAGATCGCCCTCGGCCTCGTCAGTCCGCAGGACGAGATCCTCGCCCGCCGCCGCATCGACACCGATGCCGACGCCGGCTTGCAAAGCGTCATCGAGCGCATCGCTCGCGAAGTGGCTGCTTTGAACGCTGAGCTGCCTGCCGGAGTCACTGCTGCCGCGGTGGGCGTTGGCGCGCCCGGCCCGGTCGATCACATCAGCGGCGACCTGCTGACGCTGGTCAATCTGCCCGGCATCTCGAATACACCCTTCCGCCGCGCCTTGAGCGAGCGTCTGTCCTTGCCAGTCGCGCTCGACCACGATGCCAAAGTCGCCGCTCTCGGCGAATTCCACTTCGGCGCCGGGCAGGATCGAAACAGCATGATCTATATCGTCATCGGCACCGGCGTCGGCGCCGCCATCATCTACGAGGGGGCGCTGCTATACGGCGAAAGCAACAGCGCCGGCGAATCGGGCCACATGACCGTCGACCCCAATGGGCATCGCTGCCACTGCGGCTCGCGCGGCTGCCTCGAGACCTATACCGCCGGTCCGGCGCTGTCCCGGCATTATGCGTCGGCGACCGGCGATGTCATCAGCGGCGACGAAATCGCCCGCCGCGCCCGCGCCGGCGACGAAAGCGCAAGGCGAGTCTTCCATGATGCCGGCAACGCCCTCGGCATCGCAATCGCCTCGCTGGCCATGACGCTGAATATCGAGACCTTCGTCATCGGCGGCAGCGTCGCCCAAGCCGGCGACTTGCTCCTGCCGCCCGCCCGCGAATCGCTGAAAGGCTATTCCTTCAAGGCAGTCTCCGCTCGCGTCAAGGTCTTCGCCTCCGCTCTGGGCGAAGACGCGCCGATATTGGGAGCGGCGCACATGGCGCGGACGCTGCGGACGAGTTGACCATAAAGAGTCTGCACGTCGCGATCTTAGTTCTTGCTGATTCCTAGTTCTCGGATGGGCTGCCGACGTTGAAAGACAAAGCTAAAGCTCAAGTCGGGGCGATCTTTCACTCTGCCGGCATTGTTTCAGACTCATTGTCTCTTCTCATTGGCCACCAGCGCTTGACTAGACTTAGAAGTTTTTCGAACAGATTTCCGGGCATCTTTTTCATCTTGGCTAGGAGCATTTTGATAGTCGAGACAAGGTCTTCTTCTCCGTTCCAGTGATCATGAAGGACTTGTGCCAACACGTCAGGTTCGAGGCTTAGCGTATTAAACAGTAGGTCCAGCAATATAATAAGGATACCAGCGTCGTCAATCAGTCCCGCTACGCTAAAAACCGCTTCAGGGATGAGGTCAAACGGACTAAGTACGTAAAGAACTGCTGACAGCAGAGCGAGCTTGGACTTATATGGAATCCGCGAATCGGACATTATGCCGACAGTGAACATGAACAGGTCAGGCAGCAAGAGGAGAATATCTGCCCATTCAGAATCCGCATGGCGCTCTAGCCAAGCGTGGATCTTCTCCCGCCATTTCCTGTACCAGCTATGCGCATGGGACTCGTTAAATCTGTCAAATGGTAGAATCGTATTGTCCATAATGGTTCGACTCCCTCGACAAAATCCGTCGTATCTTATAATTATATTGAGCAACCATTGGATGCAGATAAGAATGGCTTAAGTGGCATAGGCTTCTTGTTGGCAATTTGACAACACTATTATATCCGTCCATACAATTTTAGGCTGGGGCAATAATGTACCTGCATGCCGATCGACTGCCCAGTGGAACAATTCTCAAAGACTTTGATATCTGCATCGTCGGCGCCGGCGCGGCCGGCATCGCCATGGCGCAGCGGCTGGCCAATACCTCGCTGAAAGTCATCCTGCTGGTCAGCGGCAGCCCCGCCGATCGCGGCCTGCCCGACGAAGGGCGGCAAGCGCTCTACCATGGCAGCGCCGGCGACTTCCTGCAAAAAGTTGATCCCGTCTTCCTGCGCCGTTCCCGCTTGAATATGTACGGCGGCACGACCAATCACTTCGGCTTTTGGGCGCGCCCGCTCGACCGCGCCGACACCATGCCGCGCCCCGGCTATCGCGACGCCGGCTGGCTCTTCGATGAGCGCGAACTGGCGCCCTGGTACATCGATGCCCACCGTTTCGGGCATTTTGGTCCCTTCAATTATGACGATATGCATTTCTGGGAGCGCGTGCTCTACGCCCGCTGCTTCGATCCGCTCCCCGGCGACAAGCTGACCGGCGCCATCATGCGCGCCCAATACGAAGAGCGTTTGCACGACTTCCAGGTGCAATTCCGCGAGCAGCTAAAAAGCGCGCCTAACATCACTGTGCTTTTTAACGCGCACCTGCTTACGATTAAGACCGACGAAAATCAGCGTCATGTCATCGAGTTGAACTGCTCCACCATCGCGGGGGGCAAAGCCGGCGCGCCTTTCACGGTCCGCGCGCGGGACTATGCGCTGGCTTGCGGCGGCATCGAGAATGTCCGCCTGCTAAAGCTCTCCGGCGACCTGGGCAATAACAAACGCGACCAACTTGGGCGCGGTTTCATGGTGCATCCGCTGCTGACCAACGCCGCGCGGGTTTACTTTGATCAGCCCGTTCCCAGCGATATCCGCAACTTCTTCCGCGAGCAGCAGATCCGCCTCAAACCTTCCGAGACGGCCCGCGGCGAATACCAGCACATGGTCGCCCCGCTGGTCCATCCGGAGCTGGTTTTTGAATATCTCACGTTTAACGCCTGGGGCGTACTCGCGCCGACGCATCAGACCCTGCTCGACGAGCAAATCGGCAACTTCCGCATCATCCTCTACTTCGGCGCGGATGCCGCTTCCACGATCGTGAATTTGAACTGGGAACAGACGCCGGACGACGCCAGCCGCATCACGCTGAATCAAGAGCAGGTCGATCCCATCTTCGGGCAGCCGGTCGCTCATATCGATTGGCGCCTCAACGAGACCGACAAGCGCAGCGCCGTTCGCGCATTGGAAATCACTTTGGACTACTTGCGGGACCGCGGGGCGAGCCGTCAGGAGATGATCAGCGATGTGGGCGGCGGCGCCGAAGATTGGACCTTCCCCCCGGGCGAAGGCGCGCTCGAAGCCGGCGATCATCACATTGGCGCGCTGCGCATGTCGGCATCACCGGCGGACGGCATTGTCGATATCAACTCGCGCCTGCATAGGACTGATAATCTCTACATCGCCGGCTCGGCTATTTTCCCGACAGGCGGCTACGTCAACCCGACGCTGACCATCGTCGCGCTCTCGCTCCGGCTCGCCGATCACCTTAAGGCGGTTGCGGGCCGGCGCTAAGTCTCGATCAGCAAGCCACGCGGCGTCAGCACCACTTCCAGGCGCCCCAGGACATAGTCAGTGAGTATCGCCAGCAGCGCTGCCGGGATCGCGCCCAAGAGAATGAAAGCGTCCACCGTCATGGACAAGCCGCTCGCGATCGGGATTCCCAAGCCGCCCGAGCCCACGAAGGCGCCCAAGGTCGCCGTGCCGATATTGATCACCATGCTGGTCCGGATCCCCGCCATGATGATGCGGCTCGCGATCGGCAACTCCGTCCGCAGCAATATCTGCTGCGATGTCATGCCCATGCCCCGCGCCGAATCAACGATCGAAACGCTGACTGACTCGATACCGGCGATTGTATTGCGCACCACCGGCAGCAAACCATAAGCGATCAAGGCCACCACCGCCGGCATAAAGCCCAAACCGATGATCGGCCCCATAATCGCCACGATCGCCAGCGTCGGCACGGTCTGCCCGCTGTTGACCAGGTTGTTCACCAAGGGCAAGAACTCGCGGAAATTGTCCCGCGTGACCATCACGCCGAGGAACAAGCCGACTGAAATAATGTAAATCGACGAGGTAAGAACCAACTCCAAATGCTGCGCCGTGAAGTCGATTACCGTGCCCTGTGGATGCACCAGTTGCGCGCTCGTCGGGAATATGGCGTGCAAGATGGCATCCCAAAGCGGCTCATGCCCGAAGATGGACCAGAACAGCAAAAACACCGACGCGATATGCACTAGGTGGATCAGCAGGTTTTTCTTGCCTTCGCGCGCGACGAAGAAAATCCCGCTTTCCACCGCCACCATGAGCAGCGTGAACAGGAAGAGCGGCAGTCCAGTTTCCAGCGGCTCCACCGCAATCGCCAGCAGCGGCGGAATGATCTCCGGCGCGACCGTCAGCAGCCACAGATGCGGGGCCAGCGATGCCCGCGGATGAAAATCGTTCAGGATCTCGCGCAGGTTGCGCGCGAAGGGCTCGATCGCTGTGCCCTCGGCATAACCCACCACCAGGCGCGTCGGCTCCAGGCGCAGCGACTGCACCGGCCGCGATTCCGCCACGATGAAGCGCGCCAGGTCCGAGCCAGCCTCGGCCGCGGCGCGACTGTCATAGTCTTCGATGCTTTCGACCAGCGCCGGCTGATACTGCGCGTAGCGGAAACGATCATCGCTCGTGCTGAACAAAATCGTCTTTTCGGCAGTACCCGATACTTCCGCTGTGATCGTGCCGCGGTCGTTGGCGACGGCATTATTGACCGGGCGCCGCAGACGACTGCGAACCTGCTCCGCCTCCATGTCACTGCCGTAAACAACCGTGATCGTCCGCGCCTCAATCGTGATTTCCGTGATGCTGTCCAGCGTGTCAAATAGCGCGCGCGCCACTTGCGGCGCGGTCTCATCGCCGCGGCTGAAGCTGCCCGTCGGCGTCGGCAAGATTACCTCGGGCGTCACGCCATAAAGATATGTGCCCGCCGTCAAGGAAAAGATCAGACTGTTCTCGCCTTCGACTTGCTTGACAGTGAAATCAAAGTCGCCGGTGAATTTCTCTTGATCGTGCAAGGTCACCGTCTGCTGGCCCACGCCGAAGATCAACAGCGTGGCGAACAGCCACATCAGCGCTCCGTAGGGCAAGCGCCGCCCGGAGGATGCGGAAACCTTCGCCTTGGCTGCGCTCATCGGCCGCGTTCCCGTTGCATCGCCGCGTGTATGCCCGGCGCTTCAACCAGGTCTTGCAGGCGTTGAATGCTGACGCCGCCGGTTAACACGCCCTCGGCGTCTATCACAGGCGTCACATCGAATGAATGCGAGAGCAACACGCTCAGCGCCTCGCGCGCGGTGGCGTCTTCCGGCACGGCGATGCTGGCCGCCGGCGCGTGACGCATCGCTTCCGCCAGCGACCCGCTCTCCGCCAAAGCCGTCCTTTCGACCCAGCCCAGCAGCTTCCCATTGCCCCCGTCAACCACAAAAGCGCTGTCGCTGCGGTGCCGCTCCAGGCAAGCCTCCACCTCTTCCAGCGTGGCATCGTCCTCGCAGCAAGGCACATTATTCATCATCGAGTCCTTGACCGAGATCAGATGCAGCCGTTTCAGCGAGCGGTCCGCGCCCACGAACTCGCGCACAAAATCGTCACGCGGCATCGCCAGCAGATCGTCCGGCGTATCATATTGCACCAGCCGGCCCGTCCGCAACAAGGCGATGCGGTCGCCCATATAAATCGCTTCGTCAATATCGTGTGTGACGAAGATGATTGTCTTGCCCACCTCTTGCTGAATCTGCAAGAATTCTTCCTGCAAAATCGCCCGCGTGATGGGATCAACCGCGCCGAAAGGCTCATCCATCAGCATGATCGGCGGATCCGCGCCCAAAGCCCGCGCCACGCCGACGCGCTGCTGCTGACCGCCCGATAGCTGTCGCGGGTATTTGTCGCCATGAATGCTCGGGTCAATCCCGACCATATCCAACAGCAAATCCACCCGCTGCCGAATCCGTTCCTCATCCCAATCGAGCAGGCGCGGCACGATCGCCACATTGTCCCGAATGGTCATATGCGGCAGCAAGCCGATCTGCTGAATCGCATAACCGATCTTCCGCCGCAATACTTCCGGTTCAAACTCGTCATTCGGCTGCCCATCAATCAGGATCTCGCCCCGCGTCACATCAATCAGCCGGTTGACCATCCGCAGCGCCGTCGTCTTGCCGCAGCCGGAGGGACCGATAAGCACACAAATCTCGCCATCGTGGACCGTCAGATTCAAGTCGTCCACCGCCCGAAAACCGTTGGGATACTCTTTGATGACATCTTTGAATTCGATCACGCGCCGTCTGCCTTTCCACGCCCGTTGTGCTATCGCGCCATCAAGCCTGCCGGATGCCCGGCGATGTCAACAAGCCTTCCAGGATCTTCAAACCCGCGTCCAGGATGACCGCCAGCAGCACCGCCGGAATTGTGCCCAGCAAGATCTGATCAATTGAGGTCGAGTTCACGCCCAGCAAAATAAAATCCCCCAAAGCGCCGGCGCCGATGATGGACGCCACCGCGGCGATGCCCACCAGCGAAATCGCGGCATTGCGGACACCCGCCATAATCACCGGGAAAGCCAGCGGCAACTCAATCCGAAAGAAGGATTGCGCCGCCGTGAAACCCATGCCCTTGCCCGAATCGATGATGGCCGGGTCGATATTCTTCAGCCCGGCGTAGGTATTCCGCACCAGCGGCAACAAGGAATACAGCGTCAAGGCGATGATCGCCGGCGCCGTGCCAATGCCCGAAACGCCGAAGTCGCGGATCGTCAGCGCCGCCAGCTCGCGGCCGCCGAGCAGCTCGCCCGCCCCCTGCGCCAAGAGCGCCAATCCGCCCAGCGCCGCCGCCAGCAAGGGCAGAAAACGCAAGCGCCGATAATGCGGCAGCTTGCGCTCGAGGTCGAAGCGCTTGCCTGCCCAAACGAAGATCGGAAATACGAAGATCGCCAAGCCTGTCAGACTGCGCAGCAAAGCCAGCTCCGTCATTGTTAATATGGTCAGCGCAACTTCAAACCCAAATGCGATGATGAGGACAGCCAGGAGCGCCAGCGGAATCAAAGCCAAAATAAAGACCGCTATTAATGAGAATTGGCGCGTTCTCTCCGGCAGGCGGGCATGAAGCCGCCGTAAGACCAGCGCCGCCACCAGGGCGAACCCGGCCAGCAGCAGCCAATCGCGCGCCAGCGAAAGGAAGCGGGCATCGCCAAGCCGCGCCAAAGGCACCAGCAAGATGCCAAATAAAGCCAGGCTCGGTATCGTCTGTATGATGCCAACGGTATACAGAATCGTGTCTTCCGTCTTGGCGTCCCGGCTCGCCCATAATCCCAGCGCGATGCCGACGATCAAGCCCGCGGCCAAGGCCACCAAAACAAAAACAATATGCTCCAAAAAACGCAGCGCCAGGGTCTCGCCCCGCGAATGATATTCCACCATGATCGAATATACATCCAGCGTGCCGCCCGCCAGCATCAAAACGACGACGAACGCGCCCACCGCGCCCGCCAAGCCGCGAACCAGCCGCGATGCGCCGCTCTCCTCCAGATCCAACAAGCCCGCGAACAGCACGATATAGCCGCCCGCCAAGCCCGCCGCGATGCCGGCTGATGTCAGTATCCGTGGATTGCTGATGCGCGTCCCCGCTTCAAACAGAGCTTCCGCGCCGATCAAATAGGCGCTTCCCGCCAGCGCCGGCAAATACAAGGTCAAAATTACTATCAAGTTGCCAACCGCCGCCAGCGCCCAACCCCGCCGATTGCGCTCCCCCAGGAATGCCAGCAGCATCGGCGTCAGCGCCAGCAGAAACAAGAGGAGGTAGCGCATATCTCCCGGGATCTCCAGTAAGCCCACTGGCAAGCCAGACGCGAGTCTGTTCGGCTTAATCTCAATGACGGGCAGGAAAAAGAAACCAAAGCTGGCAACGCACCCGCCCAGCAGCGCGATCAAGTTGCTCCTGTGAATCGCCGCTCTCCTCTAATCTTGTCTAACAACGCTAGCGCCAAATGGCCGGCTTCGGGAGAACCAAAGCAAATCCTCCCGAAGCCAATAGAATCGACTGTACTGCGTCTAATTGCCGATGAAACCGCTTGCCTGCAGCCAGGCGCGGACCGCGTCAGCCGGGTTCAAACCTTCGACTTCCACTTCCGCGTTCAGCGTCTGCAGGGCAACGTTGTCCAATGCGCGGAAGATCGGGTTCAAGATGCCCGCGATCTCCGGGTTGGCGCGGATGACCTCGCCGCGGATGACCGGCGTCGGCGCGTAAATCGGCTGCGCGCCGAAGGGATCGTCCAGCACGACGAAGTTGTAAGCCATCAAGGCGCCATCGGTGGAATAGGCCATCGCGAAGTTGACATTGTTCGCCCCCTCGTTCAGCGCTTGCTCCGTCTGCGCCGGCGTCGCATTCGAGATGATCAGCAACTGATCGTCCGTCAAGTCGAAGCCGTATGTCTCCTCGAAGGAGGCGATGCCATCGGGACGCTGCGCGAATTCATCCCCGGTCGCCAAATAGACGAAGCCGCCATCGTTGACGTAATCCGCCATATCAATCACCGAGTAGAGACCGTTCTCTTCGGCAAAAGCCGCCGTCACCGCAAAGGCGTAAGTATTGTTCGCCGGCGTCGGCGCCAGCCACACCAAGTCGTTGATGGCCGCGTCCAGCGAGCTCACCAGCGCATAACCCAGCACGCGATGACCATAAGCTTCTTGCGGAATGTCATACCAGGGCACATCGTTGAAGTAGTTGTACAAAGCCGTGCCGGTATACTCGGCGTAGATGTCGATCTCGCCATTGACCAGCGCATCGCGATTGACTTGCGTGCCGCCGAGATTTGTGCGGTCGACCACATCCAGGCCGGCGTCTTCCAGCGCCGCTACGATTATCTGTCCCAATACAATTTGCTCGGTGAACTGCTTTGAGCCGACGCGGATCGGGCTATCTTGCGCGCTAACAACTCCAAACGCGCTGACCAACAAGCCAGCGATCAGGAGCCATAATCCTACCTTCTTCATACTACACCTCCTCAGGCATGGTTTACGATACAGGCAACAAAACTGCCTTGGCGCATCCATAGACACCATTCGACTGCAAAGCCAAAACAATTGGGTAGTCCGCCGACTGCTCAACCAACGCGGGATTATGATGTTGGCTATAGAGGCGAATTGTCGACCTAGCGCCGACTGATATCAACTGATGCAAATTAACTATAACATTGATAGGGCGCGGACTCAACCTGTAATTATATGGACGCGCTCGTTCTTAGTCTTGGCTTAATGTCTGCCGGTCATGTCGCCAGCAGTTCATCCACCTCGGCGCGATAGGGCGTGCTGCGTGCTGTGCCCGGCTTCGTCACACAGAGCGCCGCCGTCGCATTGGCGAAGCGCACCGACTCAGCTAGCGCCATGCCTTCCGCCAGCGCCACCGCCAAACCCGCGTTGAAGGCGTCGCCGGCGCCGGTCGTATCGACGACCTCAACTTCGTAGGCGGGTACTTTTGCGCTCTCGGTTCCGCTGACGATCTGCGCGCCCTGCGAGCCAAGCGTCACGACCGCCGTCTGATCAGCCCGGGTCAGGAGGCCCCGCGCCGCCGTTTCGACATCGGTCGCGTCACCGCCGCTCAGTGTCTCCAATTCGGTCTCGTTCGGCGTCAGATAATCAGCCAGTTGGACCGTCTCGGCGGGCAGGACGGCGGCCGGCGCCGGATTGAGGATAGTGACGACGCCGAGGGCCTTCGCCGTCTGAAGCGCGTAAGCCACCATATCGAGGTTGACCTCCAACTGCGTGATCAAGACATCAGCCGCCGCGATCCGCTCGCGCGCCGCGTCGATATCGGCCGCATCCAGGCGAGAGTTCGCGCCCAGCACGACCACGATCATGTTCTCGCCGCTGCTATCAACCAGGATCGGCGCGACGCCGGTGGCATGCTCATCGTCTTGACTCACATAATCGCGGTTCACCCCCTCGGTGTCCCAGATCTCATAAGCCAGTTCCGCGAAGACATCTTTCCCGACCCGCCCGATAAACGTCACCTCCGCGCCCAGCCGCGCCGCCGCCACCGCCTGGTTCGAGCCTTTGCCGCCGGCGCCGGTCACGAAGCGGTCGCCATGCACCGTCTCGCCGGCCTTCGGCATCCGCGCCATATACGAGGTCAAGTCCGCGTTGAAGCTGCCTACCACCACGATCTTTGCCGTCATGCTCATTCCCCTTTGCCTTAAGCCGGGATAATCGCTACTCTATTGTCGTCGATTTTGCCTCATAAGACTAGCGAATGGTATGCCGTGGCCAAACTGCAAATCGCGCTTGATGGCGACCTGCCCGCCGCGCTGGATATCCTCGCGCAGGTCCAGCCCTTCATCGATATCGCCGAGATCGGCACGCCGCTGGTTTTCCGCGAAGGCATGAGCTCCGTCCGTCAGATTCGCGCTGCCTGGCCCCGGCTTGAGCTGGTCGCCGATCTCAAAATCATGGACGCTGGTCAAGCGGAAGCCGATATCGCCTTTGAAGCCGGCGCCGATTGTGCCACCGTCATGGCGCTCGCCAGCGACGCGACCATTGCCGCGGCATTGCGCAGCGCGCGAGATCATCAGAAGCGGATCATGGTGGATATGATGCAGGTGGCCGACCCCTTGGGGCGGGCCCGCGAATTGCTGGCGCTCGGCTGCGATCTGCTCTGCCTGCACACCGCTCACGACCTGCAAGCGGCGCAAGCGTCGCCTTATGCCCAGCTCGCTCAATTGCGGCGGGCGCTGCCGCAGGCCGGGCTCGCCATCGCCGGCGGCGTCAAGCGGCCTGCCTTGGACGACATCCTGCCCCTCGCGCCCCAGGTCATCATCGTCGGCTCCGCCATCACCTCGGCCGCCGAGCCAAGAGAGGCCGCGCGGCTATTGCACGAGAGGATTCACCGCTATGCAATACTCTGAACTGGTCGATGCCATCCTCGGCGATATCGGCCGGGCGCTGCGCCAGGTCGATCCGGCCCAGGTCGAATCGCTGGCTGAGGCGCTGCTCAATGCCGAGCGCGTCTTCATCGCCGGCAAGGGACGCACCGGCTTGCAAATGCGCGCCTTCGCCATGCGCTTGATGCACCTCGGCTTCAATGTGCACGTCGTCGATGATGTCACCACACCGGCAATCGGCGCCGGCGACCTGCTGCTGATCGGCTCGTCCTCCGGGCGCACCAGCTCACTCCTGCGCTACATCGATACCGTCGATGCGCAAGGCGCGCGCCTGGTTGTCGTGACCGGCAATCTGAACTCGCCCCTCGCCTCGGCGGCCGTGGCGCTGGTTCACATCCCGGCGACGAATTTCAAAGCGGGGGACGCCAGCGGCGAACCTTCCATCCTGGTCATGGGCTCGCTCTTTGAGCACTGCCTGGGCTTGCTCTGTGACTCGCTCATCATTCGCTTGAAGGCGGCGCTGAATGTTGCGGAAGCGGAGATGAACGCGCGCCACGCCAATCTTGAGTGACCAATTATCATCTGCGGCTGGCGGCTGGAAACGAGAGGACAACATGAATTACGCGGCACGTCTTGAAAAACTGGGCGCCATCATGCGCAATGCCGACCTCGATATCATCGCGCTTATCCCCGGCCCCAATCACCGCTACCTCACCGGCGCCGAACACTACGTCCTCGAACGGCCCATCGTCGCCTTTTACCCGCTGGGCCGCGAATCGGTCGCCGTCATTCCCGAGTTGGAAATCCCGCTATTCGAGCGGCATGCTACGCCCTCGACGCTCTACTCCTATTCCGACGCCGAGGGCTACGCCGGCGCTTTCGCCGCCGCGCTGGCTGACATGGGCGCGCGCGATGCAAGCATCGGCGTCGAAGGCCTCCACATGCGCTTCTTTGAAGGTGAGATCATCCGTCAATCCGCGCCGACAGCCCGAGTCGTCGATGCGACGATGCCCTTGGCCGAGCTTCGACTGCACAAAGACGAAGGCGAGATCGCCTCGCTGCGCCGCGCCATCGAGATCTCCGAAGCGGCCCTGCAAGCCGCGCTCGCCGATATCCGGATCGGCATGACCGAGATCGAAGCCGCCGCCATCCTCGAAGACTACATCCGCGCGCTCGGCGGCGAGGGGCTGTCCTTCGGCACCATCCTCCACGCCGGCGTCAATAGCCCACTGCCGCACTCCGGCCCGCTTGACTATCGCATCCAACATGGCGACCCGCTCATTATCGATTTCGGCGCCAGGTTCAAGGGCTACTGCGCCGATATCACGCGTACCTGCTTCGTCGGCGCCGTCAGCGCTGAGCAGCGGGATTTCTACGCTGTTGTGCAAGCCGCCAACGAAGCCGGTCGACGCACGGCGCTACCCGGCGCGACCGCCGAATCAGTGGATATCGCGGCGCGGCAGGTTATCATCGCCGCCGGTTTCGGCGATCTGATACGCCACCGCACCGGCCACGGCATCGGCCTGGAAGCGCATGAGCCGCCCTATATGGTGATCGGAAATCAGCGCCTGCTCGAGCCCGGCATGGTCTTCACGGTCGAGCCGGGCATTTATCGCATGGGTGAACTCGGCGTGCGCATCGAGGACAATGTGCTGATCACGGAAGACGGGGGCGAGAGCCTGACCAGCTTCCCGCGCGAACTGCTTGTCATTCCCGCTTGACGGTGTACTCTGGCGGTTAAATTGTTAGCAACCGCGCAAGCCCACTAGCCCTTGACCGCGCCGGCCGTCAAGCCGCGGGTGATGAAGCGCTCCAGCAGCAAACCCATGATGATCACCGGCACGACCGCCATCAAGGTCAGCGCGCTGATGAACCACCACTCAATGCCGCGCGTGTTGTTCTGCCCGGCGATCAGCACCGGCATCGTAATCGCGTTGAAGTTCGTCAGCATCAAGGCGAAGAGATATTCGTTCCAGGCGAAGATGAAGGAGAAGATCGCCACCGCCACCAGGCCCGGCGCGCTCAAGGGCAGCACGATGCGAATGAAAGCCTGCCAGCGCGTCGCGCCATCAACGCGGGCGCTCTCTTCCAGGTCGACCGGCAAGCCGTTGAAGAAATCCCGCATGATCCAGACGGCGAAGGGGATATTAAACATCGTGTAGGCGATGATCAGGCCGGCATAGGTGTCGATCAGACTGAGGGCATTGTATAGCAGCACGAAGGGCACGATGAAAATAGCCGGCGGCAAAAAGCGCTGCGAGATGATCCAGAAAGCGATATTGTCGTTATCCCAGCCGAGCCGCCCCCAATAATAGCGAAAGCGCGACAAGCCATAACCCGCCATCGCCCCGATGACCACGGACAGAATTGTGCTGCCAATCGCGGAAACGAGGCTATTGCGGAAGTGTCGCTCAGTGGATTCCCGCTGAATTCCGAACATCTCCTCCCAGTGATCGGGAATCGGCTGAAAGTCAATGTAGGGGATGTAATTAGGTCCCCGGCTGACGTCTATCGGCCGCTTGACCGAGGTGGTCGCCAGCCAATAAAAGGGGAAGAGCACGATGAAACACCAGAAGATGACCACCCCGTAGAGAATGGCCGAACCCCAGAGCGGACGCCGGCTCGAGCGGCGCAGCCATCTCCTGCCTCTCGTCCCCATCACTTGCCTCTTTCGGCGCTGCCGCGGATCCAGCGCCGCCCCACCGTCAAAAATATCGTGGCGAATATAATCACCAGAATCAACAAAATATACGCGATCGCGCTGGCATAGCCATAATTGCCGTTGCTCAGCGCTTGCTCAAATATGTACAAGGTCAAGGACTCGGTCGCCGAGCCCGGTCCGCCGCCGGTCGTCACCACCACCACATCGATAATCTTGAAGATCTCCAACCCGCGAATCAGTATCACCGTCAGCGAAATCGGCAGCAGAATGGGCACCGTGACGCGCCAGAAGATCTGCAAGACATTGGCGCCATCCACCCGCGCCGCCTCATAGATGTCTTCCGGTATCGCTTGCATGCCCGCCAGCAGGATCAGCGTCATGAAGGGGATCCACTGCCAGGCGTCGATGATCAGAATTGCGATCGGCGCCCAGCCGATATCGGTGAACCAGGGCACAGAGATGGCCTGCTCCAGCCCAATCGCTTTCGAGAACTGACGCAGGAAATGCGCCAAGGGCGAGCGCAACGCATTGGAATCAAAGAACATCCGCCCGGTATAAGCGGCCGCCACCGGCGTCATCATCATCGGCATCAGGAAGATCACCCGCACGATATTCCGTCCGCGGAAGGGTTGGTTCAAGACCGTCGCCAAGCCCAGGCCGATGACATACTGTATCGTCACGCCGACGAAGACATAGATCATCGTATTGCGCACGGTGCTGTGCAGACGGCCATCCACCAGCAGGCGCTGGTAATTGCGCCCGGTCAACTCAAAACCCAGGCCCAGGAAGCCGACGCCTTCGGTGATGCCTTCAGCGGCCGCCTGCCGTGCGATCGTCGAGCCGCCACGCTGCATATCAGTGAAGCTGATGCCGAGGGACCACAAAAGCGGGAAGATCGACAGAGCGAGCAGAATCACAACCGCGGGACTGAGGAAGACCCGCTTCATGATTCTGTCTTCGCGCACTGTGGACATGCTGCCTGCAGCTGCTGCCACGCTGTTCCTCAGCTTCACTCGCTCGTTCTTGTCGAGGCGATGCCTAAGTTTACCGAAGAATTATACAAAACGGGTCAGCCAATGGCTGACCCCTACAGCAGCGTATGATTGTAGGGGCGACCTACCAGGTTGCCCGCTACCCTACAGTCGGGGAAACTTCAACTACATATCACCCATGTAGCCGACAGCCGCCTTGTACTGCTCGAGCTGCGCGTCCCGTCCCAGACGGTCCGTGATGTCATTCCACAGCCCGGCGACATTATCGAGCGCTTCTTGCGCGCTGATCTCGCCGGCCAGCGCCCGCGCGATCTCGGCATCCAGCGTCGACAGGTATTCAGCCGAGCCGGTGATGCGAATGTCGAGCACGGCGTTGGGATGGTTGATCGTATTCTGGATGGCATCCAGGTAATCGGCGGCGCTTTCTTCATCGAAGCCCGCCGCAACCCAGGGCGCCGTATCCGCCAACTGACTGAAGCGGCTCGGATTGATGCCGGTTCCGCCCGTGACCGCCAATTCGTTCACCACATCCTTGCTCGCCAGGAAGGAGGCGAAATCAAGCGCGGCTTCGGTCACATCGCTATCGGCCGCGATCGAGATGATCCACCCGCCGAAAGCGATGAAGGGCGCCGGATTCTCTTCCATCACCCATTCGCCGGCTTCGTAATCCCAGTAGGAATCGCCGCCGGGCAGCACGCCAAAACCGACAGCGCCCTTGACCAGCGAGACATTCTCATCGACCGAAATCGTGCCGACATCACCCCAGTCGAGGTTCAGTACCGCCGTGCCGGTCGCCATCAGCGTGCGCGTATCGGCCACATCGTAGTTGATCATCTCCGGATCGCCGACATTGCGGATGTCGATGTATTCTTCGAGCGCGCGCACCCAACCGGGGTTGTTGACCTGCGGCGTCATGTCATCACAGCTGAAGAAGAAGCAGGGGTTGCCCGGCACCTTGCCGTAGCCAGCGGCGCGGGAAAGATAAACCCAGTAGGACTGCGCGTTGCGGCGCTGCGCTTCCAGCGCGCCATAGATCGGCGCCATCGAGCCGGCGGTATCCACTTCCATGCCGTTGAAGAACTCGGCGATATCGCGATATTGCGTCCAGGTGGCCGGCTCGCCCAAGGCATAGCCATACTGCGCCTCGAAATCGGCCGCGTACATCTCGTTATCGACCAGGTCTTTGCGATAATAAAGCATGTGGGCATCGCCATCGTAGGGCAGGGCATAGGGCACGCCGCCCCAAGTCGTGATGCGGTCGGCATAAAGCGGGATGACATCATCGGATTCGATAGCGTTCAGCGTCGCCCCCGGGATCTCCATCACATAACCCGGCGCCATGATGTCGCCCGCCCAGTCGGCGGCGTAGATCAAGACATCATAATCGCCCGAGCCGGTCGAAAGCGCGGTGACGATCTTCTCGAAGAGCTCGCCAAAGGCGAAGGTCTGCAATTCGATATTGCCGCCGGTCGCCTCTTCCCAGATCGGTCCTTTGTCCAATACCGGACCGCCAATGGCAGAACCCGTCTGCGTCACCACAACGACGGTCTGGCCCGAGAAATCTTGCGCCCCGGCCGGCGCCGCAATCGCGACGGTCAGCAGCGCGAGTAGAACGAAAAGAGATAGTTTAGTCATTGTTGCACTCCCTTGCTATTGGATACTGTACCTCAAGAAAAGCGCGGTTGCGGAGGCCAATGCCAGCAGACGCGCAGAAGCATTTTAACGTGAATATCCATAATCTAACAGGCTGCTTGTATTCGCGGGGCGAATTCTGTATGCTTCTCCCACTTGCGGCTCTCAAATGGACCAGCGGCAAATGACAAACTACGTCATCGCGCATGACCTCGGCACCACCGGCAACAAAGCCACTCTCTACGACAGCGAGGGGGCGCTGGTCGGCGCTGCTTTCCAGGCTTACGGCACCGAATACGCCCATACCGGCTGGGCGGAGCAAGACCCGAACGACTGGTGGGAGGCGGTCTGCCGCTCCACCCGGCATCTGCTCAGCGAGACCGGCGTTCGCGGCGACGACATCGCCTGCATCACCTTCAGCGGGCAGATGATGGGCGCGGTCCCGCTCGACCGCGACGCCCGTCCCCTGCGCAACGCCATCATCTGGGCTGATCAACGCGCCCTCGCTCAAGAGCGCTGGATCGGCGAGCGCCTGGCTTTTGAAGATGTCTATCAAATCACGGGCCACCGCCTCAGCGCCTCCTATTCGCTGGCGAAGATCCTCTGGCTCCGCGATAACCAGCCCGATATCTACCGCGATACTTATAAGTTCCTTCACGCCAAAGATTCCATCGTCGCTCGCTTGACCGGCGCTTTTGTCACCGACCCCTCCGATGCCTCGAGCATGAACCTCTACGACTTGAGGGCGGGCGAATGGTCGGGCGCGATCCTCGATGCGGTTGACCTGCCGGCGGAGAAGTTGCCGCGGATTCACCTCTCCACCGATGTGGTTGGCGAAGTGCAGCCCGCTGTCGCCGCTGAGGTCGGCGTGGCGGCGGGCACACCGGTGGTCATCGGCGGCGGGGATGGCGCTTGCGCCGCGGCCGGCGCTGGCGTGATCGACGCCGGCTCGGCTTACAACTACGTCGGCTCGTCATCCTGGATCGCCCTCTCCACGCCCGAGCCGATCTACGACCCCGCTTACCGCACCTTCACCTTCGGCCATGTCATCCCCGATATGTTCATGCCCACCGGCACCATGCAGGCGGCCGGCGCCTCTTACCAATGGACGCGCGACCAACTCTCGCTTTTCGAGAAAGAAACCGCCGAGCGCCTCGGCATCAGCCCTTACGAACTCATCAACCTGGAAATCGCCCAGGTGACGCCGGGCGCGGAAGGGCTCTTCTTCCTGCCGTATTTGCTGGGCGAGCGCAGTCCACGCTGGAATCCCCACGCCCGCGGCGCATTCATCGGCTTGACCATCCGCCATAGCCGCGCCCACATGTACCGCGCCGTGCTCGAAGGCGTGACCATGAACCTGCGCGTCATCCTCGATGCCTTCCGCGCCCAAGGCACCGAGATCACTCGGATGCGCCTCATCGGCGGCGGCGCCAGCGGACGCGTCTGGAACCAGATCATGGCCGATATCTACGGCATGCCGGTGCAGCGGCTGGCCATCCTGGAAGAAGCGACTTCGATGGGCGCGGCCCTCGTCGGCGGGGTCGGCGTCGGCCTCTATCCCGGCTTCGAGTTGATCCACCAGATGAACGCGGTCGCCGCGACCCTCATGCCGGACCCGCGAGCCCAAGCGATCTACGAGCGCATGATGCCGATATTCAATCGCCTCTATGACGCGCTCGAGCCGGTCTATGACGATATCGCCGCGCTTTGAGAGAATGACGCGGTTACAAATAGACGCAAAACAAGTGAAATCTGTAGGGGCGAACCTTGGCTCGCCCTTCTGCGCCACCACTCATTTAACTCGGCGGTAAAGAAAGCATCACATTCGTGATACCTAGAGAAGCGAGTTCCCTTGCCTTCCAAAACCAAGCTCATCTTCATCGGCGTCTCCACCGGCGGCTCTTCCATCATGAAGATCTTCCCCAAGTGGTCGGATATCCTCGGCATCAATTGCGACATCGTTGGCATTGACCTGCCCTTGCGCGCGCCGGCGGCATCCTACCGCGGCGTCCTGCAGAGCATCCTCGACGACCCGTCTGTGAAAGGCGCGCTGATAACCGCGCACAAGATTGATCTGCTGCAAGCCTGCCGCGATATGTTTGACCGGCTTGATCCCTACGCCGAGATCTGCGATGAAGTTTCTTGCCTGGTCAAGCGCGAGGGACGACTGCGCGGGTTTGCCAAAGACCCGATTTCATCGGCGCTGGCGCTGGACCACTTCGTCCCGCGCGGTCACTGGAATCAGCCCGACCGCGATGCACTCTGCCTCGGCGCGGGCGGGGCGGCCGTCGCCATCAGCGTCTGCCTGGCGCGGGCAGGTTCCGCCGCCGGCTATCCCCGCCGCTTCACACTCGCCGATGTCCTGCCCGACCGGCTGGACTCGATCCGCCGGATTCACGAGTGGCTGTCCAGCCCGATTCAATTCGAATACCATCTCAGCCGCAGCGCCGCCGACAATGACGCCCTGCTTCACGGTCTGCCGGCCGGCTCGCTGGTCATCAACGCTACCGGCTTGGGCAAGGATCGTCCTGGCTCTCCGTTGACAGATGCCGCCCATTTTCCGCAACATGGCTTGGTCTGGGAGCTGAACTACCGCGGTCAACGCGACTTCCTGCGAGGAGCGGCGGCGCAGGCGGACGCGCTCGACCTGACTATCGAAGACGGCTGGATGTATTTTCTGCGCGGCTGGACCGAAGTCATCGCCGAAATCTTCGACCTCCAACTCGACCAAGACGCCTTCGATCAACTCTCCGCTGCCGCCGCCGAATTCCGCCGGCCAAGCTAATCTCTGTAGAACCAATAAAGTAATGCAAACTTCGCTAAAGCAACGATACTGTAGGGGCGACATACCATGTCGCCCGAAATCACAAGTCGCAGCCGCAGCGGACGATCAGATTGGTCGTCCCTGCAAGGCTCGCTTTTTCGCATTACTTACTTGCGCTTACTTCTGTGGTTAAATGAAACTATCTCTAGCACATTCGGAGCGAGCATCACCATGACCCTGACCCAGCCCTTTGTCACCGAAGTCGATTTCGCCAGCGGCGTCTTCTCCCCGCGCCGCGGCGTCTATCAGCGCCGTCTCAGCGATATGATCGGGATGGTCGCTGACCCCGAGGCCGCCGCCCGCATACTCGAGAGCGAAGGCGACCGCCTCATCTATGAGGTGCATACGGTTGAGCTGCCGGTCGAGGAAGGCCAGATCCCGCATTGCACCACGCGTATCCTGCCCGGGACCATCGGCGGCGAATGCCACATGACCAAAGGCCACTACCACGCCCGCCGCGAACAAGGCGAAGTCTATTTCGGCTTGTCCGGCCGAGGCCTGCTGCTGCTGCAAACTGCTGAGGGCGAAACCAGCGAACTCGAGATGACCGCCGGCAGCGCCGCCTATGTGCCGCCTTACTGGGCACACCGCACAGTCAACATCGGCGCCGAGGACTTCGTCTTCTTCAGCGTCTGGGAAGCCCGCGCCGGCCACGATTACGGCACGATCGAGCGCGATGGCTTCCGCAAGCTGGTGGTGCTGCGCGATGGCGAGGCGGTTGTTGTGGATAATCCCAAGTACGCTTGAAGCCCGAATCACCCGCCGGCACAGCCATCCCAACCCGTAGGGGCGTTTCGCCGAAACGCCTGCATACCAACAACCCCGCCCCCAATCCGCCAAGAGAGTCATCGCCACAGTATTCAACTCTTGTGAACATTCGTTCTTGATCGCCTCTTTATGTCATGCTACACTTCTCCTATGGATCACTTCTCGCAGCCTCTCAATCGCGGCGCCCAGCCCATGCCCTCCGCCGATTCTCGCCTTTATCCCGGCTCTTGCCCCACCGCGCCGGCATACCAAATTCTTACCGACGGGTGCCTGCCTTTTGTCCGATCCGCCGAGGAAACCGGTTTCTATGTCCGAAAAATATTTTTCTTTGTCCGAAACGGACAAAGGACAAACTTTAATCAAATACTCTCTGGAGAACGTACCGATCTAATTCGAGACTGCACAAGCCACCGCTCGCCCGTACCGGTGGCAGGAAGAGGTGGGCGATTCACGGGCTTTTCAAGCTCAGTCCCGGCTTTGCCCCAAACCCCTTTGCGCCCTCTGTGATCTCTGTGGTTAAACACCGCCTAGGAGCCGCCCATGACCCCGCCCAATATCATCCTCATCATCACCGACCAGCAGCGCTACGATAGTATCAACGCCCTCGGCTTCCCCTACATGGACACACCCAACCTCGACCGCCTTGTCCATGAGGGCGTCAGCTTCGATAACTGCCACATCACCGCGCCCTCCTGCGCCCCGGCCCGCGCGGGGCTCTTCACCGGCTACTACCCCCACGTCACCGGCATCATGCGCAACGCCGACCGCTGGCGGCATTCCTGGGTCGAGGACTTGAACGCGGCCGGCTACCATTGCGTCAACATCGGCAAGATGCACACCAAGCCCTTCGAAACGCCGATGGGCTTCCACGAGCGCTATGTGGTGGAGAACAAAGACCGCTTCCTCGAAGGTCGCCAGTACATGGACCAGTGGGACAAAGCGCTGGAAGCGCGCGGCTTGGTCAAGCAGCAGCGCGTCTTATACCGCCAGCGCGAGGACTATCGCGAGCGCATGGGCGCATTTACTTGGGACCTGCCGCCCGAAACCCACTCCGACAATTTCGTCGGCGGGCTGGCCTGCAGCTGGCTGCGCAACCGTCCCCGACAGCAGCCGCTCTTCCTGCAAATCGGCTTTCCCGGTCCGCATCCGCCTTACGATCCTACGCCCGAGGCCGCCGCCGAATACATCGACCGCGATTTGCCCCTGCCCGAAGTGAAACAAGCCGATCTCGACGGGCAGCCGCCGCCCTTCCAGCAACTGCGCCAGCACAACACCGAGGTCGATCACGATTCCATCGTGCATCAACTTGAGCCGTCGCGCTTGCAGTTGCAACGCCTGCGCGCCTACTACGCCGCCAACGTCAGCATGATCGACAAGCAGGTAGGCGACATTATGGACGCGCTGGAGCAGCAGGGCTACCTGGAGAACAGCATCGTCATCTTCACCAGCGACCACGGCGACTGCCTGGGCGACCATGGCCATATCCAGAAGTGGACCATGTACGACATCATCACCCGCGTGCCGGCGATTTTCTGGGCGCCCGGTCGCTTTACCGGCGGGCGGCGCTTCGCCGAGTTATGCCAGTGGATGGATATCGGCCCCACGATACTCGAAATGGCGGGCATCAAGCCGGCTGAGAACATGCAGGCTCGCTCGCTGCTGCCCGCGCTGCAGGGCGACGCCTGGAGCGGGCGCGAACTGGTCTTCGCCGAACATCCGCAAGATACCGTCTACGGCGGGCCGCTGATGACCATGGTTCGCGGCGAGCGCTACAAGCTGGTGCATTTCCTCAATCAGGACTACGGTCAACTCTTCGACCTGGAAGCTGATCCGGGCGAGGAAAACAATCTCTGGGATGATGAGGCGCTGGCAGAAGTCAAGCGCGAACTGCTGGACGCGCTGCTGAACTGGCGCATCGAGAGCACCGAGCAAACCCGCGACCTCTTTCAGGATCACCGCTGACGCGCCATGAAACGCTCGACTTCGGCGCGAGTCATCGCCCCCGCCATCGGGCCCTTGGCCGTGACAGCCAGCGCGCCGCAAGCATTCGCCAGCCGCGCCGCCTCAACAGGAGGCTTGCCCGCGAGCAATTCGCTGAGGAAGCCGGCGTCAAAGCAATCGCCGGCGCCAGTGGGGTCGACTTCGTCCACGCGGTAACCCGGCGCTTCCACCTGCCCGTCTGCGCTGTAAACGGTGCAGCCGGCCGCCCCGCGCGTGACGACGATGATGCGGTCGGGGCGCTCGGCGAGCAGTATATCCACCGCTTGATCGAGACTATCGGCGGCGGTAAGTTGCAGCAATTCGGCGGCAGTCGGCAGCAGAATCCCGGCGGCCGACATGAATTCGGCGAAAGCGAGGCGCGCCGCTTCCGGCGGCAGAAGCTCCGGCCGCAGGTTGGGATCAAAACTGATCAGCGCGCCGGCAGCAACCGCCAGTCGCAGCGCCTCACGGCAGACCTGCAGCGCCTCAACGCTCATCGACAAGGTCGAGCCCATGACATGAAAGCAGCGGGCGCCCTCAAATAACTCGGGCAGAAGCATGTCCGCGCTGAGCCGCCCGCCCGCGCCCAGGCTGAAGACGAAGTTCCGCGAGCCATCGGCATTGTAGGCGACGAAGGCGATGCCGGTCGTCTCGTCGGGCAATTGGCGCACGCCCTCCGTCACAACGCCATCGACCTCCAGTTGCTTCAGCAGGCATTGGCCGAAGGCATCCGCCCCGACCGCGCCGATAGCGGCCGCTGTCATGCTCAGGCGGGCGGCTTGCGTCGCGAAGATGAAGGGCGCGCCGCTGGGGTAGGGGCCGGTGAAGGGACCGGGCTGGCTTAGCGGCTGGTCGATGTCAATCCGCATGACCTCGACCAATGCTTCGCCAATAGTGAGGATGTCGAGGGGCATGGTCCACGTTCGGTTCTTAGATGCCCTGCGAAAGCAGCCAAAAGGCGCGGTCTCGCTGACCGTTGGCGGCGGCTTGAAAGTCAAACTGGCCGCCGTTATTGAAGTAATGCGCGAGAGCTGCTTCGAGCCACGGGTTGATCGGTCGGCGAGGATTGGCCTCTGTCAACGCGCCTTCACGCAAGACTTCACAAATGTTTTCCTCAACGGAAAAGCCTTCTACCGTGTCATATCCGCTGGTGGTGAAAAATGATCCCTCCATGATCCTGTTCACATGGCAGGCCTCGTGCAGAAGGGTGCCGGCAAGTACAATCGTGGCTTCCCTGGCATGGGGCGGCGCGATGTTGAGGGAGTCCTGCAAAGCAAAAGTGCCGGGTCCCCAGGGTCCGCCGCGTATTTTCCGTACACCGTTGACGATGTATGCGTACCAATGCGGCACCCTCGCTTTGAGGTACTCGAGCGAGGCGTTGATTTGCCGGATGAATGTCTCCGAGCCGTCAATCACAGTTCGTCCATAAGCGACCTGTTTGGGCTGGTCGCATTCAAAACCCTCTTTGATGACTTTATCTCCTAGCCACTGGTCTAATTCCGTGCTGCAATTCCAGCCCGATTGGCAGCAACTGGACACGAAACCCGTCGGCGCCCCTTGCCCACATTGATTGTATTGGTAGGCAAAATAGCCGTTTTGCCACTCCTGATCAGTCCTGCAAAGCCAACCGGCGAAGCAGCAGTTGTCGATGAGGCTTGTTTCGCTGGTAGTCGGGGTCATCGGTTGTGATGATGTCTCCGTGGCACAATGTCCGTTTTGATATGCCCAATACCCGTCTACCCACTGATGGTCTGTGGCGCATTCACGATCAACGAAGCAGCAATTGTCTATTTCCGCTGTTGTTTCTGTCTGGGATGTCGCCTGGTCAACGCGGCTGTAATTGACCCAATCCGCCAGCCAGACTTCGTTTCCGTCTCTGTTGATCTTCAGCCAGCTGCCGACATGGTCCATGACGTGCAGAATATCGCCCGTCCTAACTGTCGCGGCAATATCGGCATTGAGACTGGGCGCGGCTCTCAAGTTGAGTCCTCTATTTGCGCGTATAGAATACGGCTGCGCCGAGGCGACAGCGAAGAGAAGAAAACTTGCGATTATGGTTGCAAGATGCTTGATTTTCACCAACAGCTTCCTTATATCGTGAATCGCTTCATGGTGGCGATGATAAGACCGGCAATCATTATACATGCCGAGGGGCATGGCTTAATCCCGCGATCCCCGCTGATACAGCGCCGTGGCGTAGAATTCGTAGCTGGCCGCTTGGTCGGGCACATCCACGACATGCACGGTGAAGCGGGCGGGCACGCCGTTTTCCGGGCAATGTTCTTTGAAGAAGTTCCGATAGGCGCGGGCGTAGGCGGCGCGCAGGCGTTCCAGTTCGGCTTGGTAGCCGGCCGGGTCTAGCTGGGGATTGGGCGCTTTTGGCTGCGTGCCGAAGGCATGCATCTCGATGAAGTCGATATCAGCGATGGAATCACAGATGCCGGCTTCCCGCAGCCACAATTCCCAGCATTGGAAGACGAGCGGGATTTCGATCTCTGGCTCCATCGTCGCGACCGTATCGAGCTTGAGGATGCCGCTCGCCGAGAAGCCGCCGGTCAAGCCGGCGAAGCAGATGCGAAGGTCGCCATCGGGCAGGGTTTCGACGACCATGTTGGAAAGGACCGGCTCATCGCCTTCGTAATAGTAGGTGAGTTTGCCGCGTTTCTTGATGTTGAATGGCATGGTTGCGCCTCGCTCTCGAATGGCGCTTTATAGCATTCATTTAACCACAGAAGTAAGTGCGAGAAAGTCATGCAAATGCTTACCACAGAGAACACAGAGGATACACTGAGGACACCGAGTAAATCAATGAAGTGATTGTACGCCAGCGAAAGTTTTCATTTGTTGGATGGCTGCCTACATTGCGACAGTATCGAAACAATACAAAACCCTCTGTGCCCTCTGTGTACCCTCATTTTCCTCTGTGGTAAAAGAAAATTTTCTTGAGACGAGATTTGCATAACTTACTTGCAGTTACTGAGAACACAGAGGGCACAGAGCTAGCCCTTCAGCGAGCCCGAAAGCAAGCCGCTGATGATGAAGCGCTGGAAGATGAGGGCGAAGGCGATGGGCGGAATCACCGAAATCACCCCGGCGGTGATGATGCTGACGAAGCTGACATCGACATCGGTGGCGAAGAGGGAGACGACCACCGTGCTGGTGTAGGAGGCGGGGCTTTCCGAAAGCAGCAGCGCGAAGAGGAACTCGCCCCAGGTGAGCAAGAAGGCGAGAATGCCGGCCGAGGTCAAACCGGGCAGCGAGAGCGGCAAAATGATCTTGTGCACCACTTGCAGGCGGCTGCAGCCATCAATGCGCCCGGCGTCTTCCAGTTCCATCGGGATGGTCTTGAAGTAGGATTGCAGCAGCCAGATGACGTAGGGCAGGATGAATGACAGGTTGATGAAGACCAGCGAAATGATCTTGTCGCTCATGCCGATCTGCTTGGCGACCAGCACGATAGGGATGGCCAGCGAAAGCGCCGGAATCAAGCGGCTGGCCAGAATGCCGAAGAGCAGGGTGCTGCGGCCGCGAAAATCCAGGCGCGCCAGCGGATAAGCGGCGTAAGCGCCGGTCAGGACGGCGATGGCGGCCACGCTGCCGGCGACGAAGAAGCTGTTGGCGAAGGAGCGCAGGAAGATCCGCGACTGATAGGGCACGCCCGATGCTTCGCCCAGGACCGCTCCCTCGAAAATCTCGCGGTAGCTGTCGAGCACGATCGGGTTGGGCAGCCATTGCGGCGGCCGGTTCAGCAGTTGACGCTCGTACTGAAAGCTGGAACTGACCAACCAGAGGAAGGGACCGACCGTGCCCAGCAATACGATGGCGGCCGCGACGTAGATGACGATCAGGCGGATGCGCGCGCGCTGCTTCACTATTGCTCCACCCCCCTGTCCAGGAAAACGTAAAACAAGATGGCCAGCGCCAGCGTGATGGCGCCGAGGAGCATGGCGACCGAGCTGCCCGCGCCGAAGTCCAGCTTGCGGAAGGTCTCGGTATAGATTGTCCAGCCCAGCACATTGGTGGAGTCAGCCGGTCCGCCGGCGGTGAGCACGAAGATAATGTCAAAGACTTTGAGGGCGAAAATCATCTCGAAGATGATGACGATGCTGAGCATGGGGCGCAGCAGGGGCAGGGTGATGAAGAGGAAGCGCTGCCAGACCCCCGCGCCATCGACAATGGCGGATTCGTAAATGTCGCCGGGGATGGTCTGCAAGCCGGATAGCAGCAGCAAGGTCGCCAGCGGGATATGGATCCAGGAATAGGCGATGACTAGCCAGATCATCACGCTGGGCATGCTGCCGAGCACATTCTGATATTCAGTGATGATTCCGATTTCGAAAGCGATGGCGTTGACCAAGCCGTATTGAGGATTGAGCAGCCACTTCCAAAGCAGGGCGTTCACCACCGACGGGATGGCCCAGGGCACCAGGAGCAGCGCTCTTAGCACGCCGCGCCCCGGGAACTTCTCGTTGAGCAGCAGGGAGATGAGCAGGGCGATGAAGACGATGAGCACCACCGCCAGGATGGCGAAGGTGAAGGTGGTGCGCAGGGGCTCCCAAAAATCGCTGTCGGTGAGCCAGTCGGTGTAATTCTCCAGGCCGATGAAGCGTTCGCGGCCGGGGCGCTTCAGGTTCCAGTTGTGCAGGCTGAGGAAGACCGCCATAAGAAAAGGCACGAGGATGGTGGCGGCGATGATCAACACGGCCGGCGCGCTGAAGAGCAGCGCCATCAGGCCTTGTGACATTTCCTTTTGTTCTGTCTCGCGCCTGGTCTGCACGGCGGTCTTCCTTAGATGGTGGCGGGTCAGTCACCGACTGACCCCTACAGATTCACCTGTTGTAATTGGTATAGGGCGACCCGGTGGATCGCCCGCGATTTCTTGCATCGATCGGGGGACTAGTAACCCCAATCTTCCTTCAATTCGTTCCATTCCTCAGCCAGCTCGTTGAGGACCTCGCCCTTATCGGCATCGCCGAGGATGGCGGCTTGCAGCGGACCCCAACTGCCGATCTCCCAATCGGAGAAGAATGGCACAAAGCGGTAGGGACGCGAGATGGCGTATTCGGATTGCTCGCTCAGCAGGTCGGGATTGATCCAGCCGGAGAGCGAGTTGCGCACATCTTCGTCTTCATAGAGCGGCGCCGGCGAGAAGCCCAGGCCGAATTCCAGCGCCCAGCGCTTGGGCACGTAGTATTCGCCAGTGGCATCCTTGCCGCCCAGGAATTGCACCAGTTGCCAGGCGGCATCCTTGTCTTCCGCGCCGTTGGTAATCGCGTACAGGCGGACGTAGCCCCAGGTGCCGCTGCGAACCTCATCGGTGCCGGGCACGAGGGCGTTCTTGATGTCGCCAGCCACATTAGACTGTTCCGGATCGTTCATCGCCTTGAGCGTGTAGTCGGTCGTGGTCATGAAGGAGGTGGTGCCGGCCGCCATCAACAGCGTGCCGTCATCATCGGTCAGCGAAGCCGGATCGATCAGGCCGGCGTCCAGGCCTTCCGTCAGCCAATCGAGCGCCTCCCAGGCGGCGCTGCCCTCGAGATGGAACAAGGGGTTGAAGTCCTCGTCGAAGAGACGGCCCCCGCGCGAGGCGGTCAGCGTCTCCCATTCGCGCAGCAAGTAGTTCTCGCCGCTGCGCAACTGCATCAAAATGGGATAATCCACCACGCCGGCGTCTTTGATCATCTGGGCTTGTTCCAGCATCTGGTCCCAGGTTTCGGGCGGTCCATCAACGCTGGCCGCTTCCAGATGCGCCGCGTTGTAGGCCATCGTCTGAACGCCGGAATAGTAGGGCAGGCCATAGACCTCGCCATCGTAGGACATCTGCTCGATGATGCCCGCGGGCAGATCCGCCAGCAGTTCATCGGCGCCTTCCAAACCGGATATCGGCACGATCCAGCCCGCCGATGCCCATTCCGCCAGGTAGCTGTCGCGGACGTAGGCGACATCGAATTCGGTGCCGGCGACGAAGCTGGCGACCATCTTGTCGCGGTACTCGTTGCTGGGGAAGGGCAAGAAGACAGCCCCATGGCCCGATTGATCGGTAAAGCGGCCCAGGTTCTCGGTCACGACATCAACTTCGTAGGGCCAGCCAGTGAGCTTCAAGCCATCATCCTGCGCGCTGACGACGGCGCCAACGAGCAAGACCAGAAGGACGAGAAGCGTGAGTAATTTGTGTGAGCGGAGCATTTTTCACCTCGATTACTAACAATACGGCGAACGAACTTGTGCAACTTCTAGCGTCAATCGGGGCCTCCCTCCTCCTGATGATAACTCAAGGTGGACAGATTTGCGTGAATGGCGACGTGGGGATGCTGGTGTGTTGCTGTGACGGTCGCCCGTTTGGAAAGGCGCGCTACTCTTTGATATAGTCTTTTCCACCTGCCTAAACTCTAACGCGGCGGTACTGGCGTTGGACTGCCATATTCCTGCCATATTAGCTTGATGCTGCGATGACGATCTATAGTGGCGAATTCGAAGATAATATCCGCGACTTGTTGAGCAATCTCTACGACTACTTGAAGCTGGTCGAGAATCCGGTGGCGCGGCAACTGGCGGGCGAGCATAGCGGCAAGGAACGCACGGGGGCGATTCGCGGCGCGGTCCTGGCGGCGATAGAAGACTTGCGGCGGGAAGATGCCGGGGGGCGGACATCGCGGCGGAACCGCCTCTACCACATACTGCTGCTCCGTTATATCGAGGAGCAGGGCACCAGCGAGGTCCTGCAGCGGCTGGCTTTGAGTGAGCGGCAATATTATCGCGAGCATCAGCGGGCCCTGCAAACGATCAGCCGAGTTATCTGGGACAAACATTTTGCTGGCGCGCGCGCTCCCGAAACAACTTCCCTGGTTGATGAACTGGAATACTTGAGCGTCGATCGGGGCCAGGCCAGCTTTGACGCCGAAACCGAAATCTTGGCGGCGTTGCGCTCGACGGCAGTGATCGCCCGGCAGCGCGAGATCGACATTCGCGTCGACGGGGCCGGCGCGCCGGTCCATCTGCAAGTGTCGCAGCCGGTCTTCCGTCAGTTGATGATCTATCTGCTGAATGATCTTATGGCTGGGATGCCGCCCGGCGGGCGGATCAGCATCGCCTTGGCGACGGAACGAGACGAGCCGACGATCGCCTTTTCCGGTTTGGCGGCGGCGCAGGATATTTGGCAGCGGCTTGGCAGCGACCGCACCGCGCTGGCGCTGATGAAGAGTGTGAATGCGCGCTTGCAATATGAGCCAGGGCCGCCGCGGCTGACGCTGAGATTCCAGCGGAAAGTTCACCGGGTCCTAATCGTGGACGACAATCCGGACACCATCGCTTTGTTCAAGCGCTATCTGGCCAAGCAGCCCTATCAGCTCTTGGCGGCGCGGGAAGAAGGCGAGGCGCTGAGTATCGCGCAGGGCGCGCCGCTCTTATGCGTCATTTTGGATGTGATGCTGCCAGGGGCGGATGGCTGGCAGATCTTGCAGCGCTTCAAAAATCATCCGTCGACTGCGGAACTGCCGGTGCTCATTTGCTCCGTGCTGGAAATGGAGGAACTGGCGCTGTCGCTGGGCGCTGACGGCTACCTGAAGAAGCCGCCGGCCCGTGATGAACTGCTGGCGACATTGCAGGAGTGGTCGGGATAAGTGTTGCAAGTCCAGGCCGCGAAGCAAAAATGCGCCATGTCTTCGGCCGATTGCCTGAGGATACGCGGGGCTGTCTTTAGCCCTCCAGCAAGAGACCGCTCTTGCGCTCGAAAGAATACAGGCTGCGCGGACGCATCAAGGTCACGGCGCGGTCGTATCCGCCGAGGGCGCCCCGAGCTTCTCCCAAGGCCTTGTAATAATCCCAATAGCGAAAGCTGGAATAACTCTCCCGCATGAGGGCATGCGTCTTCAAAAGCTTGAGATAGTCGTCAAAGACATCGCTGACATCGAGATAGATATCGGCGTTGTACCCTTCCATATCCTCCCAGTTTTCCGAAAAGAGGACGGCTTGCGGCGAATGCGCCGGGTGTTCGCGTTCGAAGGCGGGTAAGCCGGCGCGGAATAAGGCCTTCATGACCACGTCATGCGTGTTGTTGTGGTCGATGTGGAAGCTGCCCTTCCAATGGGTGATGATGAGGGTGGGTCTGTACTTGCGGATGAGATCCGCCATCAGCCAGATTGAGCGATCGTCAACCGGCAATTCGCCATCGCCATAAGGCAGGAGTTCCATGTTGGCGCCGATAAACTCGGCCGAGGCCTGCGCATCCGCCAGGCGCATCTTGAGATAGTCCTGCGCGCTGAGCGTAGGATGGCCCTTTTCGCCCGTCGTCGCATGCACGACGGTGATATCCCAACCGGCTTTCTTGTGCTTCAACATGACGGCGCCCGCCATGTTCTCGGCATCGGATATGTGGCCGCCAACGACCATCAGGTGTCCGGACATACGTTATTTCTCCTTATCTCTTCTCTACAGGTCTTTGCGCATTACAGCGAATTCCCGCCGACGCTCGAAGCCGGCGAGCGAATACAAGCGGGCCGCGTCCTCATCTGTCCAGAGGAAATAGGCAAAAAAGATATGTTTGGCGCTCATCTGCTCCAGGCACTTGAAGAGCAACATTCTGCCTATTCCTCGATTGCGACAATCCGGACGAACGCCGAAAGGTCCATAGCGTTCGTTGCGCTGTTGACAGAAGCCCACCACCTCGCCCTTGTCTCGCGCGATCAGGAAAGCAATGCGATGCGGGCTATCGCCGAAGTATTCGAGCAGGTAACTCTGAGCATGCCGAAACCAGTCCCAGCCGAAGTGCTCGACCAAAAATGGCATCAAGTCGGGTATATCGGTGGCTTCAATCGGTCGGATTGTCAGGCCGTCTTCGGCTTCGCTGCGGTCGATGCGGGCTTGGATCTCGGCCGGGATTTGAAAGCCGCTCAGGTCCGCCCCCATGCTGATCGCCTGATACAAGGTCCTGAAGCCGACGCGTTCTTGCAGGTAGCGGATGGTATCGGGATAGGCCTGTGTGTCTATGCCAGGCACAAAATAATTGGGCACATAAGGCGAGATATCAACATTGGTCCGTCCCTCTTCCCGCAGCTTGTCGATGATATGCGTGAAGAGAGCGCTGCCGATGCCGCGGCCGCGGTAATCGGGATGAACGCCAAAGGCGGTGATCCAGGCTTCAGCCGGGTCCATGCCTTGCAGAAAATAAGGCACTCGCCGCGCCAGACAGAGAATGAAACCGACCACGCGCCCGTCCTCGACAGCCACGGGCAGGTAATCGGGGTGGAAGTTGGGATCGAGCAAGACTTGACTGCGGAAGAGGCTGTCGCTGATGCGATCGCTGGACATGGCGCGCTGCCATACATCCAGCAGTTCAGATTCGTCTTTGCCCCGGAATGATCGGATTTCCATAAGCGTCCATTATCCTTTCAAGCCTGTGAGCGCGATTCCCTTAATGAAATAGCGCTGCAAGAAGATGAATACAAATAACATCGGAATGACGGCGACGGCAGTGCCGGCCATCAGCAAGTTGGTATTATCGGCATAGAGGCTCTTCATCGAATTGATGCCGAGGGGCAAGGTCATCAGTTCGCGGCTGTTGATGACCAGCAAGGGCCACAGGAAGGCATTCCAGGAACCGATGAATGTGAAAGTGCCCAGGGTAGCCAAAGCTGGTTTGACCAGCGGTAGGACAATCCGCCAGAAGATTCTTAATTCCGACGCGCCGTCGATGCGGGCGGCGTCGATCAACTCGTCCGGCAGGCTTACGATGAACTGGCGCATCAAGAAGATGCCGTAAGCGGAGGTGAGCCCGGGCACGACCAGCCCCTGATAGGTATCGATCCAGCCCAACTGCCGCACGATGAAAAACACCGGGATGAGCGTCACGAAGAAGGGAATCATCATGGTCGCCAATATCAGGTAAAAGAGGGCTTCCCGGCCCGGAAAGCGGTACTTGGCGAAGGCGAAGCCAGCCAGCGAACTGCTCAGCAGCACCCCGAAAACGATCAAGCCCGAGGTGAAGAGGCTGTTGAAATAGAGCCGCCCAATGGGAATGGATTCGGTCAAGTCGATGTAGTTGCCGAACTGCGGTTCGGCCGGCAGCCAAACGGGCGGGCGCAGTTGAATCTCGCCGGCGGTCATCAGCGAGGCGATGATCATCCAAACAAAGGGGAAGACCATGACGAAGGCGCCCCCGAACAAGACCAGATATTTGACGGCCGAGCCCATTGGTTGCAGCGGAGATGAATGGTCCGACATCGCCCTCAGTCCTGGTAAGTGCGGTCTCGCAAGAGGCGGACCTGCACGATGGTGATCAGCATGATGATAGCGAAGAGGATGAAGGCCATGGCGGAGGCCCGCCCCATGCGCGAGAATTTGAAGGCGGTATTGTACATGTGCAAGACCACCGTCATCGAACTATTGGCCGGCGCGCCGCCGGTAGTAGCGAAGACGAGATCAAAGACCTGTAAGGCGCCGATGGTATTGGTAACGACGACAAAGAGCATCACCGGGCGGAGCAAAGGCAAGGTAATAAAGCGAAACTCCTGCCATTTGCCAGCGCCATCGACCTGCGCCGCATCGTAATAATCTTGCGGGATGCCCTGCAAACCTGCCAGGAAGATCACAATATAGTAGCCGACGTACTGGTAGATAGCGATAAAGACGAGCGTCATCAACGCCTGGCTGGGTCCGCTTAAAAATGGCTGGCGCGGCAAGCCAAAGGCGGTGATGACATTGTTGACGACGCCGTAATTGCGATTGAAGATGAAGGAAAACATCACCGCCAAGGCCAATGGCGCGGTGATGACCGGCATGAAATACAGCACTCGCCAGACCGTGCGCCCGCGAATGCGGCTGTTGAGCAGAAGCGCGAAGCCCAGTCCCAGCGCGGTATTTGCCCCGACGCCGCCGATCGCGAAAAGAAATGTGTTGCCCAGGGATTTTAGAAAGACCGGGTCTTTTGTCAGCAGGTAGCTGTAGTTGCTCAAGCCGCGCCAGGGCATCTCGTTGACGGGCGAAAGCATGTCCCAGCGGTGCAGGCTCACCCAGCCGGAAAATAGAATCGGCCCCAAGAGGAATACGAGCAGGGCGACGATCGGCGCGGAAACGAAGACGTAAGCCCAGAGCATGCGCCGCCGCATCAGCGCGCTCTTGGGAATCTCTGGCAGCCACCAGGCGGTCTTCGAGGCGTGGGAGGACATTAGCATTCCCGGCCCGGCCCCTCCCCAAGTAAATGAGGAGGGGCGTCTTCAGGCTTGCTTGGCGTATACGATAGCTGAAATGCGAGCAGGCTTGCCCCAGCCCTCGCTCGGCTTGTGGTTCTGGAAAGCCTATTCCTCAGCCATCATCCTTTGCTCTTCCAAGATGGCATTCGCCTGCATTTCGACCGATGCCAGCGCGTCTTCCGGCGTCGTCATCCCCGCTAGGACGGCTTCAATCTCGACCTGCAGCAGAGTCTTGATCTCCTGACCGCCGGCGACGATCTGTTCCGGCCGCGCATAAGCGGAGGCGGCGACGAATGCCGAGACATAATGATCGCTCATGGACTCGGCGAAGGCGGCTTGGTCATGGTCAAAGCTCGGGATGGCGCCGAGCGCGTTGACGAGGAAGTCCCCAATCGCGGAACCAGCGCCTGCTTCATGCTCGGCATTCATCCAGTGGATGAAGTCCCAGGCGGCCGGTTTGTTGGGCGAATTGGAATCGACGGCGAAGAGCCAGGTATAGGCGATGCTCGACGGCGCATCACCGCTCGGTCCCACAGGAATCTCGGCGACGCCGACTTCTGTATCGAAGTCGATGCCTTCGGCCGCGCGCAGCGTCGCCCGCCACCATGGCGCCATGATCACCATGCCGACAGTGCCGCTGGGGAAATCACCCAAACCGTTGATACTGGGGTCGGTGCCCCCGCTCGCCACCAGATCGGCGTATAGTTGCAGCGTCTCGATGCCTTGCTCGCTGTTGAATTCCGCAACCGTGCGATCTTCGCTCAGGTAATTGCCGCCGTTCGAGAAGAGAAGGGCGCTGAAAGGATGCACGATGCCGGAGTCCCACCCGGGCATGACACCCACGCCGACTTGACTGATGGCGCCCGTATCATCAACCTGCGTGATGGCGGCGGCGATTTCCTTGAGTTCCTCCCAATTCGCCGGCGGCGCGTCATAACCCGCTTCCGCCAGCAGCCGCTTGTTGTAGACGAGCAGGTAAGGATTGACCTCGGTCGGATACCCCCAGGTTTGTCCATCGGGGGTGCTGACGGCGTCGATGGTGCCCTGGGCGACATTCTCGTCAATATAGCTCAGCGAATCCTGGGGCGGCTCGGCCAGGACGCCGGCGTTGACGAAGTCCGGCAGCCACAGGTGATAGAAGTGGTAGACATCGGCGCTGATGCCGGCGGTGCGGCCGGTAATGATTTTTGTCCGCAATTCGCCAAAGTCGACCGTGACCAACTCGACCGCGACATCGGGGTTCTCCGCCATGTAAGCGTCAATGATGGCTTGCTGCGCCGCCAATTGATCTTCCGTGCCCCAGTGCGTCAGCATCGTCAAGGTAGTGTCTTGCGCCAGCGCGACCGAACTGCACGCGACTAATAATAAGCCGAGCAATGCCAGACAAGAAAGCAATCGTTTAGGATTCATTTTCTTCCTCCATATAATAATCGTGAACAGACCTAAGGCTTTCAACACCGTTCAGTATAACATGGTGCGCGCTCTCAGTTGCAAAAACTGCGTCAGGCCGGCCCGCCAGCTTTTGATGAGTTCTTCGACAGATTCATCCGCATCGATATGCCGGCGCAAACGGTCGCTGCCCCAGAGCAAGTCGATCGGACGCCGCCGGCCCGGGACCCAGGGCGAGCGCCAGGCGAAGTCAGCCGGATAGCGGCGCTTCAACGCCTGCAGCGCATGCAGCATCGCGCTGACCGGCCGAAAGCGGTCGCGGTCGGTCACATAGACATGAACGCCGGCGCAAAGCTCTCCCTCATACTTGCCGAAGGTCGGGACGAAATAGACCGGCCGGAAGCGCGCGCCGGCCAGCTTCAAATCGTTGAGCCCCTGGGCCAGCGACTCGGCTTCCACCCAGGGCGCGCCGATATACTCGAAGGGCCGGGTTGTGCCCCGCCCTTCGGACAGGTTGGTGCCTTCGATAAGGCAGGTGCCCGGATAGAGTGTGACGGCGTCCAGCGTCGGCAGGTTGGGCGACGAGGGGATGAAGGGCAAACCGCTCTGATCGTACCACATGGCGCGCGTCCAGTTTCGCATCGGGATAACTTGCAGATCGCAATCCACCCTTTCATTCAGCAGGCGCGCCAGCTCGCCGATGGTCATCCCGTAGCGGACGGGCAGGGGCGCGGGACCGACGAAAGACCTGAAAGCTGGGTCCAGGACGGGCCCCTCGATGACTTCGCCGTTGATCGGCGCCGGCCGATCCAGAATGATGACGCTGATGCCAGCGCGCGCCGCCGCCTCCATGACATGCAGCATCGTGGCGACGAAGGTATAGAAACGGACGCCCGCCTCCTGCAAGTCGATGATGATCATGTCGATATCGCGCAGCATGTCGGCGCTGGGCTTTTGCGTCTGGCCGTACAAACTGTGGACGGGCAGCTTGGTCAGCGGGTCGATGCCGCTGGCGACTTTGGCGCCCGCTTGCGCATCGCCGCGGATGCCGTGCTCCGGCCCGTACAGGGCGACCAAATTGACCGCGGGATGGCGGTGGAGGCGGTCAATGCTGCTGCGCAACTGCCGGTCGACGCTGCTGGGGCAGGCGACCAAACCGACCCGCTTGCCGGCAACAAGATCGGTTGAAGAGTCGAGAAAGGTTTCCAAGCCCAGTCTTGTGGTCATGAGATTTTCCCGACGACTTGCAGCGTGCTCAGGCTTTTACGCCGCCTTCGAGCAAGCCGTTGACGAAGAAGCGCCCGATGAGGACGAAAAGCAAAATGATAGGCAGTGTGGTCGCGCCAGCCCCCGCCAGCAGGAGACCCCAGTCAATGACGTACTGGCCGATTATGCCGGCCAAGCCGACGGGAAGTGTGCGGTTGGCATCGCTGATGATGAGGACGGAGGCGAACATGTACTCGGTCCAGGAAGTGACAAAAGCGAAGATGGCGACGCTGGCGACCCCGGGCGATGCCAGCGGCAGCACCACCCGCAGCAGCGTTTGCAGCCAGGAAGCGCCATCGAGACTGGCCGCCTCTTCCAGCTCGAAGGGGATGGAGGCGAAGAAGGCTTTGAGCAGCCAAACGGAAAATGGCGCCGCGAATGTGACGTTTATGATGACAAGCGCCAGCTGTGTATCAAGCAGATTCAAGCTGCTTAGCATCACGTAGAGCGGGATGAGCAGAAGGGAACCTGGAAAAATATAAGCAAGCAAGATTAGCCGATAAATCGTCTTGCGCCCGGGGAATGGCAAACGGTACAAGCCATAAGCGGCCGAAGTAGACAGGACAACTGTGATCACCATCGTGGCGAAGCTGACGACCGCGCTGTTCGTCAGATAAATTGGATAATCCGACGAGGAGAGCAGGTTGGCGTAATGCCCGAACGTGACCGACTCGGGGAAAAGCGTCGGCCACTGCGCGACGATTTCGGTAGATACCTTCAGCGACGAGCTATAGATCCAGTAGAAGGGCGCGATGATAAGGAACATCACCAGGATCACCAGCAGGTAACGGATGGCGCGGCCTCGCTTGCCCTCGTTCATCGCCATTCCTCGTCGTCTTCTTCGGAGCGTGGCGCGAGGAAATAGATGAAGGCGATTGTGAAGATAGTCACTGCGACCGCCATTAAAACCGCCGCCGCCGCCGCCCGTCCCAAGCGATACTGAAGAAAAGCCATGTCGTAAATTAACACGGGCATGGTTAAGGTCGCGCGAGAAGGTCCGCCGCCGGTGACTAGGTAGATGACATCAAAAATGTTGACCGACCAGAGCGTGCCAACCAATCCCATAACAAAGAGCACAGGTTTCAAGCCGGGAATCGTGATATTTACGAAACGCTTCCAGGCATTAGCGCCATCAACAGCGGCGGCATCATAGAGATCCTTCGAAATGCCTTGCATGCCGGCGAGAATGATGATGGTCAGCAGCGGAAAGAAACGCCAGGAATTGATCCCGACAAGCGACGCCATGGCCGTATTGCCAGTGCTGAAAAACCCAACCTGCTCCTGAATCAATCCGAGTCGGAGCAAGATCATATTGACGACGCCGCCCGATGTGCCCAGCATCCACTTCCAGACGATGACAGCGACGACTGCTGGCACGATCCAAGGCAGGATGACCCAGGTGCGCGCCAACGCTCGACCTTGGAAAGGCAGATTCAAGACGAGCGCGGCGACGAATGCCAAGACGGTTTGCAGCAGACCGTTGCCCAGCACCCAAACCACGCTGCGCCCCATTGAGGGCCAGAAGGTGCGGGAGTTCAGGACACGCTGATAATTATCCAGGCCAACAAATTCGCCGCCGGTGCCGATGACGCCGACATCGAGAAAACTTAAGCGGATCAGCGAGAAGATGGGGTAGGCGATGGTGGCGACCAGCCATATCACGAGCGGCGCGACCATGAAAATGCCCAATAAAGCGCGCCGCCGCCTTTCGTCTCGCTTTGGTTTTACGGTATTGGACACTAGCGCTTTCGGCCGATTAGGCGCTGCCTTATTCAGGTGTTCCGATAAAGGTTAGGTTCTTCCCCGGCGCGAAGCGCGTGGCCGCGCGCCGAGGAAACTGACATTTGCCGTGCTATTCGATCGCTTCCATCATCAGGTATTCACCTTCTTCGGCAGCTTCAACAGCGCCCATGCCATCCACTACAACCAACTGCCCCACCTGGCTCAGCAAGTTTTGAGCGGAAATGCGGGCGATGCTGGGGAAGGTCTGGCCGCCAGTGAAGCCGAAGAGCCGGCCCGAACGCGAATAATCGAGGACGGTCTCGAGCTGGTCACGATACTTGACCACCAGCGGATCACTCCAATACGATTCCGATTCAAAGCCGGATTCGGTGATGGGCAAGAACAAGCCCGGTTCCATATTGAGGAACAGGCCGTAGTTTTCGGGCTGGAAGATGAAACGGAGAAACTCGTAAGCCGCTTCTTGCTTGGCAGCGTCGTCGGTCAGGATCATCGCGGCATTGACGTAGGAGATCGTCCCGGGGTCTTCGACGCCTTCGTCAACGGGCATGGGCATGACGCCGAGGTTCGCCGGGTCCCCGCCATTGGCTTCGTAGGAGCGCAAAAAGGCGAACTGATTGACCATCGCGCAAGTACCGCTGCCCAGGCAGACTTCCGCCTCGCCCCAAGCCCAACTCGGGCTGTCCGGCGGCGAGTATTGGCTGAGCCGCGAATAGAAGTCGAGCGCGCGTACGGTTTGATCGTTGTTGAAGCGCAGGCTGCCATCGTCATTGTATAGATCGGATGCGCCGGCGTTGATCATGAAGTTATAAACAACCTGATCTGTGTAGAGATTGCGATTGGCGGGCAAGCCGATGCCATAGCGGCCATCGCTGGTCAAGGCTTCGACCGCGCTCGCCCATTCATCCCAAGTGGCCGGCTCTTCGATTCCAGCTTCTTCAAGATCATCAACGTTGTACCAGATGGCATGCGCCATATTCCAGAGCGGAATAGCCCAGACGTGACCATCGGAGGTGTAAGGCTCAATGCCGACATCGAGATAACCGTGCGTCTCGTCAATTTCGGCGACGAAGTCGTCCACCGCCTGCACCGCGCCCAATTCACGGATGATCGGCGTGAAGTCGGGGATGGCGAAGAGGATGTCAGGGGCGTTGCCGGCGACGACGGAGGCAGGCGCTTTGGTGTAGATTTCGCCCCAGCTTTGGACATCCTGGCTGACAACGATGCCCGGATTGGCGGCGTTGAATTCGTCGATCAATCCTTGGACCCGCTCAACGCGCTGCGGCGGCTGCTCCATGTGCCAGATAACGATTTCAACGGCGTCTTGCGCTTGCGCCATGCCAAGCGACAGGATTGCGACTGGAAGAAGAACCAAAAGCGTACGAGCATATTTGTTGAGCATATTGCCTCCCTGAAGTATAGATAATCAAATGCTGAGATGGGTAAAGTTGCGCTGACTGCGCGCATTCACGATACTATAGTGCAGGCGTTCTGGATTTGCAACTTGCTCCGCGGGAACCGCATTTGTCGTTTCAGAGTGGATTTGCAATACTCTGTGGCGCCCGGGTGACGACTGTGTTTGCCGGTCCGCGATCCAATAGATGCGGAAGGATGACTGGATGAGCTTAAGTATCGGCATTCTAGGCGCCGGCCTGATGGGCGAGTGGCATGCGCTGCGCTGGCAGCGGCTGCCGGTGAAGATCGCCGGCTTCTACGATGTATCGCCCGAGAATGCAGCCGTGCTGGCGGGAAAATTTGCCGCTCAGCCCTTCGCGTCCCTGGAAGCTCTGGTTCAGGCGGCGGATGTCGTGCAGATTTGCACGCCATCTGTTTTTCACCTGGAAGCGGTAGAAATTGCCGCCGCAAACGGCAAAGACATTTTCTGCGAGAAGCCGCTTGCGCGCCGCTCCCATGATGCGGAACGCATTATTAAGGTGGCGGAGGAAGCGGGTCTGCGTTTGTACGTCGGGCAGGTCTTGCGCTTCTTCCATCAATATCGGCGGACGAAGCAGGCGATTGACGCGGGTGAAATCGGCGCGCCGCGGTTGATTCGGGCCATACGCGCGGCCGGCCATGCGGCGGAACTGGGCAATCGACGTTGGTTCGCTGATGTCGAGATGACGGGCGGCGTAGCCTTCGAAGTCAGCCTGCACGATATCGACTTCGCCTGCTGGTCTATGGGGCCTGTGAAACGAGTCTTGGCGCGTGGCTTGAGTTATCGCGACGATTTGCCGATCCTGGCTGACCACATGCTCCTGACGATGGAGTTCGCTGCTGGAGGTGTTGGTCATATCGAAGGCAACTGGATGGTAACAGACGGGACCTTCAGGCAGCAGTTTGAAGTGGTCGGCGACAAGGGACGAATCGACTACGACAGCGCGCCGTCAGAGGCGCTCTACATTAGCTTGCGCGAAGAACCCAACCCCTTTCAACTGCCGGAAGAAACCATGCACGAAGACGATGACCCATACCTGCTCCAACTGCGTCATTTTCTGGCGGCCTTGCAAGATGACAAACCCTTCCTGATAGACCCGCGCGACGCTCTCCATGCCGTGCAAGTAGCCGAAGCGGCAACAGAGTCCATGCGGACAGGCGTCGCTGTCGATCTTCCAGGAGTCCAGATTTGAAACTGTTGTTAGTGGGTTCTGACATGACGAAGGCGGCCGCGTACAGGCGCGCGGCTGATACCCTCGGCGATTGCGAGATCGTAGGGCAGGTTGCAGCCGGCGAATTGTCGCGGCGAAGCGCGCTGCCTGCTGCCCTGACTGGCAATGTTCACGGCGTGATCGCGCTGGAGCGAATCAGCGATCAGATGATCGACATGCTGATTAAGGAGAACGCGAGAACGCTGTATGATCCCCCCATATTTGATTCAGCGGCGCGCTTGCTCGAAATGGCGGACCGCGCGGCGCGGAATAATCTGTGGATCTTGCCGGTGCTGCCCCTGCGCCTTTTGCCCGTGGCGCAGCGGATTCAAGAGCAAGTGACGGCGGGCGTACTCGGGCAACTGCTCTACTTGAAGCTGACGTACAGCGAACGACTGCCGGCAGGTGTTTCCACACCGTCAGGCGCGCTGGCCAAACGCGGATGCGGCGCCTTGGACCTGCTGCGCTGGCTGCTTGGCGGCGAGATCGCAGACCTGCAAGTCGCGCGCGGAAGCCTGGCGCCTGGTTTTGAAGATGTCGCCATCCTGTCGGTTGCGCTCGCAGACAAGACCTATGCGACGCTGGACGTCAGTTGGTCGCTTCCGCATGGCTACCCCAAGACAGCGTCAATCACTATTGAAATTGGCGGAACGAGTGGCAGCATCCGCTCAGATGCCTTGAATCAAAACGCGCAGCTATACACGCGCCAGTCCTCGAGGTCGCTTAATTGGGGAAGCGATTGGCATGTGGAGGCATTGCGTTCTCTGAAGACCTTAGCGACCAGCGACGCCCCGCCGTCCGCGCTTGAGGATTTGGCTTGGGCGCAGACACAAGTTGAAAAACTGGCTTGACCTGGCCTTCACTGGGTGTCCATGCGCGCCAGTCGCCCGCCTGCAACATCCACTGTATTTCATTTGTCGCATGACTTACTTGGTCTTACTCTTTTGTCCGTTGTGGTGAAAATAATTTGGAGCGATTGCTCTGACAGGGAAAAATTCGACAAATCACGGACGATGTGCAACAATCCTTGCTGGCGTCGCATACCCTGCTCGAATAAGAGGCGGTTCTCGACGCGGCTGCGCAAAAGACATTTCTTTTTTGCTTTGAGAATAGCTTTACCGTCTGTCTGACGTCTGCCGTGACGAGGAGATGCTGTTGTGAAGTTATGCGTTATTGAGGGTGACGGCATCGGCCGCGAGGTCGTTCCGGCCGCTGTTTGCGTCTTGCGCCAAGTCCTGCCTCAAATTGAAGTCCTTCCCGCCGAAGCCGGCTGGGATAAATTCCAGGAAACGGGCGACGCCCTCCCCGCCGAGACCATCGAAATCGCCAATGAGGCCGGCGCTGTCTTGTTCGGCGCTTGCAGTTCGCCATCATATCCGGTGCCCGGTTATTCCTCGCCTATCGTCAAGCTGCGCCGCGCGATGGAGACCTACGCCAACCTGCGCCCGACCCGCTTCCTGCCTGTGCCCACCGCCCGCGAGGGCGTCGACCTCGTTGTCGTGCGAGAGAATACCGAAGACCTCTATATCGGCGACGAAACCACCGCCGATGCCGGCGATACCGGCACCGCCACCAAGCGCATCACCCGCTACGCCACCGAGCGCATCACGCATACCGCCTTCCGCCTCGCCCTGAACGAAGGCCGCCGCCGCGTCACCATCGTCCACAAAGGCAACGTCCTGCCCCAAACCGACGGCCTCTTCCGCCGCGTCGCCTACGAAGTCGCCAAGGATTATCCCGAAATTGAAACCGACGAATTCCTGGTGGATACCGCCGCCTACTGGATGGTCAAAGAGCCGGCCCGCTTCGATATCGTCCTGACGCCCAACCTCTATGGCGATATCCTCTCCGATATGGCGGCCGCTTGGGGCGGCGGCTTGGGCTTGGCGCCCGCGCTCAACCTGGGCGATGATGTGGCTGTCGCTGAACCAGTGCACGGCTCCGCCCCCGATATCGCCGGCCAGGGCATCGCCAACCCCACCGCCGTCATCCTCAGCGCGTCCATGCTCGTGCGGCACCACTGGAAGCAGCCCGCCATCGCCGACCGCATCGACGCCGCCGTCAAGGCCGCCCTCAGCCGCGGCGACTACACCGCCGATATCCTCGGCGTGGACGGCATGAGCACGGACGACTTCGCCGATATCATCTGCGATCAGCTGGGCTAGCGGGGGAAGAAAAACGGGCGACTCCATCATGGAATCGCTCATTTTGAACTTTTATGCTTTGGCTGCGAGATCAACACCGAGATGCGCGCCGAAGATGTCGCTGGATGACTTGCTGGCTTATCTGGGCGAAGACGACGAAGCGGAGTCTCGCGCGCTAGCGGTTAGCGGCAACCGCTATTGGCGCTTCTTTCATGTTGCCCGAAGGGTATCGAGCAGGAAACTCATTCCATATAGTCGGCGAAGTCTTCCAGCGGATCATCAAAGTCGTCGGACATCCATACCTGACCGCGGGCGCTTCCAGCTTTGCGCGGTTTCTTCGCCCGTATCGGCGTCGGAACGAGCCTTACCGCCCAGCCATTCTCGGCGGTGATGACGACCATTTTGCCTCTATGCGCATCCGAAAGCAGTTCGTTCAGGCTGTTTTGCGCGCTCTTGACGGTGTAGGTTTCCATCTTTCGTTCCCCATGCGATGTTCATCCACAGTGTAACAGTTCTAATCGGATAGTCAATGACCGCCGCCCTCAGCCGCGGCGACTACACCGCCGATATCCTCGGCGTGGACGGCATGAGCACGGACGACTTCGCCGATATCATCTGCGATCAGTTGGGTTGATGCCGTGCCTTAATTCGTGGCTTTGGATCGCAGGTGACGCCGCCGCTCTGTGTTAGTCGCAGCCCTCGCAATCCCCGCCATAGTTGTCGCTGTAACGGTTGCCGTCCTGCTCAACAACATTATCCCGGTCACTGAAAATGCCGCCGCCGTCGGTCGCTCTATTCCCGCGGAATTCACTGTCCCTTACCGTGAGCATGCCCCCGTTGATGATCGCGCCGCCGAGGTCGCCGGCTCTGTTGCCGCTGAAAACGCTGTCGCTTACCTCTACTACGCCGGAAGCGAATATCGCGCCGCCGCGAAGCCTGGCGGTATTGCCGCTGAAGACGCTGTCCGCCGCGCTGACCAGGCCGCCCGCCCAATTGAATGTGCCGATGGCGCCGCCGCTGTCGCTTGCCGTATTGCCGCTGAGGACGCTGCCCGTCATGCGCAGTGTGCCAGCCGATGTGTGAATCGCGCCGCCTTGTACGGCGCTGTTGTCCCTGAATTCGCTGTCGGAGACGGTGAACTGCCCCCATAGTTCAACCGCGCCGCCCGATCCAGCCGTATTCCCGCTGAATTCGCTGCCGGTCACTGTTACGGCGCTCATCCCGCTCTCAATCGCTCCGCCGCTGCCGTTGGCTGACGCGTTGTTGATGAACTGACTATCGGTGATTTCGACAGTGCCGTGGTCGAGCAGGGCGCCGCCGCCAAAGTCGGCCGCATTGCTGCGGAATGTCGATTCAGTGATGGTGATCTCGCCGCCCAGCGAACTGGCGATTGCGCCGCCATGGCCAACGAAAAAGATCGGATCCACCGCAATTCGCAGATCGCTGTCGTCGTCTGAATCTTGCATCTCGGCCAAGATTGTTTCCAGGAGCGCCATGTTGATTCTGGCAGTATTGTCCGCGAAATCGCTCGCCATGATTGTCAACGCGCCACCGTCCCAGTTGAAGATTGCGCCGCCGCCGTTGGCCGCGTTGCCGCTGAATTCGCTCTCGCTGATCGTGACTGCGCCGACGCTAGCGATCGCGCCGCCGAACTCGGCTTGGTTTTGGCTAAATTGACTCTCAGAAACGCTGAGCGCACCCAGATTACAGATTGCGCCGCCGGCCGACCATTCGCCGTCCTTCCACTCGATGCAAGCCCGCGCGCCTTCTGTCGCTTGTCCGTCTCGCAGCGTCAGGCTATCAATGCTCAGATCACCATCCTCAGCCACGAAGAAGATGCGAAAACGCTGATCACCGCTTATGGTGAAACCGCCGCCCGTGATGGCGATGGGCGACGTAATTGTCGGCAGTTCCGCCGCCAGGGCGATATCGGCTGTCAGTTCAATGCGGTCCGCGCCGCTGCCAGCCGGGCAGCCGCCGATGGCGCGATCCTGATTGGCGGATTCAATGGCCTGCGCGAGCGCGCAGTCGTCTCCAACTGTGATGCTCGCCGCGTTGACCAGCGAAACATGTATCCCGCCCACAATCAGCAGCAAAATGAAGGCGCCAATCCTTCGTGCGTCGCATAAGGTCGGAAGATGACACTTGCCATATAACATGCTCGCAACTCCATGATGGTATGCTTTGCCCGCCAAAATAGCCTAACGCGGTATCGCGAATTGTCAAACCGCTCCCTGACTTTTCCGGCGGCTACCCTGCGAGACTCGGTGTACAATAAGCAGAATCGGGCGAACCCGAAGGAGATGACCCATTATGGTCTCATTTACACGACAAGAAGCCCTCGACTACCACCGCCGCGGCCGCCCCGGCAAAATTCAGATCGCGCCCACCAAACCCCTCGACAGCCAGCTGCACCTCTCGCTGGCTTATTCGCCCGGCGTCGCCGAAGCCGTGCTCGAAATCGACAAAGACCCCCTCGCCGCCTACGAGATGACCGCCCGCGCCAACCTCGTCGCCGTCATCTCCAACGGCAGCGCCATCCTCGGCCTGGGCGACCGCGGCCCCCTGGCTTCCAAACCGGTCATGGAAGGCAAAGGCGTGCTCTTCAAGAAGTTCGCCGATGTCGATGTCTTCGATATCGAGATCACGTCGCAAAGCGCTGACGAGATCATCGAGGTCTGCAAAGCCCTCGCCCCCACCTTCGGCGGCATCAACCTGGAAGACATCAAAGCGCCCGAATGCTTCGAGATCGAAGAGCGGCTCAAGGAAGAGCTGGATATCCCCGTCTTCCACGACGACCAGCACGGCACCGCCATCATCTCCGGCGCGGCTCTGATCAACGCCCTCGAGGTCACCGGCAAGCGCATCGAGGACATCAAGGTGGTCATAAACGGCGCTGGCGCCAGCGCGATCGCCACCGGCAAGTTCTTCAAGGAGCTCGGCGTCGCCCGCGAGCATATCCTGATGCTCGATTCCCGTGGCGTCATCCATCATCAACGCGAAGACAACATGAATATCTACAAGACCGAATTCGCCATCCCCACCCACGCCCGCACCCTGCATGACGCCCTGCAAGAGGCCGATGCCCTTATCGGCTTGTCCATCGCCGGCTCGGTCACGCAGGAGATGATCCTGGGCATGGCGCCGAACCCGCTGCTCTTCGTGCTGGCCAACCCCACCCCCGAGATCATGCCGGAGTTGGCGCTGGAAGTCCGCCCCGACGCTATCATCGGCACCGGTCGCAGCGACTACGTCAATCAGGTCAACAACGTGCTCGGCTTCCCCTTCATCTTCCGTGGCGCCCTCGATGTCTACGCCACCGGCATCAACGAAGAGATGAAACTGGCGGCGGCGCGGGCGCTGGCGGCGCTGGCCCACGAAGATGTGCCCGACAGCGTACTCCTGGCTTACGGCCAGGAATCCATCAAGTTCGGCGCTGATTATCTGATCCCCAAACCGCTTGACCCGCGCGTCATGCTCTGGGTGGCGCCAGCCGTGGCCGAAGCGGCCATGCAATCGGGCGTCGCCCGCCGGCAGATCGACCTCGACGACTACAAGCAGGAACTCATCAACCGGCAAGGCAGCGGCCGGCAAGTGCGCCAGAATATCATCAATCGCGCCCGCGCCGTTCAGCGCCAGCGCATCGTCTTCCCCGAAGGCGAAGAGCCCAAGATTATCCGCGCCGCCTTGCAGGTGCGGGATGAAGGTATCGGCGAGCCCATCCTGCTCGGGCGGCCCGAGCGCATCCGGGCGACCATCGACAGCCTGGGCTTGAATTACGCGCCGAACTGCTTCGATCACTACGCCGCCGACAACCTGGCCGAATACGGCGACCTGCTCTATGACTTGCGCCATCGCAAAGGCTTCACCCTGGGCAAAGCCCGTTCCCTCGCCCGCCAGCGCAACTACTACGCCTCGCTCATGGTCAGCAAAGGCGATGCCGATGCCATGGTCAGTGGCCTAACCTACGAATACCCCGATGTGATTCGCCCGGCGCTGCAAGTCTTCGGCACGCGCGCCGGGGCGACCCGAGCCGCCGGCGTCTACCTCATGGTCATCGAAGGACGCAGCTACCTCTTCAGCGACGCCACCGTCAATATCGACCCCGACGCCGAAACCCTGGCCGAGATCGCCATCCTGGCCAACGACTTCGCCCTGACCCTGGGCTTGGATCCCCGCGTGGCCATGCTCTCCTTCTCGAACTTCGGCGCCACGCCCCATCCGCTCAGCGACAAGGTGCGGCGGGCGGTGGAACTGGTGCGCGCGCGCCGCAGCGACATCCTGGTCGATGGCGAGATGCAAGCCGATACCGCCGTCGTCATCGACATCATTGAGCAGCGCTATCCCTTCAGCCAGGTCAAAGACGCCAATGTGCTGGTCTTCCCCAACCTGGACGCGGCCAATATCTCCTACAAGCTGCTCTCCCGCCTGACCAACGCCGAGGCCATCGGTCCCATCCTGCTGGGCATGGGCGCGCCGGTGCACGTCCTGCAAGCCGGCGACGACGTCGAGGATATCGTCGCCATCGCCGCCGTCGCCGCCATGGACGCGCATGGGCGGGAGGGCTAGGTCGATTTACCTCCAGAAAATGTAGGGGCGACCTATCAGGTCGCCCGCGAATTTCGCCACAAAGATACAGAGGATTCGTCGAGACGGCTTTAGGATCGCTCCTAGGTCTTGTCGATAATGCGTTTGGCACACCTTCTAGGTCTCCAATTGCCCAGCGCCCCTAAATTCATTTTATAACTACGATTCTAACGATAATCATACACCTATCGTTTGGCGATTAAGGATAACCTATGCTAGAATTGCTCATGAGGCGAAGAAAAAGCAAAGGAATATGGCATGTCCGCTAGCGACTACGACATATTAAAGCAGAAACTAGACGAGATTATTCTTACGTCCGAGCGCTTTCCCGAAGGCGTCCGCGAGCTTATTCGCCAATCGCTCGTTGAAGCGCTCCTTAAAGAGGGCAGTCCGGACTTGGCGGCATCGGCGGATGAACAGCAGGCACCAGCTTCTTCGGCTCGAGTGGATGCTGAGGACACATCAATTATAGATCGCGAGTCGGCTTCAGCATTCTCCCGCTATCTTGAGCAGTATAAGGGCGTAAAGCTCAATGACATGGAGTTCTGCGCCGTAGTTGCCCGGTTCTTCACTCGTGACATTTCACCTGATAAGCGAGTTGAATTCATCAATCCCGACCTTCTTATGGCTGCGGTCCGAATCACTGACAGGCCTAAACGGCCGGCGAATCCCGCTACTACGCTGAACAATGCGAAGAATCTGGGAGAATATCTGGAAACCGTTGGAAAAGGTGTTTACGGTGTTTCTGAGAAAGGTATAGAGATGTTGGACAAGAAGCTAGGCAAGATTACGCAAATTAGCCCTAAGTAACCTAGCTTGGTCTTGACACAACTGTTGAAGATATGCATAATAGTATTATCTGTCGCTATAAGTCTGATTGAGTTAGGATTTTGGTCAACTGACAGATTTAGTGCAAGAGGCGAAAGTAGTACGACAGGAGGTGAAAAATGAAGCAATAATGAAGCAATAGTGACACGAGGTGGCGTTTCCGGGTGAGTTACGCAAGGAGTATGACCCTGTTAATGAACGGCAAATTACGAATGCATAAAAGAGTACATCCGCGTGTAGCGCGGCAGGAGAAAAGAGAAATGTCTGGCAAGAGCAGAAATGAAACAATGCCAAAAACCCACAATAAAGCAATTCGTGCGGAAGCACGGAAGGAGAATTTAGCAATGTCTAACAAAACCAGAAACAGCAGTAAAGTACAGCAACTTGAAGACGGGAAATACCAGTTAGTTCCGCCGACGGAATGCGATGAATCCTATACGGACCAGGTCCTAAAGCTACTTGAGTTCGCATATCCAAAGTCGATAAAAGTCCAACAATTGAAGGGCATGACCGCCTACCAGAATATCACGCAGTTTAGAACAAGTGTAATCCATAAGTTGCACGATCAAGGTTTAGTGCTCTATGACGCTGAGACTTGTGAAGTCTCGATTACGCCTCTCGGAAGGTATTATGTCTACGAACGACGGCTAATAATTTACTGATAGTTGGGCACTCACAGCCTATTCTTGAGAAGTAATCCGCAACGCATAGGCGCAAGGTACCATGACTATCTTATCAAAGACCGTCATCGGTATCCTTGGTGCCTTTGCAATCAGTTCCGTCTATATAAGCCGCTACGTTGCTTCCGCAACCATCCAGTCGCCCATCATCCACCATTCCATGCCACCCTCATCCCAACCCCGCACCCCAAAATCCCCACGCCATTCGCCGCCGCCCCCCCAATCATCCTCTGCGCCTCTGTGCCTCTGTGGCGAAAAATCTTTGAGTCCTTTGTGCCCTTCGTGTCTTTGTGGTTACAATCACGCCACAATCAATCAGCAAGGTCCGCCCCATGGCCCACTCACACGACCACAGCCACCACCACAGCAGCAACCCCCTCGTCAAAATCGCCGCCGCCCTGCACCTGCCCGGCTTCACCCACGACCACAGCCACCACGACCTCGCCGCCGACCGCGCCTTCCTCGATAATCGCCTCGCCGTCCGCACCGTCTGGATCGCCCTCATCGCCCTCGGCGCCACCACCGCCCTGCAAATCGTCATCTACCTGGCCAGCAACAGCGTCGCCCTCCTCGCCGATACCGTGCACAACCTCGGCGACGCCCTCAACTCGATCCCGCTGCTCTTCGCCTTCTACATCGCCCGCCGCGCCGCCAACAAGCGCTATACCTACGGCTACGGCCGCCTAGAAGATATCGCCGGCGTCTTCATCGTCATCTCCATCGGTTTCAGCGCCGCCTACATCCTCTACGAATCGATTCAGCGCCTGCTCAACCCGCTGCCGCTGGAAAACCTGGAGTGGATCGCCCTGGCTTCGCTGGTGGGTTTCGTCGGCAACGAACTGGTCGCCGTCATGCAGATTCGCGTCGGCCGGCGCATCGGCTCGGACGCCATGATCGCCGATGGGCAGCACGCGCTTATCGATGGCTTGACCTCGCTGGCGGTGCTCATCGCTGTTATCGGCACGCTGATCGGACTGCCCATCCTCGATCCCATCATCGGCGTCGTCATCGCCCTGGCCATCGTCGGCATCACCTGGAACGCCATCAAGGCGATCTGGTATCGCATGATGGACGCGGTCGATCCCCATCTTGTCGAGCACGTCGAGGCGCATGTGCTGGAATTGGACGGCGTGCTGGCGATTGAGACCCTGCGGCTGCGCTGGGTCGGGCATCGCATGTACGGCGTGATGAAAGTCGCCCTGCCCGCCGAAACCACGCTGGAAGCGAGCGGAGAAATCGTCCGCGCCATTCAGCGCGAAGCCAGCCAGGTCGTCCCGCAACTGGAAGAATTGACGGTCCAACTCATGACGACCGACTAGCGGAAAAATCTCAAGTGAATCCTGCGAATAACAGTCCCGCTAGGAAAGCTCCCCTTCCTTGATGCTTCGCTGAGGAGCGGGCATGTTTGAGAAAGTGGAGTCTTCGGGCGACTGGTCAGCCGCTGGCTGCCCCCTGCAATTGTCAATTTTTTGGATTACGGTAGGGGCGACCCGGTGGGTCGCCCGAACTTTAGAGAACTTTAGAGCGCAATTTATCGAGCCTGGGCTCGCAATCTAGCGTGACGCTTAGGTGTCCGCTCCTCAGCTGATGCTTCGGGATGCTCGCCATAGAGATGGTGGGTAGGGTCGGGGGATGGGGTCGAAAAAAGCCAATTCGCAACGTTCATCGTGGATTTTGAACCACCTAGCTTTCAATAATACGCATGTCCATCTCGCTCTCGAGGAAAGCGCCCAACAACGCCGCTTCCGCCTCCAGCAGCGTCATTTCCTCCGCGCTCAGGCTCTCGTAGGGCTCGACGACCAAGCGAATAGCCGCCCGCCGTTTCTCCAGCTTCCAATGCGCTTTCGCTTCGCCGTCGATGGCGACGCAGGCACGGATCAAACCGCCGCCGGGATGAACCTGCTTGACATAAGCATCCGCCACCATGAAGGCGCGGCTCACATAGCCGAGCAGATAATTGTCGTAGCGCGGCAGAAAGCGTACGACAGCTTCGGGGCGTGCCGCGTCAAGCTGTTCAAGCTGTGTCTTGAGCATCTGCGCCTCGCCATCCGGGATCGCCACTGTGACGCAGTCAGCGGCGATAGCCCCCCAGGCCGCTTTGACCTGCGCCGCGCTCAAGCCGGACCAACGCGCGAAGTCCGCCGCGCTCGCCGGCGCATAAGCCTCGAGGTAGCGGCGCGCGAAAAGGGCCAGCGGCTCTTCTGGCATCGCTTCCGCTGTGTCAGCGGGCAACCAATCATCCAGCAGCGCGTATGTCAGATCGCCGTCGATTTCCGGCCCCAGGCAAACGAGCCCGCGCAAAGCGGCGAAGCGAACAAGATGATGGATCGCTTGTCCCTTGACCGGGATGCCGCGCCCGCCCAGCCTTTCCGCCAGCGCGGAGCGACTTAAGAGACCGTCATGCTCGAGGATCGCTTCTATCTCCCTCAGCGCTCGCTCGCGTGCCTCTTCCGTCAAACCAAGCTGCTCGTAACGCCGTCTCGTGCCGCGGATGGCGCCGGGCCCGCAAAGCGCCAGCTGCCAGCGGATATCTTCCGCCGCGACCAGATGCAGCGTGCCGCGCAGGCTCCAGGTCAAGATGAAGGCGCGTTCCACCTCGCGCGCCCGAATGACATCCGCCTGGGTGATGCCGCGCGCGCGAGCAGCGATGGCCAATTGCGCCGAGGGCCACTCTTGCGCTTGCAGGGCGCAAAGCCGCCGGACGACTTCCGCCGCTGAAGACGAGCGAGAATTTTCGGACAGGGACTGATTTTGAAGACGCAGTCGGCGCAGTTGAAGAGAAGACAAGGCAATTGACATGGATGTACTCCATACCGGCGATTTAAGTAGAACCAATAAAGTAATGCAAATTTCGCTAAAGCAACGATCTGTAGGGGCGACATACCATGTCGCCCGAAATCACAAGTCGCAGCCGCAGCGGGCGATCAGATTGGGCGCGTAGACACAGCCCGCCGGTCGTCCCTACAAAGCTCGCTTTTTCGCATGACTTACTTGGTCTTGCTTAGAATGCGACAGCGGCGGACACTATAGCATCATTATGGAAAAAAGAGCGGCATTCTGATAGTGTCGGCGTCCAGGATGAATGCTATGAGAATTCTACCCTCTGCCTGGCTGGCGATTGCATTGAGCCTGCTCCTGCTAAGCGGCTGCCGCGCCGATCCGCCGCGCATCGCCCTGGCTGACCTGGACTTTGGCCTGGCGGATGCCGGCAGCGGCGAAAAACTGTTCAACCAGTCTAATAACGAGGCCCCGGCCTGCTCCGCCTGTCACTCGCTCGCGGGCGAAAGCAGCGGCATCGGCAATTCGCTGGCGGGCATAGCGGCGCTGGCCGGCGGGCGCGTCCCCGGGCAATCGGCGGAAGAATACTTGTATTGGAGCATCCTGCGGCCCGGCCAATATCTGCTCGCCGGTTACTCGAATTTGATGTACAGCCGTTACGAAGAGGGGCTGGAGCCGGCTGATCTGGCCGATCTGATTGCCTTTCTGCTGACTCTGGATTAGATTTAAGTAGATCAAAGAAAGTAATGCGAATGCACAGGTACTATTCGCCAAGGGCGAACGCAACGGGTCAGCCGCCCGCTGATCCCTACGACCTCATAATTTAGGTGAAAATGTAGGGGCGACCTATCAGGTCGCCCGTCTAGGCCATACACTGCAGATCACTTTTCGGCATGACTAATTTGGTTCTACTTTGAAGTTCGAGGCATTAAGAAACTAGTCGCTTGTCGGAGGCTGTCATGGATCTGAGTTCAGCCGGTGGCGCATTGCTCATCACCGTACTGCGCCTGCTGCATATCGTCGGCGGCTTGATCTGGGTTGGCGCGGCCGTCGTCCTGTCCTTTTACATTGAGCCTGCCCTGGAGAAAGCCGGCGCCGATGGAGGGCGCATCTTGCGGGGACTTTATAGCGAGACAAGTTTTCCCAGCCTGCTTCCTGTATCGGCGCTGGTGACCACCGTGGCCGGTCTACTCTTGTACGGCATGATGTCCTATCACGAAACCCTGGGCAGCAGCATGGGCCTGGCTTTGACGCTGGGCGCGCTCCTGGGCTTGCTGGCCTTCGCCCATGGCTTCTTCGCCGTTTGGCGCCCGGCGGCGGCCTACTCCGCGCTGGCTGACTCGGACGCGGACCAGGCTGCGGCGCTTCAAGGCAAACTGCGGCGGAACGGTCGCGTCAGCATGTGGCTGGCTTTAGCCTCGCTGGCGCTGATGGCCGGCGCTCGTTATATCGGGCCCGTATTGAGCTTGTAGCGGCGAGATGCCCTCCCGTCCACCCGCGACCACTCCCTCCTAAACCAATAACGCTTGAGCAAACCAGCGCCCCCTGTGTATATTGAGGGGCAGCGCCACACTCGACGCCTTGAGCGAAACACAACCGGATGACCGCGGAGCAGCCAATCGCCATCAGCGACCCCGATCTGCATGAGGCCTTGCCGGGCGAGCAGGAGACCACCAATGCCCGCGTCGCCGGCGCCAGCGGCATCCTCGCGCTTGGCAATATCTGCAGCCGCCTCCTCGGCTTGACGCGGGAAATCGTGCTCACATTCCTCTTCGGCGCGACCGGCGCGGTCGACGCCCTGCAAGTCGCCATCATCGTGCCCAAAGCCATCTACGATCTGCTGATCGGCGGCCACATCAACGGCGCCATCGTACCGGTGTTCAGCGATGTCATCACCCTGCGCGGCAAAGACGAATTGTGGCGGGTCGTATCCGCTTTGGTCAGCCTGGTCATCGCCGCCCTGGCGGTGCTGGTCATACTCATCGAGGTCTTCGCGCCGCAGGTTGTGCCCCTGGTCGCGCCGGGCGCCGACTTGGCGACGCGCCGCCTGGCGATTCAACTGCTGCGCTTGACGGCGCCATCCCTGCTCTTCCTGAGTCTGTTCGCCGTCTTCAGCGGCGCCCTTTTCGCGCTGCGCTCATTCACCCTGCCAGCCTTCGCCGGCGTCGTCTTTAACGGCTGCATCGTGCTGGTCACGCTGGCGCTGGCGCCGCCGGTGGCTTGGCAGCCGACGCTGGCAGCGCGCGTCGAAGTCTTCCCCTTCCTGCTGGCGAGGCCAGCCGCCGGCATCATGGTCGTGGCTCTGGGCTGGCTGACAGGCGCCGCCGCGCAGATGATCTTGCAGATGCCCGGCCTGCGTTTGCGCCGGCTCCGGCTCAGCTTCAACTGGCGACATCCAGCGCTGAAGAGCATCGCGCTGCTCTACCTGCCGGTCATGTTTTCGCTGAGCATGGATACGCTGATTATCCGCCCCTTCAGCTACCGCCTGGCAAGCCTGACCGGCGATGGCGGGATCGCGATCATGAACTGGGCCACCACCCTGGTTCAGTTCCCGCAAGGCCTGGTCGCCACCGCCATCAGCATCGCCATTTTGCCCACCCTGGCCCGGCAATCGGCCGAGATGACAGCGGGGGCCCGGCGCGCCTTCAAAGATACGCTGGGGCTGGGCTTGCGCTTGGCGACCACGCTGATCTTGCCCGCGGCGACCGGCCTCTTTGTGCTGGCGACCCCCATCATCGCGCTGCTCTTTGAGAATGGCGCTTTCCTGGCGGCGGATACGGAAGTCACGGCGGTGGCGCTGCGGCTCTATCTGATCGGCTTGCCCTTCGCCGCCATCGATCTGCTGCTGGTCTACGCCTTTTACGCCCGCAAAGATACGCTGACGCCGGCGCTGATCGGCATCATCAGCCTGCTTTCTTATATGGGCGCTGCCTTGCTGCTTTTCGAACGCTATGGCTTGTTCAGCCTGATGGTCGCCGATAGCGTCAAGCATTTTGTGCATGCCGCCATCAGCGCGGTCCTTTTGTGGCGGCGGCTGGGCGGCTTCGGCGCGCAACGGCTGCGGCGCACCATGTTCAAGTCGGCGCTGGCATCGCTTGTCATGGCGGCGATCGCCCAACTCACGCTGCCCTCTATTACGGGCTGGATCGGCGCTGCTACTGTCTTTGAAGAACTGCTGCTGGTAAGCGTCTGCGCCCTGCTCTACGGCGCTGTCTTCGTCTTGGCGGCGCGCTGGCTCAAGCTGCATGAATTGTCCTGGCTGCTGAAACTGCTCCGGCAACGGCTGAGGAGCTAGCGCTTCCCCAAGATGGTCTGACGCTCAAGCCAGCTTCTTGACCGCCTCGACCAGCGCCATGATATAACCGGTGGAATAGGCATGACCGCGATGCCGCCAATCGCTGTCGTCCAGCATCTCCGGCACATGATCATCAATGATGAAGCCGTCAAAGCCGACCTCGCGCAGCGTCTTTATCGCCGCCACCACATCGACATTGCCTTCGCCGGGGAAGCATTCCTGGAAGCGCGGCACGCAACCTTGCACATCGCGAAAGTGAACGTAGAAGATTTTCCCGCGCGCGCCGAAATAACGGATGGCGTCCAGCACGCCCTCGTTGTTGGAGCGGCCGGCGTAGACCATCTCCGAGAAGCAGCCCATGCAGAAATCCAGGCCGTGATTGGGGCTGGGCGCCGCCTCCAGAGCCCGCTTGAAATTCTCCGGTTTGTAGAAGACGCGGGCGATGCCGCCCAGCGAGGGCACCGGCGGATCGTCAGGGTGCAGCGCGATCTTGACGCCGGCTTCTTCGGCAACCGGCAGGACCGCTCGCATGAACGCGACATAGTTCTCAAACATCTCCTCTTCGCTGTAATCGCGGTCTTCCGCTTCCGGCACATCGACGATGCCCGTGACCACCTCGCCCGCCAGCGCCCGTTCCATATCAAAGGCGGTGACGATCACGCCGCCGCGGCCCGTCTGCGCGGGCGTCCGCCAGACCAGGTTCGGCATCCAGTTCAGACCGAGGATGGGGATGCCCGCCTCGCCCATGTTGCGCAGCGTCGTCTGATAATTGTCGATTTGCTCGTCTCGCCGCGGTCCGTTGAGCATGGCCTGCCGGATAAAAGCCGCCGGCACATTTTCTATCGCTTCCAGTTCCAGCTCGTAGTCGTTGACGCGCTGCTTCAGGCGCTTGAGGTCAGCCAGTTCCCAGTAGCCCTTGTCGTCGGGCAGGTCGTCCGAGGTCGGGATGAGGTCGATGCCCTTGCCGATCATGTTGAATTGCACGCCGCCGACGCCCAACTGCCGGGCGAAGGTCAGATAATCGTGGCTGGCCGAGGCATGTTGCCCCAGCGCGACTCGCATTTCTTTGGTCATGAATATGCTCTCCAAGTTTCGAATGGTCGAGGCAATGTCTATAGTGTAGCGCACAACCGCTCAGCGACAGCATCAAACCCCGCGCCGGCATCGTCGAGCATGAGCTGTTTATTGGGACGGCAAACGCTATGGTGGTTGCGGGGGGGTGGGTGACGTGAGGCATCTTCACAAGTCTTAGACACTGCCCACCTGACCTACAATCTTATCTCGTCCCACAAATCGTAGGGGCGACCCGGTGGGTCGCCCGCGACCTTCTCTACTTTAGTGTACGTATTCTCTCTATACGTTTCAGAGTCTCCGCAAATCGTGGATCTGACGGAACTACAAATCGTTGAAGCTCAAAGATATCCATGTCATCCGTAAAGTATGTCCCATCTGGTAAACGTGCTCCCACAAAGTTCGTAACGCTAAGTACAGATGTTGTTATTTCAGATTTTATGTCTCCAGACACATTTGATATCCAACTCTCAATCTCGAAAGTCCAGAATCTTAACTTCACGTCCTGCAGATACGCGCCGTATAGATCGGCATTCTCGAGGTTCGTTCCCATCAGGTTTGCCTTTCTTAGGTCAGCGTATCTCAATATAGCGCCCTTCATATTTGCTTTCTCGAAGTCTATTGCGCGTAGATCGACACGCGCCAGATTGGCTCGTTCCCAAATGGCCGACTTCGCCTCTTCTACGTTGACGAGATTTGCGCTGAGCAAGTTCGCGCCGGTGAAATCGGTTTCCCACAGACAAGCCCCTTGCAAGTTTGCCAACTTCAGATCTGCATCCCTAAGAACTACATCTAGCAAGTTTGTATGTGAAAAGTCTGTCTTAACGCCAGATATATTCTCCATGTTGGCTCCTGGCAAACCCGCATGCTGCAATTTGGCAAACGACAGGTCTGCTCCGGACAACTCAGCATCTTTCAGCAAAGTTTTGCTGAGGTCAGCATCGCTTAGTATTGCACCGGCCAAACATGCTTCAGTCAAGTTTGCCTTGCTAAGCATTGCGCCGAAGAGTCTTGCACCGCTAAAATTCGCGTTCTCTAGCCTAGCTTGGGCCAACTTTGCTCCATCCAGATCCGCACCTTTCAACAGTCCATCCTCGCCACGCAGCCAACCCTCGCGATCCATCCACTCTACCGCCGAAATCGCAATATCATGCGACCGGCTGCCGGCTTCACGTATGAGACGTTGCTGTATATTCGCTCGTTCACGATACGCGTACCAGCGATTGATGATGAAAACGGTCGCCACGATGCCCATGCCCTCAGTAAACAGATTCATGCGATAGTCGACGTTATCGGCTCCAAACCACCCAGCACCTATGAGAACGCTGATTACAAGCACGACAGCGCCGCTCAGAATCTCATAGAAAAGTCTGTATTTCTTGTGTACCGCCCGAATCTCTTCCCGCCGACTCATTCCTTCAACCCAGCCTCTCAACCTGCCAACGAATAAACATCCCCAGCATATCACATCCCCTCGGCATCCCCGCCGCTTCAAAATCGACACATTTACTTGACTCCATAAGAACATCTGTGCTACAATGTCCCCAAACCCAGCGAATGGAGGACCACCATGCCCAAAACCAGAAACTTCTCAGCCCGTGAAAAACGCGACGCCATGGACCTGCTCCAAATTCATGGCGACATCAGTACCGTCCACCTGCTTACCGGCATCAATCAGCGTACCCTTCGCCGCTGGCGCAAAAAGCTGCGCCGGCAAAATGCGACTTTGTCCGAAAAGGGTTTTCCCATGTCCGACAAACGGACAAAGTCAGCTAATCCCCCAACCATAAAACAACAAAATGGCAATCTAATGCCTACGCCCGGCGCCTCCAACCAACCGCCGGCAACCGCCAATGCCGCAAGCCAGGACTCCAAGAAAGCCGAAGACGACTTGAAACGCCTGCATTACATCCGCGATCAACTCTTGCAGTTCTCCTGTAAACTCGCCGGCGACCTCGATCCGGATGACCCCGATGTCAATCTCCGCACCATGTCCCTCGCGCGTACCCTCGATCGCGTCTACTGGCTCGACCAAAACCTCTACGATGACGAAGACGAAGCCGCGCCCCCTAACCGCATAGAATACGTCTACGAGGAGCAGGCGAACGAAGATCCCCCTTGGCACAGCGCATCGGAAGAAGAGCCGCGCCCCAATCCCTCCAACCCCAAATCTTCGCCCGCCGAAGATGATCAACCCAACCGAATCGTATTTGACTAGCGGAACAATGCCCGCGCCCTGCCCCTGGCAAGCCGCCTCCCGCGCCGACGGCGATTAACCCGATGATTCCCTCGCTGTACTCGGCCCGCTCGGTGGTAAAATCTCCAAAACGTCAAAAGGAGCCGCGCATGACCAACCAACCCAACTGGCGCGATAACGGCGTCCGCATCGTCCGTAGCAACGAGCTCGATAGCAACACCCCGCAGACGCCGGGCATGAGCCGCGCCGCCGCCATCAACCACGCCAAAGCCGGCGCGGACAAACTCTGGGCCGGCACGGTCAATATCCAGCCCGACGCCAAAACCGGCGCCCACCACCACGGCGAGCTCGAAAGCGTCATCTATGTCCTGCGCGGGCGCGCCCGCATGCGCTGGGGCGATAACCTGGAATTCGTCGCCGAAGCCGCCGCCGGCGATTTCATCTACGTGCCCCCCTTCGTGCCCCACCAGGAAATCAACGCCGACCCGGAGCAGCCGCTGGAGTGCATCCTCGTCCGCAGCGACCAGGAAGCCATCGTCGTCAATCTCGATATCGAGCCGGCCGAGTCACCCGAGACCATCTGGATCGGCCCCAACCACCCAGAGCAGTAGGGTGGTTCTACCGGCTTTTGCTCCGATGATTCGCAACGCCGAAAAGCGTCAAAATTACCTGGTAACTTGTGACGGATTATGGTAATTTCTGCGTACATTATGCTCAATCTCTCGACGAGTCACCCCTCTCCGTTGATACGGGGAGGGGCCGGGAGAGGGGTTGAAAACCGGCCCCCTCCTCAGCCGGTGATTCGGGAAGGGGCCGGCGGCAGGGTAGCAAAACGTGGTCGCGCCTCGCCCCAATCGCCTCTGCGGCCTCTGGCTTTTCTCTGTGTACTCTGTGTAAAAGCGTCACATACCCGCCCATCCCCCAAACCCGCCACGGGGGCAAGCGCTACCGCTACCATGTCACCCGCAGCGAGACAGGACCGCGAAACGAGATATTGCGCGTGTACTCGATCGCTTGCCCGGGCGTCAGCCGCAGGCCAGGCAGTTCGCGACACAGCGTCTCCAGCAATACGGCCATCTCCAGCCGGGCCAGCGGCGCGCCGACGCAGTAGTGAATGCCGTAGCCGAAAGCCAGTTGCTCCTTGAGATTGCCGCGCTCGAACAAGATCTCGTCCGGCTCGGGGAAGACCGCCTCATCGCGATTGGCGGAGTTGAGCATCAGCAGCAGGTTCGCCCCCGCCGGGATGTCGACGCCGTTGATCGCGCTCGCCGCGACCGCCAGCCGCCGCCAGGCGCAGACCGACGGATCGTAGCGCATCATCTCTTCCAGCGCCCGCGGGATGCGCTCCGGCGCCGCGCAAAGCGCCTCCCAATGCTCGCGCCGCGTCAGCAGGTGCAGCAGGGCATTGTTGATCTGGGCGGTGGTCGTCTCGTGCCCGGCCACCAGCAGCGTGATCATGCAGCTGGCGATTTCGTTCAGCGTCAGCACGGCGTCATCGCCGTCTCTCATGCGAATCAAGTCGCTGGTCAAGTCGTCTTGCGGCGCTCGCTCCTTCTCCGCCACGAGCGCAACGACATAGCGCCAGAAGGGCAGGAGATGCCGCGTCATGGCGATTTGCTCGTCGGCGCTCGGCCGACCGTAATAGAGCTTGATGCGGTTGCCGGCCCAGGCCTTCACCTTCGGCACATCGCCAGCCGGCACGCCGAGGACGTGAAATAGCACATAAGCCGGATACTCGTAGGTCAGCGCCGCCGCGATATCGACCGGCCCCTTATCGCGGATCCGGCGGACGCCCCGCTCGGCGATGGCGCGGATGGCCGGCGCGAAGCTCTTCATGCGCCGCGGCGTGAACAGGCGGTTGACCAGGGCGCGGATCCGCGTGTGGCTCGGCGGCACATTGTTCGACAAGACCGGCTCCGGCCTGTAGTCGCCGACGGCGAGCATCTGCCGGACGGCGTCGGAGAAGGGTACGATGGGGCTGATGGTGTTGGCGGCGGTGTAGGTTTCGTGGTCGCGGAAGATGGCCTTGACGTCCTCGTAGCGCGTGACGACCCAGTAGCCGATGGCCGGGCTGTAGAAGACCGGCTGTTCGCGGCGGGCGACGGCGAGCAGAGGGAAGGGGTCGCGCAGGTCGAGGGGGTCGAAGTCGGCGCTGAAATTCGTGATGGGGCAATGACTTTGGTTCATCTTGGCGGCGCAATCCGTATCCGTCTAGTCAGGGAAAACAGACTATACCGAATTGAATCGCTAAAGGCATTGAGAAAGCAGTGGGTCAAGGCTCGCGGCGCGCGCTATTCATCCGCCTCTAGCGCCAATTGACGAATCTCCGCGGCGCTGATGTCGGTGTCATCGGTCTTGGAATAGATGGTGAGCAGGGTGACGCGGTCGCTGAACTGCGCGTAGTAGATGACGCGGAAGCCGCCGCTCTTGCCTCGCTGAGCCGCCCGGTTGGGCAGACGTACTTTGTAGACGGCGTAGCCGACGCGCGGGATGCGTTGGCCGGGGCGCTGATCCCGTTCAAGCTGGTCAATCAGGCTATCGACTGTATCAATGGTCTTGGGATACTTGCGCTCGAGCCGCTCAAGCTTCTTGTCAAAAAGTGGATGATAGCTAACCGTGGTTGGCATCGTCGTAAATTCTTCGACGCATCGCTTCAAGACCCTCGCGCGCTGGTATCCCTTCTACACCTGCAAGCGTATCGCGAAGGGCGACGCGCAAGTCTTCGAGCAGTTCTTCTTTCGTCGGCTCGCGGTCGTCATCTTCCGCGAGGGCTGGCGGCGCTTGGGGCAAAGTCGGGTTCGGTTTGCCGGGATTCATAGTTTGCCTCCGGAATCGTCCTTATCCATTGTAACTGAAACGGGCCGGGCTATTCAATAATACGGCGAGATTCGTTATGATAAGCGCCATTATCCGGCTGCGGCTGGGGGGCGAACATGACAATCAAACTGGGCATCATCGGCGCGGGGCGCATCGGCCGCGTCCACGCGGATACGCTGAGGACTCGCGTCCCCGGCGCGGAGGCGCTCGCCATCGCTGATATCTACGAAGCCTCCGCGAGATCGGCCGCCGCGGACTTTGGCATCCCCGATTACAGTGTCGACCCCGCCGAAATCATCCACAGCGGCGACATCGAGGCGGTTGTCATCTGCTCTTCCACCGATACGCACTGCCACTTCATCAGCGAGGCCGCGCGCGCCGGCAAAAATATCTTCTGCGAGAAGCCGATCGCCTTCGACCTGGCGGAGATTGACGCGGCGCTGGCCGCCGTCGTCGAGGCGGGTGTACAGCTGCAGATCGGCTTCAACCGCCGCTTCGACAGCAATCACGCTCGCATCAAAAGCGCCATCGACGGCGGCGAGATCGGCCAGCCGCATACGCTGACGATCATCAGCCGCGATCCGGCGCCGCCGCCGATCGACTACATCAAGGTCTCCGGCGGCTTGATGATGGATATGATGATCCACGACTTTGATATGTGCCGTTTCCTGCTGGGCGAGGTCGAGGAGATCTTTGCGCTGGCCGATGTGATGGTCGACCCCGCCATTGGAGAAGCGGGCGACATCGACACGGCCAAGGTGATGCTGCGCTTCGAGAACGGCGCGATAGGCACGATCGAGAACAGCCGGCAGGCGGTCTACGGCTACGACCAGCGGGTGGAAGTCTTCGGCAGCGGCGGCGCCGTCAGCAGCGGCAACTGGCATCCCAACGCCGTCACGGTCAGCGATGCCGCAAGCGTCCGCCGGGACTTGCCGCTGAACTTCTTCATGGAGCGCTACATGGACAGCTACGCCGCCGAGATGATGGCCTTCGTCGAGGCGATACGGGCGGGCGAGACGGTGCCGGTGGTCGGCAACGACGGGCGCGCGCCGGTGCTGATGGCAATGGCGGGCATGCGCTCCATCGCCGAGAAGCGTCCGGTTCGGCTTGATGAGGTGGAGGCGTGACGATGTGGAAATGTCGCTTTTCCAACCCCACCCCGAGGCATCAGGGAGGGGCATTCAGTCACCGAACGCGGTGTGGTAATAGCGCAAGCAAGTCTCCTCCATTGCAATGGGGGAGATTTAGAGGGGGTTGGAGCCAGCCATGAGCAAAACATACGACTCCCTGCACATGGGGCGCAGCTCCATCGACCTCTACTCCAACGACATCGGCGCGCCTTTCGTCGAGATCGAATCGTACGCCGCTTATGTCGGCGGATCGCCGACGAATATCAGCGTCGGCGGGAAGCGGCTGGGATTGAAGACGGCGCTGCTCACCGCTGTCGGCGCTGACCCGGTGGGCGACTTCATCTTGCACTTTCTAAATAATGAGGGCGTGGAGACGCGCTACATCCCGCGCAAGCCCGAGCACCGCACCTCGGCCGCTGTCCTTGGCATCGAGCCGCCCGACAAATTCCCGCTGGTCTTTTACCGCGATAATTGCGCCGATATCAACTTGAATATCGATGATGTGCTGGCGGCGCCGGTGGGAGATTGCCAGGTCTTTCAATTCGCCGGCACCAACTTGAGCCGGGAGCCGAGCCGCAGCGCCACGCTGTTCGCGGCGGAGCAGGCGCGCGCGGCCGACGCGACCGTCGTCTTCGATGTCGATTTCCGGCCCGACCAATGGCATGATGTGCGCGCTTTTGGCGTGGTGGCGCGGGGGGCGCTGCGGCTGGTCGATGTCGTCATCGGCACGGAGGACGAGATCAACGCCGCCATGCTCAGCGACGCCTCGCAGATGGAAGTCACGCATTCGCAAGTCTCCGATACCAAAGTGGCGGGCGATACGCGGGGCGCTATCGAGTATATGCTGGGCATGGGGCCGAAGGCGGTGATCGAGAAGATCGGACCGGAAGGGGCGCGCATCCACCTGCGCGGCGGCGAGGTCATCGACGCGCCCGGCTTCCCGGTGGAAGTCACAAATATCCTGGGCGCGGGCGATGCCTTCGGCGGCGGCTTCATCTATGGGCTGGTCAAAGGCTGGGGCTGGTATAAAGCGGCGCGGCTGGGCAATGCCTGCGGCGCCATCGTCGTCACTGAGCACGGCTGCGCCAACTTCATGCCGACTATGGACGAGGTCGAAGCTTTCGTCGCGCCCTACGGCGGCTTGGATTAACTGAGGAGAGACATGGTTACTGAAACGAACGAAGAGGGCTGGATCACTTATATGAGCGGCGATGACCTGCTGGAGCGGGCCCGCGCCGAACGCGCCGAGCTGGAAGCGCTCTGGCTGGGCCTGGACAATGCCGAGATGACCCGCCGGCCCGGACCGCATCCGGAGTGGTCGGTCAAGGACATCATCGCCCATATCACCTGGTGGGAGCAAACGGCGACCAACTGGGTCTCGCGGGCTTTGACCGGCGAACTGCTGGCGCGCACGGAGACGCCGGACGAGATCAACGCCCGCGTCTTCGCCGACAATTGCGACCTGCCGCTGAATACCGTGCTGGAGATGTTCGAGGCCAGCTTCCCGCTGCTGGAAGCGCTGATCAACCGCCTCAGCGATGAGGAAATCAACGATGCCGAGGTCTGCGATATTCGCGGGATGCCACTGCTTTATTTTCTGGTGGGCAATACCTTCGCCCATTACGCCGATCATGTGGACGATTTGAAGGCTTATGCAAACCGCGTCAAAGGCGCGTCTTGATGGATTAATCACAGAGGTACAGAGGTAGAACTAATAAAGTAATGCAAATTTCGCTAAAGCAACGATCTGTAGGGGCGACATACCATGTCGCCCGCCGAAGAATCGAGGTGCTGGAATGAAATACACAGCGGAAACCATGCTGATTAAATCGAAGGACAGCGGCGAATCAGGCATCTTCGCCGAGGTCAGCGCCGGGCAGGCGGGCTGGGATTATCTCAACATGGCGGCCATGCGCCTGCGCCGGGGCGAGAGCTTCAGCGTGGAGACGCGCGAGCACGAAAACGCCACCATCATCCTGGGCGGGACCTGCGATATCGTCACGTCTGACGGCGAGTTCCTGAATGTGGGGCGGCGGCCCGATGTCTTCAGCGGCATGCCTTACGCGCTGTATATGTCGCGGCGCAAGCGATTCGAGATCAAGGCGACCAGCGACAAACTGGAATTCGCCTCTTGCTGGGTGCCGACCGATCAGGATTTTCCCACGCAACTGGTGAGGCCTGCTGATAGCGAGATTGAACTGCGCGGCGGCGGCAACGCTTCGCGGCAGATCAACGGCATCCTCCCGCCCGGCTTCCACTGCCATCGCATCGTGGCGGTCGAGGTCTATACGCCCTCGGGCAACTGGTCGAGCTATCCGCCGCACAAACACGATGTGCACCGCGAGGACGCCGACGGCAACCTGCTGGAAGCCGACCTGGAAGAGATCTACTTCTACAAGATCGATCATCCCGGCGGTTATGCGTATCAGCGCGTCTACAATGACGACCGCAGCATCGACGGCGTGATGATGGCGGGGAATCACGATACGGTGTTGGTGCCGGAGGGTTATCATCCGGTGGTCAGCGCGCATGGCTATACGACCTATTATCTGAACTTCCTGGCGGGCAGCGCGCAGTCGCTGGCGAACAGCGATGATCCGGCGTATGAGTGGGTGAAGGGGACCTGGACGTTCGTGGATCCGCGCTTGCCGATTGTGCATTATGGGATGGAGGGGTAGGGCGGATGCGGATTACGAAGATCTCTGTGAAGGGGCTGTTCGGCTATCTCGACCACGAGATTCCGTTGAATCAGGAGTCTCGGATTACGATTATTCACGGTCCGAATGGGGTTGGGAAGACTGTGTTGATGCGGATGGTGCATAGTTTGTTTAACTTTGAGTATGAGTTTCTTGGCAAGATACCCTTTGGCTCCCTTACGGTCGAATTCGACAATCGTACGGGAATTCATGTAGCCAACGTAGAATCACACTCAAGGCTACTTATCGGAAAGGGGGATTTGTCGTTTCCTAGTGAAGATTTGAAGTCGTTTCTTAGTGAAGACGTGAAATTTAGGAATTCGTTTCCTTTTCCTATTGAAAACTGGGAATTTATGGTAACTCCAACAGACGACACAGTCTTTATGCTACGGACCAGTGTTGATAAGTATGAGGAACTGCTACCCATTGCTGCGGAAGTCCTTGGCAGCGGGTATATCCATTTTGAAGCGGGTACGAATTCATATTGGTTGGAAATCTTCTCAGACGACCGATCCGTAGAAGATCAACTTGCGGAAGAGGATCCTAGAATACTTGACAAAATGCTCACAGTGATTGATTTACTAGAAACTTACCCTGAAATACATAATGAAGTTTATGGCGAGATGCCTGATTGGTTTGCGCGTATAAGGCAGGATATTAAACTATGGCTTATTGATACTAGAAGACTGGTGAGCGACGTTGTCGATATTGGCGCATTGAAGGAGCATTACTTCTATGACGCTTACAGTGTCTACGCTATTCCAACAATTGAGTCCGCAACTATGGAAATTTATTCAAAAATCGCGGATTCGTCGAGGCTGCATAACGAGCGGCAATTATTTGAGCAAATCATCAATGAGCGACTACTGTTCAAGTCTGTAGCGATAGGTGATGAAGGATTAATCATTTTCAACGAAGATGGCGACGGATTGCTCTCTTGTAACTTATCGTCCGGTGAGCAACAGCTTCTCATTCTGTACTACCAACTCCTCTTTGAAACAGAGCCCGAGACACTCGTCATGATCGACGAACCCGAACTCTCGATGAACGTCGTTTGGCAGCGCAACTTCTTGAAAGACTTGCAGCGCATCATTGAACTCCGCAAGTTCGACGTCCTCATCGCCACGCACTCGCCACAGATCATCCATGATAAGTGGGATTGGATGGTGCCTTTGGGCGAAAAGGTGGATGATTGACGATGGAGTTGATGCAGCCCAGCGAATACGTCTCGGAGTTCATCTTGACGCGAAACAGGGACAAAACCAAGTCATTCGTGTTGGTCGAAGGCACAACCGACCGCGCGTTGTGGGCGGAGTACGCCGCCGACAACTGCCATCTTCGCCCAGCTAAGGGCAAAGACATCATCATTGACGTACTCAATACGCCATTCCTGCGCGGACTACAAGGCATCGCAGGTATCATTGATTCAGATTACTGGCTCATCACCAAAGCGGACGAACTTAGCACGGAGAATCTACTCTACGATGATTGCTGCTCGGACATGGAATCACTTCTGCTCAATTCGGACGCGCTCAAGAAAGTCTTGCGGCATTCCATCAATATTGATGACACGGAACAGATTCATCAATTTGCTGACAGACTGAAAGCAGAGGCGCAGCGCCTCGCAATCGAGTTTGGCTACTTTCGCTTGCTCAATCACTTGAAGGATTATGGTCTTCGCTGCAACGCGATTCGATTTGAAGACGTTATTGATTGCGCTGCCTTGGAACTTGACAGAGTAATGGTCGCCAGCAAATTGTCGGGCGACAAGCCCGGGCTCACTGGCGAAGACTTGTTGCGGCAAGTCGACGAACTGAAAGATACATATTCGCCGGATGATGCCCGGCTCTGCCGCGGCAAAGATGTGGTCGCCATCATGGCGCATATCCTGCCGGCGCTCTTCAAAACCGAATTCGGCGCGGAATTGGATGAAGTTGGCTCAAGCCACATTACCGGTAAGGCTTTGGCTAAAGACTTGCGCATGGCTTATGAGTTTGGATACTTTATAGAGACTTCTTTGTTCGCTTGTATTAGGCGCTGGGAATGTGAAAATATTCCTTTTCGCATAATCAAAGAATCGCCTTATGAAAGGACATAGCAGCATGAAAACCCAACGCCTCACCATGTCCCAAGCGCTGGTCAAATACCTCGCCGCGCAGCACGTCGCCCGCGACGGACAGGAAAACCGCTTCTTCGCCGGCATGTGGGGCATCTTCGGCCACGGCAATGTCGCCGGCGTCGGTCAGGCGCTGGAGCAATACGCGCCCGAACTGCGCTACTACCAATGCCGCAACGAGCAGGCGCAAGTCCTGACTGCGGTGGCTTATGCCAAGCATCGCAACCGGCTGGCGGCTTTCGCTTGCGCCTCGTCCATTGGTCCGGGCGCGTCCAACATGATCACTGGCGCGGCGGTGGCGACGGTCAATCGCATCCCCGTCCTGATCTTGCCCGGCGATATCTTCGCCGAGCGCATCCAGGCGCCCGTCTTGCAGCAGGTGGAAAGCGAGCACAGTCAGGATTTCAGCGTCAACGATTGCTTCAAGCCGGTCTCGCGTTATTGGGATCGCATCAATCGGCCCGAGCAGATCATCACGGCTTTGCCGGAAGCGATGCGCGTGCTGACATCGCCGGCTGATACCGGCGCGGTCACGCTCAGCTTGCCGCAGGATATCCAGGCTTACGCTTATGATTATCCGGCTGACATGTTCGAGAAGCGCGTCTGGCAGATCCCGCGCAATCGGCCGGATGTCGCGGCGGTTCAGCGGGCGGCGCAATGGATCCGCGAGAGCGAGCAGCCCATCATCGTGGCTGGCGGCGGCGTCCATTACAGCGATGCCCACGACGCCCTGGAAGCCTTCACGGCGCGGACCGGCATCCCCGTCACCGAAACGCAGGCGGGCAAGGGCGCGCTGCTCTATGACAATCCGGTCAACCTGGGCGCGGCCGGCGTGACCGGCACGGAAGGCGCCATCGCGCTGATGAGCGAAGCCGACCTCGTCATCGGCATCGGCACACGCTACAGCGATTTCACCAGCGCCTCCAACACCGCCTTCGCTCGTGAAGGCGCGCGCTTCATCAATATCAATGTCGCCGAGTTTGATGCCTACAAGAACAGCGCCTTGCCTCTGGTCGGCGATGCCCGCGTCACGCTGGAAGAACTGTCGGCGGCGCTTTCGGGCTATGCCGTCGCCGATGATTACCGCGCGCGCGTCCACGCTTGCAACCGGGCTTGGGATGCCGAGGTCCATCGCATTTACAACCTGGAGCACGAGCCGATGCTCAGCCAGGGCGAGGTCATCGGCATGGTCAATACCCTGTCTGGCGCGGGCGATACGGTGCTCTGCGCGGCCGGCAGCATGCCCGGCGACCTGCACAAGCTCTGGCGCACGCGCAACCGCAAGGGCTATCACCTCGAATACGGCTATTCGACCATGGGTTACGAGATCGCCGGCGGCTTGGGCGTCAAGCTGGCGGAGCCGGAGCGCGAGGTCTGGGTGCTGGTGGGCGATGGCTCTTTCTTGATGATGCACACCGAGATCGTGACGATGGTGCAAGAGGGCATCAAGGTGAATATCATCGTGGTTGATAATCACGGCTTCGCCAGCATCGGCGCCTTGTCGAAGAGCGTCGGCAGCGATGGCTTCGGCACCAAGTATCGCTATCGCAGCGACTCGGGCCAGCTCGATGGCGAGACCTTGCCCATCGATTTCGCCAAGAATTGCGAGAGCCTGGGCGCCCGCGTCATCCGCGCGCGCGACCGCGAGGAATTCTCCCGCGCTATGGCAGAGGCGAAAGCGCATCAGGGCGGGCCGGTCTGCATTGTCACCGAGGTCGACCGGCGGCAGCGCGTCCCGGGTTACGGCTCCTGGTGGGATGTGCCGGTGGCGGAAGTCTCGGAGATGGAGGCGGTGCAAGCCGCCCGCGCCGATTATGAGGCGAACAAAGGGCGCGAAACCTACTATTAGGCCAATCATACGCCCGCCGTTGCATGGAAGGGGGCGCCACGAAGAGCCGCTTTATGAATGGTTACCCGCCGCCTTATCCGCTCAGCGAATCTTGCCCGGCGCTCAACCAATCCAACGTGAAGCGGGCGAAAACGATACCGCCTTGGTTCCCCCGCTCATACAGCAGACCAATGCGCATATCGTCCAGCACGGTCAAGTCGCCATAAGCCGACGGGCCGCTGTCAACCAACTTCGCCACCGGCCAAGTCCGCCCTTCGTCATAGCTTAAGCGCACGGTCATCTTTTCCCGCGCCCTTTGGCTGGCCGGATTGGAAAAAAGGATGCGGCTCTTGTTCCCGTATTCAGCTTCGTCGCTCCAGGTATAGCGCTGGATGCTGCCTTGCACGATCGGGTCGGGCAGCCCCTCGTCATCTCTATGAGTTGCCGCCATCAAGATATTGCCGTCTTCGTCGAACTGATGGATCATCACCCCGCGCCAATGGACTCCGGCGCCGGCAGCCCCGGTATTGTTCCTGAAGTTCACCATGATATCGCCCGATTCCAGCTCGACCGCCATCGCTTCACTGCTGCCGAGGACAGCGCTGACTCCGCCAATAGTCCAGCTCCGCCCGTGATCCTCGCTCCAATAGGCATAATTTTGCCCGTGGCGGACTGACCGGTCCCCTTTGGTCAATTTAGCGCAATAGAATAAGCGTCCGCGCGTCGCCGGGCTGTTGCGCAGGCCCCCGCGCAACTGGATGCCATGTCCAGTCGCCGGGAAGTTCATGCGCCAGTCTTCCGGGTGCTGGTAGCGCTCCGCTGCATCGGCGTAAACAGCTGTATAAGTTGGCTTCAATGGCTTGTGCACCTCCGTCGTAATGTCGCGTTCATTCACCCAACTGCGTCCGTGATCAAAGCTCTCGATGCTGCAAGCCCGCCGAACCCCGCTGCCGCCCGTGATGAATTGCTCGCCGAATTCCGTCTTGTTGTAAATGATGATGGCCCGCCCCTGCGCATTATCGGGATCCATCATATCCAGCGCCGGCGCCGGATTCTGCGCCACATGCTCTGTGCCGTCAGGCAAGATGTTGCGCGCAATGGTGAAAACACCGCCCCAAGTCCTGCCTCTGTCTTGGCTGATTTTGCCGACGACGCGGATGATGCCGTTATGATCGCCGCAATTCGCCAGGCGCCCCTCCGCCACCGCCAGCAAATTCCCATTGCCCAGGCGAATGATGCTGGGAATACGGTAGCAGGCGTAGCCTTCGCGGCCGTTGACGAAGACCGGCTGCAACGAGAAATCAGCGTCGTTTTGGGGCTGGGACATAATTCAATATCCTCCCGCCGCGTCGTTTCGCTTGGCGTCCATCTCCGCCAGCGTCAGCCGCACGCTCATGATGTAAGGCGGCTCGTTCAGCGTCCAATGCCCATAAGTCGTCGTCACAAAGGTCCCGTCCGGCAGCGCTTCCAACCCGGGATAAGCGCAGTCGCCGAAAATGAAATCGCCGCGCTCGCTGCGGCCATGGTTCCGCATCAGCCGAATCTTGTACTGCCCCGCGCGCCCCTGCTCAATATCCTCGAAGCTCCCGACCCAAGCTACCCAATCCGCCATCCAAGGGCTGCTCTTCGCTTCATCGCGGAAGGTGATGAAGAGACGGCCGTCCGGCGCGTATTTGCCCACATGGCGGTCTCCTGTCAACGTCGCCGGCAGCTCGGTCGGCTCCGTCCAGCTTTCGCCTTCGTCAGCCGAAAAAATCGCAAAAGAATTGAACTGGCGGCTGTTTTCACGCAAGAGAACCGCGATGCGCCCGCCATCGGGCGAGCGTATCCAACCCGGCTCGCAGAGGTCAGCCTCCTCATGTTGCGCGATCGCTTCCGGCTGGCTCCAGCTAAGACCGCCGTCGCTGGAGATTGTCTTGTAGACCTTAAAAGGGCGCTCGGTGAGGCCTTTGTTCCGCAGGAAGCGGCCGTCATCGTGAAATAGCGCCATGTAATCGCCGTTTTTGAGCCGGTCCAGGCAAGACATCGTCACCACCCCGCCAAAATCGCCAATTGCCTCAAGCGGGGACCAAGTCGCTCCGTCATCTTCCGAGACCGCCATCCGGATCGGATACAAGCCGGAAAACAGAATCAACCGCTTGACGCCTTCTTTGTCGATTACCCGATGTATCGTTGGCACCTCCAGCGAGGTCGACCAATTATCCGGCGTCGGCAGGCGCTCGCTCCAGGTCAGCCCGCCGTCATCGCTGCGTTTCAAGAGAATCTGCCCCTTGCCATGGCCGATAGGGTAGGTGGCGTACATCGTTCGGTTGTCTTCGAGCAGCACAGTGGTGACATGCCCGAGATATTGTTCCGGGCTTCGATCCACCAAAACCTGCCGCTCGCTTTCATCCGCCAGGTCGATCAAGGGAATGCTCATCATCTTCTGTCCTTCGTATTGGCTAAGTTTGCCTAAAGGCTCATGCGCGGGTCCAAGGCGTCGCGCAAGCCATCGCCGATGAAGTTGATGCTTAAGACTGTAATCGCAATCATAAAACCAGGCGGCAGCCACAAATGCGGAAACTGCTCCAGCAAGGTTAGCTGCCGCGCGCTGTTGAGCATATTGCCCCAACTCGGCGTCGGCGGCTGTACCCCCAGCCCGAGGAAGCTCAAGCCCGCTTCAATCAGAATCGCGCTGGCTGTGCCCAAGGTCGCCACAACAATCAGATAGGGAACCACATTCGGCAGAATATGGCGCAAGATAATCCGCGGCGCTGGCGTGCCCATGCTGCGCGCTGCTTCTATGAACTCCATCTCCCTCAATTGCAACACTTGCCCGCGAACCAAGCGGCAAGTCCCGGGCCAGCCCAACAAGCCGATGACGAGCATGGCGTTGTAGATGCTCGGCCCCACAAAAGACACCACGGTGATGATGATGATCAAGCCGGGAAAACTCATCACCGTGTCTGTGAAACGCATGATCAGCGAATCGGTAAAGCCCCCGTAATAGCCGGCGATGGCGCCCAATATGGTGCCGATGACGATGTAAATCGATACCGATACAACTCCGACCGACAGCGAAATCCGGCTGGCGTAGGCCAAGCGCGCCCACATATCGCGCCCGGCTTTGTCTGTGCCTAGCACATAAACCTCATTCGGCGGCTCTTTGGTATCGCGCATGTTGACGCGCAGCGGGTCGTGACTCGTGATCAAAGGCGCAAAAACGGCGATGCCGACCAAAATGAACAGAGCCGCCGCGCCCAGCAGCGCCAGCCGATGACGCCGGTAACGCCGCCAGAAACGCGATTGGAAAAACCGGCCGCCTTCGACTTCTCCATCAAGAGATTTTGGGCTTGAGCCAAGTCCCTTATGCTCGTCGCGCATGGTCAATTCTCACAAAGGCTCATTCGGCATAGCGAATCCGCGGATCAGCATAAGCGTAGAAAATATCGGTGATCAGGTTTGCCGCCAACACCAGTATCGCCGTGATGAGCAGCAGACTCATGATTTGCGGGTAATCGCGGTCGGTTATGGAGTCGATCGCCAGCTTGCCGATGCCGGGCCAATTGAAGATCGTTTCGATGATGACGGAGCCGCCAAATAAGCCGGGCAATCGCAAGCCAAGCACCGTGATCAACGGAATGAGCGCGTTCCGCAGCGCATGAACCGATAAGATCCGCCGCTGCTGCAAACCCTTGGCTCGCGCCGTCGTCACGTAATCCTGATCTAGCACTTCGAGCAAACTCGTGCGGGCGAAGCGCATCAATGAAGCCATGTTGGCGAAGCCGAGCACGGTCGCCGGCAATAGCAAATGATGCAACAAATCCAATGTATAAGGCAATTCCGAGCGCAGGCTGACCATGCCAAAAGGCGGCAAAATATCCAGCTTTAGCGCAAAGACATAAATACCGGCCAACGCTAGGAAAAAATTCGGTACCGAAATGCCGGCGAAGGCGCCTAAAGTGAGGGCGTAATCCAGCTTCGAATACTGCTTCAATGCCGAAATCAAACCCAAAGGGATGCCGATAAGAACCGATATCGCCAAGGAGGACACGGTCAATATGAGCGTGGGACCCAGCCGCTCTTGGATGCGCTGCATCACCGGCACACTATGCACAAAAGAATAACCCATATTGCCTTGCATAGCCTCTCGCAGCCAGATGACATAGCGCACAAAAAATGGCTGATTCAAACCAAGATTCTCGCGCAACACTTCCAACTCGCCGGGGGCGATTGGCGCCGCTGGGTCAATCATGGCAATGATGGGATCGCCAGGAGCCAGGTTGATGAGCATGAAGTCGATCAGCGTTATTCCGAATAGAATTGGAATCGCTAGAACGAGCCGGCGAATGATGTATTTCGACATTGTCGCTTGCTGCTATTGTTGATCACGCAAGGGATTCGACATACTGTCCAAGCGCGCCTCGCGTTCGCCATCAACCTTGTGCCGGAGGCGTGCAAGGCAAGTTAAAGAGCCAGCCCGAATTTGGTCCCGGGATGGCTCTTTCGCGATTGGCCCTTAGCGCTCTATTCCGCCAGCCACCAGGTCTCGATCGCGTTGTAATTCGGCAAGTGGCCGAAATACTGCGGCGTCGCATTGCGGAGCTTGGACGTCAAGACCCAGGCGCGATTGCCCAAACGGATCGGGATCATCGCCGCCTCGTCATCCAGGATGCCCTGAAGTTCTTGATAAAGCGCGATGCGAGTGTCGCGATCCGGCTCGATACGCCCCTGCGCCAAGATTTCATCGACGCGCTCATGGCTGAGTTGCGTGAAATTGAAGCCGCCCTCGGCCAGCGTATAACCCGATTTGTAATAGATCGTGACCGAATCCGGATCCGGTCCAAAGGCATTGCAGATCGCTACCAGATCGAAGTCCATCTGCGTCAGCACCACATCGTTGTAATTCGTGCGATCACCCGCGCCGCGCAGTTCAATATTCAAACCGACATCCGTCAGGAACTGCACGATGAACAGCAGATCGTTGGCTGGCTCCTCGCCGCCAAAGACGTAATCGATGACGCGATCGGCCTCCCAATCGCCGTCGGCAATCGCTTCCGCTATTAGTTCACGCGCCTTGTCCGGATTGAAGGAATAATCCAGTTCATGCGGATTCGGCTTGAGAAATTCCTGACCCAGGTGGTGATAGAAGGGCTCCGCCAGTTGACTTCCCAGGAAGAGTTCATCGGTAATTGTCTGACGGTCGATGGCGAAGGAGATGGCTTGACGCACCTTCTTGGGAATGCGGGTCGTATTGGCGGATACGTTGCAGAATACGTTGCTCTTCTGCCAGAAGATCTGGAAGTCCGGGTTATCGAGGAAGCGCGGCAGATCGTCAGCGCCGACGTGCTGCGTCATGTCGATGTCACCGGTTTCCAAACCGGCCGGTACTGTGGAGCTATCGGGGAAGAACATATTGATGCCTTCAATGTGCGGCGCGCCCCGGAAGTAATTCTCGTTGCGCTCAAAGCGAATGAGTTGGTCGAGATTCGCTTCCGCCACTTTGAATGGACCTGTGCCAATCGGGCTCTCGGTGAAGAACTTATGGCCTGAAAGATCGGCATAGGCCACATCGCCCAAGACATGCTCCGGCAATATGCTGATGTAGCTCAAGGTATCGAGCAGGGTGACAGCCGCCTGGTTCACGCTGATGCTGACCGTATGGTCATCGATCGCTTGCAGGCCGGCAATGTTATCGGCGTCTCCCGCGACAAAGTCCTCAAGCCCGGCAAGGTCTTGCAGAGAATTGCCCCAGAAGGTCGTATTGTCGGGGTGGACGGCGATGGTCAAGGTAAACACGACATCATCAGCGGTGAAGGGCTCGCCATCGTGCCAGACGACATCATCGCGCAGGTGGAAGGTGAAGGTCTGCGCATCTTCCGAAACTTCCCAGGAATTCGCCAATACCGGAATTGGGTCGACAAAGAAGCCGATGTCGTAAGCGAGCAGCGTGTTGTATATGAAGCGCATAATATCCGATTGAACGCCCTGGACGCCGTTCAGCGGATCCATGCTGCGAGGTGTCTGGCTATAAGCATAGTTGAGTATGCCGCCGTCCCTGGGTTCCTGGGCGCTGGCGGCGCCAGCCACAAGCGCGGCAAGCAGGGCAAGAATGAACGTTGCATGAACAAGCTTGATGCGAAACATTGTCGTTCTCCCGGTAAACTTGTATAGAATTGCCATAGGTTTTATGCGCAACCCTTCTATTCAGCCTCCTTTTCTCTGGCTGCGCATGTCTTCCTGTACGGTGGCGAATACTGTAACGCAACTTGGCGCGGGCCACAACCAATTCCTCAGGCTCCGCGCCGCAAACCTTGTCAAGCAAAATCCGGGCATAAGGTTTATACTCACTGGCGAAAGTCTCTCGCAACAGGCAGCCGGGAGGAAAACTCATGCGCGTGCTTTCCCAAGCCGATATGAACTTCTGGCGGGAAAATGGCTACGTCATCGTGCGGAAAGCCGTAGCACAAGAAAATGTCGATGCGGTCGTCGATACGATCTGGCGGTTTATGGAGATGGATCGCGACGATCCCGAGAGTTGGTATCACGCGCCGCAAGGCGAATTCGGCATGGCCGAGTTGAGCCGTTCGGGCATGGTCGAGCTTTATCATCATCAATCGCTCTGGGATAATCGGCAGCACCCGCGTGTCTACGGCGCCTTCGTTGATATCTGGGAGACGGAAAAGCTCTGGGTGACCATCGACCGGGTCAACCTCAATCCTCCGGCGCGGGCCGATTGGGATTTTCAGGGCTTCGTCCATTGGGATATTGACACGTCGCTGCGTCCGCTGCCTGTCGGCGTGCAAGGCGTGCTCGCGCTGGTCGATGTGGAGGCGGGCGAGGGCGGCTTGCAGGTCCTGCCTGGTTTCCATCGCTTGTTCGACGACTGGGTCAAGACGCAGCCCGCTGATCGCGACCCCTGGAAACCGGATATTTCCGGATTTGAGTTGGTCGGGGTGGAGATGCGGGCGGGGGATCTTGTCATTTGGAATAGCATGCTGCCGCACGGCACCTCGCGCAACAGCTCCGACAAACCGCGGCTCGCCCAGTATATTTCGATGTTTCCGGCGCCGGAGGACGAAGCGCTGCGTCAGGAACGCGTCAACTCCTGGCGCGAGCGGACACCGCGAACAGGTCCCGCTTTTCCGGGCGATCCGCGGCGTTGGGAAATCGAGCATGGCGTCACCGCCGAACTGACGCCGCTGGGCGAGAAGCTGCTCGGTTTGGAAGATTGGTGATCTTCACCGTCGCGCTTTGAAAGGAGCGAAATGAGCAAGACACTCAAAGTCGGCCTCATCGGCTGCGGCAATGTCGTCAACTATGGCCATCGCCCGGCGCTGACTGGGCTGCCGGGTGTCGAACTGGTCGCCCTGGCTGATATCACACTGGCCCGCCGCGCCATCGGGGCAGACTGGTTTAATCTCAATGACGGGCAGTTGTATGCCGATTATCATGATCTGCTCGGCATCGACGAGATTGAGGCGGTGGTCATCGCCGTGCCGCAGAAGTTCCGTCCGCCCATCGTCCTCGATGCCTTCGCTGCGGGAAAACATGTGCTCAGCGAAAAGCCGATCAGCAATGTCCCGGCGCTGGCCGACCAACTTGTTCGCGCCGCGGCTGAGGCGGACCTGAAGATGGCGATGGTGCACAATTATCACTTCCTGCCCGAATTCCGCGGCATCAAGCGGCTGCTTGACCAAGGCCTGATCGGCGATATCCGCGTCGCCATGCTGCACTTCCTGGGCGTCATTGATTATCCGGGCGCGGCTGAATATCAAGCCGATTGGCGGCATACGCTGGCGGCGGGCGGCGGCGTGCTGATGGATATGATCCACGCCGTCTACCTGGCGGAGTGGCTGGTCGGGGCTGAGGCGCAGCAGGTCATGGCATTCGTCGACGCGCCGGAATACGCTCAGCGGAAGCCTGTCATCGAGGATCTGGCGCTGCTGCAAATCGCCTTCCCGAATGCTTACGCCGCCATCCACATGGGCTGGGGCGAAGGGGTCGGCGGCGCTGATATCAGCGGGAGCGACGGCCAAATCCGTCTGCGTTACAAGCAGTATCAATCGGGTGGCTTCAATCAGCCGATTGAACTTTACAGCGTCGACAGCGACTGGCAGCGCACTGACCACGCCATCGCCAATCTCGAGGAACATCTGGACAATACCGCCCGCTCTTTCACCGAGCTCTGGGCCGACTTCCGCGATGCCATCCGCCATGACCGCGAGCCAATCGCCCCGGCCGCCGCCGGCGCCCGCGCCCTGCAGATCGTGCTCGGCGCTTACGCGTCGGCCGTCACCGGGCGGGTCGTCAGCCTGCCTTTGGACGAGGCCAGTCCGGTCTATCAGAAGGGCATCGCGGGTATCGTTGAATTGGACGCCTGGGCCGATAGCAAGACAAAAGCGGCCGGTCTCTTCGGCCTGCGCGATTGAGGCAGCGATGAAGAAACCACGCGGGATCTTGACCCTGGACGAACTTTCGCGCCTGGTAGATGCGGGCGAAATCGAAACTGTCATCATCGCCTTCAGCGATCATTACGGACGGTTGCTGGGCAAGCGCCTTGATGCCGACTTCTTCCTGGCGGAGGCGGCGCAGCACGGTACGCATGCCTGCAACTATTTGCTCACTACCGATATGGAAATGGAACCCGTGCCCGGTTATGACTTCGCCAACTGGGAACTGGGCTACGGCGACTTCCACCTCGCGCCCGATATGAACACGCTGCGTCAGGCGAGCTGGCTGACCAAGACCGCTATCGTGCTTTGTGATATCGAGAATGAAAACTCGCAGGAGCCGGTCGCGGTATCGCCGCGGGCCATCCTGCGCCGGCAGTTGCTCGCGGCGGCCGACCTGGGTTATAGCGTCTACGCGGCTTCGGAATTGGAATACTACCTCTACCGCGATTCTTACCGCGAAGCGCAGGCGCGCGGCTATGCCGATCTTGAGCCGATGGGCTGGTATCTTGAAGATTATCACCTGCTGCAAGGCAGTCGCGAGGAAAGCTTCACCGCCGCTGCCCGCCGCCACCTCAAGCATTCCGGCATTCCGGTCGAAAGCAGCAAAGGCGAATGGGGCTTGGGCCAGCACGAAATCAACATCCGTTACGCCGATCTGCTGAGCATGGCCGACCGTCATGCGCTGATGAAGCACTGCCTTAAGGAGATCGCCGATGCGCAGGGCGGCAGCGTCACCTTCATGGCGAAGCCCCAGGCCGGGCAAGCCGGCTCGAGCTGTCACATTCATCTCAGCTTGTTTAGTGGGGCGGAGAACGCCTTCGCCGGAGAGCAGGAACTGGGACCGGTCGCCGGCTCCGATATCTTCCGTTATTTCCTCGGCGGCTGGATGGCGCGCCTGCAAGATATGATGGTCTTCTACGCGCCGACGATCAATTCCTACAAACGTTATGAAGACGGCTCCTGGGCGCCGACGCGCATCGCCTGGAGCTACGACAACCGCACGGCCGGCTTCCGCGTAGTGGGCCGCGGCGATAGCCTGCGCATTGAATGCCGCGTCCCCGGCGCCGATTGCAATCCTTACCTGGCTTATGCCGCCGCGCTGGCCTCGGGCTTAAATGGCATCCGCAATCGCATCGAGCCGCCCGATATTTTTGAGGGCGATATCTACGCCGCCCGCCACTTGCCGCGCGTGCCTTATACTTTGGAGGGGGCGACCGACAACTTCGAGAGCAGCGACTTCGCGCGTGAAACCTTCGGCGTCGATGTCGTTAAGCATTACAGTCACTTTTTCCGCACGGAGATTAAAAGCTTCCGCGGCGCCGTCACCGACTGGGAACGGGTACGTTACTTCGAGCGGATTTGATGACGGGCCTTCCGCGCTTCGTATATTTGCAGGGGCGACCTACCAACTCGCCCGCATTTCACCAGCATTTCAATGGAAGAGGATCCCCATGCGACTCAAAGATAAAGTAGCGCTCATCACCGGCGCCGGCAGCGGCATCGGCTTTGAGACCGCGCAAGTCTTCGCCAAGGAAGGCGCGGCCATCGTCGCCGTCGACATCAACGATGACGGCGGCATGGCCTGCGTGGCAGAAATCAACAGTGGTGGCGGTTCAGCAGTTTATGTCCGCGCTGATGTGTCGCGCGCTGTGGATTGCTACAACATGATTGCCGTAGCCGAAGCGACCTACGGCAAGTTGGACATCCTCTTCAACAACGCTGGCATCAGCCACGCCGCCGATGATGACGCCGTCAAGACCAGCGAAGCCGTCTGGGATATGACCATGGCGGTCAATGTGAAGGGCGTCTTCCTCGGTTGCAAATACGGCATCCCCGCCCTGCAGCGGGCCGGCGGCGGCAGCATCATCAACACGGCCTCCTTCGTCGCCGTCCTGGGCGCCGCCACGCCCCAGTTGGCTTATACCGCCAGCAAGGGCGCGGTGCTGGCCATGTCGCGCGAGCTCGCCGTCATCCACGCGCGGGAGAATATCCGCGTCAACGCCCTTTGCCCCGGCCCGCTGCGCACCGAACTGCTGATGAAGTATCTCAATACCGAGGAGAAGAAGCGCCGCCGCCTGGTCCATATCCCCATGGGGCGCTTCGGCGAAGCGCAGGAAATCGCCAAAGCCGCCCTATACCTGGCCTCGGAGGAATCCTCCTTTGTCACCGGCAGTACCTTCCTCGTCGATGGCGGCATCACCGCTGCCTATGTCACGCCGGAATGACAGGGGCCGCGGCCTCCCGTATAATGTCTGGCAATTGCCGCGGAGCAGGCCGCGAAGTTGAAAGGGGAGCGCGTATATGCTTAATGGTCTCATGATGGACTACCCGCTGACGCTGGACACGATCGTCGAACATGCCAGGCGCATGACGCCGCGGAAGACGATCAAGACCAAACTGCCCGATGGCGATTGGCACGAATACAGCTACGCCGATTTATATCGCCGCGTCAAAAAGCTGGGCAACGCGCTGGCTGCGCTCGGCGTGGAACCCGGCGACCGCGTCGGGACCTTCGCCTGGAACAATTACCAGCACCTCGAATTTTACTTCGGCATCCCCGGCGCCGGCGCGGTCGTCCACACGCTCAACATCCGGCTCTCGCCCGAACAACTCAAGTTCATCATCGACCACGCCGAAGACAAGGTCATCTTCGTCGATGGCACGCTCCTGCCGCTTATTGAGCCAATCGCGGCGCAGTTGCAAACCGTCGAACATTTCGTGCTCTTCAACGCGGACAAGAGTCAAGAAGTCAACCTGCCCAACGCGCTTCACTACGAAGATCTGATGGCGGCGGCCAGCGATGACTTCGAGTGGCGCTGCGCCGACGAAAACATGGCGATGGGCTTGTGTTACACCAGCGGCACCACCGGCATGCCCAAGGGCGTCCTCTATAGCCACCGCTCTATGATGCTGCACACGCTCGGCGTCTTGCAGGCGGCGGCGCTGGGACCCACCGAAGCCGATGTCGTCCTGGCCGTCGTGCCGCAATTCCACGCCATGTGCTGGGGCTTGCCCTATGCCTGCGCCTGGGTCGGCTCGACCATCATCATGCCCGGTCCACACCTGAAACCGGCGCCCCTCGCCGAGATGATCGAGAGCGAGCGCGTCAGCATCGCGGCCGGCGTGCCCACTATATGGAATGGCTTGTACCACGAACTGCGGCAGAACCCGCGCGATATCTCCTCCATCACCGAGCTTGTCGTCGGCGGCTCCGCCATGCCCCGCGGCTTGATCGAAGCTTATGAGCGCGACTTCCATGTCAATGTCGTGCATGCCTGGGGCATGACCGAGATGTCGCCTATCGGCAGCGTTTCCAAGCTGCAGACGCGGCATCATGACCTCGACCAAGAAGGGCGTTGGGATATCAAGGCGAAGCAGGGTTACTTCGTGCCCGGCGTCGATGCGCGCATCGTCGGCGACGACGGGGCTGAACTGCCCTGGGACGGCGAGACCATGGGCGAGCTGCAAGTTCGCGGTCCCTGGGTCGCGGCTCAATACTACAAGATCGAGCGCGACCGGGAGCATTTCACCGCCGATGGCTGGTTCCGCACCGGCGATGTCGTCACCATCGACGGGGACGGCTTCATGACCATCACCGACCGCAGCAAAGACCTGGTCAAAAGCGGCGGCGAATGGATCTCATCGGTCGATATGGAAAATATGCTGATCTCGCATCCCGATGTGCTGGAAGCGGCCGTCATCGCCATACCGGATGAAACCTGGGGCGAGCGCCCGCTGGCGGTCCTGGTGCCGCTGGAAGGCGCTTATGACCCGGGGGCGCTGAATGCCTGGCTGCTGGAGCATTTCCCCAAGTTCTGGCTGCCCGATCGTTATGTCGTCGTCGATGAAATCCCCAAGACGGGCGTCGGCAAAATGGATAAAAAAGTGCTGCGGCAATGGTACGCGCATGGGAAGTTGTAGAGACGCACCGTAGGGGCGACTTACCAAGTCGCCCATGCCCGTCAAATGGCGGGCGACCAGATTGGTTGCCCCTACACACATTGGTCTTTGAAAATATGAGGGCATTATGAAAATCACAGGCATCCGCTCGATTCTCTTCGAACATAAGATGGCGCGCCCGATCGGCGATGCCAACAACCCGCGCGGCCGCGACCTCAATGCCGGGCTGGCAATCTTCCTCGACGCTGACAACGGTCTCACCGGCGTGGGGCTTGGCAACCCATCGCTGCAAGCCGATATTCACGCCATGGCGCAGAATCTGCTTGTCGGGCGGGACCCGCGCGGCGTCGTCGGTTTGTGGGGGCGCATGGCCGCTTTCGCCTTCAAAGGCGGCAACCGCGGCGCCATCACCGATGTCATCGGCGCCCTCGATGTCGCCCTCTGGGACCTCAAAGCCAAAGCCAACGACGAACCGCTCTGGAAGACGCTGGGCGCTTCCAGCCGGGCCGTCAAAGCTTACGCCAGCGGCATCGACCTGTGTCTCGATGACGAGGGAATCCGCGCCTTCTATGAGCGCCAGGCGGCCCGCGGAATCTGCATCGGCAAGCTCAAAGTCGGCTTGGATCGCGAAGGCGACTTGCGGCGCATCGGCATCATGAAGGAGGCGCTGGCGACTTCCGGACGCGAACCCATCCTGCTCATCGACTCCAACGAATACTGGTCGCCCAAGCAAGCGATTCAGCACATCCGTTATTTCGAGCGTCACCACGAGATCTTCTGGGCCGAGGAGCCGGCGCGGCGCTGGGACACCACTGGCCTGCGCCAGGTCTCGCAATCGGTGAACGCGGCCGTCGCCACCGGCGAGAACCTCGATGACGCGGCCGACTTCCGCGCCCTCATCGCGCAGCAAGCGGCTGACGTTCTGCAAATCGGCGTCGGCACGGGCGGCATCACCGGCGCCATGCGCGTGGCGCAGATGGCCGACGGCTTCGACTTGCCCGTCTCGGTGATGAACTGCCCGGGCAACTACATGGCGCAATTCGCTGCCGTAATCCCCAATCACATCTGGATGGAGGTGGTGGATGCCGGCCGCGATGTCGTCTTCGATCACGACAGCCGGGTCGAAGACGGTTATATCATCCTGGGCGACCGGCCGGGCAATGGCATTCAGTTTGATATGGAGAAGCTGGAGCAGCACCGCGTGACGCAGCGCTCGGCCAGCGCAGCGCCCAGTCCTTGGGGCAGACGGCGGGGCGGGGGCTTGTTTGTGGTGGGCGAGGGCGAGCCGCTGGAGGTGGGGGAGGAGTAGAGGGTCAAATCAAGTTTCGCTGCAACTTGCCGTCGGTAGCTTGCCGCCAAGGACTAAAGATGATTGGCAAGAAATCCATTTATGCCTAGTAGCATCAACTCTACTTGTTCTCTCGTAAAATCATCGCCTCTGCCATGAGCTGCCGCATTACGAATGTCCGCCCAAGCTCTCAACATTTTCCGCGTCTGCTTGTCAAATGCTTTAATTCGATCTAGTTCGCTAATCAAAGCCCCAAGAGTTTTCGATTCACCGTTGGGTTTAACCGTTTCTGTAGGCGGGTCAAGGTTTTCACAATAACTGCGAAGCCTGTTCTCCAATACCGCCCCGCACAATACGGCGGCAGGTACAAAATAGCCTGCATCCAAGAGTGCCTCAGCTTGTTCCATATAATCTGCCGATACATTCGCGATGATTTGGTTATCTAAACTGATATAAAAGCCATTGACATAGTTGTCTCTTACCCCTTTGAGCGTCGCGAGAGTGCTCTGAACGGATGAACTCAGGATTTCCTCATTTGGACCAACAGGTAAATAAATTCCCGGACCGTGATGACGTTCCACAATGCTTATGTATTTCTCCCCATCTTTTGAATCGCCGAATATCATCATCAAAAGGCCACTGGTCTTGACAGCCCACTCTCTAAATCGCAAATAATGTTCCCGGTTATATTCGTCCAATTCCGCGAGCAACTCTTCCACTTCGTTGATGAGCTCATCAAAGCGCAGCCGGATTTTGCGATCCAATTCACTTGGCAATGGCAATTCTTTGTTCCTTTTCTCGGTGGTGAATCTTACATCAAATCCCGCTGTGCCTTGCCATCGCCGCTCTTCACCCGCGCCGCCTGCTTGAACGTGCCATGCTGCGGCGGCATATCGACGCCGTCCCCGCCCAGCAAGTCGCGAATAGACAAGATCTGCAGCTTGCGATACTGCCTGTCCCAAAAGTCCGATTCATACCAGCCAGCCGCCAGCGCCTCTTTTATCATCGGCTGCGTCGGCAATTCCAGCGTGATGAAGACGCCGATAGCCGCTTTCTCCCGCTCGACTGTCCAGTTCAGATCGCGGATTTCCTTCGCCGAAACTTTGCCCGACTTGACCTGCACGACGACTTTGCGGGCTTTCGGTTTGCTTTTTGTATCTTGCTCGAAGAAATTGATGATGCCGTCAACGCCCTTGTCCGCGCCCTTTTTGCCTTTGCGACTGCCTGCCTGCCCGCCGACCGGTTTCGCGCCCACCAGCGACAGCGCCCACCACTCGAATTGATAGCGCCCTTCGTTCGCCGAATCGGTCGCCAGCGCTGCCGCCGCGTCCACTGTCGTTGGCTCGCCGATGACCTCGTAGTCTTGCCCCGAGACCAATTCGAACATATCGCCCAAGCGGTGCTTTTGCAGGGCGATGCCGAGGTGGGTGATGTCGATGCCGATCCATTTGCGCTCCAGCTTGTGAGCGGCGGCGCAAGTTGTCCCGCAGCCGCGGAAGGGATCAAATACGATATCGCCTTCGTTGCTGCTGGCGCGGATGATTCGCTCCATCAACGCTAGAGGTTTCTGTGTGGGATAGTCCATGTACTCGGCAGAGCTCCCTTGTAATGGCGGGATATCCGTCCATATATCACTAAGGGGGCGTCCTTTTTGTTCATCCAAATATCTTTTTTGGCGAGGCACGGCTCCCGGCTTAGTTTGAACGACAATGCCATCTTCATATGCCTGTTGCATTCTTTCTTTCGTCCAGCGCCAAACTCGATTTATCCCCAAGAATTCATATGTCAAATTTGGTCTATTTTTGTTTGGATTTGTAACACTTGTTAATTGGTATCGTCTACCATCTTCATCAATGTTGGAGTATTGCTCAAGAACTTTCTCGTCCAAGTTGTCCATATCATAGGGAATGAACATATTGTCAGCATTCCAATACGCCATTTGTGATTTCTGGTATGCCAAGATTACATCATGATTGGTTGGGAGACGGCGGCTTGCCAGTCCCTTGGAAGGCGCTCGCTGCCAAATAATCTCATTCCGAAAATTCTCGGGTCCCAAAATCGCATCAAGCACAATCTTGAGATAATGGCTGGCGGTCGGGTCGCAGTGCAGATACAAACTGCCGGTCGGCTTCAAGACCCGCCGCAGCTCCACCAAACGCGCGGTCATCATGACCAGATAAGCCATCATCTGATTGCGGTCGATCAGATTCAGCAACGCTTCGATTGCCGTGCTGACCTTCTCCGGCGCATTGACAATCAAGTCGCGGTAGGTCTCCTCGGCGGTTTCGCCCCAATGCCAGGTGTCCTCAAAGGCGGTAATCTGCGCCTGGCTGTCCGCACCGCTCTCGGCTTTGAAAAGCACGTTGTGGTCACGGTTGCTGTTGAAGGGCGGGTCGAGGTAAATGAGGTCGACGCACTCATCGGGAAAGTATTCCCGGTTGCGCAGGATCTCGAGGTTGTCTCCGTAGTAGAGCCGGTTTTTCATGGGCGGTCTCACAGTTAAATTGGAACGTCTATTATATTATAATGGCTTAGTTCAAATGTCTTCATAGTTAGTATGTAGCGGAATCGTAGGATGTAGACCCGATAGCGCAAAGGAAGAAATGGCGTGAATCTGCCGACCACCGTTCCAATTGACGACTGCGAAGGGTTGTGTGAACTGCAAAAGCAGCTTTTGCACATAGCCGAAGAAACATTTGGTCAGCGGGACTCCTCGCTCAAAAAATACGAACCGAAACTCGCCAAAGGAAAGTCTGTAACTATTCTTACTGGGCTAGAAATATCCCGACCGAGGTTCACCGACGAGGGCCCTCAGGTCAACTTTGACTTAGAAAGGCGAGAAGTGTTCGCAGAATTGAGCACGAACGGTGAACGCTATTGGCCTACTGTTTTGTATGAACTAGCGCATGAAACAATTCACTTGCTCAATCCTGCGATAAAGGGCGCAGCCAATTATTTGGAGGAGGGAGTGTGTGTTGCATTTTCGATATATGCGCAACGATTATATGATCATGGTGCTGCAATCCAGAGGCCGAAGAACAACAGCAAATATGCGATTGCTTTGGCGCTGGTAAATCAATTGCCAGAACCATTACTTGTACAAGCAAGTCGCCTTCGCCAGATGGCAGGCTCCCTCAGCGATGTTTCATCGAACGACTTGATTTGCCTCTTTCCAGAGATAGATACTGGGTTGGCAGTTGCTCTAACATGCAAGTTTCACCAGCCTACAGATGTGTAAGCTTGACAAGTTTTCCAAATAATAACTCTGTGTCCTCTGTGGTTAAATCGTCGAACTACATCCCCTCAATCACAGCCGCCTTCCGGGTATGCCAGTCGTGCTCCCGCTCGTAGGCCTGCGCGATCCGATACAGCATCGCCTCGTCAAAGGCGCGTCCGGTCAACTGAAAGCCGAAGGGCAAACCCGCGCCCGTAATCCCGCAGGGCACGCTCAGCGCCGGCAGACCGGCCAGATTGGCGTTGAAGGTGTGATGACACATCGAGCCCACCGGCGTATCGGGATAGCCATCGGCTCGCGGCGCATTCAGCCTATCCAGGGGCGCCGTCGGGATTGGCATCGTCGGCCAAAGCAGGGCGTCCAGCTCCTGCTCGCGGAAGGCGCGGTTGATCGCAGTTTGATAGAGCGAACGCGCCTGCTGGGCTGCCAGGTAATGCGTCGCTGGCACGAGCTCGCCCAGCTGAACGATGGCGCGCGTGGCCGGGTCGTACTTGTCTCCTTGCTCGCGGATCAACTTGCGGTGCCAGGCGCTGCCTTCGCAGAGCACAATGGTGAAGAGCGCGTCCTGCGTGATCTCCAGCTCGGGCAGGCTGATCTCGACGATCTCGGCGCCAAGCTGTTCATACTCGTCGATGACGCTCTCGACCGACTGGCGAATCTCGTCCATGACGCCATCGTAGAAGAAATAATCCCGCTCCACGCCGATGCGCAACCCGGCGACGCCCACCTCCAAATCGGTGCAGAAGTCGGGCACGGGCTGATTCGCACTGGTCGGATCTTTGGGGTCATAACCGGCCATGCCCGCCAGCAGCAGGGCGTTGTCCTTGACCCGGCGCGTCATCGGTCCCACATGATCCAGGGACCAGGCCACCGGCACGACGCCGTAAATGCTGACGCGGCCGAAGCTGGCTTTCATGCCCACCAGATTGTTGATGGAGGCCGGCACGCGAATGGAGCCGCCGGTATCCGTGCCCAAAGCGCCGAAAGACGAGCGACTCGTCACCGCCACGCCCGAGCCGATGCTGGAGCCGCCCGGATAGCAATCCATATTCCAGGGGCTGCGGCTGGGCGGGGTATTCACGCCATAAGCGAATTCGTGGCAATGCGTCTTGCCGATGATGATCGCGCCCGCCCGCTCCAGGTTGACCACGCAAGTCGCGCTGTGGTCGGGCCGGAAACCGGCCATCACCCGCGAACCGCATTCTGTCAGGCGACCTTCGGTGTAGATATTGTCTTTGACGCCGATGGGCAGGCCGTGCAAGGGACCGCGCCGTCCATTCGCCGCGATTTCGGCATCGGCCGCCCGCGCCGCCGCCAGGGCTTCTTCGGCCAGCACGCTGGCGTAGGCATGCACGACCGGTTCGGTCTTTTCGATGGCGCGCAGGTTCGCCTGCACCAACTCGATTGATGAGATCTCGCCCGCCTCAAGCAGGTCGCTTACCTCGCTCAGGGACAGTTCGTTCAAGTCAGTCATCGCTCGCTCCTCGAAGGTCAGTGTCTACGCGACCCAGCCGGAAGATCGGCGCCGGCACGATGTCCTGCAAGTCAAAAGCGTTGAAGGACTCGACCGCCGCCAGTTGATTCATCAGCAAGGCCGTTAGCACTTCGGCTTCTTCCGCCGAGACGTCCAAGCCCATCTTCTTCGTCAAAGCCCGGACGACCGCCGCGTCAAGCGTTTCGTCCGAGCTTGCTCTGCCGTAGCTCATGTCTTTCTCCTTGTCAAACGTATACACATGCGGACAAACGAATCAATCGAGAGCCGCCGCGTCGATGGCGAAGATCTGCTCCTCGATCCGCAGCAGATGCGCTTGCAGCAACTGCCAACTGTTCAGGGCGACGCCATTGGCCGCCAGATATGAGCCAACCGCCAACTGATATGGACTCGACTCGAAATAGGCATAAGGATTATCCGAGGCGTCGAAGGCGCTGTCGCTGTTGTCCTTTGCCCGCCGCAGCATCGATTCCGCCCGCTCGAGCATCTGCAAGACGCCCTCATAGCCGAAATCCTGCCGCCATTCCGCCGGCGTTTGATGATGTACCGCCTCTTCCAGCGCGGACAACATGTCGCTCAACACTTGCCTGGGCCGGTCAGCATCGGAGCCGTCGTCACTTAGCAGCGCGTCAGCTCGCTTGAGCAGGTTATTCGCTCCTTCCAGCGCGACATGCATCCGCCCGGTCAAATCAGCGAAGTCGCCCAAGCCTCGTTGCCAGACCTCGCGTCCGCTCATGCCAAATACAGACATGGCATGTGACTCGTCCAGCCAGGTCGCGTCGTTCGTTGCCAAGTCATGCAAGGCCTCGACGGCGTCGCCGATAGCGCCGCAAGCTTCCGCGATGCGGCTAAGACCGCTGCCCGGCGGATGGGACTGCGCCATAGCCCGTTCTCGTTTGACCCTCGGCGGGTGCCCGGCGCCAAGTTGCGCTGACTGCCAATAAGCGGCGTTCGCCAACATCCGCGCCGGCGCGCCCCAATTGTCCATCGCCAGATTGTAGCCAAACTCCGGATGCGAACCGAAAAGCACCACCCGCCCCAAGCCGTTGTAGCCGCTGATGATATTGAAGCGCCCTTCCTTCGCTGCGCGGCCCAGCAGGGTCGCATCGAGTTGACAGGGTTGGCTGAAACTCAAGAATCGCTCCGACGGCGTGAAGTCGTCTCGCGCGCCGGCGACCGCCGCCAGGCCTATCGCCGCCGAGGCATCGGGCAAGACAGTCGTATCTGTGTCGAAGAGCGGACCATTATAATGCGTGATGTCGAAGCGCTCAGGCAGCCCGAACATCACCGGATGATCCGGCTGCAAATTGAGGCTCTTGATGACGCCGACGCCGGGCGATTCCAGGCCGATCCACTCGGTGTCGCCGCGGTTCCATATCAGGGCGTTGACAAGCTGCATCTGCCGCTGCTGCGGGCAGACTTCCAAGAAGCTCTCAGCCACGATCGCCGCGTCAAAGGAGCCGGCGCAGGAACCAATATACATGCCGCCGCGCTGCACCCAATCCTTGATCCGCCGGCAGCCGTCTTCGCCCAGCGGCGTCAACTGACCTATCATGGCCAGTCCACCGCCACCCGGCACGCCGAACAGATCGTACTCGTCCAGCATCCCGGCGCGGACCTCCTGCGGACTGATGAACTCGATGTGAAAGCCCAGTTCCACAAAAATGCGCGCGTGATTGAAGGGCGCGCCACCGCCCCCGTAGAGGGCAATCCGCAAGGGTTGCAGCAGCAGACCGACGAATCCGCGCAGAGAATCGACCGCTTGCGCTTGAATGCCGTATCGCGCCTGCGCCGCCTCCAGCATCGCCCGGGACACTTGCTTGAGGTCGGCAATCAGGTAAGCGCCGCGCTCCATGTCGAGCGTTTTGCCTTCCGCCGTTGCCGCCTGAAATGGCTCGCTCGCCCAGCGAACCTCAGCGCCTTCCCGCAGTAAATAATTGACCAGACGGCAAGCGCGCTGCCATTCGCCCGAATGCTCACTGAGGACGAACATTCGCGACATGGTTAATCTCCTTTGGTCTGCGGCAAATCCGCCTCAGCCTCAAACAGCAAACAAGCGACCCGCCGCGCCGGTCCCGTCGCTTTCAACGGCGGCTCAATCGCCGAACAAGCTGTCATTACCTTTGGGCAGCGCGGATGAAAATGACAGCCCGACGGCGGATCCAGCGGCGATGGCGGCTCGCCCTTTGGCAGATCCCAGTTGACCCGCCGCGTCGGGTCGGGCAGGGGAATGGCCGAGAACAGCACCTGCGTATAGGGATGCTGCGGCGCGGCGAAGAGCGCCTCGGTCGGCGCTTCTTCCACGATTCTGCCCAGGTACATCACCGCCACCCGGTCGCTGAAATGCTGCACGACGCCCAGATCGTGCGTGATGAACACATAAGTCAAGTTGAAATCCCGCTGCAATTCCGAAAGCAGGTTCAGCGTCTGCGCCTGCACCGAGACATCCAGCGACGAGGTCGGCTCATCGGCGATGATGATCTCCGGCGAAAGCGCCAGAGCGGCCGCGATGCCGACGCGTTGCCGCTGCCCGCCGCTCAATTCGGACGGATAAGCGCGGGCATGCGCGCTCGTCAACCCCACCCGCTCCAGCAGCATGTGCGCGCGTCTGTCCCGCTCGGCGCGGCTGCCCTCGCGATAAATATCCAGCGGCTCGCGGATGATGCGGCCGACGCGCATCCTCGGGTTCAGCGAGGCGTATGGGTCTTGCAGGATGATCTGCGCCTGCCGTCGGAAGGCTCGCAGTTCCCCGCGTTTCATGCTGAAGATATTCTTGTCTTTGTAAAGTACGCGCCCGGCCGTCGGCCGCGTCAGCCGCAGCAAGAGGCGCCCCAGCGTGCTCTTGCCCGAGCCGGATTCGCCGACGATGGCCAGCGTCTGCCCGGCGTAGACATCCAGCGACACCGCTTCCACCGCTTTGACCGTCCGCGCCTCCGCCCCCCGCAAGCTCGCCAGCAAGCTCGATTCCAACGGGAAATGTTTGCTCAGACCAACCGCGCGCAAAAGCGGACCCGCCCCGTTAATCGTAGAGGACACAAGCCACCTCCTGCCCGCCAGCGCGCCTCAGCAGCGGCGGCGCTTCCACGCGGCAGATATCCCGCGCGTGAGGGCAGCGCGGATGAAAGCGGCAGCCGGTTGGCCGGTCGTCCAGGCTCGGCACGCGCCCGCGGATATTCTCCAGCGCCCCCCGTTTTATTCCTTGGCTCGGCAGCGAATTGAGCAGGGCCTGCGTATACGGATGCAACGGATCGCTGAAGATCGATTCCACCGCGCCGAACTCGACGATCTTGCCGGCGTACATCACCGCCACCCGATCGCAAACCTGCGCCACCACGCCCAGATCATGCGTGATCAAAAGGACGCCCGTGCCACCCTCCTCCACCATCAAGCGGCGGATCAAATGCAGGATCTGCGCCTGTATCGTCACATCCAGCGCGGTGGTCGGCTCATCGGCGATTAGCACCTGCGGCTGACAGGAGATCGCAATGGCCAGCGCGATCCGCTGGGACATGCCGCCGCTGAACTGATAGGGATAAGCGTTCAAGCGCTCCTCCGCCGCCGGAATGCCCACCTGCCGCAGCAATTCCAGCGCCCGCGCCCGGGCCGCCGCCGCGTCCAGGTCGAGGTGTTCCTGCAAAGTCTCGATCACCTGATGGCCCACGGTGAAGAGAGAATCCAGCGCCGTCATCGGGTCTTGAAAGATCATCGACAGCCGACTGCCGCGGAGGTCTTGCAGGCGCCCGTCATCCGCTGCTGTCAGATTGACATCGCCCAGCCAGACCTCGCCGCCGCTGATGCGGGCATTCTTCGCCAGCAGGCGCATGACGCTGTAGGCGATCGTCGATTTGCCGCAGCCCGATTCGCCGACCAAACCCAGAATCTCGCCCGGCCGCAAGTCGAAGCTGACATCGGAGACCGCCTCCAGCCAGCGCCCGCCGCTGTAGAACTCGGTCGTCAAATGCCGCACTGATAGCAGACTCATCGCCCGCCTTTCCGCGCTGGATTCAGCAAATCCTGCAAACCGTTGCCCAGCAGGTTGAAGCCCAGCACCGCGATCGAAATCGCCAAGCCCGGCGCCACCACCATCCAGGGCGCTTGCTGCATGAATGAGCGCCCTTCGGAGAGCATCAAGCCGAGCGAGGGATCAGGCGGCTGCGTGCCCAGGCCGATGAAGCTCAAAGCCGATTCGAGCAGGATGGCGATGCCCATCAAGATCGAGGCTTGAATCAGGACCGGGGCGATGGCGTTGGGCAAGATATGCCGCAGCATCAGCCGGAGGTGAGAAGCGCCGCGCGCCCGCGCCCCCTCGACATAAAGCTCGTTGACCACTTCCAGCGTCGAGCCGCGCATCACGCGGGCGAAGATCGGCACATAGACCACCGCCACCGCCAGGACCATCACCGAAATCTCGCGCCCGACGAAGCCGGTCAAAGCCACCACCAGCACGATCGCCGGGAAGGCCATCAGCACATCCATCGGCCGCATGATGATATTGTCGATCAAGCCGCCGTAATATCCGGCCAGAAGGCCCAGCGCCACACCGACCGCCAAGCCAAAGCCGACCGAGCCCAGCGCCACCGCCAGCGAAATTTGATAGCCGTATAGCACGCGCGTCAAGATGTCGCGGCCGAAATTGTCCGTGCCCAGCAAATGCGCGCCCGTCGGCCCGCTCAAGGGCGCCATGAAGTCCATCGCTTCGGGACTGTAGGGCGAATACAGCGATACCGTCGCCGTTATGATCACCAGCACAAGGATGATCGTCCCGCCCAGAAAAGCGGAGCGGCTCGCGGCCTGCCATAGCCGCAGGCGGTCCCTCAGCGCCCGGATCCGCCTCATGAGCCGGCGCCTCGTATCCGCGGATTCAACAAGGCGTAGATGACATCGGTCGCCAGATTGACCATGATGAACATGAAGGCGACCATCAGCATGCCCGCCTGCACGACCGGATAATTCCGCTCCAGCGTGTAGCTGACGATCAGCCGGCCGATCCCGGGCAAGCTGAAGACCTCCTCCACGATCACCGCGCCGCCAAGCAAATAGCCGAATTGCAAGCCGATGACGGTGACGATGGGGATGCTGGCGTTGCGCAGCACATGCTGATAAATCACCAGCCGCTCGCGCAAGCCCTTGGCGCGCAGGAACTTCACGAAATCCAGCTCCAGCACTTCCAGCACCGCTGACCGCGTGATCCTAACCAGCACCGCCGACAAGCCAACCGCCAGCGTCAGCGCGGGCAAGAAGAAGGAGCGCAGATTGCCAATGAGGTCTTCCTCGATGCGCACGTAGCCCGAGGACGGGAACATGCGCAGACCCAGCGCAAAGAGCAAGATGAGCATGATGCCCAGCCAGAAATCGGGGATGGAAATGCCAAAGAGACCCAGCAGCATCGACAGACGATCAGCGAGACCGCCCGGTTTGATCGCCGCGCGTATGCCCAAGGGCAGCGCGATCAATATCGCCAGCGCCAGCGACAGCAGCGTCAACTGAATCGTCACCGGCAAGCGGACGCTGAGCAGGGCGGTCACCGCTTCGTTGCTGCGGTAATCCTTGCCCAAATCGCCCTGCAAGAGCTTGCCCAGCCACTGCGCGTATTGCTGATGCACCGGCAGATCCAGCCCCAGTTCCTCGCGCACGATGGCCAGGCGCTCCGGCGTCGCCCGCAAACCCAATATCACCTGCGCCGGATCGCCGGGGATCAGCCGCAGCAGCAGAAATATCAGCACCGATGTACCGAAGAGGACCGGCAGCAACAGCAAGAGGCGGCCCGCAATGTAGCGCAACAATCGCATGGGTCCATCACCGGCGACTGGGTATCAGTTGGAAATCGGGAGGGACCTAGGCTCGCGCCCCTCCCGTGCAATCACCATCAAGCGTCGATCCAGATGTCTTCCATCCGCAATTCCAGCGTCGGCAATGTCTGCGCGCCGTGGATATTCGGCTGCGTCCAGTAGGTGCGGCGGAAGTTGACCATGAACACCTCGGGCGAGAATTCCTGATGCAGCCGCACCACGTTGTTGTAGGCTTGCTGCCGCGCTTCCGGATCCAGGGTGAAACGGAAGTCGTCCAAGGCTTTATCGAGCTCCGGCGAATCCCGGAAGGCGGCGAAGTTCCAGGGCGATTGCGAATGAGACAGCGGATAGAGGCAGTGCTCGCCCGGATCAGCCGTCGCGCTCCAATAGGTGCCGGTGATTTCGTAATTCAGCGTGAAGAGCTCCTCGAACCAGCGCGCTGATTCGAAGGATTCCACCTCGACGCGGAAGCCGGCCGGCGCAAGCTGCTGCTCCAATAGCTGGCCCACCAGCGGCTGCGTCGGCACTTGCGGCTGGGCGGCATAACGAATGGTCAGCCCATCCTCATAACCGGCCTGCGCCAATAGCGCTTTCGCCTTGTCGATATCTGGTCCGCCTTCGTAGACATTCACGCCGGAATACCAGGGATTGGACGGCGACACCGGCTCGGCCGATGGCACGGCCTGCCCGAACCAGACCAACTGCGCGATGGAATCGCGATGCAGGGCCCATTGCAAAGCCTGCCGCACCTCCACTTTGTCGAAGGGCGGCTTGGAGCAGTTGATCAAGAACATATCGGGGAAGAACTCGCCATCCGGATTGGCTTTGATCTCGCCGCCCGCCTTGAGTTCATCCGCCCGATGCAAGGGCACCTGCTCAATCCAATTCAACTCGCCCGTCTGCAAGCCGGTCAGGCGCACGGTGTCATCGGAAATGGCGCGGAAGATCACCTTGTCCAGGTAGGGCTGGTTGGGTTTGTGGTACTTGTCCCAGCGCTCCAGTTCGATGAAGTCGTCCTTAACCCATTGCACAAACTTGAAAGGACCGGTGCCGATGGGGACCAGCCGCGGGTCGTTCTCCTCAATACCCTTCCGGTTCACCACCTCGACGATGGCGCCCAAAGCCTCGAGCAAACCGCCCCAGTTCGGCTGCGTAGTGATGCGGACGGTGTAGTCATCGACCGCCTCGACGCCTTCTATCGGCGTCAGGAAGACGGCGTTCGGCGCGCCGAGATCGGGGTCGAAGAGACGATCGAAGGTGTAGACGACATCGGCGGCGGTGCAATGCTCGTCGTTGTGGAAATAGGCATTGTCGGCGATGTGAAATTCCCAGGTGGAGTCATCAAGCTGCTCCCAGGAATGCGCCAGACCGGGCAAAACGTTGTTGTTCCGGTCCAGGTTGACCAGCTTGGAGAAGACATTCTGATAGACCTGCATTGACGAATAGAGTTCGGCGAAGGCCGGGTCCATATTGACCGGCTTGTCGATGGTGGCGGCGACCAGCGTGCCGCCTTGCTTCGGCTCGCCCTGCGCCAGCGCGGTCGCCAGGCGGAGGCCCGGCATCATCGATTGCGCCAGCGCCACGCCGCCGACGGTGGTCACCGCCTGCAAGAATTGCCGCCGCGAGATGCGCCCCTCGCCATATTTCTTGATGAAGTCATGAACTTGTTCTTTTTGTAAGCTCACAGGTAATCTCCTTATCCATTGATTTTGGCATACGGCCGTGTTCTTTCCGACGCTGCGCATAGCCTAACGAATATGGGCGGGGCTGTCAAAAAGGGGCGCTGCGTAACTGCTTCTCTTCAAGAATAATCTCTGTGCCCTCTCTGCTGTCGGGCTGTGTCTACGCCCCCCTTTGTGGTTAAATATCTCTGCGCAACACTCGACTGCCATCAGGAGCTGCCAACATGCCCATCAAGACCGGCGGCGAAGCCACCGTCGAAGCCCTCATCGCCCATGGCGTCGACACCCTGTTCGGCTTGCCCGGCGTTCAAAACGACTGGTTCTACAACGCCCTTTTCGATAACCGCGACCAGATCCGCGTCATCCACACCCGCCATGAAGAGGGCGCGGCTTATATGGCATTTGGCGCCGCCGCGGCGACCGGGCAGCCGGCCGTCTTCAATGTCGTGCCCGGTCCTGGCTTGCTCAACGCTGGCGCCGGCTTGGCAAGCGCTTACGCGGTGAATGCCCCGGTCTTTTGCATCGCCGGGCAAATCCATAGCGCGCGCATCGGAAAAGGGCTGGGCGATCTTCACGAAATTCCGCGGCAGTCGGAGCTGCTGCGCGGGCTGACAAAATGGAGCGATCTCGTGCTGCACCCGGCCGACGCCGGCCGCAAGGTGGCGCAAGCCTTCCAGGAGATGCGCTCCGGTCGTCCGCGTCCGGTGGCGCTGGAGATCCCGCCTGATATCTTGAAGATGCGAACCGAAGTGCCCGATACACCGGCGCCTTTGCAGCCTCATGCCCTGCCCTTGGACGCCGGCGCGATAGAAGCGGCCGGGAAGCTCCTGGGCAAGTCGCAGCGCCCGATGATTTGCGTCGGCAGCGGCGCCTTGGGCGTCAGCGCCGAAGTCACGCAACTGGCTGAAATGCTGCAAGCGCCGGTATTCGCCTATCGCACGGGCAACGGCGTGCTTGACAGCAGGAATCCGCTGAGTCTGAAATCGCCCGAAGCGCATGCCTACTACCGTTCGACCGATTGCGTCATCGCCATCGGCAGCTATATGCGCTTGCCCTTGCAGCGCTGGGGCCGGGACGAGAATATGACGGTGATTCGCCTTGATGTCGATAGCGACGCCATAGGCCGCATCCAACGGCCCGACCTGGCGATCGTGGCGCGGGCGGAAGATGCCTTGCCCGCCCTGATAGACGCGGTCGAGCGACACAACCGCAAACGCGAATCACGCGCCGAACAGATGCTGGAACTGCGAGCCGATGCCGCCAGGAAAATGGCCTTCCTGGAGCCGCAGAATACCTACTCGCGGATCCTGCGTGAGGAGTTGGGCGAAGACGGCATCGCTGTCATGGGCATGACGCAGGTGGCTTACGCCGCGCGCGTGAACTTCCCGGTGTACAAGCCGCGCACCAGCATAAGCAGCGGCTATCAGGGCACGCTCGGTTTTGCTTTTCCTACAGGCTTGGGCGTAAAAGTTGCCCGGCCGGACGCGCCTGTGATTTCGATCTGCGGTGATGGCGGATTCATGTACTGCGCCGGCGAACTCGCCACCGCCGTGCAGCACGGCATCCCCTTGGTCACGATCATCTTCAACAACGACGCCTACGGCAATGTGCGCAAGATGCAGATCCGCGATTACGATGAACGTGTCATCGCCAGCGATTTGGTGAATCCCGACTTCGTCAAGCTGGGCGAGGCCTTCGGCGCCAATGCCTTCCGCGCCGAGACGGAGCGGCAACTGCGCGAGGCGATCCGCTACGGTTTCAAGAGCGACTTGCCCACCATCATCGAGGCGCCTATGGGCGATACCCCCAGCTTCGACAGCATTTACGATCAGGGGCGCATCCGCCCACCGCAATCCAGTTGAGCCGCGCGATGTCCCCGGTCATCCTCCCGCGCGATTCGGCGCTCTACGCGACCTTCGCGGACCTCATCCGCAGCGTCGACCTGGTCTTCTTGGCCGGTTTGCCCGGCGTCGGCAAAAGCCTGCTCATCCAGCAGATGACGCTGATGGCGGCCGAGCGCGGGCGCCGCGTTCACCTGCTGCAATGGGATGTGGCGCGTCAACCCTTCGAGACGCCCCGCTACCCTCTACAAAACGGCGCGACGCATCCGCTGGTGATCAAGGCGGTCGGCGTTTGGTCCCGCTGCGCCATCGCGGCCTGGGACGCTGAATTTTGCGGCAAAGGCGACCTGCTCATCGGCGAGGCGCCCTTGATAGGCGGGCGCTTCATGGAGATCGTCAGGCGCGCCGATGACGCAGCGGAAGCGCTGCTGCGGAGCGAACGGGCGCGCTTTGTGCTGCCGGTGCCATCGCGGGAGGCGCGGGCCGCGATTGAGGCGAAGCGCGAGCAATCGATCGCGGCGCCGCGGCACGAGAACGAAGCGCACGATGCGCCGCCCGATCTGTTGCGTTCGCTTTGGGATGATTTGAATGCGGTTGCTTTTCGGCTAGGCTTGGTGGATTCGCTGGAGAGCCGCCCCTATACACCCGCCATTTACCGATCCGTATATGTTCATCTTTTGTCCAATCGAGTCCTGCATGTGTTAAATATTGGCCCAATTTTGCCCCCGACCGGATCGGTATATGAGGGCTTGGACGGGCTTCCCAACCTTCAGGCGACGCCGGAAGAAGCGGCGGGAATCCTGGCGCGGCTGGAAACGGAAAAGCCAGGCGACGGTGCCGCCGCCTGGTATGAGATTTGACCCGGCGCTCATTAGGTCTTGAGTCAGGCGCGCTCGTCGGGAATGACGGCGAAGACATCGATCTCGAAATCGGCGTAGGGCTTGCCCAGCGCTTTGACCACGACGCCGGTGGAGCAGGGGTGGACATCGGGCATGTGCTTCGCCAGCACCGGGTAGACCAGGTCGCGGTAGGAGGCGTCGGTGACGTAAGTCGTGATCTTGCAGATGTCTTCCATGCGGGCGCCGGCCGCTTCCAGGATGATCTTGACATTCTTCATGGCGTTATCGGCCTGGGCAGCCGGGTCGCCTTCGCCGACGAAGGAGGAGTTGTCCATGGTCAAGCCGGTCTGGCCTTCGACGAAGACCAGGTTGCCGGCGCGGACCGCCTTGCAGGTGCGGTAATCGATATCGGGGAAGATATTGCCGCCTTTGCTGGTTTTGGGGAGAATACGTTGATGCGCCATTTTCTTGCTCCTGAATAGAACCTTTTGCCGCCGAGTATAACGAGGGCACAGAGATCTGGCATTAATCTATCGGCGCGCGCATCGTGGTGGTGGGCGGCTATTTGGACACGTCTGCATCGGGTAAGAACTGGCGGGTACTAATGAGGTAGGGAATATGAACGAGAGAAAACGTTACGCCATCGTCGGGACAGGATCGCGCGCGGGCATGTTCGTCGATGCGATCACGACGACATACGCCGAGATTGCCGATTTGGTCGGCTTATGCGACCTGAGCCGGACGCGCATGGATTGGTACAACGGGCAACTGCGGGCGCGTGGATTGCCGCCGGCGCCCCAGTATCATGCGGAGGACTTCGAGCGGATGATCGCGGAGCGCAAGCCGGATACGGTGATCGTGACGACGATCGACGCCTGGCACCATCATTATATCGCGCGGGCTTTGGAGCTGGGCTGCGATGTCATCAGCGAGAAGCCGCTGACGACCACGCTCGACCGGCTGCATAGAATTGACGCCGCGCTAAAGGGCAGCGGCAAGTCCCTGCGCGTGACCTTCAATTATCGCTTTGCGCCGGCTTATGCGCGCTTCCGCCAGCTCATCGCCGATGGCGCGGTCGGTCGGCCGCTGCTGGTCGATTTCTCCTGGCTGCTGGATACCAGCCACGGGGCGGATTATTTCCGGCGCTGGCACAGAGAGAAGGAGAATAGCGGCGGCTTGCTGGTGCACAAGGCGACGCACCATTTCGACCTGGTGAATTGGTGGATCGCCTCTTATCCGCGGCGGGTATTCGCGCTCGGCGATCTGATGTTTTATGGCAAATCGAACGCGGCGGCGCGCGGCGAGCATTATGGCTATGCGCGTTATACGGGCGAGGCGACGGCGGCGGACGATCCCTTCGCCCTATTCCTCGACCGGAAGGAAGCGTTTCGAGGGTTGTATTTGGCGGCCGAGGCGGAGACGGGCTATATCCGCGACCGCAATGTCTTTGGCGAGCCGATAACGGCGGAGGATACGATGGCGGTCACAGCGCGTTACGCCAACGGCGCGCTGCTGTCCTATTGTTTGGTCGCATACGCGCCTTGGGAGGGTTTGCGCGTGGCGGTGACGGGGACGCGCGGGCGGCTCGAGATGGATATCATCGAGAATGTCACGCATTTGAAGACGGACGGCGAATCAGCGGCGGCGAGCAAGGGCGCCTTCAAGCGGACGGAGATACGCGCTTTTCCGATGTTCGGCGAGCCTTGCGTCGTGGATGCGCCGCAAGCGGCCGGCGGGCATGGCGGCGCTGATCCGTTGATGCTGGAGCAGATATTTTCGCCGACTCCGCCGCCGGATCCGCTGGAGCGCTCGGCCTCGTTTATGGATGGGGCGGCGTCGATCCTGGTGGGCATCGCGGCGAATATGTCGATGGAGTCGGGCGAGATGGTGGATGTGGCGGAGTTGTTTGATTTGTCAGCAACTTGACCATAACTTGTCGTCATCCAGTAATCCAGATAGGACTTTGTACAGTGATGAAGCGTTATTGCGGACGATTATTGAGGGGACTCTTGGGTGGCGCCTGTGCGATGTACCTTGGAATGTTATGGAGTTGCCAGGGGATTGCCAGCACAGGGCGTGAAACTTGCCTTTATCGCATCTTCTTATCGGATTGTGTATATTATGTTTGTACGATGTAGAAGTTAGGAAGGCGTTTTGATCAGAATTGATTCGTCAGTGTTTTGTAGAGACTACGTGATGCATCCTGACGGCGATATAACTTTATGGCGAGTTTTCTCTGAAATAAATATCAACACAGAGCTTCCTGATGAGTCGCAGTCCACGCTGATTCTGAACCCGCCAGTATGGCTGATTTCTTCCTGGCTTATAGAAGAAGCTGCTGACATGAAATTGTACACTGCGATCGCGCGCTGGGTGGCGCCAAACGATCATCGGGTTCTCCGCGAGACGAGTTTTGAACTCGACTTTCGGGAAGCGTTTCGGTATGTATATCGCCTCCAAATTGGGGAGTTGGACTTTGTAGGTGATGGTCATTATGAGTATCATGTTGAAATATTGGGTGACGCTGGGTGGGGCGAAATCTCACGGAACAGCCTATTCATCACTAATCATGTTACCGGGTAGGCTTTGAGAGGAGAAGTATGATGGAGCGGATAGTTGTAACGTACACGACAAGCTGCTCAATTCCCAAAGCCGAGATTCCTGGCGGGAATCGCGATACGAGACCAGATCGGAAGACAGCAAAGACGCCCGCGCCGCGCGCGAACGCGACCAAGTCATCTTCGCCTAAGAAGAAGCGTTAGTTAAGCGTTAGTTAATTGAACTGTCAACCACTAATGTACCCAAGCGCCGTTGCGATGCGGCCGGCTCAGTGGGCAGGGCGAGACACTGGCTGAACTGCAAAAAGATAGCGATCCACAGGCGGGCGATCTGATAGATCGCCCCTACGCATTGTGACGGGAATGCGCTAGCGGTAGCGGGAGTCGGCGCCGACGCCCCACATATCCGGATCGGGACCGAACTTGGCTTTGAGCTCGGCGGTGGCGTCATCGAGGCGCCTCATCGTCTCCGCCGATAGCGAGAGATTGCCGGCGATCACATTGCTTTCCACTTGCTGCCGATTGCGCGCGCCTGCCAGCACCGAGGTCACGGCTGGTTTGTGCAGCAGCCAGGCGAGGGCGACATGCACCATCTCTCGCCCGATATCGGCGCAGATTTCGCGGATGGCCTCAACGGCGGCGAAGGTCTCGGCTTCGTAGCCAGGACTGCCGTGGCGGGAATCGCGGCGGTCGGGGCGGAAGTGCCGGGTGCGCGTGCGCGAGTAGGGCATCTCGTCGGCGTTCCGGTAGCGGCCGGTGAGCAAGGCTTGATTCAGCGGGCTGTAGGGCAAGATGCCGATCTCCTCTTCGACGCATCGGGGCTGAATGTCGAATTCGATAGCGCGCCAGAGCAGGCTGTAGGGCAGTTGATTGGCGTCGTAGCGGCCGTGCCGGAGCATATCGGGCATGTCGAGTTTTCCGAAGTTGCTGACGCCGATGACGCGGATTTTGCCTTCGCGCTGCAAGTCTTGCAGGGCGCTCATGCTGTCTTCAAAGGGCACGGTGCGGCTGGGCCAGTGGATTTGATAGAGGTCGATGACATCGGTGTCCAGGCGCTTGAGGCTGCGCTCGCAGGCGGCGCGGATGGCGCCTGGCGCCAGATTGGCCTGGCTGACTTTGGTGGCGATGATAGCTTCCTGCCGCCGCCCAGCCAGCGCCCGCCCCAGCATCTCCTCGGAGTAGCCGTTTCCGTAGCCTCCCGCTGTATCGAAGAAGTTGATGCCGGCATCCAAAGCGGCGCTGACGGCGTTGATGGTGTCGCGCTCGTCTTGCGATCCCCAGTAGTCGCCGCCGACGATGCCCCAGAAGCCGACAGCGATCGGCGAGACCATGAGGTTTGAGTTGCCCAATTGTCGCAATTGCATTTGTTCAATCCTTGTGTCGCGTCACTTAGGCGCCAGTTTACCAGAGGACTTTCGGCCGGTGTGCGGTCAACATTCCTGGGATGCTGCTCCGCACGGCGCAATGTCGGGAAGCGCAGGCATTGTACATTCTTGTTTTCGCCTGCAGGTTGCGCTATTCTGTGATGGAGTCTGTGTCGTTAACGAAAAATCAACGAACGGATTCACCACACGAACTCCAAAAAGAAGAGGAGAAAGATCATGAGCAAGTTAAGGTCAGGCCGGTTCATGCTGCTTCTGACGCTTGTCAGCCTGCTGCTTGGCATGGTTGTGCCGGTGAGCATGGCGCAATTGGCGGAGGTGCCGCGCGACAGGACGCTGGTGATTGAAAATATCAGCGTGCGCAACCCGGCGCCGGAGAATTTTAATCCGCTCGCGAATGGCTCGCTCGGGCACGCCGGCATGAACCAGGTCGGCAACGAATCCCTGTTCTATTACAACTATGAGACGGGTGAACTCGTGCCTTGGCTGGCGGAAAGCGCCGCGTTCAACGACGACTACACCGAGTTGACAATCAACCTGCGCGATGGCGTCAAGTGGAACGATGGCGAAGCTTTCAACGCCGATGATGTCCTCTACACGCTGAACTTCTTGATCGAGAATCGCGATGCGCGCTTCAGCGACCGCCATGCCGATTTCGTCAGCAACGTGGCCGCGCCGGACGACCTCACCGTCGTTATCTCGCTCAACGCGCCCAACCCGCGCTATCTGTTCAACGCCTTTGGCGTAGGCATCTACTGGTCTACCTACATCGTGCCGGAGCATATCTACTCGATGCAGGAAGATCCGCTAACCTTCAGCAACTTCGATCTGGAAGCGGGTTATCCGGTGGGCACCGGCCCTTACCGTCTGGTCAATTCCAACGAGACCGAATCGGTCTGGGATCGCCGTGATGACTGGTGGGGCGCCGAGACCGGCTTCAAGGACCTGCCAGCGCCGGAACGCGTCATCTTTTTGGCGGCAGGCAATGAGGAGCGCCGCGCCGCTATGGCGATCAACAACGAGTTGGATACCATGTGGCTGATGGGCCGCAGTACCTTTGAGACGGTGGTCGCCCAAAACCCGGCTGTCACCGGCTGGTACAGTGAATTGCCCTATGCTTACCTTGATCCTTGCCCGCGTTATCTGGTTGTCAACAACGCGGTCCCGCCCTTCGACAATCGGGATCTGCGCTGGGCGATGAGCTACGCGATCAATCGCGACGCGCTGGTGGATATCGCCTGGGAAGGCATGACCAGCACGATCAATTGGATCATGCCCGGTTACCCGCCCTTGCTGGAATACATGGATGCCAGCGCCGATCTGTTTGAGGCCTATCCGACCCTGGAGCAAAATCAGGACAAGGTCGATGAGTTGATGACGGGCGCCGGCTTCACCATGAACGGCGCTGGCCTCTGGGTTGATGCCGATGGCAACACCGTGCAGATGGATTTGGCCATCCGCCAGGGCGAGACCTTCCAGGTCAAGATGGCGCCGGTCATCGCCGAATTGCTGCAGCGCGCCGGCTTCGACGCCACCTTCAAGCTGCAGGATAACGCCGCCTTCAACGAGACGGCCCGGACTGGCACCGCCAACGCCTGGATTGATGTGGCCTGCGGCGCTGTGCGCGATCCCTACGGCACGCTGGATAACTTCCACAGCCGCCATTCCGCCCCCCTCGGCGAAGATGTCACCGGCGCTCGCACCCGCTACGAGAATGCCGAATACGACGCCATCGTCGACCAGATGGCGCTGACGGCCAGCGAAGACCCGGCCATGCAAGATCTTTTCCGCTCCGCGATTGAGATGTGGCTGACGGATCTGCCAGGCATGCCGCTGACTGAAGCCTCGCTGCTGACCCCGTTCAATAACCACTATTGGACGAACTGGCCAACGGCGGACAACAACTACGTCCACCCCGGCTTCTGGTGGCAGACTGCCTTGCTGATGATCACCGAGATCGAACCAGCCGGTTAAGTCGCTTATGTTTCAGGTGCCCGTTGCCTCGCGCTTCGGGCACTTTTGTCTTTTAAGGCAGGAATCCGCGTAGTTGGGTATGATGGTGTCAGGCGCGTTCTTGGCGTTGTCCATAGCTGTCATCTGTAGGTGGAGGTGCGGACAGTGAAGCATGGTTACCTGATCCAACGGCTGATCATGTTCTTTGTGGTGATCGTGCTTGCTGCGACGCTCAACTTCATCATTCCGCGCTTGGCTCCAGGCGACCCCGTCGGCGCCGTGCTGGAAGAGTTGCGCGCTCGCGGCGCCTCCACCGGGGGCGATGCGGAAGACGAAATCGTGGCGGCTTATCGCGCGCGCTTCGGCCTTGACCAGCCGATCCACATCCAATACGTCAGTTTCCTCTTTAACACTCTGCGTTTTGATCTCGGCTATTCCATCTCATATTATCCGCAAAAGGTGGAGCAGGCGCTGCTGCGCTCCCTGCCCTGGACGGTGGGTTTGTTGGCCATCTCGACCTTGATGTCATTCGCCTTCGGATCGTTTTTCGGCGCCTTGATGGCTTGGCCGCGGGCGCCGGCGGCAGTGAATCGATTCGTCCCGTTTTTCATGATCTTATCGGCGGTGCCCTATTATCTTCTGGGGCTGATACTGGTATATATATTTGCCTTTGTGCTGCGCTGGCTGCCGCTGGGCGGTGCCTATGCGTCCGGCACTGTGCCGGAGTTGGACCTGGATTTCATTCTCGATGTCATAAAGCACGGCATCTTGCCGGCGCTCTCGATTCTGTTGACGAGCGTGGGTTTCTGGGCTTTGGGCATGCGAGGCGTCATGGTGACGGTGCTGGGCGAAGACTACTTGACGCTGGCGGAAGCCAAGGGCTTGCCCGACCGGCGGATCTTCTTCGCTTACGCCATGCGCAACGCGCTGCTGCCGCAGGTGACATCACTGGCGATTGCCTTGGGCACGGTCGCGTCCGGCTCGGTGCTGGTCGAGGTGATCTTCAATTATCCGGGTGTTGGCTGGCTGCTCTATAATGCCTTGCGCAGTTCCGATTATTACATGGTGCAGGGTGTGGCATTTTTCCTGATATTGACGGTGGCGGTCTCCGTGCTGATTGTCGATCTGATATATCCGCTGCTGGATCCGCGCATTGAGCGCTAGGACGATACCGAAGCGAGTTCTTTATGATCGAAACATTTTTGCGCCGCGGCAAAGCGGCTGGCATTTACATCCTGCGAAGCCCAAAACTGCTGCTGGGGCTGGTCCTGCTCACGTCGCTGCTGTTGCTTGGGCTGGTCGGTCCGCAGTTTGTAGATGTAGAAAACGCGCGTCCGATCAGTGTGCCAACCAATAGACCGCCTTCGGCCGAATTCCCGCTGGGTACGGACAGCGGCGGCCGTGATGTATTGGCGGTCATCATTGTGGGGACGCCACAAACCTTGCGGATGGGTCTGCTGGCCGGCATCGTCGGCGTTGTGCTTGGCACGAGCCTGGGCTTAATCGCCGGTTATTACGGCGGAACGCTGGATATGATCATCAGCACCGTGACGGATACGATGCTTACGATTCCGCCACTGGCGATATTGCTGGTGGTGGCGGCATCGGTGCGTTCGATGAGCGTGGAGAATATGGCGCTGATCATCGCTTTGCTCTCCTGGATGTTCCCGGCGCGGACGATACGGGCGCAGGTGCTATCTTTGCGCGAGCAGCCCTACGTGCACATGGCGCGGCTGGCCGGGCTTAGCGACATTCGCATCATCTTCGAAGAGATCATGCCGAATATCCTGCCGCTGGCGGCGGCCAGTTTTGTCGGCGCGACATCGGGCGCGATTTTGGCGGGCATCGGTTTGGAGGTGCTGGGTTTGGGACCGCAGCGCACGCCGACGCTGGGCATGACCATATACTGGGCGCAGTTGTATTCGGCGCTGATTCGCGGCTTGTGGTGGTGGTGGCTGCCGCCGATTCTGGTTCTGATCGTCTTGTTTGTTGGCCTCTTCCTGGTGAGCGCAGCGATGGATGAATTCGTCAATCCGCGGCTGAGGAGAACGGGATGAGCCAAGACATCGCCCTGGAAGTCAATAATCTGCGCGTGCATTACAAGACAAGGACGCAAGATGTCAAGGCGGTTGATGACGTCAGCTTCAAGCTCTACGCTGGCGAGCGGCTGGGCGTGGTTGGCGAATCGGGCTCGGGCAAGACGACGTTGGCGCTGGCATTGATGCGTCTGCATAAGGCGCCGGCTTCAATTGAAGGCGGGGAGGCGATCCTGGACGGGCGCGATCTGCTGAAGCTGGACCGCGAGGAGATGCGACAGACGCGCTGGAGCAAACTATCGCTGATCCCGCAGGGCTCGATGAACTCGCTCAATCCGGTAATCAAGATCAAGCATCAGATGGCGGATGCTATCGAAGCGCATGAACGCGGCCGGACGAAAAGCGAAATCTCGAAGCGCATCTGGCATTTGCTGGGGCGCGTTGGGTTGCCCGAGAGCGTGGCGGAGATGTACCCGCATGAATTGAGCGGCGGGATGAAGCAGCGGGTTTGCATCGCGCTGGCGATCATCCTCGAGCCGAGCGTCATCATCGCTGATGAGCCGACGAGCGCGCTTGACGTCGTCGTGCAGCGTGTGGTGATGCAGACGCTGAACGATGTGCAGGCGCAGCTCAACGCGGCGATGATCATCATCGGACATGATATGGGGCTGATGGCGCAATCGGCCGACCGTCTGGCGGTGATGTATGCCGGCAAGATGGTCGAGGTTTCGCCGATAGACTCCTTCTTCAAGGATCCGCAACATCCCTACAGCAAGCTGCTGATCAGCTCCTTGCCATCGCCGGAGGAAAGACGCGAGTTGGCGGGGATCCCGGGCAGCCAGCCGTCCTTGTTGGACTTGCCTTCGGGCTGCGCTTTCCATCCGCGCTGCCCGGTGGCGGTGGAGCATTGCAAGCAGGTGGTGCCGCCGCTGCGCGACTTCAGCGGAGGCCGGCGCGCCGCTTGCCATCTGGTGGAAGAGCAAGCCTCATGACCGGAAAGAACCTGCTTGAATTCGACAGTGTCACTATGGCTTTCGGCGGCAACAAACGCAATCCCGATGGCATCGTGGCGCTGGAAGACCTCAACCTGGTGATTGAAGCGGACAAGCCATCGATCATCGCGATTGCCGGCGAGAGCGGCAGCGGCAAGACCACGCTGGCGCGGCTTGGCCTGGGCATGATCAAGCCGACCGGCGGGCGCGTCATCTACAAGGGCCAAGACCTGTGGGCGATGTCGCCTCAAGAGCGGCGCGACTACCGGCGCGAAGTGCAGGCGATCTTTCAGGATCCTTTCGCCGTCTACAATCCCTTCTATACGGTCGACCGTTTATTGCTGACGCCGATTCGCACCTTCAAGCTGGCGAAGGACCGGACGCAGGCGCAGGAGATGATTGAGGACGCGCTGACAAAAGTCGGTCTGCGCGCTGGAGAAGTGCTGGGGCGCTATCCGCATCAGCTAAGCGGGGGGCAGCGGCAGCGCATCGTGGTGGCGCGCAGTTTGCTATTGCAGCCGAAGATCATCGTGGCGGATGAGCCGGTGTCGATGATTGACGCGTCCTTGCGGGCGAATATCCTGACGAAGCTGAAAGAACTGCGCGACGAATTCGGCATATCGCTGCTATATATCACGCATGACTTGGCGACGGCGCATCAGATAAGCGACAAAATCTTCGTCCTCTATCGTGGCCGCGCCGTCGAAATCGGCGATGCCTCCACGGTGATTCGGCATCCGCAGCATCCTTATACGCAACTGCTGGTCAGCTCAATTCCGCGCCCCGACCCGGACAATACCTGGGAGGGCCGGGTCGAGATTCCACTGGAAGAGTTGACGCCGGGAGCGGACCGGCGCGGCTGCCTCTTCCGCCACCGCTGTCCCCACGCGATGGTCGAATGCGAGACGACGCCGGGCCACTATACCGGCGGTTATGGGCAGTCGGTGGCTTGTTACCTGTATCAGGACAATAGCCAGGTCGCTGAAGTGGCGCAATAGCAGCATTTTCCACGGTGCAAGAACGACGGATGTAATCATGGGCGGGCGATCTGATAGGCGCCCCTACATTTTCTCGAAATGTGACAAGGGAGTGGTACAATAGCGCCGTTTGCTCAGCCGATTTGACGAGACAGCCAATGCAAGATCGTTATTTCTCCCTGCACCCGGCGCAGCGGTCGGCCGCGCGGGAACTCTATCTTAGCGTCAAGGACCTGCCGCTGATATGCCCGCACGGGCATGTCGATCCGCAACTCTTCGCCGATCCCGATTATCAGTTCGGCAGCCCGGTCGATCTCTTGATCATCCCCGACCACTATGTCTTCCGCATGTTGTATTCGCAGGGGATTGCGCTCGACGAGCTTGGCATACCCCCCTCTAAATCTCCCCCCAGGAAGAGGGGAGACTTGCCAGGTCGAGCGGAGAGCGATCATCGGGAGATTTGGCGGCTGGTCTGCGCGAACTGGCATCTGTTCCGCGCGACGCCAACCGGTATCTGGCTGCGCGATGAACTGGCCGATGTCTTCGGCATCAGCCTCAAACTCAACCGCGAGAACGCCGATGCGATATACGACGCCATTGATGAGAAGTTGCAAAGCGACCCCTTTCGTCCGCGGGCGCTGTATGAGCGCTTTAATATCGAAGTGCTGGCGACGACAGATGCCGCCACCGACCGGCTGGAGGGGCATCAGGCGATACGCGATTCCGGCTGGGCCGGGCGCATCATCCCGACCTTTCGCCCGGACGCGGTGGTGAATATCGCTGGCGCCGACTGGCGCGAGAACATCGACCTCCTCAGCGAGGTTGCGGGCGAGGCTGTCAGCGACTTTGCCAGCTATATCCGGGCGCTGGAAGAGCGGCGCGCTTTCTTCAAGACGATGGGCGCGACCGCAACCGATCACGCCGCGTTGACCGCCTATACCGAGTTCTTGAATTACAGCGAGGCGGACAGTATCTTCCAGCGTGCGCTCAAAGGCGAGGCGACGGCGAAGGACGCGGCGCGTTTCACCGGGCATATGCTTATTGAAATGGCGCGGATGAGCAGCGAAGACGGCTTGGTCATGCAGCTGCACATCGGCTCCTGGCGCGATCACAATTGGCAAATCTATGCCGATTATGGCCGCGATATGGGGGCGGATATCCCCATCGGCAGCGAATTCACCAAAAATCTCAAGCCGCTGCTGGATCAATGTGGCAATCGGCGCGACATGACGCTTGTCCTCTTCAACCTGGACGAAACGACCTACAGCCGCGAGTTGGCGCCGCTGGCGGGGCATTATCCCATCCTGCGCCTGGGACCGCCCTGGTGGTTCTTCGATAGTTGGCTGGGCATGACGCGTTTCCTGGATGCGGTGGTGGAGACGGCCGGCATCTACAATCTGGCCGGCTTCAACGACGATACGCGCGCCTACCCCTCAATCCCGGCCCGGCACGATGTCTGGCGGCGGGTCTGTGCCGATTGGCTGGCGGGGCAGATCGTCCGCGGCTTCATCGATGAAGAAGACGCCTTTGAGATGATTCGCGCGCTGGCTTATGACCTGGCGAAGCAGACCTATCGATTGGATGGATGACCGCGATGGAAATCTTGTCACGGAAGTTCTTGGAGAATGAAGCGCGCTATCCGGAGCGGATCGTGCAATTTGGCGGCGGCAATTTCTTGCGCGGCTTCGTCGATTGGGTTGCCGATGTGCTCAACGCCGAGACCGATTTCGGCAGTGGTATTGTGATAGTGAAAGCGACGCCCGGCCGTTACGACGCGCTGGACGCGCAAGATTGCTTGTTTACGACCTATCTGCATGGCGTTCAAGACGGGCAACTGGTCGAGCGGACGCGGCTGATCAGCGCGGTCAACCGCAGCGTTTATCCTTATGACGATTTTGAGGCCTATCTGGCTTTGGCGCGGGGGCCGGAGATACGTTTCATCTTTTCCAATACGACCGAATCCGGCATTGTCTTTTCCGCCGACGATAAAGCGTCGGACCAGCCGCCCCTAACTTTTCCGGCCAAGCTGACGCGTTTCCTGTACGAGCGCTATCGTCACTTCGACGGGGCGGCCGAGCGCGGCTGCATCATCATCCCGACCGAGCTGATCGTGGATAACGCCAGCCGCTTGCGAGCAATCATCCTTGATTATGCCGAACTGTGGCGCCTGGAGCCCGGTTTCGCCGATTGGGTTGTAGCTCATAATTTGTTCTGCAATACTCTCGTCGACCGCATCATCCCGGGCTTTCCGCAAGCGGAGGCGGAGCGTGTCTTTGCCGATTTGGGTTATGAAGATCGGCTGCTGGTGGCGGGGGAGATTTATCATAGCTGGATCATTGAAGCGCCGCCGCGTTTGCTGGACGAGTTCCCGGTGGATAAGACGCGTAGTCCGCTGAATGTCAAGATCGTGGCCGATGCCGCGCCTTACCGCACGATCAAGGTGCGTCTGCTTAACGGCGCTCATAGCTCAATGGTGCCGCTGGGAATCATCCTGGGCATCGAATCGGTGCGAGAGGCGGTCGAGCATGAGACGCTCGGTCGCTTCCTGCAAGGGCTCGTTTTCGAAGAAGTGATTCCCTCCGTTAGCGAGGTCCCGCGCGCTGAACTGGAAAGCTTCGCCCGCGATGTTTTTGACCGCTTCCGCAATCCGCATATCCATCATCGGCTGGAGACAATTTCGCTGAACAGCTCGGCCAAGGTGAAGGAGCGGATTCTGCCCTCGCTGCTGGGCTACCTGGCGCTGACGGGGGAATTGCCGCCGCGGCTGGCAGTTGCGCTGGCGGGCTTCATTCGCTTGTATCGCGGCGATTTGATCGCGCTGAACGATGATCCGGGGCTGCTGGCCTGGTTCAGGCGCGCCTGGGACGAGGCGCGGTCGACCGAGGCGCTCGCGCGGACGGTCTTGAGCAACGAGGCGCTCTGGGAGCGTGACCTCTCCGAAACGCCGGGGTTGATCGAACGCATCGCCGAAGCGCTGGAGGCGATGGAAGCGGGCGCGCTGCTGGATCTGCTGGAGCGGGTTGAGTGATGAGCGTTGATCTGATCACGGTCGGGCGGGTGTCGATGGATCTCTTCGCCCGCGATATCGGCGCTGAGTTTCATGACATTACCGCCTTCGAGACGGGCGTGGGCGGCAGCCCGGTCAATATCGCCATCGGCGCGAGCCGGTTGGGGCTGAAGGCGATCGCCTTCACCGCCGTTGGCGACGACGAGGTGGGTCGATTCGTCCGGCATTATCTGGAGCGCGAGGGCGTCAATATCGACCATGTCCTCAGCAAAGCGGGATATCGAACCGGCATGGCGGTGGTTGGCGTACAGCCGCCGGACCGCTTCCCGCTGCTGTTTTATCGCGAGGATCCGGCCGATATCCACCTGACGATAGAGGAGGCGCGGACGCTGCCACTGACCGATGCGCGGGCGCTTCAGCTTTCCGGCACGGCCTTTAGCCGGGGCAGTACGCGCGATGTCAGTTTGTATCTGGCGGAGCAGGCGCGCGCGGGGGAGTTGACGACCTGGATGGACCTGGATCTGCGCCCGGATCAATGGTCGCATCCGCTCGCTTACGGCTTGAATATGCGGACGGTCATGCCACTCTGTGATGTCGTCATCGGTACGGAAGAAGAATTCATGGCGGCGCTTTCGTCCGCGCCCGAGGCGATCATGGCGGGCGAGAAAGCGACCGATCGCGCCGGCTTGCAGCGGCTCTTGCTTGAGACCCGCGCCCAATGCGATCTGACGCTGGTCGTGAAGCGTGGCGCGCGCGGCCTGTCCGTCCTCCGGCGCGACTGCGTGGTTGATGTGCCGGGTTACCCGGTGGAGATCGTCAATACGGTTGGTGCCGGCGATGGCTTCGCCAGCGGTTTGATCGCCGGCCGGGCGCGCGGCTGGGATTGGGAGCGAGCGGCGCGATTCGCTAATGCCTGTGGCGCGCTGGTGGTGACGCGGCACGGTTGCGCGCGGGCGCTGCCATATTGGCGTGAGGTCGAAGATTTTATCGCGGAAAGGGAGGAGGCAGGGGAATGAGCAATCATCTGAAGTCGAATTATGATGACATGATCATGCTGGATGTGACGCCGGAATCGGCTGGCTGGAGCTACTTGTCTTATCGCGTGATCCGCCTCGGCGGCGAGCGGGTTTATCTGCATCAAACCGAAGGCAGTGAACTGGCGCTCGTCCCCTTGGAAGGCCGTGGCCTGGTGCAGACTGCCGCCGGCGACTTCGCGCTGAAGCGGGCCGGCGTCTTTCAGGAGAAGCCGTCGGTTTTGTACCTGCCGCCGGGGCAGGAGCTTGGCGTGCGGGCAGAGGGCAGTTTCGAGTTCGCGATTGGGGCGGCGCCGGCCGAGGGCAAGTATCCCCCGCGTCTGTTCGGACCCGACGAAATCCGGCAGGAGCTGCGTGGAGGCGGCGCGGCGCGGCGTCAGGTGCATCACACCCTGGCGCATCCAATGCCGGCCGAACGGCTGATTCTGTATGAAGTCTACGTGCCGGGCGGCGCCTGGTCGGGCTATCCGCCGCATTGCCACGATGGCTACGGCGGGTCGGCCCATTTGGATGAGACCTATTACTTCCGCACGGACCCGGCCGACGGCGTGGCGCTGCATCGCAACTACCGGCGTGATACCGGCTTCGAGGAGATCTTCGCCGTGCGCGATCGTGACCTGGTTTTGGTGACGCAGGGCTTTCACTCGACATCAGCCGCGCCCGGGTCCAATCTGTATTTTCTGAATTATCTGGCGGGCGAACTGCTGGATGAGGCGCGGGCGACTCCTCCTTATGACGATCCGGATTACGCCTGGCTCAAGGAGGATTACACCGGCAACCTCATGCGCCTGCCTGTGATGTGAGGCGGGAGAACCCGGCGCCGAGGACTCGTTCGAGTTAATGATATGGATCATCACAATATGATTATTAAGTTATATTTGCCTATCATTGAGCAAATAATATATAATTGTTGATAGCGTAAGTTTGAGTTCAACAGTTACGTGCATGAAAAAGTGCTTGCTAATCTTTGCAGTCTTCTTAGTATCCATAGTCACGAACGCGCAAGACGAGGTTAGTATTCGAACGGTTGCCGCCGGTTTGTATCATCCGGCCGGGCTGGCGCTGCTGCCGGATGGCGGCGTCTTGATCGCCGAGGCGGGCGGCCATGGCGAACGCAGCGCCGGCGTCAGCTTGCTGCGGGCGGATGGCAGTTTGGGCCGCCTAATCTCGGGCATACCCAACACCTTCTCCGAAGACAACTTGATCAGCGCGCCGGCGGTGGCTGTCTCGCCCGATGGCGCCGAGATAATCCTGGCGATTGGCGGCTCGCAATTATACAGCTTGCCGAGCGATTTCGCGCGCCGGCTGCCGGAGCGGGCCTTCAGCCCGGCTGACCTGGAGCGGCGACAGTCCGAGCGGGGCGATGTCTTTCTCTTGCATCCCTTCGATATCGCCTTCGACGGCTCGGGCGCGCCGGTCATCGCCGATGCGGCCGGCGACGGCTTGGTGCTTGAGGGCGCCGACGGATCGCTCCGTTACCTGCATCGCTTTTCGGCGCTGGATAACCCACGAGAGAGCGGCGGCCGCCTGGATGCGCTGCCGACCGGCCTGGCGCGGATTGGCGATTCCTTCTACACGACGCTGTTCAGCGGCTGCCCGCATGTGGCCAATGGCGGCGAGTTGGTGGAAGTCACCGACGCTGGTCGGCAGCGCGCTATCGTTGATGGCTTGAATATGCCTATAGATGTCGCGCTGGATATCACGGGCGCGGTCTGGATCCTGGAGTATGGAGCGGCGCCGGCGGGCAAGGCATGTTTCAACGAACTGGAAGAAGAAGAGGCGAGCGGGCGGCTTAGCCGCATCAACCAAGGGGGCGCGCTGGAAACGGTGGTTGATGGCTTGCATTTTCCGGCCGCTGTCCTGCCAATGCCCGATGGCAGCCTGTACGTGACGGAAGCCTATTCCGGCCGCTTGCTGCAAATTCAATTCGGCGCTGTCGCTGATGCGCCGCGGCGCTTCCCGCCTCATAACAAGCCGGCCGCGAGTTATGCCGATGCGCGCGATCTGGACGCCGCCTTGCGCGTCGTCATTGAAGCGAAAGGCTTAAAGCCCTATCCCGGGCGCGAGTTGATCGAGCCGGAAAGCGAATTGACGCGGCTGGGCCGGGATCTGTTTTTTGATCCTATCTTGTCGGGAGACCAGAATATCGCCTGCGCCACTTGCCATCATCCGGCCTTCGCCATGACTGACGGACGCGTCTTGCCGATCGGCGCTGGCGGCCAGGGCCTGGGCGAGAGCCGCGCCTTCCGCGCGATGATTGCCATGAGAAGCGAGGATGGCCGCGACCATATCGGCACATTGGTTAACCCCTTCGTCGATGTCTTCATTCCGCGCAACAGCCCCACGATTATCAACAGCGCCTTGCTGGGCAAGCAATTCTGGGATGGCCGGGTCGAAGAGAATCCGGAATCGAGCGCTGTTATCACGCTGGAAGACGCCGTCAACGACCTGGATATAAATGATGCGCTGATGGCGCAAGTGCTCTTCCCCATAACTTCCCAACATGAAATGGCCGGCGTAACCTTCGGTGATTTTCCGCCGATGGTGATCCGCCTGACCTTGCTGAACCGCTTGCGCGAGAATCCAAATTACGCCGCGCGTTTCGCCGATGTTTTTGATACCTCGCATATCAGCTTGCGGCAATTGGCGGAAGCGGTCGCCGCCTTCGAGCGCCAGTTGATATTCACCGCGGCGCCCTGGGATGACTACCTGGCCGGCGATGAGCAGGCGCTCAGCGAGGCGCAGAAGCGCGGCGGCCTGCTGTTCTTCGGCGCGCTCAATCAAGGGGTCAACTGCGCGGCCTGCCATAGCGGCGATCTGTTCACCGATCAGAGGTTTCATAACCTGCTGGCGCCGCAGTTGGGACCAGGCAAGGACAACGGCATTGATGGTCGAGATGACTTTGGTCGCGCCAATGTAAGTTTCGATTATCGCGATCAATACCGCTTCAAGACGCCGAGCTTGCGCAATGTCGAGTTGACGGCGCCTTACTTCCATAGCGGCGCCTACGGGTCGCTGGAGGCGGTGATCTGGCACCATGCCGATCCCTGGCGGGCGAATATGGTTTATGCCGCCGAGGAGCATCTGCCGCCGGACTTTCACGATGCTCTGCTGCCCTATGATTTTGAGCGGCAGGCGCACTCCGTCGCCTATCCGGTTCGCGCGGGCCTGCCGCTTAACGAAGCGGAAGTGGCGGACCTGGTCGCGTTTTTGACCGCCTTGACCGATCCGGCCGCGCGCGATCTGAGCCACATTACCCCGACTGAACTGCCCAGCGGGCTGCCGCTGGATCCCCTGCCGCGTTAATCTCGCTAAGGCAAGCCTCGCGATATTTGCTACACTATTGGCGGTTTATTTAGCTGCCGAGGTGAAGCTATGGTTGTGTCCGCCTATGGAAAGTTGCCGGTCGCGCGTTTGACGCCGGCCTTGATGAAGCTGGTCAAAACCGGCGAGGTTTACAGTTTGGGCGTCGATTTTCAGGAGGGCATGTTGACGCCGGGCGCGGCGATGAAGTCTTATTCGATCGCGCCGCATTTACGCCATAGCGATCCCTCGGCGATCGATCCGGGCAGTGCCGCGGCCGAAGTCATCCGCATGTCCATCCATGTCGGCACGCATATCGACGCGCTCTGCCATATCGCTGAAAAGCAAAATGCGACGGGCGACGCCGATTCGGCTGGCGAGCCGCGCTTGTATGCCGGCGACGGAAAGACAGTCGCCGCGCGCGATCATGTCACCTCGGCCGGGCAGACGCACCTCAGCATCGAGCAGATGCCGCCGATTGTGACGCGTGGCGTGTTATTGGATGTGGCGGCCTATAAAGATGTCGAGACCTTGCCGCCGGCTTACGGGATCGGCGCCGATGATATCCGCGGGACGATGGCGCGGCAGGGCAGCCAAATCGGCGCGGATACGGCCGTGCTGGTGCGCACGGGCTCGTATCGGCTGCTGCGCGAGGGCGACCCGATCTATCGCGATGCGCAGACCGGCTTGAACCTCGAGGCGGCGCAATTCCTGGCGTCGCAGGGCATGACCCTGGTCGGGGCGGATAATATGGCTGTCGAGGCGATGCCGCCGATGGACCATTCCGTCCATCGTTTCTTGCTGGTGAATAAGGGCATCACGCATGTGGAGAACTTGAATCTCGATGAGCTGGCTGCCGCCGGCTGTTACGAATTCCTCCTGATTATCGCGCCTCTAAAACTGACCGGCGCGACCGGCTCCTGGGTGAATCCGCTGGCGATCGCCTGAGCGGCTCCAGTCATCTTACGACGAAGTCGCAGTCGGGATGGGCGGATTTTGCCAAAGGCTGGCAGCGGGGCTAGAATCCGTTTATTGTCCATTGCGCGCGAAAGGAAGCCGCTGTGCTGACATTTCTGCACATCAGCGATACGCATATCAGCGCCGATCCCGAGTATCGTCCACACCGGCCGCGCCAGCCGGTGCAGCATCCCAATCGCGGGGTGGAATCGCTGCTTGAGGCGATTGGCGGGTTGTCTTTCCCGGTCGATTTTATTCTGCATACCGGTGATGTCTGCGCTGAGCCGGAGGCGGAGAATTATCATCGGGCGCGGGAAATGCTTGACCGCTTGGAGCAGCCCTTGTACCTGCTGCCGGGCAACCATGATTCGCCTCAGATGATGCGCGATATGCTGGCGGACGGCCAGCGGCGACAGGTGCTGGGCGATGACTACAGAATCATAAACGGGTATCACTTAATCACAGTCGACATTAGCGGCGCGGATGATCCGCTGACGCCCACCCTGCCGGACGGGCAAATCGACCACTTTGCCGCGCAGCTCAACCAAGCGCAGGGCGCGCCGATTCTGATCGCGGCGCATCATCCATTCTTGCGAACGGGTGTGCCCTGGATCGATGACGAAGGGCGCATCCAGAACGGCGAGCGGCTGCATAAACTGCTGGCGGCGCAGCGGGAGCGTGTGGCCGGCGTGTTTTTCGGGCATATTCATCAGGTGGTGAACAGCTTTTGCGACGGGATTGCCTACAACTGCTGTCCATCAACCTGGTTCAACTTCACCGGTTACCCGGGTATGGAAATGCCGGACGCGGATCTGGATATGCCGGGCGGCTTCAACCTGGTGATGATCCGCGAGAATCGCACCTTCGTGCGGCGCTACGGTTTGCCGCGGCTCACGGAGTAGACTTAGCAAATGCCAGTGGACGCACAGTCGGGCCTATTTCACATTTCCGATTTCGCCTTTAATAGCGGCGATGACCTGTCGCAACTGCGCCTGCATTATCGTACACTGGGCGAGCCGCGGCGTGATGAATCGGGGCGCGTCTGCAATGCCGTGCTGATCCTGCACGGCACAACCGGCAGCGGCGCGCAATTCCTGCGCGAAAGTTTCGCCGGCGAATTGTTTCAGCCGGGGCAGTTGCTGGACGCCGAGCGTCACTTCATCATCTTGCCTGATGGCATCGGCCACGGCAAATCAAGCAAGCCCAGCGATGGCTTGCGGATGCGCTTCCCGCGTTACGGCTACCTTGATATGATTCGGGCGCATTATCTTCTGCTCAGCGAAGGCTTGGGCATCGATCATCTCCACCTGGCGCTGGGCACTTCCATGGGCGGGATGCAGACCTGGCTCTGGGGCATCCATTATCCCGACTTCATGGATTATCTCGTGCCGCTGGCATCGCTGCCGGCGGAGATCGCCGGGCGCAACCGCATGATTCGCGCCATGATCATGGATGCGATCCGCTCCGATCCCGCCTGGCGCGGCGGCGATTATGAGCGGCCGCCGGCCGGCTTAATCAACGCGATTCACCTGCTGATCATGATGACAAGCTGCCCGCTGCAATGGCGGAAAGAAGCGCCGACGCGAGAGGCTGCTGACGCCTTTCTGGCGGAGCGGATCCGCGCTCACGCCGGCGTCTTGGATGCCAATGACATGCTCTACCAATTCGCCGCATCGGAAGATTACAACCCGGCGCCGCACCTGGAGCGGATCAAAGCGCCGCTGCTGGCGATCAATTCGGCCGACGATCAAGTCAACCCGCCGGAGCTGGGCATCATGGAAGCGGCGATGGCGCGCGTGAAGCGGGGACGTTACCGGCTGCTGCCGATAAGCGAGCATACGCGCGGACACGGCACGCACACTTTGGCGGCGGTCTGGAAGGGGCATCTGGCGGAGTTCTTGGCGGGCTAGCGCGAAAAAGAAATAACCACAGAGGACGTCGCGGGATCACAAAGGCGCGAAGGGCACTAAGGGCGCGAAGATGATGTAGGGGCGGTCCTACATTCATGATGTCTCTGTGCCCTCAACCGCCTCTCTGTCCTCGGTGGCAAGGGTGTCTGGAACACACATATCGTCGCATACGGCAATTGCTAGCGCGGGGCGGCAAAGCAAGTTACAATTTCGCCGAGCGCAAAAGGGAAATTTGCCGAGGTCAAGACTGGACTTTCACGCAAGTAAGTGACAAGTTCGCGCCGGGCAAGTTATAATGGCGCTGCAGTGCAAGTTTGTTTATTGACGCTGAGAGAGTATTGGTTGAGGAAATGGAGGGATTCATGCAAGTTTCAATGACTGTCAATGGGGTCGCACATGAAGCTGATGTCGACCCCCGCACTCTGTTGGTTCATTTTTTGCGTGAGGCTCTGGATCTCACCGGCACCAAGATCGGTTGCGATACGAGCCAATGCGGCGCCTGCACGGTGCACTTGAATGGCAAGGTGCTGAAATCCTGCACCCTGCTGGCGGTACAGGCCGATGGCTGCGAAGTCACCACCATTGAGGGCTTGGCGGAGGCTGGCGAGCATCATCCGATGCAAACCGCCTTCTGGGAGAACCACGGCCTGCAATGCGGCTACTGCACGCCCGGCATGATCATGGCCAGCGCCGCCTTCGTGCGGGACAATCCCGGCGCCTCGGAAGCCGAGATCCGCCATTACCTCGAAGGAAATATCTGCCGCTGCACCGGTTATCACAATATCGTCAAGGCGGTCAAACAGGTGGCGGATGCCGCCGCCGCGACGTAGGAGGTGACCAATGAGCACCCGTATATTTGGGAGCGGAATCAAGCGGCGGGAAGACCCGCGGCTGATCACCGGCGAAGCGCGTTACACCGATGACATCAAGCTGCCCGGCGTCCTGCACATGGCGGTGGTGCGCAGCCCCTACGCGCACGCCAACATCGTGGGGATCGACAGCTCGGCGGCCGAGGCGATGGACGGCGTGGTTGCGGTATATACCAGCGAGGATATCGGCGACGGATTGGCGGGTTTGCCGACCGCCTGGCTGATCCCTGACAGCGACCTCAAGACACCGGAGCATCCCGCGCTGGCCAAAGGCAAGGTGCGTTACGTCGGCGATGGCGTCGCGATTGTGCTGGCGGACGACCGTTACCGGGCGCAGGACGCGGCCGATGCGGTGGTGGTCGAATACGAAGAGCTGCCGGCGGTCATCGACCCGGAAGAAGCGGCGGCTGAAGGCGCGCCACTCATCCATGACGATGTCGAGGGCAATATCGCCTTCCGCTGGGCGCCCTTCGACAAGGAAGCCAGCGATGCCGTCTTTGAAGCGGCCGATGTGGTCGTGTCGGAGCGCATTTTGCAGCAACGCCTGCTGCCGACGGCGATGGAGCCGCGCGCGGCCATGGCGCAATACAACCCGGCGACGCAAGAATTGACGCTTTGGTGCACCTCGCAGAACCCGCATATCCACCGCTTCATCATCAGCGCTGTGACCGGCTTGAACGAGAATAAAGTGCGGGTGATCGCGCCAGAAGTCGGCGGCGGCTTCGGCAGCAAGATCCCCTGCTACCCGGACGAAGCCCTGGTCAGTTGGGCGTCGATCAAGCTTGGCGTGCCGGTGAAATGGACCGAGACGCGCTCGGAGAATTATCTGATCACCATCCACGGGCGCGACCATGTGCAGCATGTCGAGATGGCGGCCAGCAATGACGGCAAGCTGCTCGGCGTCCGCGCGACCGTTTACGCCGGCATGGGCGGCTACCTGTCCACGGCGGCGCCGGGCATCCCCACGATTTTGCACGGCTTGCTTTATGTCGGTCCCTACACGATCGACAGCATCTACTGCGAATCCATCGGCGTGATGACCAACGGCACGCCGACCGACGCCTATCGCGGCGCCGGACGCCCGGAAGCGACCTTCCTGCTTGAGCGCATGGTCGATAATGTGGCCCGCGCGCTGGATATGGATCCGGTCGAACTGCGGCGCAAGAATCTCATCCCCGCCTTTGAAGACGGCTACGATGTGGCCGCCGGCTTGACCTACGACAGCGGCGATTATCCGGCCGCCTTCGAGAAGGCGCTGGATATGGCCGGCTATTCGGATTTCCGTCAAGCGCAAGCCGACGCGCAGGCGCAAGGGCGCTACCTCGGCATCGGCGTCACCGCTTATACCGAGATGTGCGGCCTGGGCCCAAGTCAAGTCGCGGGCGCGGTCGGTTTCCAGGGCGGCTTGTGGGAGAGCGCCACCGTGCGCGTCACGCCCACCGGCAAGGTGCAGGCGCTGATCGGCGCTTCGCCCCACGGTCAAGGCTCGGAGACGACCTTGGCGCAGATAATCTCGGAAGAGCTCGGTTTCCCGGTCGAGGACATTGAAGTGGTGCATGGCGATACGACCGAGACGCCGATGGGCTGGGGCACCTACGGCAGCCGCACGACGCCGGTCACCGGCGCGGCGCTTGCGCATGCCTCGCGCAAGCTCAAGGAGAAAGCGCGCGTCCTGGCGGCGCATCTTATGGAAGCCAATGTCGATGACATCGAATACGCCGATGGCAACTTCTCGGTCAAGGGATCGCCCGATCAAGCGCAGAGCATTCAGGATGTGGCGTTGATGGCGCACCTGGCCTGGAATATGCCCGAGGGCATGGACCCGGGCTTTGAGGAATCGCAATTCTACGATCCGCCCAACTTCGTCTATCCCTTCGGCACGCACATCGCGATCGTCGAAGTCGATGCCGAAACCGGCGAGATCGAGTTGCAGCGCTATATCGCCGTTGACGACTGCGGTCCGCAGATCAACCCGGAGGTCGTCGCCGGCCAGATCCACGGCGGCGTCGTGCAAGGCGCGGCGCAAGCGCTCTGCGAAGGCGTGATTTACAGTGACGATGGGCAACTGCTGACGGGCACGATGCAAGACTACTGCATGCCCAAAGCCGATATGTTCCCCAATTTCGAATTGGGCGAGACGGTGACGCCATCGCCGCATCATCCCATCGGTGTCAAAGGCGTCGGCGAGACCGGCACCATCGCCAGCACGCCGACGGTCTACAATGCCGTGCTGGATGCGTTGGCGCCGCTCGGCGTGGAGCAGCTCGACATGCCGCTGACATCGGCGAAAGTCTGGGGGGCGATTCAAGCAGCCCGTTCGTAATCAGATGCTTGTAGGGGCGATCCTTGGGTCGCCCGCCAAGAAAGCGACAATCTGACGGGCGATTCGGTCGCCCGCCTCAAGGAAAAACGGAGGAGGAAAACAAATATGTGGCCTAATGAATTTGATTACGCGCGGGCGGGCTCGGTTGATGAAGCGCTGAGTTTGATCGGCGATGAGGGCAAGTTTCTGGCCGGCGGGCACAGCCTGCTGCCGGTGATGAAGCTCCGTCTGGCTGCGCCCGAGCAACTGGTGGATATCGGCGGCATCGACAGCCTGCGAGGCATCTCCGCTGACGGCGGGCTCACCATCGGCGCGACCACCACCCACGCCGAAATCGCCGCCTCGGCGGATGTGCAAGCGATGTGCGCCGGTCTGGCCAGCGCCTGCGGGCAAGTGGGCGATCAGGCCGTGCGCAACTTCGGCACGATTGGCGGCAATATCGCCCATGCCGACCCCGCGTCTGACCCGCCGACGGTGTTGGTGGCTTGCGGCGCCACGATCCATATTCAGGGCGCCGACGGCTCCCGCAGTGTCAGCGCGCAAGACTTCTTCGTCGACCTCTTTGAGACTGACTTGGAAGATGGCGAGCTCATCACCAGCCTCAGCCTGCCAAACTGTAGCGACTGCCAATGCGCCTATGTAAAATTCCCGCATCCCGCTTCACGCTACGCCATCGTGGGAGTTGCTGTCTGTCTGAAGATGGATGGCGGCACTTGCGCGCAGGCGGATATCGCGGTCGGCGGGGCAACGGTGAAGGCGGTCAAATGCGGCGGCGCGGAGGCGGCTCTGACTGGCTCGACGCTGGATGATGCCGCCATCAGCGCAGCGGCCGAGGCGGTCAAAGCCGATATCGGCGACTGGCTTGCGGGCGATATCGCTTATCCGGAGAGCTATCGGCAGCAGATGGCGGGCGTCTTCCTCAGGCGCGCCATCGCCGCGGCGACCGGCTAGCGCTGGAGTCCCGCAAAGCAACTGTATTGTAGGGGCGAGCCTTGTCTCGCCCTTCTTGGTTTGTGTGGCCGGCAAATATGCAGCGCTCTGCAGACGATTATGCGGGCTGGGAAGGCAGCTTGACAGATCTATCAGATTATTATTACACAACTTACTGGATAGTTAATTTCTCGATCTCTCAAAATCGGCTTGATGAGAAACTTGACCTGGCGCTTGACGTAGCGGGAAGGAGAAGAGGCGCTCTCTTTCTTGAACGGTTGCGACTACTGAATCTATGAACAGGGGATATACAGATGAAAAGATTAGCGCTTGTATGCATGGTTATTGCGTTGTGCGCAACATCCTTCGCGCAAGACTGGGTTTTGGACGATAACGGCGAAGCGCGCTACAACTGCGATCTGCTTAAGTCGGTGGTTGCCGCATACGGTGATCAAGCCTTTGTCCGGTTGGATGCTACCGAGCTTACCGTTGCGGCGTATTTCGCGTCGACAGTTCCGGGTTGCGACACAGACAGCGAGGCGATGGCGCAAGCTGCTGCGGAAAGCTACGCCGTGACGGTGAACGATGTCATCAATCTGCGCGAGTGCGGCAGCACATCCTGCAGTCGCGTGGGCAGAGCAGCAAGTGGCGACGTGCTGGAGGTCGTTGGTGAGGACGGCGACTGGCTGGAGGTCAAGCACGATGGCGCAACGGCGTTTATTGCCGGCTGGCTGACGACGCGTGTGGTCGCTGAACCGGAGGGCCTGTTGGCCGACTTTCAGTTCAATGCGCGCAGCCCGGCGGGTGAGCTTTGGGCGGTCATGTATGGCAGTACCAGGCGGACGGGTACGCACTGGTTGAATTTGACCCGAGCGGATGGCGCCAATACGGACATTCAAGTGGAGGCAATTATTTGGGAGACGGACGATTCGTCGTTCTTCCGGCCGGTATTCTTTGGCTGGGGTGGAAACGACTGGGAGTATCTGCCGGAGTTGATACCCGATTCATCATTCTATGTCTATCTGCCGAACGATGACGAGATATATGAGTTTCCCGTTGTCGGCAGCGTGTACGCGAGTGATTACCAGTTGGCTTTCGATATGGTCTCCCGGCCGCCGAGCATCCGAGCCGGCACGCCGATTCGAGTGGTGGTTGCCGATAGCGGGCAGGCGGATCATATCCGGGACTGGATGGCAGCGGTCACCAGATCGGAGATAGTCGCGCCGCCAGGCAGGCCGCAGCCGCCGACGCTGGTTGCCGGCGACGGCGCAATTGCGGTGAATATTCTGCCGCCGGCAGTTGGAGGCGCGCCCATCACGACCTACGAGCTGCGGTACCGCGAGGCTGGCGGCGACACGATTCAACTGGGCAACGTCAACGGCGAACCGTATATGCTGGACGGTCTCAGGAATGGCGCCAGGTATGAGGTATCGCTGGCCGCTGTCAGTCGCGGCGGCAAGGGGCCGTATTCCAACTGGGCTTCCATCACGCTTGAGAGTTAGTTGACACCAACATGGAAAAGCGGAGACGGGCGCTTTGTCGCCGCAGAGCGTCCGTTTCATGTGGCTAGCGCTGTAATCGATATATCGCCATTGGCTTGGGTGCTTCAGTACACGATCACGCCCCGCGCCAGCACCCCGCTGACCAGGTCGGCGTAAGCCTCGTTGATCTGCTCCAGCCGATAAGTCCGCGTGATCAATTCGCCCAGCTTGAGCTTGCCGGCGGCATAGAGGTTGAGCAGGCGCGGGATATCCCGCTGCGGATTGCACGAGCCATAGAAACTGCCGCGGATGGTCAACTCGGATCGGGTGATCTTGGCGGCGGGCAAGCCGGTGATGCTGTCATCAGGGGCGGTGCCGACCAGCGTCAACTGTCCGCCGGGGCGCAAGGCGCGGAAAGCGACTTCCTGCAGCGCGGGCATGCCGGCTGCTTCAAAAACATAATCTGCGCCGCGGCTGCCGGTTAGGGCCCGGATGCGGCTGATGGCGGCGTCATCCGAAGGCAGGGGATGCGTCGCGCCGAATTCCTTGGCGAGCGACAGTTTCGCCTCGTTGGCATCAACGGCGATGATGGGATGAGCGCCGCAGAGGCTGGCGCCCTGGATGATATTTAGACCGACGCCGCCGGCGCCGAAGACGGCGACGCTCGCGCCGGGCCGGACTGCGGCTGTGTTCATGGCCGCGCCAACGCCCGTTGCCACTGCGCAGCCCGCCACGGCAGCCAACTCCAGCGGGATATCGCGGCGGATAGGCAGGCAACTTTCTTCGCGGAGGACGGCATATTCGGCGAAGGCGCCCAAGCCAGCGAGAATATGCACTGGCTCGCCCTTCCAACGAATTCGCGATTTTCCATCGGCTTGCAGGCCGGTCGCCAGCAGCGGCGTAAAAGTGCCGCAGAGGTTGGGCTTGCCGCCATTGCAGTAGAAGCAGTCGCCGCAAGCCGGCGCCCAGATGAAGGCGACGTGGTCGCCCGGAGCCAGTCGGCTGACACCCGGTCCCACCGCTTCAATGATGCCGGCGCCTTCGTGCCCGGCGATCATGGGCATGGGCTTGGGCGCCGTACCGATGGCCACGCGCCAATCGCTGCGGCAGACGCCGCTGGCCGCGATCTTGACCAATACTTCACCGTCAGCCGGCGGATCAAGCTCAACCGTTTCGATCTGGAAGCGTCCGTTTGGCGCGCTGAGGATAGCGGCTCGGATTTGCATGGCCTTCGCTCTGGTTAGAATCCCCGCCGGTTGAAGCGCTCTTCCTTGAACGGATCGCCCTCATTGTGATAGGCGCCCGCTTCCCAGAAGCCAGGCTTATCCACCGGGCTGAATTCCAGCGCGCGCAGAAATTTGGCGCTCTTCCAGAAATAGCGTTTGGGCACAACTGTGCGCAGCGGCCCGCCATGCTCGATCAACTCGGGCTCATGCAGCCAGCGGCCTTCGTATTTGGTGGCGAGCATGACATCGTCATCGTCCATCGCTTCCAGCGTCAAGTTGGTCGTGTAGCCATAATCGCAGTGGGCGATGACGAAACGCGCCTCGTCAGTGAGCTCGAGCTCGCGCAGGAAGTCGCGAAACATGACGCCTTCCCAGGTCGTATCGAATTTGCTCCAGCGCGTGACGCAGTGGATATCGACTGTCATCTGTCCGGTGGGAAGCTGGATGAATTGCTCCCAGGTCCAGCGCCGCTCACGCTCGACTGCGCCGAAGACCCGCAGGTCCCAGGTGGCGGGGTTGAACTTGGGAGTCGGCCCGTAGGTGAGCACGGGGAATTTCTCAGTCAGCGATTGACCGTTGGGAAGGCGGCCGGCTTCCCGCATCTGTCTTTCTTTTTCGCGGCGTTCTAGGTGGGACATACGATTTTCCTGGCTAGGGTTCTTGACTGCGGGCGACTCACAGAATCGCCCCTACGGATGCGCTAAACGGCAAGTTGCATAATCGTCCGCAGCAAGACGTTGGCGCCCATCTCAATGTGCCGCCATTCGGTGAATTCTCGGGGATTATGGCTGATGCCGTCCACAGAAGGCAAGAAGATCATGCCAGCCGGCACCATCTGATTCATAATTTGAGCGTTGTGGCCGCTGTAGCTGGCGATGGACATGCAGCGGACGCCCTCGGCGCGGCAGGCGCTTTCGATCTGGCGCACGAGATAACCCGACATGCGTTCGGCCGCGCGGTGCATGACGCGCTCCATCGCCACCTCAAGGCGGTATGCGCGCGCGCAGTCTTCCGCCAACGCAATCAAGCGCGCTTCCATGTCGTCCAGGGTCGCCGTATCGGGATGGCGAAATTCGACGCGCAGCGAGGCTTCCGCCGGCACGACATTAAAGGAGTCGGGCGTGACGCTCACATAGCCGCAATTGACGACGCCCTCGCTGAATTCTTCGCTGACGCGCTTGTGCGCGCCGATGATGAAGGCGGCCGCCCCTTGCAGCGCGTCATGGCGTTCTTCGGCGGTGGTGGTGCCGGCGTGAGCGGCTTCGCCGTAAAAGGCGACGTTATAGGTCGTGCGTCCTACGATCCGGTCGACGATGCCGATGTCGCATTGCCGGTCGTGCAAGGTCTTGCCTTGCTCGATATGCAATTCCAGAAAGCCCAGGACGGTCTCGGCCTTGCGCCTCGCGTTACCCAGCTCCGGCAGCATGATGCCGGCGCGATAAAGGGCGGCGCGGAAAGCCATATTGTCGTGCAAGCTGTCGCTGATGTCGTTCGCCGAGATCTTGCCGATGATGGCATTGCTGCCGAATAAAGATTTCCAGGTGCCTTCTTCGTCTGTGAAGTTGATCGCTTCCAGGTGGTAGCGCGGTTTCAGGCCCGCTTCCTTGATCCGCCGCAGGCACTCCAGCGCCGCCAATACGCCGATGGCGCCATCGTAGCGACCGCCGTTGGGCACAGTATCCAGATGCGAGCCGATCATCAGAGTCTTGGCTTGCGCGTCTTCAGCCGGGAGCAAGCCACTCAAATTGCCAACTTCGTCATCCTTGACCTGAAGGCCGGCTTCTTCTATGCGGTCGGCAAACCAGGAGCGCGCTTCAAGGTCCTCATTCGAAAGCGCCAGGCGCGATACGCCGCCGCCGACGGTCGCGCCGATCTCGGCCAGGGCATCAAAGTCGGCGCGCAGGCGCGCGCTATTCACGCGGAGCGCACTGCAATCTGTCTCCAATCCAAGGTCCTCATCGCCGCGTCAGTAATTGAGAGTAGATTATAGTTAGAAAACATAATCTCACAACTTTATGTCAAGGAATATTGTCATCGCGCCAGAAAAGGTCTTTGGCAGCGAGTACAAAGAGTTGTTTGAGGGCGAGAAGGAATTGATATTCACGCGAGTTGCATTAAGAGCGCGCCGTCCTCCAAGGGCGGATAGCGTCGCCGGCAGACAATTCTCCAAGTTGCTTTTCTTCCGGTACTTTTTATCTCGTCTTTGAGTACGTTCATGTCGAAATCTGCGAGTCTTGTTCGATATTGATCGCGCGCGAGGCTCGGTTGGAAGTTCGTGTTCGTCATGCTGGTCCTTGAGCCTGCGGTCAAAGCGCCGTAACTGCGCCTATGCGTGCCCATTAAGCCCCGTAAAAGATGCGAAATTTGGTCTAAATTGAGCAACTATATAAATACAGTATGTATACGGGGGGGGGGGGGGGAGGGGGTATCGGTGTTTGCTCGGGTTTTGGGGCTGATTTTGGCGGAGTGATCGAGCGCTCATACTAATGAGTGTAACACAGTTTCTGTCGTTATAGGCGACCATTTGTTCGCGTATGGGAAAAGATGGACCGCAAAGACGCGAAGACAGAAAGTCTCCATTCTCTTTTGCGCGGTCGGTTTTTCTCGTCGGCTGGGCCGGGGCGTCCGAGCCTTCTACCTTGTCGTCGCACCGCTTTGCGCTACCATGGGCGGATTGCGACGTAGCGAGGCGCGCGGCATGAGCAGATGGTCGCCACCGAAAGACCCAAGCGAACGCCAGAATTCACCTTACCGCTGGGTAATATTGGCGATGGTCACGCTCTCCGGCTTCTTGGTGATGGGCTTCCCGACCACATCGCTATCGGCCCTGTTCAGCGAAGTCGCCGATTCGCTTGATCTCAACCTGGTCGAGATCGGCGTGATATGGGGCGTCGGTTCGGGTATGGCTATTTTCACAGCGCTGGTCGGCGGGGCCTTCATTGATGTATTCGGGACGCGCCGAACGCTGGTGACGCTCTGCCTGGCGACCGGTTGCTTCGGCGCTCTGCGCGGCGTCGCCGTCGATTTCTGGTCGCTCTTCCTGTTTTCATTGTTATTCGGCATGGTCCAGCCTATTTTGCCGATGAACTTCGTCAAACTGAATCGCGAATGGTTCCCCTCGCGCCAGTTGGGTTTCGCATCCGGCGTGATGTCGGCGGGTTTCGCCACCGGCTTGATGCTTGGCTCGCGCTTGGGCGCCACCGTGCTTTCGCCAATGCTGGGCGGCTGGCGGCCGGTCCTCATTCTGACCGGCGTTTGCGCCATTGGGCTGGCGCTGATCTGGGCGATTGTTCATCCGCCGACCGAGCGGCGCGCCGCCCCGCGTATCGACATCGGGCAGATCATCCGCAACCTGCGCTACGTGATGCGCTTCCGAGAATTGTGGGTGATCGCGCTGGCGGTATTCGGCGTGCTGGGGTTGATGCGCGGCCTGGTCGGTTATGTGCCGACTTATTTGCGCGAGATCGGCTGGGGCGTTGTCGAGGCCGATAGCGCCATCACGATCTTTTTCTTCTGCAGCCTGATCGGCGTCGTGCCGATATCGCATTTGTCGGATCGACTGGGCAATCGGCGCATCGTCATGGCTTTCGGCACATCAATGATGACCATCGGCACAGTCTTGATGTATCTGGTCGGCGATAGCTTCTGGGGCGTCATGTTGGCGATGGCGCTGGCCGGCTTCACCTTTGACAGTTTTATGGCGCTGAAGGGCGCTTATACAACCGAGGTCGATGGTCTGGATATTGTCTTTGTCGGCAGCGCGCTGGGCTTCGTCGGCATGTTGCAGAATATCGGCTCGACGATTACGCCGCCGCTGGGCAACGCGCTGACGAGCGACGCCTTGAACAGTCCTTTTCTCTTGTGGGCGGCATCCGGGCTTTTCGCTACCGTAATGCTTTTGAGCTACGGCAAGCGCAAGAAACATTCGCCGCAGTGAGAAGCTAGCGCCATGCGCCCGTACTGCTGTCCTCTCGCGGACTCCTTTCGGGGAATTCCCGCGCAGATGTCCGACTGAAGCCCGCAGATGCCTCCGCCTGCAGATTTACGCGCCCGCCAGCATTCGCCTTATCGCTGGGTGATTCTGGCGATGGTGACCTTGTCGGGCTTCATCACAATGGGATTCCCCATAGCCGGTTTGTCGGCGCTGTTCAGCGAGATCGCCGCGGCGCTCGACCTCGATCTGATTCAGATCGGCGTAATTTGGGGCGTGGGCATGGTGATGGGCATCTTTACGTCTTTTCTGGGCGGCTCGTTGATCGACTATTTTGGCACGCGGCCCGCCTTGGTGTTTATGTGCCTGGCGGCCGGCGTCAGCGGCGCGCTGCGCGGCTTGGCTGTTGACTTTTGGTCGCTTCTTTTGTTCTCGTTTCTATACGGCACGGTGCAGCCGGTATTGCCGCTGAATTTCATCAAGCTGAATCGTGAATGGTTTTCTTCTCGGCAGTTGGGGTTGGCGGCGGGGGTCATGTCGCTGGGTTTCGCGCTGGGCGCCATGCTGGGCTCGCGATTCAGCGCGACCTTGCTATCGCCTCTGCTCGGGGGCTGGCGGGCGGTGCTGGTGTTCCTCGGTCTTTGCTCGGTCCTGTTGGCAATCTTATGGGCGCTGGTACATCCGCCGGTGGCGCGAGAGCGAAGCAGGAGCTTGGATCTGCGGCAGTTGCTGTTCAAGGCGCGCCGGGTCGCCGGCTTCCGCGAGCTGCGGGTGATCGCGCTGGCGGTCTTCGGCGCGGTCGGGCTGACGCAAGGCATGGTGGGCTATGTGCCGACCTATCTGCGCGAGATCGGCTGGGCGGCGGTCGATGCCGATAGCGCCATCCCGGTTTTCTTCCTAGCCAGTTTGATCGGCGTAGTGCCGATATCGCATTTGTCGGATCGTTTGGGGCGCCGCCGGTTGGTGATGACATTCGGGACGATCATGATGACGCTGGGCGCGCTGTTGATGTACTTCGCCGGTGACAACTATTGGACTGTCATACTGGCGATGGCGATTGGCGGATTGTGTTTCGACAGCTTCATGGCGCTGATGGGCGCGTCGATCACCGAAGTGCGGGGACTGGATATCGCTTTGGTGGGAAGCGCGCTGGGTTTCGGCGGCATGCTGCAGAATATGGGCGGTTCCCTGCTGCCGCCGCTGGGCAATACCTTGAGCGCGATCAGCTTGAACGCGCCCTTTCTGCTCTGGGCGGCGGCCGGGCTTTTCGCCACGGTGGTCTTGCTCAGCTATCGCGGACGCGGGCATCCCGCAAGTAGGGAAGGGGATAACGTTGAAGCTTTGTAGGGGCGGCTTATCGGGTCGCCCGATATGATGATGACAAAAACGGGCGACCCTGTGAGCCGCCCGCTTGAATTGTCCGCTATCGAACTGCCGACTAGTCGCGTCCGCCGCCGAAGATGCGCAGCATGAAGATGAACAGGTTGATGAAGTCCAGGTAGAGCGTCAGCGCCGCCATGATGCTGAACTTCAGCGTATCATCGGAATCGACCTTCATCTTGCGTGTGGCCGCCATCGCCGCGATGCGCTGTGTATCCCAGGCGGTCAAGCCGGTGAAGATCAAGACGCCGGCGATGCTGACCAGGAAGTCGATCATCGAGCTGCCGAGGAAGATGTTGACGATGCTGGCGATGATCAGCCCGAAGAGACCCATCATCAAATAGCTGCCCATCTTGGTCAAATCGGTCTTGGTGGTCAGCCCGTAGATCGTCATCGCGCCGAAGACGCCGGCGGTGCTCAAGAAGGCGGCCGCGATCGAGCCGAGGGAGAAGACCAGGAAAAAGATGGAAAAGGTGAAGCCGGTGACGGCGGCGTAGACGAAGAAGAGCATGCCGGCCGCGGTCGCCGAGATGCGGTTGATCGCCCAGCTCAAGCCGATGACGATGCCCAATTGCGCGAATATCGCCAGAAACATAATCCCCTGCGACGGGAATAAGCCCATGTTGCTGACGGCCAGCGCCATCGCGGCTGTGACCAGCAATCCCATCGTCATCCAGCCATAGACGTTGCGCATGACCGCATTCAACTGTATCCCGTCGAGCGGCTTGCCGGGCGCGTCAATGATGAAGCCGTCGTTTCTCATGTTCATTTCAGATCCTCCAACAGGCGCCGGAAGCCCGACGCATGACACTCATGCCTAACTACACTTAGTATAACGAATTCTGCCGCGAATGGATGTGGCAGGTTTCTCGATTTTACGCGCTTCTTACTTTTGTGGCGCGGCCCGATTTTGAGCGGAAGCGAGGCGCCTGCTATAATGCCCGGCGTTGTTCATCCGCCAGAGATCATAACCCATGCGCCTGATACTCGCCTCGTCATCGCCGCGCCGCCGCGAACTGCTGGCGAAGCTGAATCCGCGGTTCGAGGTCATCAAACCCGAAATCGACGAATCGCTACGTGACGGCGAGTTGCTGGTCGATTATGTCCGGCGGCTCAGCCGGGAAAAGGCCGAGGCGGTTGCGCGGACGTTGGACACTGCGCCAGCGCTGATTCTAGCCGCCGATACTGTTGTAATACTCGCGGCCGATACCATCGGTGTGGATGAAGCGGGCGACCTGCTGGGCAAACCGACTGACGCGGCTGACGCCCGCCTCATGCTGCTGCGGCTGCGCGGGCGCGCGCATGAAGTCATAACAGCGTTTACGCTTCACCGCCACGACGCCGGGGCGGCGGTCATCACGCGACATGAACGGACGGTCGTGCACATGCGTCACTTCAGCGATGCGGAAATCGACGCCTATATCGAGACCGGCGATCCGCTGGACAAAGCCGGCAGCTACGCCATTCAGAACGAGGCCTTTCACCCGGTCGAGCGCATTGAAGGCAGTTACAGCAATGTGGTCGGCTTGCCGCTTGAAGCGCTTGAGGCGGCCCTCGGCGAGATCGACTTTGTCTTCTCGTCTTAATTGATCTGTGATACAGTGATCTACTGATTGTATTGAAATCGGACCTTTTACAGGCTCGATACTGTTGCTGTAATTTACAGAAAACTGGAGGAGATCCGTGTATCAGTCGAATCAATCCGTCATGAAGAAGTTGTTATTCGTCATTCTACTGTTCGGGCTGCTCTTGCCGCTCGCCCCGACCCTCGCCCAAGAAGAGAAGCCGACGCTCGCCTTTCTGCGCTTTGGTCAGTCCCCTTCGTTTGCCTTAACCGATATGGCAGTGCTGGACATGCTTGAAGTCTATGGCTTCATCAACACGGAAGAGCGTGCGATGCTGGATGCCGGGAATGACCTGCAAGGCGAAAGCATCAACATCCTCTATCGCGATGCCGGCTTTGACTTCGCCACGGCAAATCTCATGGTGGAGGACGCGCTGGATGAAGGCGCCGATGTGCTACTCACTGTCTCGACCCAGGTAGGCATGATCGCTGCGGGCGCTATGAGCGACATGGAAGAACCGCCGGCGCTTATTTTCGCTATCGTGACCGTCCCTTATGAAACAGGACTTGCAATGGCGCCCTGCATCAAGCCGCCTAATGTGACCGGCACTTTGATGGAAATCGACTACGAGGAATATTCCAGGCTGGCTTATTTGCAGGATCCCGATTTCCAGAGGGTCGGCGTCCTCGCAAATGCCGATGATCCGGCGACCCCCGGTTACATAAGTACTGTTCAGCAAGTCGGCGAACAATTAGGCTTCACTGTTGAAGTGGCTACGATTGTATCGGCGGCGGATTACGCCCTGGCAACCGAATCCTTGCTGGACAAAGATGTTGACGTGATTGTTTTGCCGCCCCGCACCGGTTCCTCAAGCGGCATCTCGTCGATCGTCGACGCGGCGATTGGAGTGCCGGTCTTTTCCCCGCTGGTATCCGATGTCATCCACGGTGTGACAATTGCAGCCGGTTTTGAAGGCTGGTATCGAGAAGGGGTTCAAGCAGCCCGCATGGTGATCGCCTACCTAGATGGCAATCTTGATATTGCTGCCACTGGCATTGCCTCAACCCCAAGCTTTACCGTTGCCGTAAATCTGGATTCGGCCGAAGCGCAGGACGTTGTACTCACGGACGCATTGCTGGCAGAGGCGGATTACATCGTTGAGGGTGGAATGGGCGAAGGCGCAAGGCTCGAAATCCCGGGCGAAGTGACCTTGGCGGAGATGACGCTGGAAGAGCGCATGGCCGAAGACGCCGCGTTTTTGCAGAGCCTGCGCTGCAGCCCGGAAATGATCGCCGAACAGCAAGCCGCATTGGATGCCGCCGGCGAATAACATTGGCAATCGCAACATCGAAACGGCTAAGCGGGCGATCGCGCAGATTGCCCGCTTTTTGTTTAAGCTGGTTATGCGCGTGTTGCGGGCGGCAGGTGAGGCTTGAAGGAGGAGCGCGAAATTGCGAGAATAATCCCAGGAAATCGAAAATGGACGACTAAGGAGATGGATGATACAGCATGAGCCTATACGATATTGCCAAGCAGTTGGTTGCGCCGGGCAAAGGCATTATGGCGGCGGACCGCCCTTCGCCGGCATTCAGGGAATTGCTTGCCGCGGAAGGCATTCCGGACGATGAGCACAGCTACCGCAATTGGTCGGAAATGCTCTTCACGACGCCGAATTTGAACGAGTGCGTCAGCGGCATCATCATGACTGATGAGCAGGTCCGCATGGCTGACAGCCGCGGCGAAGGGCTGCTGCCCCAAGTCATCGAGCGCGGCATGATCCCGGGCATATCACCGTTCAAGGGCATGGTGGTCCTGGCGGGCAGCGATGGCGAGACGGTCGGCAGCGGCTTGGATGGCTTGCGCGAGCGGCTGGCGGAGTATGCCGCTTTGGGCGTCGGTTTCAGCAAATGGCGCGCCGCCTTCCAAGTCGGGCCGGGAACGCCCAGCTATTACGCCATTGAAGCCAATGCTTACGTGATGGCGCAGGTGGCCGCGCTTTCGCAGGAAGCCGGCATTGTGCCCATCGTCGAGCCGGAAGTCATGCTATGGGGCGATCACACGATTGAGCGCTGTTTCGATATCACTGAGTGGGTGCTGAGCCGTACTTTCGAAGCGCTCTATGTGCATCGCGTCGATCTGGAAGGAACGTTGGTCAAAGCCAGCATGGTGCTATCGGGCAACGGATGCCCGCAGCAAGCTGACGTTGATACGGTCGCGGAACAGACGGTCAAGGTCTTCCGGCGGCAAATTCCCGCCGCCATTCCCGGGATCGTCTTTCTCTCCGGCGGGCAAAGCGACTATCATGCGACCGCTCATCTGAACGCGATGAACGCGAACTACGAAATGCCCTGGAGGCTGAGCTTCTCCTATGCCCGCGCCCTGCAGCGCGAGCCGATGGCTATCTGGCGAAACCGGGCGGAGAATGCGCCGGCCGCGCAAGCCGCGCTTTATCACCGCGCCAAGATGAATGGGCTGGCGTCGATGGGGCTTTGGGCGGAGGAGTTGGAGGCGGAAGCGGTCTTCTCATCCGCTTAGGCGGCGTACAAACTTCGCCGAATTGTTTATTCGCCTGTAGTCATTTCCGAATATTCGCGCGGCGCGGTCGGCGCAGCGAGATCACCTTTGCTGGCGCGTACGTCGGGAGCTTGAATGGTATGCTGCCATTGGCCAGCCCCGGCGCCAGGCGGACTGCCGATAAGGCGTATATCTCGCGCCTAAGGCAGAGTTTTGTCGGCTCATGAAATCGACCGCCTTGTAGACGGCCTCGCAGTGCTGCCGATGATAAAATGATGACTGTTTGGCGGTGGAAGCAATCGAAAGCCGAGAAATCTTGATCTCTGCCGAAGTACTTATCCGCGCCATTGTCTTGCTTCTTTATGTCCCCGTTGGGCTGTTTACAGTCCGCTATGTCTTGCAGCATTTGACAACGACAACTCGGCGTCTGGCCTATCTCATGCTGGCGGCTCAGGTGCTGATAATCGCTATATCGCTGCAAATGCAGCCGTCGTCCAGCGTGGAAGCGTGGCTGTGGGATATTCAATGGAAATACAATATTCCCGGTACATTTTCCTCGATGCAGCTTGCCTTGGTTGGCGGTGTTGCGCTGGCGACCGCTTGGCAGGCCCGGGGCTGCCCGTTGACATACCGCTTATATCATTTTGGGATCTGCGCGTTTTTCCTAATACTCGCGCGTGATGAATACTTCGATCTGCACGAAAACAACCCGATTTACGACAAGATCTATGTTGCCGTCGGCGCGGCGTACACTGTGGCGACTGTCATTCTGGCCATACGTTCGCCTCGTCGCGCATGGAAATGGCAAGCCTGCCTGCTGACCGGTATGGCCATTTTCGTTGTTGGGGCCGAGGTGGTGGATAGGTATCTCGAGGTCTGTGATCGCTTGGCTTTTGTTCAATTCGATGGCTGCCTGAACCTGCCCATACTAGAGGAATCCATGGAATTCTTGGGCGTGTGGCTCGTATTGCTTGCCATGCTTGGTCATTTCACTCTTGTTACGGCTACTAAAGCGACGCGTTTCGGGCGCGCTTTCTTTGCCATGCCCGCTATTTGGCTTGTTGTTCTTATCTTGTTGAATGGCATTCCCTCCGTTGCTCAGCAACTGGCGATTCAGCCAGCGGACATAGAATTCGACTCAGGCGACTACCTGCACGCCCACCGCATCGAAAAAGCGGGGACTACCCTCCATGTTCATTTGTATTTGACACCCAGGTCCTGGGCTTACGACGGGCCGGGTTATTCCATACACTTGGTGGACCAGGCCAGTGGCAAGTCAGTCGCGAGCCGCGAAACGTATGCGAATCGTCGACACGATTTTTTGCTTGGCCCCGGCTACAGTCCCGTATTCCGGGAGTGGACGTCGATTGAAATTTCGTCCCAGGTCCCGCGAAACAGGGCGCTCTGGATTGTGTTGACGCTCTGGCGCGAACGTGATGGAGAGTATGTGCGCCACAAGATTGAGGATGGCGGGCGCAAGCTTCTAGGCGACACTCAAGTTGTGCTGGAAGAGCTTGTTCTGCGGGCCGCTCCGGATTCTCGCGCGCCCTCGTCTTATGCGCAGTTTGAGCATGGATTCGCGCTGGCCGCGTTCGATATGCCAGAACGAGTTCAGCCCGGAGGCACTCTCGATATTACGTTTACCTGGCGTAGCGCGAGTAATGGAATCGAGGACTTTGTGCAGTTCCTGCACCTAAGTCATCTGGAGAGTGGTTATTGGTGGGGATATGACCAGTTGCCGCTTGGAGCGCGATTGCCCACTCGATTGTGGTACAGAGGCTTGTCAGATAGTGAGACGTGGAGGGTCCCGCTGCCGGCTGATTTGGCCGCCGGAAGATACACAGTTGTCACCGGACTTTATCGATTATCCAGTCTAGCGCGTTTACAGGCAAGCGACGCCGATGGTTCGCGCTTGCCGGATAATCAAGTTAGTCTTGGCATATTGACTGTTGAGGGCAACTAAGTCGAGCAGAATCTCGGCGGAAGAAACTGGCCATTTGCGGTCTTTGCGGGCTGGGCGCCAGAGAAAGGCCGCAGACAGAGCGCGGTTCCGGTCGCTCGCGCGCCAAGCTGAACGGGCTGGCGTCATTGGGCTTATTGAAGGCTATATCTCGTCTTGTGAGAGGCGCGCCAACAAGTCGGCAAATAAGCGCCGCCATTCCGGCGAAAGCGCCTCCACTCGCAGAGCGCGTTCCGCTATTGATCGCTCGAATTTGCCCAGGTAGAGCGCCGCGTTGACCTCCGCCACCGTCAAACCAACTGCGTCCTTTTCCAGTTGCGCTATCGGGTCGCCCGCTTCGACTATGCCTTCTTCAAGCACGCGCGCGTAGAAGCCGGGACGGTTCGCCCGCAAGAAGGTCTTCTCAAAGCCGGGGACGCCCAGCTTGTCCGCCAGCTTGTAACAGGGGACGCGGGGCTGCGAAACTTGGATGACGGCGCCGCCGATACGAAATACATCGCCGATGCAGACGACCGACTCCAATAAGTCCAGCAGCGTCAGGTTCTCGCCAAATGCGCCGTAATGAAAATCGGCCCGTTCCAATTGAGATGCCCAGTATCCGTAGTGCTCGTGCGGATAGCAGTAGACTGCGCGGTTCGGGCCGCCATGCGCCTTCAAGTCGGCTTGTCCATCGCCGTCCAGGCCAAGGCGGCTCAGCATGACGCGGCCCATGCGATGGGTTTTGTAGATACCCGTTCGGTAGCTCCTGCCGTCGATGTTTACCAATTTTGGCTGCGCTACGTTGATCGACAGCAACCTCACGTCTCGTCATCTCCCTGCAGGCGTCGCTGACGGGATTTCAATTGATCGAGGATTTCTTCCGCCGGCGTGGCGCTCTCCAGGAACTCGCTGCGCGCTCGCTCGACCACGCTGAGGCGCTGCTGCGCTTCCGCCTCGTCTGCGTCCATATCGGCGCTCGCGTCCCGGTAGGCGCCGTCGCGGAGGGTTGCGTCAGCCGAGGCGCTTTCGGCGATTTCGTCTTCCATCGCTTCCGACTCGTTCCGCCCTTCAAGCACGATCTTGTAAAAGGCGAAGGCGCCGCCGATGACGATGGCGAGCGGCACAATCATCTGAAACACCGTGGAAACCAGACTCAGCAAACCCAGCGCCAGGATGACCAGCAAAACCGCGATTGCCAATTGCCGAATGCGTTTGTCGTTTAGCATCTCTCCCATGAACCAATTATAGCAGACAGGCGCGCATCCTGAATGGTTGCCCAAGGAGGCAGGCCACATTATTCCAATCTCCTGAGCACTTTGTTTCTGCGTTGTCCTGGAATGCTTGCCAAGCATACTGCGAATGAGGATAATCTAACCCGCTGCGACAAAAAGACCGCCCTCATTCGGGGGCAGGAGGCACAACGATATGGAGTTTCATCCGGAGATTCGCGACTTCGACGCCACGGCGACCGCCCTGGCCTTTCCCCTCGGCGGCATCGGCACTGGCAATGTATCGCTGGGCGCGCGCGGCGAATTGCGCGATTGGGAGATCTTCAACCTCCCGGCCAAAGGCCCGCCCCTGCCTCTGACCTTCTTCGCCATCCGCTGCCGACAAGCTGGGGGCGAAGCGGTGGCGCGGGTGATTGAAGGCCCCATGCAGCCGCCGCACACGCTCTCGCACGGCTACCACCCGCTGATGAACGTAGCGGGCTTGCCGCGCTTCAAAGGCGCTACTTTCCGCGGCCAGTATCCCTTCGCCGCCATCGATTTTGAAGACGACAGCTTGCCGGTCGCCGTGCAGCTTGAAGCTTATACGCCGCTGCTGCCGCTGAATCCGGAAGACTCCGGCATTCCCTGCGCTATCCTGACTTACACCGTCGCCAATCGCACAAACGCCGCCGTCGATCTGACCCTGCTCGGCTCGCTGACCAACCCGGTCGGCAATTTGCAGCGCGACAAATTCGGCAACCGCTCCTGGGTCGAGTTCGGGACTCAGGTCAACTCCTTCCGCGACGGCGATGATCTGCGCGGGCTGCTGTTGACCAATGACGGGCTCGAAAGCGACAGCACCCATTTTGGCAGCCTCAGCCTGGTCACCGATCACGACAATGTCACTTACAAACGCAGTTGGCTGCTCGGTCAATGGTGGGATTACCTGCACGATTTCTGGGATGATCTTATTGATGACGGGCTGCTGAACGACCCCGCCGATGATGCGCCCGGCGACCGCATGGCGACCGGAACGCTGGGCTTGGTGGATCGGCTGGCGCCGGGTGAAAGCAAGTCCTTCCGTTTCATCCTGAGCTGGCATTTCCCCAACCGGCCGGCGACCTGGGACCTGCGCCAGGTGCACATGCTCGGCGTCGCTGAGGAATCTGTCGGCATCATTCGCAATCAATATGCCACGCGCTTCGGAGACGCCTGGGATGTCGCCGCTTATATCAAGCGTAATCTGGAGCGGCTGGAGGGCGAAACCCGCCGCTTCCACGACGCTTTTTTCAGCAGCAGCTTGCCCGGCGTGGTCCTCGACGCCGTCTCGGCCAATATCGTGCCCCTGCGCAGCACGACTTGCTTCTGGCTGGAAGACGGACGCTTCTATGGCTGGGAGGGCTGCTTTGACGATGTCGGCTGCTGCCCCGGCAGTTGCACTCATGTCTGGAGCTACGCCTATACCCTCGCTTGCCTCTTCCCATCGCTCGAGCGCGAGATGCGGCGTATCGAATTCAACGTGGAGACGGACGACGACGGCTTCATGAAGTTTCGCACTTTCGGCACCTTCCACGACGACTTCGTCTGGGGCGGCCGGGTGGACGCGGCGGTCGATGGGCAGATGGGCTCGATCCTGCGCGCCTACCGCGAATGGCAACTCAGCGGCGATGATGACTTCCTGGCCGAGATCTGGGCGGGCATCAAGCGGGCCATCGGTTTCGCCAGCGCCTACTGGGATAGCGACAAGGACCAGATCCTGGACGGCGTACAGCACAACACCTATGACATCGAGTTTCACGGGCCGAATCCGCTCTGCGGCATCTATTATCTGGCGGCTTTGCGCGCGACCGAAGAGATGGCGCTGATCATGGGCGAGCCGGAGCTCAGCGGGCGCTGCCGCCAGGCCTTCGAGATCGGCAGCGCCAATCTGGACGCCATGCTCTGGAATGGCGAATACTACATCCAAAAGCTTGAAGAGTTGAACGCCCACAAATATCAGCACGGCATCGGCTGCCTTTCCGACCAATTGTTGGGCGAATTGCACGCGCGGATTCTGGGCTTGGGCAACCTGCTGCCGGAAGACCATGTGCGAAAAGCGCTGAAAGCCATTTACGACCACAACTTCCGCGCTGACCTCAGCGAACACGTGAATTGCCAGCGAGTATACGCGCTGAACGACGAAGCCGGTCTGCTGCTCTGCACCTGGCCCCGGGGCGGCCGGCCCGATCTGCCTTTTCCCTATGCCGACGAGGTCTGGACCGGCATCGAATATCAGGTCGCGGCCCACCTCATCTACGAGGGCTGGCTGGATGAAGGCTTAAAAATCGTGGAAGCGGTGCGGGCGCGGCATGATGGCCTGCGGCGCAATCCCTGGAACGAGGTCGAATGCGGCAGTCATTACGCCCGCAGCATGTCAAGCTGGGCGCTCCTGCTCGCGCTCAGCGACGCGCAAGTCGACCCGGCGAACGGGAACATCGCCTTTTCGCCCGTCCCCGCCCTCGGCTCGAAAGACAAACCCTTCCGCGCCTTCTGGTCCAACGGGCGCGCCTGGGGCGTTTACCGCCGGGTTTGGGATACGGCGACGGAAACCTGGCAGGAGGAGATCGAAGCGCTCGGCGGCGAGACCAGCCAGGCGCTCGGCCTAAGAGAATAGGTAATAGAGATGGCGCTAAAGATTTACAAGCACGGACGGCGCGATCAGATGAAAGTGGCGCTGACATTCGATGACGGACCCAATCCGCCGCGTACAGACCAGATCATGGAGGTCCTGGAAAGCCGCGCGGCGCGCGGGACCTTCTTCGTCATAGGCAAGTGGGTGGAGCGCTTTCCGCAAGCCTTCAAGCGGATCCCTGATCGCTGGCATTTGGCGGGCAATCACAGCTACTCGCATCAAGCGCATATCGGCGATTATGACCGCGCGGAAGCGGTCATCACAAATCTCACCGGGCGCCCCAGCGAATATCTGCGCGCGCCCTACGGCAACTTGTTCACTTGCTTGTATTCGCCGTTGGCGCTATCGCCGGAGATCAAGATCGTCTCTGCCGATGTCAATCCCTCCGATTTCGACAAGACGGATCCACGCGAGATTGTCGAAGCGACGCTGAATCACCCAGCGCTGGCGGCTGGCTCGATCATCAATCTGCATGATGGCAGCGAGACCGATGACGACGGCTTGCGCCTCTCGCGCGCCCGCCCGACGCTGGAAGCGCTGCCGTTGATCATTGATGGCTTGAAAGCGCGCGGCTTTGAACTCGTTCGCCTGGACGAGATGGAGTTGGTGGAGCCGGTCGAATGGGAGCCCGAAGGCGATGACAGCTAGCGGCGCAGCAAATTGAGCGTCGCGCGGTCGGCGCTGAAACGGGCGCGCCACAGCAGCCAGGCCTCGCGCAGGCTCAAGCCGATGACCGCCGCGAACGAGAGCGCGTAGATGAAGAGGTAGACGCAAAGCTCCGGCTGCCGCTCCCAGGCGAGCGCCGTCGCCCAAAGCGCATACAGCAGCAGCGCGAACTCGAAGAGGATCGAGATATCCGCCGTGAGGGCGTAACCGCTGCGCCTCCAGTCGCGCTTGAATTTAGGCGTGCGCCGGAAGCCGCGTTTGACGCCCAGCAGCGCCGTCAAAACCGCCAGACTGTTGCTCAGCGACATGCCCGTGCCGATGAAAAGCAGGGCGGGGAAAGCGGTCAATCTGGACAGCGCTCCGCGGTTGCGATGCAAGCGCATCTGACTGGCGATGTACATCAGGGGCGGCGCCAAGCCCAAAAGACCCAGGGGCGCCAGCGGCAAATCGGCCAGCGCGCCAGCCCCCAGCAGCGGCGGCGTCAGCAGCAGCATCAGCAGCATTAGCGGCTGCGGCAAGTACTGGCAGAGATGCTGGATCGCCATGATCTTCTGCGCCGGGCTGAGGCGGGCAGCGATGAGCCGCGGCGCCAGCTTGAGCAAGCACTGTGTATTGCCGGTTGCCCAGCGCGCCTGCTGCAATTTGTAAGCGGCCAGTTGCGGCGGTATCTCGCCCGGCGCTTCCACCTCCGGCAAAAACACCGAGCGCCAGCCCGCCATCTGCGCGCGATAGCTCAGGTCCAGGTCTTCCGTCAGCGTATCGGCCGACCAGCCGCCGGCCGCTTCAATGCAACTGCGCCGCCAGACACCGCCCGTGCCATTAAAGGGAATGAGCCAGCCGCTGCGGTTCCGCGCTGTCTGCTCGATGACGAAATGCGTATCGATCGACAGTTCTTGGGCCCGCGTCAGGCTGTTTTCATCCGCATTGAGGTGGCCCCAGCGGCTTTGCACGATGCCGATATCGGGCTGCGCCATGAGATGCGGCAAGGTGCGCCGCAGGAAGTCCGGCGCCGGCACGAAGTCGGCGTCAAAGATGGCGATGACCTCGCTGTCGCATTGTCCGACGCCGGCCGCCAGCGCGCCCGCTTTGAAGCCGAGCCGCTCCTTCCGGCGGAGATGCTGCACGCGAACGCCGGCTTCTTCCAGTTGCGCCAGCTTGCGCGCAACCAGTTGCGCCGTCGAATCGGTCGAATCATCGAGGACCTGAATCAGCAATTTGTCGCGCGGATAGTCCAGCGCGGCCGCGGCCTCGATCAGACGGCCGGCGACATGCGCCTCGTTGTATAACGGAAGCTGAACCGCGACCGTCGGCAATTCGGCCAGGGGCGGGGCGTAAGGCCTTGCCCGGCGCGTCCGCCAATATCGCCAGAGCAGGATTGCTTGTCCCGCTGTATACAGGCCGAGTGACAGGGCGCAGAGGGCATAGAGCATAAGCAATAGCGTCGTCATTGCTGCGATTCTAGTGCGGCATAGGAAGACTGACAAGATGCGCTTCGACCAGGCTGCCGCTGGCGCCGTAGCGCAGGCGTAGGACGGGCGTCGGCTCGGCGTAGAGGCGCATCCTCCCTGGAACGGTAAGATCTAAACTGTGCTTGCCAAGAGAAAGGACGGCGCTGCTTATGCAGATTTATTATGTCCGCTTCATGCTCTTGTTTTGTGTTTGCGCTTTTGTCTGGTATACACTTTCTTCTTGAGGAAAGGTACCGCAACTGAGGCGATTATTTTCTATTTGCGCATTGGCGTATGTTCTCCGGGCTCGGAACAGGCGCCAGCCGTTTGCTCACTCCGCCGGGCGGATGAGCAATTCTTGGCCCGGGAAGATATAACTGCCCCGACTGGAAAGCTGTTGCAGATTGTTGAGCGAGATGATCTTGTGAGGATGCACATCGTAGGCGATGCCGATCTGCCAGACAGTATCGCCCGATCGGACGACATGCACGATAGAGCCGTCCTCCCGCGCTGCTTGCGGCGCGACGGGAGCGGCAAAGGGTATCGCTGTGGACTGGGGCGGCGCGGCGGCAGCCAAGAGGCTGGCTAAACTGGCGCCTTGACAAGGCGGTTCCTCCGAGCGTGTATCGACTGTGCCCAAAACCTGGCCGTCGAGCACATTGTCTGTCACAATATGAATCACCTTGCCCTCAACGTTTGGACCCAGCGAGATCAGGATGTCGCGCGCCTTGCGCGGACTCACGGCTTGGTAAGCCTGGCTGTGCGCGATCTTCTGGCGAACCGGCTCGGTCAGCCCAACGCGTACGGCGGCGCGCCCGTTGGATGAACAGGCAACGATGCCCTCCCTTACCGCTTCAACATCATTCTGGCTCACTTTGAGGGCGAATTTCCCCTGGCTGTTGGGCAAGACCTCCCAAATCTCAATCACAGCCGGGCACTTCTGGAGGAAGAAGATAACGCCGATGGCGCCCATCGTCATTCTTTCGGGCGGCTCAATCGTTTCAGGCAAACATTCTTTGCTCGCTGCGGGAGGACCGGAAACTTCAACCGTTTCAGGGCAGAAGAATCTAACGTTGCCGCCGTTCTCGGCGATGAACATAGCCAGCGCCACCGCATCTTCGTCCTCCGGCAATCCCTCGAGTATGTTGTCGCCGCACAGGAAGATGGCGCTGCCAGTACCGTGCGTATAGGCTTCGATCTCGTCGTCTGCCGGCATGTTGTTGCTGAATACGTTGTCTTGGAAGAGCGCTCGCCCCATGCCAAAATGAAGCGAGCGGCCGAGATATACTTTGCCTAATCCCCTGCTAGTGGCTCGATTTTCTTGGAAGATCGAATCGTGAAAATAAGCCCAGCCGTAATTGATGATGGGCTTCGACGCGTTGGCGATTGTCGATTTGCCCAAGGTAAGCCGGCCGCCGTAATTGTGAATTCGGACGCCGTCAAGGTTCGCATTATTTATGGTCAGGCGAGCATTGCCAATGCGAAACCCCGCCGACCCGCCCGAGCAGCCTACGATGCGCTTGCCATTGCCATTGATGGTGACGCTGGCGTCGTCAGCTATGTTCACCGTGTTTATGCATTCGCAGTCCTGGCTGAGCGAGTAGACAACGGTTCCTTCGATGGTGCCGCCCGAGGGCAAGCCGCAATCCAGCATTGGCAGGGTATAGGGGACCACGGCTCGGTCTCTGTTGCCGATTTCAATGTCGCCGCAGGGACCGGTGCTGCTGTCGCTCCAGGCGCCCATGCTGCTGCGGATGCCGCTGTGGTGCACTTTGTATGACCATACGCGGATGAAACTGAGGCAGCCGCTGGCGCTCAAAGAGCCGCCCTTGTCGATCTTAATGACTGTACGCGCGGAGTCGCGGAACACAGCATTGTTGAGTGTGACGCTGCCGGTATTGGCCACATGCAGGATGCCCTTGACGACTGGATCAAAACCCCAGTTCCAGACCCAGCTATCCTTGAAGAGCACATTTTCCAGCTTGGCTGTACCCTTGATCCTCAGCCAGCTGCCGTCGCCATTGGTGAAGGTGACGTTTTCCATCGTTAGCGCGCCCTCAGCCAAAATCCAGGAGCCGGTACCCGACTTTATCCTCGTCTTATGGTACAGGTGTCGGTCGAAATCCCAATCGCTGCCATTGAAGGTGACATTCTTGATATTGACCTTGATATTGGGGCTGGCGGTCGTGTCAAGGTTCTGAATGGTATCTTTGCCCTCGTCGTCAACGACTAGGAAATTGTAGCCGTATCTCGTGCCATTGCTGGAAAGGTAACTGGTGTTGTAAATGGTGTGGCCCATGCCGTTGATGGTGAGCGTGACATTGGGCGTACTGGCGGTGTGGATTTCCAGCGCGCCCGTCTGCGTGCAATCTCTATTGAGCGTATAGGTCACGCTGGCGACGATGACGCCCTGAGGGGGCAATCCGCAACCGTCGCTCGGGTTGTCCGGGTTGGTCGGCGTCTGGGCGAAGGCGGGCGAGACAAAAAAGGGGAGACTCAACACGAAGACAACTAGATACCGCATAGCTCGCATGACTTGTACTGTGTATGAGAACCGCAAACCGTTAATAATGGAGAGGTCTAAAATAATCTTCTATTTTCAGTTTATGGACTCCGTTGCCTGGATTCAATACAATGATTATGAGAAGTTGGTGGTGTCTTGGTTAAGTCCGATACAAAGATTTGCCATGTATACGACAACGCGCCTGCCGCTGAAATGAGCGGCGTTTTGGGCGCGGTCAAGCGGCGGGGATGTCTTGGCTAAGGGGGAGAAAAGATGACAGATCAGCGCGTGGCTGTATTTGAAATCAAGAACTATATGGTCATCTGGCGTCAGTTGGAGGAACGCGATTTTGGGGGCATGACCGCCCGCATCCGGGGCTTGGTGCGCTGCAACGGCGTCGGCGCCGACGACAACGAGGACTACCGCCTGGATGTCTATTTCTTGTCGCCGGATAGCGATGTGCCCGATCCGCAAGTGGATATCGCCAACCGGCGCGGCGCCATCTTTATGCTGATCAGCGACATCCACGCCTTCGTCGATATCCTGCGCAACGAGAAGCCTATCTTCGGGCATTTGCGCGGCGATTATCCTCAGTGGACCAGCGTGACCACGACCAACGAACCAGTCGGCACCGGCGATGAAGACCACCGCGCCCGCGAGTGAGCGCGAATTGATCCGCGTCTTGCGCTTCGCCGATGCCCATATCGGCAGGGCGAATTGTGGAACGGGGCGGCCCTCTGCTCACTCCGCCGGGCGGATGAGCAATTCTTGGCCCGGGAAGATATAACTGCCCCGACTGGAAAGCTGTTGCAGATTGTTGAGCGAGATGATCTTGTGGGGATGCACATCGTAGGCGATGCCGATCTGCCAGACAGTATCGCCCGATCGGACGACATGCACGATGGCGCCGTCCTCCCGCGCTGCTTGCGGCGCGACGGGAGCGGCAAAGGGTATCGCTGTGGGCTGGGGCGGCGCGGCAGCAGCCAAGAGGCTGGCTAAATTGGCGCCTTGACAAGGCGGTTCCTCCGAGCGCGTATCGACTATGCCGAGGACCTGGCCGTCAAGCGCGTGGTCGATCACCATGTGATTCACCTTGCCCTCAACGTTTGGACCCAGCGAGATCAAGATGTCGCGCGCCTGGCGCGGACTCACGGCTTGATAAGCTCGGCTATGCTGGATCTTCTGGCGAACCGGCTCGGGCAGGCCGACGCGCACGGCAGCGCGCCCGTTGGAGGAACAGGCGATCAAGCCCTCCTCCACCGCTTCAACATCACTCTGGCTCACTTTGAGGGCGAATTGTCCCTGGCTGTTGGGCAAGACCTCCCAGATTTCGATAATGGGCGGGCACTTCTGCTTGTGCATGATGATGCCGATGGCGCCCATCATCTTGTTCTCGGGCAGGTTCTTCCGCTCAGGCGCGCACTCTACTAACGCGGATGGCGCGGCGGGCGACGGCTGATCGTCGGGGCAACCCAGAATGGAGCCGCCTTCCTCGGCAATGAATAAGGCGAACTGCAGATCATCCGCGCCCTCCGGCAAACCCTCGATTATGTTGTCGCCGCACAAGTAAATCCTGGTGCTTGGGCCATGCGCAAGCGCTTCGACCTCGACCGGACCGTTGTTACGGAACACGTTGTCCGTGAAGAGCGCTCGTCCAATGCCATAATGACCGTGGGCATAATATACGTTGCTATCACTATCGCCCTTACTCCCCTCAAAGATCGTATCGTGCAAATAGGCCCAGCCGTAATTGACTATGGCCACGCCCTCAATATTCGAGAAAACCGAGTTGCGAATAGTAACGTAACCGCCATAATTGCGCAATCGGAGGCGCTCTATCCTGGCATTGTTGATGGTCAGGCGACCGCCACCGCCGATTAGAATAGCAATGTGACTGCGAGTTTCTTTGCAGCCCACGATGCGATGACCGTTGGCATTGATGGTGACGCTGGCGTCAATACCTATATTAAATGGATGGTCCACGCATACGCAGTCTTGATCGAGCGTGTAGACATGCGCTCCCTCGAGGGTGCCGCTGGCGGGCAGCCCACAAGGCAGCTTTGTCAGGGTGTAGGGGACCACAGCCTTGCCCTTGTTGCCGATTTCAATGTCGCCGCAGGGACCGGTGCTGCTGTCGCTAAAGGTACCCATGCCGCTGTGAAGCCCGCTGTGGCGCACCTTGTGGGTAAGCACGCGAATGAAACTGAGGCAGCCCGTGGCGCTCAAAAAGCCGCCTTCTTCAATCGAGACGACCGCACGCTGGATGTCGCGGAAAACAGCATTGTTGAGCGTCGCGCTGCCCGTTTTGGATACATGCAGGGCCGCGCCCTTCGTGGACGGGTAAAATCCGTAGTTGCTGATAAAGCTGTCCTCGAAGAGCACATTCTTCAGGCTGGCTGTGCCTTGGGCGTACACCCAGATTCCCCTGCCGTTCTTGAAGGTGACGTTCTCCATCTCCAGTGTTCCTTCGGCCAATATCCCAAAGCCTGTGTAACACTTTCGCAATGGTGATGTTTCGTCATCATAATGACACGTAGGTTTTGTGAAGGCCGTGCCAGTGGCTTGGAAGGTGACGTTTTTGATGACCACTTTGACGTTGGGGCTGGCGGTCGTGTCTTTATTATAGTGAGTATGTATGCCGTCATCGTCGACGTAGAGGAAAATGAAGCCAAATCCATCGCGATCGGTGTTGAAAATGGTGTGTCCGTTACCGTTTATGGTGAGTTCAACGTTGGGCGTATTGGCGGTGCGGATTTCCAGCGTCCCCGTCTGCGTGCAGTTGCCGATGAGATCGTAGGTGACGGTTGCGACGATGACGCCCTGCTTGGGCAGGCCGCAAGTAGGGTCTGCCTGCGGGTTGGTCGGGGTCTGGGCGGAGGCAGGCGAGACAAAAAAGAGCAGACTCAATACGAAGACAATCAGATACCGCATATCAATTAGATACCGCATAGCCCGCATGCCTTGTACTGTATATGAAAACCGCAAACCGTTAATAATGGAGAGGTCTAAAATAATCTTCTACTTTCAGTTTATGGACTCCGTTGCCTGGATTCAATACAATGATTATGAGAAGTTGGTGGTGTCTTGGTTAAGTCTGGTACAAAGATTCGCCATGTATACGACAACGCGCCTGCCGCTGAAATGAGCGGCGTTTTGGGCGGTGTCGAGCGGCCGGATTTTGATGGAGAACAAGAGCGTGATAGACGATCTCACACGCGAACCGATCCGCGTTTTGCACTTCGCCGATGTCCATATCGGCATGGAGAATTATGGCAGGATCAATCCGGATAGCGGGGTGAGCAGCCGCGTCGGCGACTTCCTGGCGCGGATGGATGACATGATCGCTTTCGCCCGCGATGGCGATGTCGACCTGGTCATCTTCGCCGGCGACGCTTTCCGCAGCCGCAGCCCCAATCAAACTTACCAGCGCGAATTCGCCGGGCGCGTTCAAGCGCTCGCCCAATTGGCGCCGACCGTGCTGCTGGTGGGCAATCACGACTTGCCGGCCAACGCCGCCAAAGCTTCCACCATCGACATCTACGACACCCTCGCTGTGCCCAACGTGCTGGTGGCGCGTGATTTTTCCCTTCATGAAGTCGCGACCAAACGGGGCGATGTTCTCATCGGCGCGGCGCCATATCCGTTGCGCGCGCGCTTGCTGGCCGATGTCGCCACCCGCGGCAAGACCATCGCCGAGCAAGATGCCGAACTGCGGCGCGTCGTGCACGAGCGGCTGCGCGCATTGAGCGTCCAAGCCGAGCGGCAGGCCGTCCCCGACATGCCGCGCCTGCTCTGCGGGCACTTCAGCGTGAGCGGCGCCGTCTGGGGCAGCGAGCGGAGCGTCATGCTGGGCCGGGATGTGACCATCGAACTGGATGCGCTGACGCATGGCGGCTGGGATTATGTCGCGCTCGGGCATATCCACCGGCATCAGAACCTGACCGCCGACCACGAAGATCTCCCGCCGGTCGTGTACAGTGGCAGCCTTGAGCGCATCGACTTCGGCGAGGAGGGCGATGTCAAAGGCTTCTGCTGGGTGGAGCTGGCGCGGGGCGCGACGAACTGGCGTTTTATCGAGGCGGCGGCGCGCAAGCTGCTGACGCTGAGCATCGACTGCCGCGATAGCGACAATCCGACGGCCGATGTGCTGGCGGCGGCGAAAGCTCAGGACTTGGCGGGAGCGGTCGTCCGGCTGCTGATCCGCCTGACGCCGGAAAGCGAGACCCGGCTCAATGAAAGGCTCATCGTCGACGAGTTGAAACGAGCCGGCGTCTTCCACATCGCCGGCTTGCGCCTGGATGTCGACCGGCGCGCGCGGACGCGTCTCGGCGAGAGTCCTGAGGGCATGACGCCGCTGGAATTGCTGGAGCGCTATTTCGATGCCCGCGATGTGGATGCGGCGCGGCGGGAGGAGTTGCTGAAGCTGGCGCGCGGGATTGTGGCGGGGGATTAGGGTGCTGGAAGTGGTACAAGTGTAAAATATCTGTATAATCTGGCTGTAATGCGACCAAATAGCCGTCTTCCAAGCTGATTCTTACGTAAATGATGTAGGTTAGGATTGGACGCCGAGATACGGAAAGAAAAACGCAGCATGCCGTTTCCTGAAACCGAACGGGTCATATATAGAAAAAACCCCCTTCATCAGGTGATATGCCAATTGCGTTTTCCACCGATTCTGCGGATTGATACAGAGACCCCGGTTAAATTCCAAGAGCATGTTCGGCATACGTTTCCAGGATTCAGAATATCATACGACGAAACGATACATGAGTTGCCTGACGGAATTTTCCAGAGTCTTCCGTCTGACATGGCTAGCCTGCTTTCGCCAAAGAGTAATCCGAGATATCAGTTTTTGAGCAAGTCTGGGTCTTGGACAATCGCATTAACTCGAGATTTTGTTGCGCTGGACACAAAACGATATACACGATGGGAAGATTTTCGCGATTATGTTGTTCTTGTTTTAAACGCCTTAGATGAGGTTTACCGACCGTCGTATCTTAGTAGAATAGGATTGCGTTACAGGAACATCATTGATCGTAAGGGGCTAGGTTTGGAAGACAGAGAGTGGCGAGACCTGATCGCGCCGTTTGTGCTTTCTCAACTTGCACAGACAGAGACGATGTCAGCAGTTGTTGAGCAGCAAGGGAAGACACTTCTGAAGCTTAACGACGATGGCGACATGGTCAGAATGGAATATGGACAAGTTGTAGAGAAAGGCGGAGACCATTCCAACAAATTGTACATGTTGGATCACGACTTCTACACCAATTCAGAAACGGAGATTGAAGATGTCATTGCAAAACTCAATGATTACAATTCCCAAAATAGACGACTCTTCCGTTGGTGTATACGAGAACACCTTCATAAAGGAATGGAGCCAGAACCGACGGGAGGTGACTAGGGCTTCGTCAATAACCGTTCAAGATGTGGACCGTTCGGATACTCTCTACAGCAATACAGTCGATACGATGATTGACTATCTCAGGCGATGCTCGTTACAGTTGGTTGAAAGATATCAATACATTGAGCCAAGTCCGGACATTCTTCTTCTTCTCAAGCAGATTTCTATAGCAGTTATTGCTATTCGGGACATTCCTAAAGGCCACGTGGACAAGATTCTTGAATTGAATCAACTCTTGCCTAGCTTACAGCTAGACGGCGTCAATGAGCTAATTGAGACAACCGCAGACATTAGGGATTTATATTCCTATTTAGGTGGAGAGTTGTCCCCAACAACAGATACTAGATCCGTTGGCGGTAAGCTGGTTGGTCGGTTTGTCAGGCCAGAATTCTCTATCCAATTTGATGAAGACGAATAGAGTCTGCTTTATTCATTATGAAGTATGTAAAGTCTGAACCTCTATCTGGATTACGACAGGGTGAACTGCTGTCTGATGTGATCGAAACTGTATTGGACCTACAGTCAAGGTCGCAAGATTCTCCGAATTTCCTTGAGAAAATTCATCCATTCGCCTTTGTCGTGTCGCAGGATTGCGACTTGGATTGGGACTTCACTGCTCGGCTTAGTCAACAGAAACTGGAAAGGCTACTGCCATGCGTACTGCTTTGCGAAGTGAAAATAGCAACGCTCCAGGCTCAGGAAATCGTGGATTTAGAAAAATCAAAAGACTCCACGAAATCGCGCCTGTGGTCACGGATAAAGATAAATAAAGACGAGCGATATCATTTCTTTGAAAAAGTCGAAAAGTGCCATGACTTGCAAGAAGAGGATGAGAGCATTGGTGAGTTGGTTGTTGACTTCAAACGATATTTCACTGTGCCGACGGACGAACTATACGTGCGCATCAAGTTTGGTGAAACAAGAAGACGGTGCCGGCTAGTTCACCCGTATTTAGAGCATTTCAGCAGTCGATTCGCATATTTTCAGAGTCGTGTGGCTTTGCCTGAAGATCATCTTAGCGATTCAAGCCGTGTCAAACGGCAAACCGATAAGTAAGAACTTTTGACTCACACCGACTCCCGCGCCACCAGCGGGCAAGGCAGCGCCATCTGCACCGGCGCCATCGTCCGCCCCTGATTCTCGATCAAATACTGCGCCGCCCACTTGCCCATCTCGTAATGCGGCAGTTGCATGGTCGTCAACTGCGGCAGCAAGCCTTCGGCGATGTGGGCGATATTGTCATAACCGATCACGGCCACATCTCCCGGCACACGCAAGCCCAACTCAGCCAGGGCGCTATAGCAGTTCATCGCCACCTTGTCGTTGCCGCAGAATATGGCCGTCGGCGGCGCCGGCAGCGCCATCAGTTCCCGCGTATGGCGGTAATTCTCGCGCGGGGTCTGGTCCGAGAAGCGAACCAGCGCGTCCTCGTAGCATAGCCCATGGTCTTCCAGCGCTTGCTGATAACCGCGCAGCCGACCGTATATGGCGGGGAAGGGCGGCGTGACGCCCTCGGTCTCTTCCCAGAGATTGATGAATCCGATGCGCCGGTGTCCCGCGCCGAGCGCCGCTTTGGTCGCGTGGTAGCCGCCGTAAACTTCATCCGGAACCACCGATGGCGCCGAGCGATCTTCCAGGAAGCAATTCGCCAACACCGTGGGCAGGCCATCCAGGCCCGCCGGCAACCGCACCGGACGATGATACATCGCCGCGTAGACAATCCCCTCCACGGCGCGCTCGCGGAAGACATCCACCGCTGCCTCGGCAAAACGCGAATTGCCGCCTGAATCAGCCACCAGCAGCACCATGCGATGCGCCCAGGCCACATCTTGCGCGCCGCGGATGATATCGACCGCGTAGGGCGTGGTCGCCACATCATCGGTCAAGAATCCCAAGAGACCGGACGAGCCGCCGCGCAGGTGCCGCGCCGTCTGCGACGGGCGGTAATGCAGCGCCGCTATCGCCTGCTCGACGCGGCGTCGCTTCTCGTCGCTGACGTAGGGATGATTGTTGAGCACGCGCGACACCGTTGTCGTGCCGACGCCGGCATATCTCGCGATTTCTTTTATGGTGACTTTCGCGTCGCCCATATCTCTCTTCCGCGGTCGTCTTCGTCCATCAAGCCTGTCCCGGCAATATTGCCCCTTGCATTTTCGCCAATATCGACTATAATGTCATTATGGTAACGATACCATATAAGATATTCCAATACAATCGCGGATACACGTCTTATTTTGGCAGGAATCTGGCAACGTTACCATAAACAGCGAATGAATTGATCTTGGAATCGGATTTTATGCTTAGAACGGCCAAGACCACTTTCAAAGAAGACATCCATCGTCCCCGTTATCACTTTCTGCCCGCCGCCAACTGGATGAACGACCCCAATGGCGTGATCCACTGGGACGGACGCTATCATCTGTTTTTCCAATACAACCCCGACGGCGCCTACCACGCCAACATGCACTGGGGCCACGCGGTCAGCGATGATCTGGTGCATTGGCAGGAGTTGCCGGTCGCCATCGCGCCGACGCCGAACGCAGCCGATAGAGGCGGAATCTTCTCCGGCTGCATGGTGAACGACAACGGCGCGCCGGTCGCCATCTACACCGGCGTCAACGAGACCTATGATGTGCAGGTGCAGTGCCTCGCCGCGGGCAGCCCCGACCTCATGACTTGGGAGAAATATGCCGGCAATCCTGTTATCGGCGATGTCCCGGCCGAGCTGGGCCAGACGCGCGACTTCCGCGATCCCTTCGTCTGGCGCGGCGCTGACTGCTGGTACATGATCCTCGCCTCGCATATCGTCGGCGTCGGCGGCGCGGTCTTGCTTTACCGCTCCGGCGACTTGCGAGGTTGGCAATATCTGCATCCGCTTTTCATTGGCGATCGCGCGCGCAACGGCTTCAACTTTGAATGCCCCAATCTATTCCCGCTGGGCGACAAGTGGGTGTTGATCGTCTCGTCGCAGCCCGCCGCCCATACCCCCGGCACGACGCTCTACTTCGTGGGCCGGCTGGAGAATGAGCGCTTCATCCCGGAATACGAAGACGTTTATGACGCCGGCTACAGCTACGCCAGCTTGTGTCATCAGGACGATGCCGGGCGCCGCCTGATCTATTCCTGGATACGAGAAGGGCGGGGCAAAGACTTGCAGCGGCAGGCGGGCTGGACCGGCGTGCAAGCCATTCCGCGCGTCTTGAGCCTGGACGGGCGGAACCGGCTGATTAGCGCGCCCGTGCCGGAATTCGAGGCTCTGCGCGGGCGGCATCATCACTTCGCCGCTGGCGATCTGCCGGAGGCCGGCCTCTCGATCGAGACCTTGTCGCTCGATATAAGCGCCGTCTTGGCTACAGAGAAAGCGGCGCAGAGCGGCATCGAACTGACGTGCGGCGGCGCGGAATTGGCAATCATTTACGACTGCAACACATCGACGTTGCAGGTCCGGCGGCGTTATGAGCGGGAGGACCCGGAAATCGACAGCGATACGCATGGCATCGTCCATACGCTGGACAGCGGCGAAACGCTGGAACTGCGGGCGCTGGTTGATGGCTCGGTGCTTGAGGTCATCGCTAACGGGCGGACGCGCATCACCAGCCGCTTCTATCCCGCTGGCGCGGCGGGCGCTTGCCTGCGCGCGATTGCGCCGTCGTCAGTGATTTCGCTGGATATATGGCAGTTGTCAACAATCTGGTAAATCTGCCAGTTTGGAGAAGCACGAGTCAGGCGAGTGAAGGAGGTGCGCCACGGTTTGCGCGAAGAGTCAAACGAGTTTTCGGAAGCTAACGCATCTAGTTCAAACGAAGAGGGAAAAATGAAAAAAGCACTATCCATCTCAATTCTCGTGATCATGTTGATCACATTTAGCGGGCTCGCGTCCGCGCAGACGGAGCTCAGCCTGTGGTATCACGGCGCTGGCAATGAAACCGAGCGCAGCATTTTGCTCGGCATCATCGACGACTTCAACGCTTCACAATCCGACTACACGGTCGTTCTGGAAGAATTCCCGCAGGAATCCTACAATTCGTCGATCGTGGCGGCGGCGCTGGCCGGCGACCTGCCCGATATCATTGATGTCGATGGTCCCGTCATGCCCGGTTGGGCTTGGGCTGGATACATGGTTCCGCTGCAACTTTCGGAAGGCGCGCTAGACGGCTTCCTGCCGGGCGCCATTGGCGAGTACAATGGCGAAGTTTATGCGGTTGGTCTATGGGATGCCGCCGTCTCCATTTATGCGCGTCGTTCGGTTCTGGAAGCCAATATGATTCGCATCCCGACGCTGGACGACCCCTGGACTGGCGATGAGTTTGACGGCATCTTGGAGACTCTGCAAGCCACCGGCGAATTCGAGTACGCCCTTGACTTGGGCATGGCTTGGACCGGCGAATGGTATCCCTATGCCTTCTCGCCCTTCCTGCAGAGCTTCGGCGGCGACATGATCGACCGCTCGACCTATCTGACGGCTGAAGGCGTTCTGAATGGCGACGCAGGCGTCGCCTTCGGCAACTGGTGGCAGAGTCTCTTCGAGCGCGGTTTGGCGCCCGGCACATCGCAAGATGGCGCTGATCGTGAGACCGGTTTCATTGATGGCAAATACGCGCTGCAGTGGAACGGCAACTGGGCCGGTATCGGCGCGCTCGAGGCTGTCGGCGATGATTTGCTTTTCCTGCCAGCGCCCGATTTCGGCAGCGGTTCGACTATCGGCGCCGCTTCCTGGCAGTTTGGCATCTCCTCCAGCAGCGAAAACAAAGAGGGCGCCAACGCCTTTATCGAGTTCGCTATTCAGGACGAGTACTTGGCGGCATTCAGCGATGGTATCGGCTTGATCCCGGCCACCGCTGGCGCAGCCGAAATGAGCCAGCACTATTCGATGGGCGGCGCGCTGGAAGTCTACTTCGGTCTCAGTGAAGCGCAGGCGCTCGTGCGTCCGGTGACGCCCGGTTACGCGACTCTGGCGCTTATCTTCGAGAAGGCGCTGGCGGATATCGCCAACGGCGCTGATGTTCAAGACACGCTCGACGCGGCTGTGGACGAAATCGATCAAGACATCGAAGACAACATGGGCTACGGCTTCGATATGTAATCGAATCGTACCGATTCCAAAAACGCGGGCGGCTCTCCGGGTCGCCCGCGCCTCTGACTGTATTCGGCGAGGCAAGCACTCGCGCTCCCCCAGCAAGTATCGTTACTACGCAGTTTCCTCCGCAGACCGCTACCGTCTCCAGATAGTGATTTAGGATAGACTTATGATTTCAGCAGCCACTGCCCGCAGAAACGCGCCGCTCTGGGTGCGTCTGCTTCTGCCAAAAGACGCGCCGCTCTATCAGCGCAACGACGCCGTCATGGGTTGGCTGATGGCATTCCCGGCGCTGCTGGTCTTGACCGTCTTTCTGGTCATTCCCTTCTTGATGGCCTTTGTTATCTCTTTCACCAACCAACGGCTCATCTCCCCCAACCCGGCCGAATGGGTCGGCTTGCGCAACTTCGAGCGCCTGCTGACCATCCGGCCCTTCACGCTGGAGCCGGAGCGCGATGAAAGCGGCGCTTTCGTTTATGATGACGACGGGAGCTTGAGCTATCCCCGCTTGCGCAATTTCACGCGCAACAACCCGGATTATCCGGATTTGGATGGCTTGCGCGAATTCACCTCTTGGCAAGCGGGCGAGAACCGCACCGTCATCCTGGCTGCGGATGTGGTCTTCCTGCGTGCTTTGATCAACACGCTGATCTTCGCCGCTGTGATCGCGCCCCTTCAAGGCGGTTTGGCGCTTCTGCTCGCCCTCTTGCTCAATCAGGCTTTGCCGTTTATCAACGTCTTCCGTTCGATCTACTTCGCGCCGGTGGTGGTCTCGATGGTGGTCGTTGCGCTGCTCTGGCGCTTTATCTACGATGGCAATAACGGTCTGCTCAACACTATCTTGGGCATGATCACCTTCGGCAGTTTTCAACCGGTCGATTGGCTTGGCAATCCCTATACCGCTATGCCGGCGATGATCGCCATGTCCGCCTGGCAAGCGGTCGGCTTCCACATGGTCATCTGGCTGGCCGGCTTGCAGACGATTCCCGTGAGCCTTTACGAGGCGGCTGGCTTGGATGGCGCCGGCGCCTGGCAGAAGTTTCGCTATGTCACTTGGCCCGGCTTGCGCAATACGGCCGTCCTGGTGCTGATTGTCATCACGATTCAAGCAATGGGTTTGTTCATTCAAGTCGATGTGATGACCCGCGGCGGTCCCCTGGATACGACGCAATCGGTCGTCTATCAGGCGGTGCAGCGCGGCTATGGCAAGCAGGACATGGCGGAAGGCGCCGCCATCTCCGTTATCCTTTTCGTCATTGTCTTCACCATCGCCATGGTGCAGCGATACCTGACGCGGGAAAGGAACTAGACATGAAGACAATGAGCCTCGAGACGCGACAGAATCTGATCATCGGCTTGCGTTATGCCCTGCTGATCCTGATCTCGGCGATTTTTATCTTCCCCATCGTCTTCATGGTCGTATCGTCGCTGAAGCCGGATATTCAGCTTTTGCGAGATTCCGGCTCCTTGCGCGCATTCTTGCCGGTGGGAGACATCTCGCTCAACAACTACGCCGACGCCTTTGAGCGGGTGCCAATGGTGCAATTCGCTTTCAACTCGATATTCACGACGGCGGTATCGGTCGGCGCCAGCCTCTGGCTTAATTCGATGGCGGCCTTCTCTTTCGCCTTCCTCAAGTGGCGCGGCAAAGCCATCGTGCTCTCGCTGATCATCGCCACCTTCATCGTGCCCTTCGAAGTTGTCGCCATCCCCATGCTGCTGATCGCGAATAATCTGCCCTGGATCGGTCCTAACGGCATCGAGATCGGCTGGCTCAACTCCTACCACGTGCAGATTATCCCATTCATCGCCGATTCGCTGGGCATCTTCCTCTTTTACCAGTATTTCCGTGATCTGCCGGATGAGCTGGTCGAAGCGGCGCGGATCGATGGCGCCAGCATATTTCAGATCTACGCCCGCATCATCATGCCTATCGCCGGTCCCATCCTGGCGACCGTCGCCATCCTTAAGTTCTTGACGATGTGGAACGCTTATCTCTGGCCGCTGATGACCATCCGCTCGGAAGAGTTGCGCCCGATCATGGTCGGCTTGCAATACTTCTTCCAGTTGAATACCGCCTGGGGCGAGATCATGGCCTATCTGTCGGTGGTGACGATTCCGGTGCTGATCTTCTATCTGGCGCTGCAGCGCGCTTTCATCGAGAGCATCGCCACTTCGGGCATCAAGGGCTGAACTCCCCCCTTGGTTCCCGCGCGGCGCAATCAACCGAAGATTCCCGCTCGCAGCTTTTCCATCTTGCCCGCCAGGTCCTCCAGATGCCCATACTCGTGCACGCAGAGGCCGCGGGCGGCATAGTAGACGGATTCTTTACGCTTCTTGCCTTCCGGCTGGGCAGTACGCTCCCACTGCGCCGGTGTCAGACCGCCCAGCACATTCAGCAGGGCCCGCCGGTTGAAGCTGAAATATGCAAACAAATCGGCTAGATCGAATGACTCGTAGCGCAGCAGTTTCCCCCACTGGCGCTCGGCGTGAATCCGCGCCATGAACGGTTCCTTTGCCGCAAGCGCATAATAGATCGGTATTGTGCCCCGCTCGGCGCAATAGATCAGGTGGGTTAGATCGCGCTTGAAGCTGCGCTCGCCTTCGCCTAAAGGGCGCGTCAAGGCCTCATCTGATAGGCCAGCGCTAAGGACACGCAGCCTGTCGGGCGTGGCGGCCAAAACATCAAGCGCAATTTCGATAAGTTCGCGGGATGCCGTGGTGGTCAAGCGCTTGTGCAGCGCTGCCTTGCTCACAGTTCCCCCGGCCATCAGCTTAAGGCCGGCAGGTCTGTCAGCCGGATCATTTTTGTCTTGCCATTCTCGCTCGACACTGGCGTATAAAGCTCGTCGGGGTCGCGCAGGCGGTCGAGGAAGAGGATGCCATCGAGATGATCGATCTCGTGATGGATGATGCGCGCGTCCATGCCTTCGACCCGGCGCCGGACCTCGATGCCGTCTTCGCCGATTGCGCGGAAGCGGATCCAGCGCGGCCGCGGTGTATCCCAAGTGTAGACATCGGGGATGCTCAGGCAGCCGTCAAAGCCGGTTTCGGGCGGGCCCGCTTCGATGACCTCCGGATTGATCAGCGTCAGCATTGGTTCTTCCTCGGCCTCGTCGTTCTGGCCGAATTTCACCACGGCGACACGCTTGAGCGCGCCGATCTGCGGAGCGGCGATGGCGGCGCCGGGCTGCGATTCGAGCGTGTCCTTCAAGTCTTGAATCAAGCGCTTGAGGCCTTTGTTCTTCAAGTTCGCTATCGGCCGGCTGACCTTGCGCAGTCGCGCTTCGTTCTCCGGGTAATATATCAATCGCTTAACCGCCATGTCGCTGAATGTCGTTCTCGCTCATTGTCGTCCAGTGAGCCAACTCTAGCACAGATCGAGCGGGAAAGGCAGTTCTGCCGGGGCGATCGCTTAGCGCGTGGTCGACCCATCATCAAATATGCCGCTCGGGTGACAACCGCGCCCGGCCGCCGCCGCCTCAGCCTCCAGCCGGACAAATTCGTCGTAGTGCATGTCATTCGGCGGGTAGAGCACCACTTCAGCGAATCCCTGCTCGACCAAGACACGCTCAACCATGATGTCGCCGACATAGACGTAGCGCAGCAGGCGATCGAAAGGATCCACCAACTCTTTGTCAGGAACCAGGCGCACTGTCTTGCCGGAGACCAGATCAGCATTCGCCTGCGTCGATTCGCGGAAGCAGGGTTCATCGCGCTCGGGCGTATTGATCTGCAAATAACGGATGCGGACCTTCTCGCCATTCAGCAGCACATCAATCGTATCGCCATCAATGACCCGCGTGACTTGCGCGATTTCACTTTTCCCTTCCGCGCCTCCGCTCGCAGCCGGCTGTGATTCGGCGGCAGATATATCCGCGATGGCCGTCCCCACTTGCACGGCGACTTCCGTGCTGATTTGCGGCGCCATCTCATCGCTAATTTCAGCGGCGAGGGCGCTGCATCCGGCGACGCAAATTGATGCTAGAAGAAAAATCGAAAGTCGAACCCACATTTTATCACCCGCTCCCGTTAGTATTGCATTATGTCTCGAATTCTAACGAAGATAGCACAAATGTGCGATACCCTGCAAGCCCCAATTTCGCTGCTGCTATAATCTGCTGGGCAACTAGCCAAGGAGCCTTCGCTTGAGTTATCGCGCTGTAAAGTTTCTGTCGTTTTACCGTCCGTACCTCCGTACGTTGGCGCTGGATCTGCTTTGCGCCTTCATCATCTCGGGCATCACGCTGATCCTGCCCCTTTGCGTGCGCCACATCACTCAGAACCTGCTGGACGCCGGGGCGCCGAATCAGCTGCGGGATATCGCCCTGATGGCGGCGATCATGCTGGCTTTGGTCGCCGCGCATACGCTCTGCAATCTCTTCGTGGATTACCAGGGTCACATGATGGGCGCGATGATGGAGAGCGATATGCGGCGCGAACTCTTCGCGCATCTGCAAAAGCTGTCATTCAGTTTCTACGATGACGAGAAGACGGGCAGCTTGATGTCACGGATTACGAACGACCTCTTCGCGCTGTCGGAACTATATCATCACGGGCCGGAAGACTTGTTGATCGGGCTGGTGAAGTTCAGCGGCGTCTTCCTCATCACGCTGAGCATCAATCCGGTATTGAGCGTGGTGGTCATTCTCTTTCTGCCGCTGATGTTCTTCTATTCGCTGCATTTCAACCGGAAGATGAATCGCGCGCTGCGCCTGAGCAAAGAGCGGGTGGCCGAGGTCAACGCGCAGATTGAAGACTCGCTGGCGGGCATTCGCGTGGTGCAGTCCTTCGCCAACGAAGCTTGGGAGCAGGCGAAGTTTGATGCGGCAAACGCGCGTTTCGTCGAAAGCCGGCGGCTGGAATACAGGAGCGAGGGCTTCTTCTATGGCGGCATGGAGACATTCGCCCAGTTGATGACGGTCGTCGTCGTGGTCTTCGGCGCGCTGGCCATCGTCAACGCGTCGCTGGACCTGCCGGACCTGATCACCTTCTTGCTCTACGTCGGCATTCTGATCGAGCCGATCAGGCGCCTGGTCAATTTCGCCCGTTGGTATCAGGAAGGCATCACCGGCTTTCAGCGCTTCATGGACATGCTGGAATTGCCGCCCGCGATTCAAGAGCCGCGCGATGCCCGCTCCCCGGAACGGCTGCGCGGGGAGCTGGAATTGCGCAATGTCACCTTCGGTTATCGGGACGATTTCGGCACGGTCTTTCGCGGTCTGTCGCTGCGCATCGCCATCGGCGAATACGTGGCGCTGGTGGGCGCGTCGGGCGTCGGCAAGACGACGCTGGGCGCCTTAATCCCGCGCTTCTACGATGTCACCGGCGGGCAGATCATCCTTGATGGCGTGGATATACGCGAGTACAGCCTGGCCTCATTGCGCCGGAACATCGGCACGGTCGACCAGGACGTCTATCTTTTCGGCGCGACTGTGGCCGAGAACATTCGCTACGGCAAGCCCGACGCGGGCCGAGCCGAGATCATCGCGGCGGCGAAACAAGCCAACGCGCACGACTTCATCATGGCTCTGCCGCAGGCTTACGACACCGAAATCGGGCAGCGCGGCATCAAACTCTCGGCGGGCCAGCGACAGCGTTTGAGCATCGCCCGCCTGTTCTTGAAAGACCCGCCTTTGATCATCCTCGATGAAGCCACCAGCGCGCTCGATAATGAGAGCGAGCGCGTCGTGCAGCAGTCGCTCGAGCGTCTGATCAAGAATCGCACCACCCTCGTCATCGCCCACCGCTTGTCGACCATCCGCAATGCTGACAGGATTTTGGTCCTGACTGAAGACGGAATCTGCGAGCAGGGCAGCCATGATCAACTGCTGGAAAGAGAAGGGGTTTACGCGCGCCTGCACAGTTTGCAGCTTGTGCGGTAAAGCGCCAGGCATTGCGTCGAATCTACGCTTGTTGAGTTTGACTTGACCGGGCTACACGGCGCGACGCCTAGCGGGCAGTTAGAGGGCTAATCTGGCTTGGAAACTAACTTGCAAGAGGATCAGGTAGCGGGAGAGGGGCTCGAACCCTCACGCCCTTCCGGGCAGGCGCTTTTAAGGCGCCCGTGTCTGCCATTCCACCATCCCGCCTTCACGTTGAGTATAAGCGCGGCCGGTTGAATGTCAATATGGCTGCGCCCTTCAAACGCGGTGCACGTCGTCCTCGTTCTTGCGCTTCCCGCTGACCTTCGGGCGGTACTTGCCGCCGAAGAGCATGAACAAACCGATGCCGATCAGCACGAGCGGAAAGACCTGCCAGAAGGCGCCGGCGATATCGCCGATCAGTCCCGGTATGCCGAATACGACTCCGATGCCGATCAGCCAGAAGGCGCCGGTCGCCGTTTGCCAGCGCTCGCCCGCCGCCATCGCCCGCGCCAGCATTGACGCCGCAATGACAAACATGATGCCGGGCCACCAGGCCCCCGTGATGAACAAGAGGCCGAGACCGACGAAGAAAACACCGGTCCCGACCTGCGATGCTTTTTCCTGTATATCCATTTCCATCAAACCTGATCTAAACTGATGCGCTAATTCTGATACGCAATTTCTGCTCAGGGGTTGCGGCGAAGCAGAGTGATCGGCTGCGTATCCCGGTAAGATGACGCGAGCGGCTCAGCGCTCGACGAAGGTCACGCGGTAGGATTTCAACGAGCGGCGATTCTCCGTATAACAGGTGTCGGTGCTCAAGCGTGTGCCCAGCGCATCATCGGCGCCTGCCATATCGATGCTGTAATCGATGTTCTCTTCCATCTGAAAATCAGCATAGGCATCGCCGCGTTCGGCTTTCAGCCCGCTGACGAAAATATCTTCCCGATCGCCCCAGCGCGCGCGAATTCGCTGACCCGGGATGCCGCGCCCCAGGTAATCGACCACGAAGACTTCGATGAGGGCGGGGCGCGTCAAATCGCAGAAGGAGCGCACGGAGAGCACTTCAAAGTTGCGCGGCGCCGGCAGGGCGGGGCGGTAACGCGGCGTCGGCGTCGCCGGCAATGCCTCTTGCAGCGGGCGCTTCGTGGGCAAGGGCGTCGACCGCTGCGTTTCCGGCGGTTGCGCCAGCTGGACCTCGGCGGCGGCTTCTGTGGCTAGCGGCGGCAGCAGCTGTTCGGCGCAGCCGGCCCGTCCCTGCGCGGTATAAAGGGCGACGGCGCTGCGCAGCGCCCGGATGCCGCTTTCGCTGCCCAGGTAACCGCGGCTGCCAAGCGCGCAGGCCGCTTCCGCCAGTTGAGCCAGCGGGTCGCCACCCGGCCGCAGCGCGATCAGTTTGTCCAGCGCTTTGGCTGTATCGCCGCTATGCGAATATTCCAGCGCGATCGCCATCATGTAGTGGTCGCGCTCCTCTGGGCGAAGCTGCCAGGGCTCGGCATTGCCGCGCTGCCAGGGACCGTAGACGCGGGTAAAGCCGATGCCGAGCGCCATCCCGACGATCAGGCAAAGCGCGAAGACCCAGGCCGAGAAGTAGCCGGTTTCCGGCGTCGACGCCGTCTTGATGGGCTGCGGTCGCAGGTCGCGCTGCATCACTCCCGCCCTCGGCTCGCATCCAGAAAGGGCCGCATCGGCTGAGTCAATTGACCCAGCTCGTCAGCCAGGTTGACCAGCAGACGGATGTCCGCGAGGCCGCGCGCTGAATTGAGGATGATCCTTTCGGTGATTTCGCGAATAGCGCTCGGCGCATCGTCTATGCCGAGGCGGCTCAGGCGTTGGATGGCGCCGTCGAGATCGCCATCGGCGGCGTACCCGGCTGCCGCCATGACAATGTAGTCGTCCCGGAATGGCCGCGCCAAGTCGCTCAGATTGCTGTTGCGAGATTCGGCCGGGAACTGGCCCCAGCCGAAGTAAAGCCCGACGATCGCGCCGAGCAGCAAGCCGAAGAAGATGGAGCGGATGACGCGCAAGCTAAGGCCCTTTCTCCCTCAACGGCTTGGTTTTTTCCATACTGAGCCCACCCTTTTCCATACTGAGCCCACCTTATGCTTACTGCATCCGGCATCGGCCAGCGCCTATCATCTATGATATATGGATGCCAGATTATGCGATAGACGGCGGCGGACGTCTGTAGACAAGGCCTCGCGATTTCGTTGTCAGCCTGGCCGGGGTAGCGAGGCTTAGTAAGGCGCCAGCACCTCGGCCGAGTTGTTGATCGCGCTCCGGTTAACGATGACGAAACGCGTTGAGTCGGCCGGCTCCAGCGTCCAGCTTACCTCGTGGCTTTTCCCGCCGGCGCTTACATGATGCTCCTCGCCGATGATGAAGTAGTCCTGTTGCGTGTGGCCGGTCTGCGTCTCGCTGATGCGGATGCGGTCAAAGAGGCTCAGGTTCAGCGCTGCCGCCGGGTGTTCGCGCGCGTTGATGCGCAGCGAGTGGATCGTGCCGCGCGGATGCTTGCGCCGCGCCACTTCGTAGGAGGCGAAAGCTTGCGCGGTGGCGATATCGGATAGGGCGGGCAGGTCAAGCATCTCACGCTTGATCCCGTAGAGATACATGCCTTCGCCATCGTCTACGACGATCTCCAGCGGATCGCGGCGGTAGAGCGCTTGGCCATGGAGCCGCAGGAGCGTCAGATATACCTCTCGCCGCTTTTGATTGCGGACGCGGACCAGGGCCGATGAGGCTTCCGCCCGCAGGACTTCGGCGGCCACGTCCTGCGTGACTTGGTTGCCGCTGCCGTCGGCGTTCAAATGAAAACGGCTGATGAGGCGGTTCACGCTCAGCAAGCCAACCGGCTCGTCGCGCTCATCGCGCAGGCGCAGCGTCACATCAATCTCGGAGCGCGGCGCAATCCGCAGGGCGGACGGCAGTTGCCAGAGCAGGCTATCGCCGCTGCCGATCTCACGCGGTCGCATGAGCAGCGTGAGTTGGTTCAAGCGCCGATCGCCGTAGCTGTAAGCCATGCCACTCATATTGTCGTCGAATTCGGCCGCGAGGCGGTCATGCACGAGCGTCTTGTGCCGATTCAGGAAGACTGCTTCGCCAGCGCGATCCACATAAAAGCGGCCGCGTTCGCTCGTCACAATGTCGCTGATAGCCGCCCGAATGGTGGTCGACTCCCGCCACCAGTCCCCGACATAAGCGAAGCGCGTCTTGCCGCGTTCCAGGCGTTGCGGCGGGCGCAGAGGCGGGAATATGCGGACCCTGTCGATGCTGTTGTAGCCGGGGACGTCAATCAGGCAGTAGCCGGCGATGACCGCCGGACGCATGACCGCCCCCGCCAGCAGCGCCTCTATCACTTGATCGGCGGTCACATCGACTTGCGGCGGGAGGCGCGCCGGGCTGCTTTCCAGCCAGACCTGCATATCGTGCAGATGAATGATCGCCAGCTTGCCGCTCCAGTCGCCGGCCTCCGGCTCGATATGGCTGAGGACGCCGCTGAAATGTGTTCGCGTCCGCCCGTCATGCAGGCTTTGAATACGGAGGCGCGTGCCGGGCGTCAGCCGATTGCGCTCGGGCGAAAAGGCGCCGGTTCGGTTGTCAACGGTGATGCGCGCCCAGCTCTTTTCGGCCAGGCTGTCGTAGGCTTGCCGCATGCCGAGCCGCCAGCGCATCTCAATGACTTGCCCGCGGATCTCGTTCTCGGCCCGGCCGTCATGATCGCTGTCAATGGCGATGCTGTAGCGAATGGTCATCTTCGCGCCTCCTATACGTCCAGCAGCCAGGCATGGCGAAAGGCGCAGCCGTAAAACTTGCGGTCGCCATAGCCGAAACTGCCCGGCTCGATGTTCACGCGGGCCGGCGCCAAGAGCATGTCATCAAGCGTGACGGCGGCGGCGATGGCGGCGGTGTAGCTGTCGATTAGCTCGATCAGGCGCGGCAGGCAGCTGCGCATGCCCAAGCCCGCTTCGGTCGGCGCCAGCAGCAAGAGATGCGTCAAGCTGTAATTGACAGACTTGGCGGCGCCGCTGAACGCCACCGTCCCCAGGCTGTCCTGCCTCTGCTGGAAGAGCTGCTCGCGCTCAAGCTCAACCGGCAAGACCAGCAGAGCCGGCAACTGCGCGCGCGTCAGTGAATTGGGCAGGTCGTCGATATCGTAGTTGTTGCGTACTCCGGTCACGCTCAACATAGCAAGCTGTGCTAGAGCCGCGCGAAAACTCGCCATCGGATTCTCCTTTCTGATTTTTATTGATGATGGATTTGCGCTGGCGCCCCAGCCGGATGAACAAGCGCTTTGCTCGCTCACCCGAGAAATGTGAGACTTGTCTGATGCTCAATGGCAAGCGCCGGCAATTCTCACTCTGCCAAAGACCGTGGAGGGTCATTGTGCTGTCTGGCCCGCTTAGAGAACTCGGGAAGACAAGCCGGAAATGTCGCGCCAGTATCTGTCCTTGTCATGTCAAGTCCAGTCCGTGTAGGTGAAAATCGAACGGATAATTACGGATAAATACGGAAGATTACGGATGAGAACGGATAATTACGGATAAATACGGGAGTTGGATGGCAGATTTGCCAGTCTCTATCAATACAGTATGGATGCAGCGGCATCTTCGCGTTGGAATTGAGGAAATCGCGAGATATAAGTTGTATTTGAGTTTATGCGAGGCATGTTTTGGATTAGATACTGGATAGGCGATTTGGCGTTCATGTTGTTGAGAGGGCAGGCGATGTTGGACGCCGGTATTCCAGTAGCGGACAAGCCTTGTAGGGACGACCTATCAAGTCGCCCTATATGCCGATTGCAGGGGATAAACTCGCGGGCCGCCCTTGCCGGGCAGGCCGATGAGGTTAGCGGGATATCGACTTACAGCGACAGATTGTTCCGGCGCTGTTCCATCTCTTCGTCTTCGGCCAGCATCCGTTCCAACTCGGCGGTCTCCAGATCATCGACATAAGCCTCGATGACCTGCTCAAGGTATGCGGGCAAGTCGACGTGGATATTCTGAAAGTTGGCGATGAATTCCGGACTTGAGTTGTAGAGCTGTCCCAAGCCGCGCAGCCGGTCGAGGCTAGGCTCATAGAAGTGACGCAAGTGCGCCTGCCAGCGATCGAGAATCTCGGTCACAGCGGTATCACCGGCGCTTTTGCCCGCTGTCATGGCGTCAGCCAAGTCGCTGTAAATCTGACCGCCCTCGGCGATGATCGCGTCTTGCTGCGCCTTGCTGTAGTCATTCCAGCGCTCTATCGTCGCGTTGACTTCGGACGGTCCGTATTGCAGGCGCGCCTCGCGTTCATATTGCTTCTGCTGTTCTTCGCTGTGCTGCTTTAAGCCGCGTTTTTTCTTCGCCATTTGCTCGTCTCGTTTTATTACGATGCGCGTTTTCGTTTCAGGTCATCGGCGTTATTGTAGCGCCGGATGGAAGGATAGCGCCAGGCGACCCAGGCGGTCAGCAGCACGGTCGCCAGGCCGCCGCTGAAGATGGCGAAGGGCGCGCCGAATAGCGATGCGACCAGGCCCGCCTCCAGCTCGCCCAATTGCGGACCGCCCATGAAGAACATCATGTTGACCGAGACCATCCGGCCGCGCAGTTCATCCGGCGTCATGAGTTGTCGTATCGTGCCGCGGATCACCATGGAGACGGTGTCGCCGGCGCCGGTCAGCGCGAACATGACATAGGACAGGGCGAAGCTGGTTGAGATGCCGAAGACGGCAGTCGCCAAGCCATAAACCGCCACCGCCACCAGCAAGATGAGGCCTTGGCGCTTCATCTCGGCGCGCAGGGACATGATGAGGCCGACCAGCAGGGCGCCAATCGGCTGAGCGGTCGCCAGCAGCCCGTAGCCAACCGCGCCGACGCCGAGGATATCACCCGCCACGATCGGCAGCATCGTCCGCGCCGAGGAGAACAGGGTGGCGAAGAAATCCAGCAGCATCGTACCCATGATGATGCGCGTGCCGAAAGTGAAGCGGATGCCGTCAATCAGCGCTCGCAAACCTATGCCCGCGCCGTAAGTCATCTTGCCCCGATGGCGAATGAGCCAGATCGCGATGATCGCGGCGAAAAACGTGACGGTATTGATGCCATATACCAAGCCGATGTTGAATTGCGCCACTAACAAGCCCGCGGCAGCCGGACCACAGATCGTCGCGATCTGAAAGATCAGCGTGTTCAGGCTGATGGCGTTGCTGAGGTGGCGCGGTTTGACCAGGTTCGCCACGATGGATTGCCGCGCCGGGCTATCGAGGGCGGTGGCGGCTGCGCCCAGCGCTGTCAAGAGATAGATGGCCGCGACATCGATTTGGTCGGAGAGAGTGAGCCAGGTCAGCACTGCCGCGATCGCCGCCGAGGCCACACGCGTCCAAAGCATCACGCGCCGGCGGTCCAGCGCGTCAGCCAGGATGCCGCCGACCAGGGCGAACATGACGATGGGGATCACGCGCACCAGCCCGAGCATACCCAGGCCAAAAGCCTCAGCGCCCATATCCACCGGATTGCCCAGGATGTTGACCGTGAATGTTTGCCCGCGCAGCAGCTCAAAGACATGCCAGTTGATGGCGAAAAGCTGCATCTGCGAGCCGGTGGTCGAGATCATTTCGCCGAGCCAAAGAAAGCGAAAATCTCGATAGCGCAGCGCGACCATGCGGGTGAGTTGACGAGCCATCGCGGTCCCAGTGCAGGCGGACAGGTCAAGCGGCAACCTTAACGCAAAGGCAGGCCTGTCGCCAGATTCAATCGGCTCATGCCGTCAAGCGCCGCATGCGGTTCACCAGCGTCGATGGCCCATCTTCGAGCAGACTGTGCGACTTCAGCATCAACTCGGCATAGCGCACGGTCAGGTCGCGGATTGGCAAGGCGGCGGCATAGGTCTCGATCAGCGCGCCTTGCGGGTGCATGGCCGCGATTGTGCCTTGCGCGCCGCGCCGCACGGTCAGTTGGCGGTTCTGCCGGTCGATAGCGGTGATTCGCAGGTATTCGTCCTTGATGCGCAGGAGCTGCCCGACCTGGAAGCGGGGACTGAAGCCGGCGGTATCACTGCCGCTGGTATCGCTCACGCTGATGATCGCGGCTTTCGCGCTTAAGGCGCTGCCGCTTATCGCGTCGCCGCTGTCAGTCCAGGCGCCCGTCCAGCGGTCATGCCAGCCCCAGACGCCGTCGATGGCGACAGCTCTGGTCCCGCTCGCGTCATAGCGGATGGTCCTGCCCCTGGCCAAGTGCAGGATGCTGGCCGGCGTATCGGGGTCCTCTGGCAGGCGCAGAAACAGATCGTGGTCTATTTCGCCGCCGGCATCGTTGACCGCGCGCAGTTCGAGCAGATCGTCCGGCAGGATAAACAAGCGCGGCGCAATCGGATTGAGGGGGATGACGCGCCTTTGCAGCAGCGGACAGTAGCGCCGCTGCGTCAGCGACTCGATGAGGTGGCTGGCTTCCTGCAAGCTGTGCAGCAGTTCTTGATCGGAATCGCTGTCCGTCGCCGCCAAGCCGAGCTGACGACGCAGGTCATCCAATGTAGCTATCGTATACATGAGTTTCCTTTCTCTTTCGTGATTAGCATTATGTGAGCCGGGGAAATGACGCTGACAACTGTCATCAGCGCGCCGGCTGTGTTAAGTTATGTCAGCGGGAAGGGGAAGACGCAGATTATGAAAATAGTCGCGATCGCGCCGGCCGACTTTGACGCGGGACTGCATCGACTGCCGGTGGCGGGCGAGTTGCTGCTGCCCGGCGTGCAGGCCTTCGTCGGGGCGGATGGCGTCGCTTTCGCGCTGAAGCAGGGGCTGATGCCGGCGGCCGCTTGCGGGACGGTGGTGGAGTTATGCCGTCAGGGCGAGGGCGTGGAGATGGCGATCAGGGCGGAGCAGCAGGAGGATGGCGGGTTTTTCTTCGAGGCGCTGTGGGTGTTGGTGGGGTGAGGGGGCAACCCTGCTCTACTTGCGCCAGTTATCATGGCTTCCAAGATAAACTTTATGGTCGCAGGACGGTGATCCCGGCGCAGGAACGAAAAGACCGTCAGCGAGAAGAAAATAGATGAAATCGACCTTTGCGTCTTCGATATTTGCCTTCGCCTCGTCGGCGGCCACGCCCCAGGAGGAACAGCCAGGCAATTCCGCGACACGGACGTAGAAGCAGGGTTCTCCATCAGTAGTTTCATCAGGAGTGACTTCAATCTGATATGGGCGGGCAGCAAGCTCTTTCGCTCTGTTGAACAGTTCTTTGTTCATGTGTGAAGGCGCATGTTTGCAGCTTATCCTTGAACCCATGATGTCTCCTTGCACGGTTCGAAAATCGCAACCAACACAGCAATCATAACATAGAAAATGGGGCGGAGGCTCCCCAGCCCCCGCCCACACTCAGCTACACCGTGATGTTATAGGCGCAGCTCGCCACATCGTCATCAAAGCGGACGAAGGCCAGCCGCACCGTCGCCGTCAATTGGTAGCTGTCGTAATACGACAGGTAATCCACGCTGACCGCGATCTTGCGCCGGTAGCCGACGTACCAGCCCGGCCGATACACGCAGACCGCTTGACCCTTGCGGTTCTGCCCGCCGCCTACCTTGCCATCGGCTTCGGTGAGGGGCATCTCGGCGGAGACGAAGACCGGTATCCCGTCAACAAAGCCGATCTGCCCGGTTTGCGCCGTCGCCAGCGGACCGGCTTTGTCCACCGTCAGAAACTCGCTCAAGCCGAGCAGCGCCGAGTAGGTGCCGCTATCCACCAGCCAAGCCAGGTCGGAAGGGCGGGCGGCATATTTCCCCGGCATCTTGAAGCGGGCCTCGCGCAGTTTCGCCAGCGTCGGCGCGCCGTTGAGGTTCAAGGCCTTGGCGGTGGCATCCACCAGAGGCAGATGCCGCAAGCCGTCCAGAGCGAGGTACTTGGCCGTGCCCGCCGGCGCGGCGTGGTCGCTGTTGATATTGCCGGCGCCGGCTGTGGTCCTGTCGCCATTGAGCAGGACGTTGTCGATGGCGTCGGCGATGGCGCGGACCGCCTGTTCCCGATAGACATTCAGCACCGGGATGACCGCGTCTTCCACCAGCTCGCTGCTGAAGCCGACCCGCAGCGCCAGCTTCTTGGCGTTCAGCGTCACCTTGCCCGAGCCGACCTTGCTATCCGGAATCGGATTGCCGGCGCCCAGCGTCAGATGCGCCTCGTCCTGAGTTTCCGGCACGAAGTACACGGTCGGGTCCGCCCCTTCAATCGGCAGTTCGAAGGGATTGCTGGGCATCTCGATGCTCTGGAAAAGCGGCAAGATCGTATTGTCCTGGCGGGCTTTGCGCCAGATCTGCTGGCTCCATAAATCCGGCGCCCATTCATCGCCGAAGCCGGTCTGCGTGCTATAAGCCAGTTCATCCGCTTTGGTCGCTTTGAGCTTCGCCCGATGGATCTTGTCCGCCAGCGCATTGGAATAGCGCTCGCTGACGCCGTGGAAGCTCTTGGCCGAGCGCAGCAGCATGTAGCCGTGCAGCATGTCCATCACATCCAGCGAATCGTACTCGCTGCCGACGGCGATCTTGCTTGTCTTCAGGGCATCGCGTTCGTCCGCCATCGGCAGCCGCTTCAATGCCCGTCCCGTGTTTTCAGTCATGGTTTCCGCTTTCTCCTCGTTAGATGATTCTTCCCTTGTGGCCTCCCGACCGCTTAGCCCCAGCCGCGACATGTCCAAACCCAGCGACTTGTAAGCGCTCTTGAGGGTATGCACATCCGTAAGCCGCGGCTCGGCCGGGGTTGGCGTCAGGCTGCCTTCGACAATGGGCCAACGCTCAATCTGACCATCGGCCTTGACCTCGACCAGATGCGGCAAACTGCCCGAGGACCAACTCAGGACGCCTTGATCCACCAGCCGCTGCACCGCTCTCACATAGCGTTTGTGCAGGTCCAGCTGCGCCTCTGCCCAGAGTCCTGTCTCGTCCGGTCGCAGCGTGTCGATGACGCCGATCACGGCCGCCTTCAAGGCGCCATCCAATCCGTGGTGGTAGAGCACCGGACGCTGCTCGTACCAATCCAAACCGACATCAGTCTGCGGCGTGAAATACTCGTCCTGTAAATCCCGCTGGCGAGGCTCGCCCCAGGTGATGAGATAACCACCAATACGGCCCGCCGGCGCGTCAATCGTCTTTACTGTCATGTCTTTCATCTTTCCTCCTGTCTGCTTTCCCAATGCCAACAAGGCTTCCGCTTGCGAACGAACAGAATGCGCCCACAGCGAGATAAACTTTCCCACATCCCGTTTTCGCCAGCAGCGTCATCCCCTCTCGCAGGTCAGTGTCTACGCGACCCAAAGCTTTTGCGAGAGGCCGGGGGCGGGATTGTCAGGCGTTGCTGCCTCAGTCCGTCCACACGCGGCTATCGGGTGGTGCAGGGGCGGGCAGCCATGCAGCGCGACGCCGGCGCTTGCTACCACCCGAAAGTGAGACCGCTATCGCCGATGCCGCGCCTTGTTAAGCGTCTGCGGGCACATGCCGTCAGACTATCTCAACCGTATGATAGCACTAATGTTCTATAAAACAAGAACATATTTTCATATATTGGTATTTTCTAACCGAATAGCTTCTTGGGACAAATTGCGCGACGAGCGCGCGCCTGTTACGCCATAGCGTTATGGTCAATAGTCCCTACAATAAGTAAGACAAGACAAACGATGGATCGGGGCATGCCAGAAGAAATCGCCGGCTCTATTGAGCGCATCACCTACTACAACGACGAGAACGGCTACAGCGTCGTCAAAATCCTGCCGGAAAAGCGCTACCCTCGCGCCCAGGCGCGGGACGGCACCGTCACTGTAGTCGGTACGATGCCTCCGCTAAACGAAGGCGAGGACGCGCAATTCATCGGCGAATGGGTTACTGACTCGCGTTACGGTCGGCAATTCCGCGCTGAGCAGGCGATCCCGCGCGCGCCGCAAACGGCCAAAGGCATCATCAATTATCTATCAAGCGGCATCGTCAAGGGAATCGGACCGCGCACGGCGGAAAAGATTGTGAATCATCTGGGCGACGACGCCATCGCCATCCTCGATTCCCAGCCCGAACGCATACACGATGTGCCCGAGCTCAAGCCAAACCTGGCGAAGAACCTGATCGAGATTTGGGCGAAAAACCGCATCATGCGCAACGTCCTGATTTACTTGCAGGGACTGGGCATCAGCGCCAAAATCGCCAAGCGCATCTGGGACGAATATGGCGAGAATACGCAGCCTATCATCGAGAACAATCCTTACCAGCTAGCGCAAGATGTGCACCTCATCGGCTTTCGCAAGGCGGACGAAATCGCCCGGCGGATGGGCTTAAAGCCGGACGATGTCCATCGATTGCGCGCCGGCTTGCATTACGCGCTGGAAGAACTTTCCCGCGAGGGCCATACCTTCGCCCCGAAAGAGCAATTGCTCGAGAAAGCCGCCGACTTGTTGAGCGTTGATGATCTGTCCGCGCTTGACATCGCTTTGAAAGGTCAACTCTCCGCGAAGAAGCTGGTGGAAGATACGCTCCATGATCCGGGGCTGCCGGAGCCCATGACCGCGCTGTATTTGCCTCGTTTCCACCGCGCTGAAACGGAGGCGGCGCGGCTCTTGCGGAATATGGCCGGCAGCGTCAGCTTGATCACGCGCGACCACCGCGATACCGATTGGACGAGCCACCTGCGTGGCCTGAGCGCGCGCAACAACGTGTCTCTATCGGCGCAGCAGCAGAGCGCCGTCCGCGCCGCCTTGTCCCGCAAAGTCAGCGTCTTGACCGGCGGCCCCGGCACCGGCAAGACCACCACCTTGCAGATGCTCATCAATGCCTTGCGCGAAGGCGATTATCCCTTCCGGCTCGCTTCCCCCACTGGCCGCGCCGCCAAGCGCCTCGGCGAAGCGGCAGGCGTCGACGCCAGCACCATCCACCGCTTGCTCGGTTTCGCGCCGAATGAAGGCGGCTTCGAGCACGACGAAAGCAATCCGCTGCCGGCGGATATGGTGGTGGTGGACGAAGCCTCCATGCTCGATCTCTGGCTCTTCCACAACTTGCTCAAGGCGCTGCAGCCGACAACGCATCTGTTGCTCGTCGGCGATGTCGACCAGTTGCCTTCTGTCGGCGCCGGCAATGTATTGCGCGATGTCATCGATAGCGGCATCGCCTCGGTGACGCGCCTCGACCAGATCTTCCGCCAGGACGACGCCAGCCACATCGTCAGCAACGCCCACCGCATCAACCAGGGCGAGAAGCCCAATACCGACAACAAAAGCAAGGACTTCTTCTTCTTTGAAGTCAACGATCCGGAAGCGGTCGCCGACCATATCGTCGAGATCGTCAAGACAAAAGTGCCGGGGCGATGGAGCGTCGATCCGGTTCAAGATATTCAAGTGATCGCGCCGATGTACCGGGGCGCGGCCGGCGTCAACAACCTGAATGAAAGACTGCAAGCCGAGCTCAACGGCGACTCCCGTCAAGCGCAGGTCAAGCTGGGAAATCGCCTCTTCCGCGTCGGCGACAAGGTGATGCAAACGCGCAACAACTACGACAAGGAAGTCTTCAACGGCGATATCGGCTTCATCGAAAGCATTGACGATATCGACAAGGAACTTGAAATCGAGATGGACGGCGGTTATGTCGGCTACGATTTCAGCGAGACGGAGGACCTGATGCTCGCCTATTGCATCAGCACCCACCGCTCGCAAGGCTCGGAATATCCGGTGGTCGTCATGCCGATACTGACGCAGCATTACATGATGCTGCAGCGCAACCTGCTCTACACCGCCATCACGCGGGCGAAGAAGCTGGTGATTCTCGTCGGCACGCGCAAGGCGCTTTACATCGCCGTGAAGAACAACAAGGTCGCCGAGCGCCACAGCGGCTTGCTGCACCGGCTGCGAGTTTAGAGGAACTCTATCCGCACAGCCTCAGTCTCCGCCGGACCAAACCGCCTCGCCGCAGCCGCCGTCCTGAAACTCACCGAATACGGCGCCGCGCGATTTTCCGCCAAGTGCGCCGCCAGCGGACCATCATCCCGATCCGGCGCGAGATAGGCCAGCCGATGTCCGCCTGCCTCCATGACAAGACCGCTCGCGCCGGCCGCCGCATCCGTCACCGCTTGCGCGTCGGCGCCAATGACCGCCGACATGACAGCGGCATAACGCGCCACATCAGTCGTCGCCAGGCTCAGCGTATGGATCCCGGTCACGCCATTAGGATGCTCGCGTTCCTGTGGCAGACGCTCGTCACGCGGCGTCACATCTTCGATGATGAAGGGAATCAAGCCCTGCCAGTCGCCGCCGACTTTGTTGTTGATCCAGCGGACCTCGTAACCGTCCGGGCGCGCGCGGCCGCCCTCCGTCAGATCGCCGCAATCGACCCCGTGTGAGCGGAACGCCGCCAGGTCGCTCTCGATATCATCGGTCGCCAGGCAGAAGTCGATCAAGCCGCCGCCGCGCTCCTGCAGCAGCGCCCACCAGGGATGCGCCGGGCTCTCTGCATAGAAGCCGAGAAGCTCAATATAGCTGCCATCGGCGAAGCCGATCAGCGCGTTGTACGAGCCGTATGGATGTCGCCCGCCTTCGACCACAGTGAAGCCGAGCTCGCGATAGGTCTCAATCGCCCGCTCAAGCGAATGCGCCGCGATGACAATGTGATCAATGCCCGTGATCATGGGTCGCGCCTCCGTGATTCTCCATCAAACATAACCCCCATCCACCCGGGTGAGCAAAATCGGCTCGGCGCCGTTGATGATGACGGTATGCTCATACTGCGCCGAGAAGCTGCCGTCGACCGTGCGCAGCGTCCAGCCATCATCGGCCTGCTTGATGCGGCCGCGCCCGCTATTGAGGAAAGGCTCCAGCGTGACCACCATGCCATCGGCCAGCACATCTTTATTGCGTTTGTTGTAATAATTCGGGATCGAAGGCTTTTCGTGGATGTGCCGCCCGACGCCGTGCCCGCCCAGTTGGCGCAAAGTGCGGTAGCCTTGCTTCTTGGCGAATTTCTCCACCGCCCGTCCGATGGCGTTGGCACGTTGTCCATGCCGCGCCATGTCCATAGCCAGGTCCAGCGCGCGTCGCGTCGCCGCGCACAGCTTGCTCTGCGCGGGCTGCGCCGGCGGGATGATGATCGTCGCGCCCGTATCCCCCCAGTAATCTTCCAATACCGCTGACACATCGACATTGAGCATATCGCCCGCGCCTATGAAGCGATCCTTGCGCGGGATGCCATGCGCCGCTTCGTCGTTCAGGCTGATGCAGGTATAGCCGGGGAAGCCATAAGCGCGGATCGGCGCTGAGACGGCGCCCATCTTGGTCATGAAATCGCGACCGATATCGTCCAGGTCGCGGGTGCTCATGCCCGGCTCGGCGTTGTCCAGCATGAGCTTCAAGGTCAGCGCGCAGATCTCGCCGATGCGCTTCATGCCGCGCAGGTCTTTGTCGCTTTCGATTCGCATTTTATGTGACGATATCCGCTGTTTTTCTATTGGATTAGTCGAATATCAATCGAGGATAGTGGAGCATTCTATGGAATGCAACGGGTTACATACCTGGACTCTTCTTGCCAGAGCAATTGCATCAAATCATTTTATCACCGAGGACACCGAGTGTTTTTGAGGACACAGAGGGTTCAACGATATTTTATGCTCGCGCAAGATGCGCAGCCGGCCAACAAATGCAAATAGTCACTGCTAAACAGCACTTAAACTGCTTTACTCTGTGTCCTCGTTTTTTCTCGGTGTACTCGGTGGTAAATTTTTGCGCGACTTACTTGCGATTACTGAGAAATTGAGCTTGTTCTTTGCGCCCTTTGTGGTGAATTATGTTGAAACTATCTACCCATGCTCAAGTCGCCCGCTCGCCAAGCCGCCGCTCTGTACCCGCCAGTAGCCGCTGCACATTGTTCCAATGGCGCAGTGGTATCATCACCGTAAGCGCGACCGCATAGAGCAGCAGGATCGGCTTCTGGAACTCGGCGCCGACCAACAGAATAAGCCATATATTCGCCACGGCAAAGCCGATCAAGACACCGAGCGAGACATAACGCGTGCGCGCGATCACGGCCGCGCCGATTGCCGCCGCCACCAGAATCTGAAAGGGCTGGATCATCAGCATGGCGCCGAAAGCGGTGGCCGCGCCCTTGCCGCCCCGCACGATCAGCTTCAGCTTGCCTTCTCGGATAGACGCGGTCAGCACCGTGGCGAACAGCGACCAGTTATGCCCGACCACGACGCAGGTCGCCGACACCGATGTCGCCACGCCTATCTGCGCCGGCAAGATCAGATCGCGCGCCAGCAAGACCGCCAGTACCCCCTTGAGCACATCAATCAAGCCGGTGAAGACCGCCCAGCCCTTGCCCACCGCGCGCGCCACGTTGGTGCCGCCCATATTGCCGCTGCCCACCTCGAAGATGTTGACATTCTTGGCTTTGCCCACGAAGTAGGCGGTCGGGAAGGAGCCGATCAGGTAGCTGCTGACGATGATGAGCAGCACTTGCGCGGCGTTGTCTGAAGTAAACATGTCGCGATCCTGTCACACTGAAACCGCCAGGCGCAGCCGCAAAGCCGAAACGTTTGCCCGCGCCCAGCAAACTAGCCGCCACCTTGGCAAGATACGCCAACTGTATTATACACCGGATCTTGCCGATCCCAAACAATCTGGTAGTCCCCCGCGTCAATGCTCACGTCCAGCGTGTAAGGGCCAAGCGGGAAGTCGTCGCCCTCTAGCCAGTCAAGCCGGAAGGGCGTGCCGCTATCAAGTTCCATCACTTCGGAATTCTCAAACTCGACCGGTTCGTCTTCGCCGGGGAAGGTGACATCAATGAGGATTTCGTCGTGACGATGACCGCCGGCGATCACCTGGAAGTTCGCCTCCCAATCGATTGCGAAGGCGGAGCAAGCGGTATCGCCTAATTCCATGCTCGCGCCGTCGGTCAAGTGGAATACCAGCCCGTCTTCCAAGTCCGGCGGCGGAAAGAGGCATGTTAGAGTAACCGTATTGTGTCGTTCCTGCTCTCGCAGCCATTGAAAGCGATAGGCGCTGTCGTCAATGTGGACGTCGAAGGTGTACCAGCCCATGGGGAAGCTTGGGCGCACGGCCCATTCCGTCCGCGACGGCACGATCGTGCCGATATCCACATTGTAGCTGTGCGAGTGGTCCATCTTCAGCGCTTCGTCTTCGCCGGGCAGGTAGATATCGACCGACATCCGGTTCTGCCCGTGACCGTTGACGGCCAGGTTGAAATCGCCCTCAAAGCGGTCGTCGACCTGCACGCTGCAGTCCTTCTCGTCGATCCTGTACAGGGTCGCCGTCGACAGCACGGCCCTTACCTCGATATCGTCGTCCAGCGCCGGCGCCTCGGTCACGGCTTCGCTCGTCTCACTGTCATCTTCGTCAACTGCCTCCCGCCCAAGACAAGAGAGCGAGAGCGCATTCATTGAATCATCGCTGCGTCTCCACATGAATTTGTAGGTTTCGTCATCTATATGGACGTGAAAGAAATAGTTGCCCAAGGGGAAGCTATCGCCGATCAGCACTTCGCGCCGAACCGGCGTGCCGCTCGCGAGCATGTCCGTATCGACATAATCCATTTCCACCGGTTCGCTTTCATCCGGAAGATAGACATCCAGGACCAAGCCATCCAGCCGGTAGCCGGCGATGAGAAAGGTGAAATTCTCATCGTACCAATCTTCCATCAGTATGCTGCACTCGGGTTCGCCCCATTCATGCGACACCTTGTCGTAGAGCACCAGGACGTATTCCATTTCGTCTTCGGTAGGTGGATCGTCCAAACAGTCGAAGAATAGATTATCGAGCAGTTGAGACACACTGGTAAGCCCGTCAATATCCGACCGCATGATGTTCTCGTCACCGTATTCTTCTGTAAGCGCGTCGACCAACTCGCAGTTGTAAGCAATGCCATTGTTGTCGACATCTCGCCAATCCTGCGCCAGAAGCCCCGGCACGGCGATCAGAATCAACACAATAGCGCATAACAGTCTAATCATGTCGCCCTCCATAGCGTCGCCTTTAGACGGCGCCAATCCTATTTGCCGCCAAGCATAAGTTTATTCGGCGAAGCGCGCAACGAGGTCGCCAATTTCGTAGGGAAAACGGCGGCGGACGGGCGCTATCGTAGGCGAGTCTTGCAGCCGCACGACGGTGGCGCGCGCGCCACCCATCGGTTACTATTCGCTCATTT
>JAJEBE010000026.1 GCA_022822545.1 Anaerolineae bacterium
GATACAGACCGTGTTTTCGGCGTAGAGCATGGGTTGGGCGTTGCGATTGAGAGCTTGCGATAATTGATCCATAAGGAGAGTGCATCATGATATTGAGTAGAAGAAAAGAACGAATGTTCTCAGTTTTCGAGACCGCTGAAAAGCGATTTCGGGCGTCTGGCAGGGTCACGCAGGGCGCGTAGACATTTGACACTGACCCTCGACGCCCTCGGTGGTTAAAATCTGTGACGATCTCGCCAATCCGTACAGGTCACTATGTCCAAGTTGAACTGGCTGTCGCTGATCACGATCCTCATCTTGCTCGCATTCGGCGCCACCGCGGCGCAAGGGCATGGCTATGTCGTCCGCGCCATCCCGGCCGACCGCAGCACGCTGGAACGGCCGCCGACGCGCGTGCAGTACTGGTTCAGCGAAGACCTTGAGCCGCGCTTCAGCGAGATCAACTTGCGCGATTCTGCCGGCGCGATCATCGCCAGCGGCGCCGTCGACGACAAGAATCAGGCCTTGCTGGCGCTGCGCGTCCCGCCCGGCTTGGCTGACGGCGCTTATGTGGTCGAGTTGCGGCCGGCTTTCGCCAGCGATGGTCATGTCATCGCCGAGAGCCGCGTCTTTTTTGTCGGCGCGGAAGTCGGTGATATCGCGGGCCAATCGGCCGACGACCGCGCCATTCCGCTCGAGGTCCTTTGGCGCGCTCTGCTTAATTTGGCGAACTTCGTCTTTTTTGGCGCATCGCTGCTCTACGCGGTCGTGCTGACGCCGGCTTGGGGCAGCGCGCGTTATCAAGGCGGCGGTTTGCCTCCGCGGGTTATGCGCCGCCTGCGCAATTGTCTGATCGCCGCGCTCGCTCTGGCGCTGGCCGCCAATCTGATCGCCCTCTTGCAACAATCCATGGTCTTCTTCAATACGACCGCGGCGCAAGTCATTGAGCAGAATCTCTGGCAAGTGGCGCTGATCGGCTCGCGCTTCGGCGATATCTGGACATTCCGCCTTGTGCTGCTGATCTTCTGCGCCATCATGCTCTTCGCCGCCGAATACTTCCGCGACCTGATGCCACAGTTGGCGAACGGCATCTGGCGCGGCTTGCCCTGGCTCGGCGCCCTCTTCATCGGTTTGTCCATGGTGACGGGCCACGCGGCCGGTTCGACGCTGCTGCCCTGGGTCGCCATCGCTGTCGACTGGCTGCATGCGCTGGCGGTGGCCTTCTGGCTTGGCGGCGCCTTGACGCTGACGCTGCTGCTGCCGGTGGCGCTCGCGCCATACAACGAGGAGCAGAGACGACAGGCGCTGCGCGCGGTAATGCTCCGCTTCTCCCGCATCATGCTGCCGCTCGTCGCCCTGGTCGTCGTCAGCGGCATTTACAACGCGCTGAATTTTTTCATCAATCCGGTTGACCTCGCCACCAGCTACGGCCGCAGCCTCGGCCTCAAGCTGCTCCTGGCGTTGCCAGTGTTCATGCTGGGCGCTCAGCAGCATATCGCCCTGCGCCCAGAGCTTGCCGGGCGCCTCCAATCCGCGCTGACCAATTTCCCTTTGGTCAGAGGCGTTGCGCCGGGGGCGGGAAGGGCGGGCGGCTTAATCCTGCGGCTGGAAGTCACCCTGATGCTGGGGACGCTGCTCGCTGTCGCCTGGCTCAGCGCTACGCCGGTGCCGGAACCGGACCTGCCCCGCAGTAGCATTGACGCGCCTCAAGCCACTCTGGCCGTCGGCGAATTCAAAGTCGCGCTGGCCCTCATACCGGGCGGTCCCGGCGTCAACAGCTATGACACCGTCCTCAGCCGCGCCGGCGCGCCCGCCACTGACATGGCCGTCCATTTGCAGTTGGTGAATCCAGCGCGCGGAATTCGCAGCGCCTGGCTGGATGCCGAGCAGGTCGAAACCGGCTTGTACGTTGCCGCCGGCGATGACATCGACCGCGCCGGCAGTTGGTGGACTCTGATCGACCTGGCAGCGGCTGATGGAAGCACAAACCGCGCCGCCTTCGCCTGGGAGATCAACCAGGCCGCTGCCGTGCAGCAATCACGTCCGCCGAGGGTGATTCATGTTCTCGCCCTGCTTGCCCTCGCCGCTGTGCTCGCTTACTGGCTGAAGTCAGGCGCGCGCCGTCTGATCGCCGCCCTCAATCTGAGCCCGGCCAGCCTCATCATCGCATCCGGCGCGGTCGCCCTCTCGCTGGGCATCATGGCGGCCGGCGCGGTCATGATCAGCGAGCAGCAGCGCAACTACGAACTGACGCTGAATCCGCCGCCGAGGGTCGTCAATACGATCTTGCCCGATGCCGAGTCGCTGCGCCGCGGCGAAGCCCTCTATCGCGAGCACTGTCTGGTCTGGCAGGGGCAATCGGCAGACTTCCGCGCCCTGCGGGACCGGCTGGGCGCCGCGCGCGATGACTTTCTCTACGATGCGGTCGTCACGGGCTGGCGGAGTCTGCCGCCTTGCGCGAGGGACTTGGATGTCGATGCGCGCTGGGATGTGGTCAATTATTTTCGGACGTTTGAGGGGCGGGGTGAGTAGGGAATCTGCGTCGCATTGATCTACAGCGTTCAGTGAAGGCGGTAATGTTTATTTGTGTCTCAATCAATGAATGTTTTACGGAGCTTTTGGTCGTTCGCATAAGCGACATAGCGCAGCTTCGGGCGACCGAATCGCCCCTGCACATTCCAAAGTACCAGAATCATAGTCCTCTTCTGCGCGACTTACTTGCACTTGCTTACTTCTTTGTCTTTGGGTTGAAAGCCCTAGCGCAAGAAGCCTTCGCTCAAGCCGCCATCGACATTGATGATCTGCCCGGTGGTCTTGCTGAAGGCCTCCGTGATCAACAGGTAGGCTATCTCGGCTTGATCTTCCGGACTGATCGCCGCTTTGGTCAGCGTCCGCCCGGCGTAAAACTCCGCCAGCCGCGCGCGCAAGGTCTCGGTATCTTCGTCTTCGTTGAAGTCCAGTTTATATTTTCGCAGCGATGTCTTCACGCGGTCGCGGGGGAACATGCTGCTGCCTTTGACCACGGTGGCCGGCGCCAAGCCATTGACCCGCACCAGCGGCGCCAACTCAATCGCCAGCTCGCGCACCAGATGATTGGCCGCCGCCTTGCTCGTGTCGTAGGCGATCGAGCCGGCTTTCGGCACGACGCCATTGACGCTGGTCGTCAAGACCAAAGCGCCGGACAGACCTTGGGCCCGCCAGATTTCGCGCGCCGCATCTCCCACAACATAAGCGCCGCGGACGTTGACTTCGTAAGACAGGCGCCACTGCTCATCGCTATTGCGCCCGTTCGCGTCCGGCGTGAAGAAGACACCGGCCGTCACGATGATGTCGTCGATCCCGCCGTAAGCCAGCAGAGCGCGGTCCAGCAGGGCCTTCACGCTCTCCGCCGATGTGATATCGACCTGCGCGGCGATGGCCGGCCCACAGCCCGATATGCCCGAGCCAGCCACGCCGATGCCTTGCCCGTAGGCCGCGGTTAAAGCATCAGTTGTCGCCTGGGCGCCAGCCGCGTTCAAATCGGCGCAGATCACATGCGCGCCTTCAGCGGCGACCCGCTCCGCTGTCGCCAGGCCAATGCCGCTGCCCGCGCCGATAACCAGCACGGCCTTGCGCGCCAGGGTCTTCTCCGGCGGCATCCGGCGCAGTTTGGCCTCTTCCAGCGCCCAATATTCAATGTCGAAAGCTTCCTGCCGCGGCAGCGCCACATACTCGCCGACCGCTTCCGCGCCGCGCATGACCGCGACCGCGCAATTATAGAACTCCGCCGTCACTCGCGATTCGCTCTTGTTCTTGCCGTAGGCGATCATGCCCAAGCCGGGAATCAGAATCACGGTCGGGTTCGGGTCGCGCATCGGCGGACTGTCCGCGTGTTTGCAGGCCTCGTAATAGGCGGCGTAATCGTCGCGATACTTTGCGATGCCGCTGTCCAGTTTCTGTAGCAGGGCGGCGACGTCCTCCGCGCCAGGGTCCCAATCGATGTAGAGCGGCTTGATCTTGGTGCGCAGAAAGTGATCCGGACAAGATGTGCCCAACTCGGCCAACCGCGCCGCGTCGATGCTGTTGACGAATTGAAGAATGTCGTCGTCATACTGCACGGCGCCGATGAAGCGATTCTCTTGAGAGACCATGCCACGCAAACGCGGCAGCACTTCAATGAGCAGCGCTTCACGCTCCGCCTCTTCGAGTTTCGCGACCTTCGCGCCGCCGAAGCTCGCCGCGCCTTTATCGCGCTCGGCCAGATAACGCGCCGCTTTCTCGATAAGCGTCAGCGACAGCTCGTAACAGGTCTTGTCGTCATCGGCCCAATTGATCAGACCGTGCCCGCCAAGCACGATGCCGACGCAGCCCGGATTGGCCGCAATCGTCTCGCCCAGCGCCAGACCCAGATCGAAGCCCGGCCGCTGCCAATCCAGCCAGATCACTTCATCGCCATAAATCTCCCGCGTCAGCGCCCGCCCCTTGCTCGAGGCGGCGATGGCGATGACGGCGTTCGGATGGGTGTGATCGACATGACGAAAGGGGACGAAGGCGTGCAGCGGCGTATCGATGGAGCTGGCGCGCGGATTCAAGTTGTAGACGCAATGCGGATACATCCCCACCATCGCGTCTTCAATCGGCGTCTTCGCGCCCGTCTGGTCCGCCGCCGCGTATACCGCCCGCAGCTGCAGCAGCTTGTCCATGTAGAGCGAGGCGAAATTCTCGCGCTTGGCGGTGCGCAGGTCGCCGCCCGAGCCTTTGACAACCATCACATCGACATCCGCGCGGTTCAGTGGATCGACCTGCCAGATCTTGCTCGATGTATTGCCGCCGCCGGTATTCGTGACGCGTTGATCCGCCCCCAGCAAGTTGGAGCGGTAGACCAGCCGATCGACGGCGTCCAGCGTCGAGGCATGGTCATCGTCCCAAAGGTAATTTACATGGCGATATTCAGTTGAGTTGAATGTTTGCATGGGGGTCTCTGCTCCATGTTGACTGGATGTTGACGTTTCAAGTATATGTTTCGCCCCTGGCAAAGATAAGGGCGAGCCACTGACTCGCCCCTAGAAAACCTAACTGTTGGCTGATCGGCGCTATACTTACTAACCTCGTTGCGCCAAGACAGTCCGTTCATACTCGCGGATTTCGTCCATAAACGCCATGCCCACCGGCACACCCTGCATCGCGCAATAATAATCCCAGACCGCGCCGAAGGGCAAACCCTTGAGTTCCTCCAAAAGCGCCAGCCGTCCCGTGTAATCGCCCGCGTTCTCATAACTCCGCAACAGATCGCGCGGCTCCAGCAGCGCCAGCAGCAGGCCGCGACAGGCGTTGCGCGTCCCGATCGCCCAAGCGCCGATGCGGTTGATGCTGGCGTCGAAAAAGTCCAGGCCGATATGCACCCGCTTCAGCGCATCGCAGCGCACGATTTCTTGCATGATGGCTTGCAAGTCGTCCGTCAGCGTCACCACATGGTCGCTATCCCAGCGCACGCCGCGGCTGACATGCAGCAGGATTTCCGGCAGGTAAAGCAGCACGGAGGACAGCTTGTCCGCGATTGTCTCGGTCGGGTGGAAATGCCCGGCGTCCAGGCAGAGCAGCTTCTGCCGCGTCACCGCATAACCCAGATAAAATTCGTGCGAGCCGACGACATAACTCTCCGAGCCCAAACCGAAGAGCTTGCACTCGACCGCGTCGAGATTAAGCGCCGGGTTGATCTCCTTCTCGAAGACCGCATCCAGCGATTCCAGCAAGCGCTGCCGCGGACCCAGCCGGTCGGCCGGCGAATCCTTGAAGCCGTCCGGAATCCATAGATTCGTGATGCAGGCCTCGCCCAGTTCCGCGCCGAAATAAGCGCCGATATCGCGGCAGGCGATGCAATGATCGATCCAGAATTGCCGAATCCCGTCGTCTTGATGCGACAAGGTGAAACCGTCGTCGGCCAGTTCATGCGAGAACAGCGTCTGATTGAAATCCAGTCCGTGGTCATTGGCTTTCGCCCAATCGACCCAGGAGGCAAAATACGCCGGCAGAATTTCGTCGCGCGGGATCCGCCGCTCGGCATCCAGGTAGGAGCCATGCAACGCCAGCCGATGCCGGCCCGGTATCAAGCTATAGGCTTTGTCCAGGTCGCTCCGCAGCTCATCGATGTTGCGGGCTTTGCCGGGATAATTGCCGGTCGCCATGATGCCGCCGCTGAGCCCCCGGTCGGGGTCCTCAAAGCCGCTGACGTCATCGCCCTGCCAGCAATGCAGGCTTATGGGCGCCGATTTCAGCGTCTCCATTGCGGCGTTTGTATCCACACCAAGGGCGGCATAACGTTCCTGCGCCAGCTTGTATGCCGCTTGAATCTGTTTGTCTGATGCTTGGAAGTTCATTGTTGCCTTCCTATTGCGGCGACCGAATCGCCCCTACATACATGTATCTTATGTCGCATTAGCGGGCGCCGGCCGCTTGCAAGCAAGCCTGCATGTGACCGCGGGCCTCGGCGCCGATGATGCAGCATTGCTCCAGCGTATGCCCCTGCGCCTTCGTGCCGATGACTTCCAGGTTCAGCGGACCGGTGTAGCCGTGCTCATGCAAGACGCGGATATAACCGACCAGGTCGATATCGCCGCGGCCGTTGGCTTGATCTTCGGGCGCGCCCGGTCCCTGCTGCCGCCCCTTGCAATCGCGGATATGCACATGCTTGATGCGATGAATGACCGCTTCAATCGCCTCGACCGGATTTTCGCCGGCGCGATGAATATGCGACGGGTCCATGTCGAGGCCGAAGTTGGGCGAGGTGATATCCTTCAAGACTTTGAGGCTGGTAGGCGTATTGTAGACATATTGTCCGACATGGGCTTTGGCGCAGAGCGTGATGCCGTAGTGCTCGGCTCGCCGTACCAGCGCGCCCAATTCGTCCAAGACCTGCTGATAGGTGGATTCATCATCCGACTTTCCGCCCGGTCCCACATTGATGATGGGGATGCCGGTCTCGACCGCCGCCTGCATGGCTCGCTCCATCAGGTCGGGATCGCGCGAGGATTGCTCCATCGCCAAAAGTTCCAGGTCGTATTCTTTGGACAGTCGCACAACCTCCGGCGCGCATTCCTGCCAGCGCGACAAGACCAAGTGCTGGCTCATGGCGTCGATGGCGGACATTTCGATGCCGTCGTAGCCGGCCATCTTCAGGTACTTGAAGGCCGTTTCCATGTCCCAACTGCCGAAGAGTAGTGAGTTCGCTCCTAATTTCATATCCTTGCCTCGCTCTAATTCTGTCCGATACTTGTGCTCAAAGCGTAATCGTTAGCCCTTAACCACCGAGTACACCGAGGAAAATCGAGTGCACAGAGATGATGGTAAATTGTTGTTCCATAACCACTCTTTTGCTCGTCAGCTTTTGCGGCCCTGGACACTATGAATAAACTCCGTGCCCTCTTTTGAACTCTGCTAACTCGGTGGCAAAAGTGTGACCAATTGCATCTTGAATCACTCACCACAATCTACAAACACGGTCTTTCCAGTCTCCAACGACTCAATCGCCGCCGCCAGCACCTTCTGCGCCGCTAGGCCTTCGGCCGCGCTGCCATCGATGTTTTCCGGCGCGACTCCATCTGTGACCTGCCGCAAGAAACAATGAATCCGCTCGCGGAAGGTATTCTCGAAATTGTGGAAGCCGCCGAAGAGCGGGTCGGTGTAGACGGTTTTGTTCAAGTCCCCCGCCGGGTAGAGCGTCAATTCCCGCCACATATCGTCGAGAACGAAACGCCCGCCGGTGCCCGCCACTTCGCAGCGCTCCATGGGGTGCCCGCGCTCGATATCGTAGCTGCCGGTCAAAGCGCCGACCACGCCGTTGCGGAAGCGGAAGCTGAATTGCGCCGTCGACCAAATCTGTCTTCCGGGCGCCTTCGTGCCGAAGCAATGCACCGCCTCGATATCTCCGCAGAAATAGCGCATGACGTCCACCGTATGCGGATGCAGCGACTTGATATGGTAGAAGGGCGAGGTCTCGGCCGGGTTCATGATCCACATCGCCATATTGACGAAGAGCAATGTGCCCAGCCGTCCCTCGTCCACCCAGGACTTCGCCAGACGCGCCGCCGGCGTAAAGCGGTGATTGAGGTTGATGCCGTAGCAGAGGCCCTTTTCGCGGCCCGTCGCCACCATCTCCTCAGCCTTACAGATCTCGTTCGAGATAGGCTTTTCGCCCAGGACGTGGCAGCCCGCTTCCAGCGCCTGCATCGTCGGCAAGTAGTGGTCGCTGCTGTTCTCGTAGCCGCCGGTCGTCACGCTGACCGCATCCGGCGCCAGGTCGCGCAGCATTTGCTCGGCATCATAAAAGGCGGGCACGCCGCGCGCCGCCGCCGCTTTATCCGCCCGTTCTTCGATGACATCGCAGACGCCGACCAATTTCGCCAGGTCATCCTCGGCGTAGAGCTTCGCATGCCGATTTCCAATCGGTCCCAATCCTATGACCGCTACTCTTAATGCCATTGTCGATTCCCAATATGCGGGCGACTCACCGAGTCGCCCCTACAGATTTCATCGGCTGCGGTGTCTCGTAGCCATATTCGCGCATGGCCGGCGCTAAAAAGTCGAAATAATTCACGCCCTCGTCGCGCTGCCAGCGGTTGATGGTGTCTTTCCGCATGACGATGCGCGCCAGCGGAATACCGAGAAATTCTTCCAGCCGGTCCAGCGTCTCTTCTTGCTTGGTCACAAAATCTTCAAATCGCACTTCGATCCAGCGCTTTGGCTTCGGCGTCGACTTCACCAGGTCATATTGATACTTCCACGAGATCGCTCGGCGCAGGCGCTCGTCAGCGGTCTCCGGATACTGAATGCCGAAATCACGCATGTCGTCCGTCTTGTGGCTGCCGATGATGCAATCGCGGGGATTGCGAATCCAGAAAATATAGTGCATATCGGGATACAGTCGCGTCAGCCAGGGATAGACCAGCGTCGTCTCCGGCACCTTCCAGCCCTTAAGTTTCCCTTTATGGTTCAGCACAGACTCGATATAACGGTGAAAAATCGTGATGAAACGCTGCGGTATCTCGGTTTCGTGAGCGCGGCTGAAGTCCCAGTTTAAGCCGCCGTTCCAGGTCACGTAGCGGGCAAAGACGCGGCAGGCGTCGTACATCAGCCAGGCTGGCACCAGATCGCCCGACGGATTCAAGGTCTGGCCCATGTAAACGCCGCTGGCGTAAAGCGTATGCGATATCGACCGCGTTCCGCTGTGCCCGCGGCCGATGACGGTGATCACAGCGAGATCACTTCCCCGGTATCCCAGGATTCGATGGCGGCTTCGATCACGCGCTGCACCTTGAGCGCATCGGCGCCCGAGGCGTCGATCTTCTCCGGCGCCACCCCCGCCAAATTCTGGTCGACCCAATGCCCGATGCGGCTTTGGAAGGTCTGGCCGAAATGGCTCATGCCGCCGTAATTCTCGTGCCGCTCCAACTTGGTGTCAAAGCGCGGATAATAGGTCAATTCCTCGCAGGCATCACGCAAGATGAAGCGCCCGTCCGAACCGACCACTTCCAGCGTCTCCAGCCCGTAGGTGCCGGCCGCGCCGAAGTTGCCGTCATAACTGCCGCGCAGGTGGCCAATGATGCCGTTCTGATAAAGCAGGTTGATCTGCGCGTTCGACCATATCCCCCGCCCCTTGCCTTTCTTGAAGAAGGCTTGCGCCTTTGTCACCTCGGATTGCGCGAAGTAGCGCATCACATCCAGCGAATGCGGATGCAGCGCCCGCATATGAAAATGCGGCGAGGTCTCGTTGGGGTTATTGATCCACATCGTCATGTTGATCATGTTAACTTCGCCAAGCCGGCCGCGGAGGATCCACTCTTTCGCCAGCATTGCCGCCGGCGTGAAGCGGTGGTTGAGGTTGATGCCGTAACGCAGATTCTTCTCCTTGGCCAGCGCCACCATTTCCGCCGCTTCGTCGATATTATTCGAGATCGGCTTTTCGCCCAGGACCGGGTAACCCGCGCGCAGCAACTGCATCGTCGGCGCGTAGTGATCGCCGCCGTTTTCAGCGCCCGCCGTCGTCACGCTGGCCGCGTCGAATTCCACACCACTATTCAGCAGCGCTTCCACCGAATAGAAGCCTTGACAGCCGAAGGCCTCGGCCGCCTTGTCCGACCGCTCCTGGATGATATCGCAAACGGCGACGACCTTCGCGTCCGGGTGATTGGTATAGCAGCGGCCATGATTGTTGCCGATCCCGCCCATGCCGACGATAGCTACTCGTAATGTCATAGGTTGCTTCTCCCTTTTTTGTGCTACAAGTGTCATGTCCGGCGGACGACTCACAGAGAGCTAGAACTCCGATATCGGACAAGACTTTCAAAACTTGCCATTTGTCGTTTAGTCGTTGCTGGCGTCTTCTTCCTCACCGTCGCTGTCCTTGCGTGATTCCGCTTGCAAGCGGATCGCCTCGTCCAGGTCGCCGATATACAGTGTATCGTAGGCCTGCTGCGATGTCTTGAAAGCGCCAACGCCTTCTTGCCCGTGCCAGTCGCCTTGCGTCAGCATGGGATTGGTAAGGCCGGTTTCGGCCTCCCGTTTGGCGATAAAGGCTTCCATCCGCGCTCTCAGGTTGGCCACAACATCGGGGCGCGCTTCCGCCAGATTGTTGTTCTCCTCCGGATCTTCGACCAGATTGTAAAGCTCGATTTCCGGCTTGAAATGGAAGTCCGGCTCCAGGGCGATCATCAGCTTCCAGCCCGGCGTGCGCCAGCCGTGCTTGCGCATCCAGGTGCATTCGCTGATGTAAAATTCGCTTTCGAAAGACGCTTCCTCGCCGCGCGCCAAAGACATCAGGCTGCGCCCGTCGAATTGGTAGCCGTCCTTCTCGGCGTCATACGCCAAGCCCGCCAGCTCGAGCAGGGTGGGCAGCAGGTCCTTGTGCTGGTTGAAGCCGCTGAGGCGCCGGCCGGCCGGCACGACGCCCGGATAACGGATGATCAGCGGCACATGCAGGACGTTGTCGTAGATGCCGTGATGGTCGAACCAGCATTCATGATCGTAGAGCGTCTCGCCATGATCGCCGTTGAGGGCGATGACGGTGTCGTCCATGATGCCGAGTTGTTCCAGCGCGGTGAATATGGATTGAATCGCGGCGTCCATGTAAGCGATGGCGCCGTCATATTGGGCGATGACGTAGCCCTTGTCGCTGATGCCGGGCGGCATCCAGGACTTGAAGAAGGTGGCGAATGGCTTAAAAGCCAACACCGGGTCCATCGAACGATTGTCGGGATCGCATTCGTCGCCGTGGTAAAACATGCGCTCGTATGGTTCCGGCGGTAGGTATGGCGCATGCGGGTCCATGTGCCGCAGCATGACGAACCAGGGCTTGTCCTCGGCAGTCAGCCGCTCCAGTTCCGGCAGCGCGACCTCGTTGAGGTTTTGCGCTTTGGGGCTTCTGCCTTGCTTCCAACTGCCCCAGCCGGCGTAGTTGATATAGGTATCGAAGCCGCGCGAACTCGGGTTGCCGCTGAAGCCGACGCAGGTCGTGTTGTAGCCGTAGTTGCGGAAGATCTCGGCGGCGGTTGGCGCTTCCGCCCGCAAGGGTCCCTTATGGCGCAGCGCCACCACCTGCGTGCCGAAGCAATCAAGCCCCGTCAGCATGGAGGCGTAAGCCGACGTGGTCGGAATATGCGGGCTGAAGGTGTTTTCAAAAAGCGCCCCGCCTTGGGCGAAGCGATCAATATAGGGTGTCGTCAGCCGGTCATAGCCGTAGCAAGACATGTGGTCGGCGCGGATGGAATCGATGGCGATAAGCAAAACATTGGGTCTTTGGGGCATGGGTCCTCTCCTATAACCGCGGAAAGTCTATCATAGGTAAATAACCGACGCTACGAGTTGGCTTATCAAAGCGAGGGTGAATTACAAGGATATGACGCTCATTCCCATGAGTTTGTAGGGACGATACGGTGAGGCATATAGGTCGCGTAAACACTAACCAGCGACATTCGCTGTCAGTCAGCACTTCCTCTATTATTATGTTCTGAGATAGGATTACTTGAATGCCATATACTTATTTTTAACTTTTCTGTCGATAATGATACTTTAGAATCAGTTTTCTATATGTTATTTTCTCTCCATAATTTGCTTTAAGCGTTTCCAATGTAAACTCTCCACGCTTCAGAGCCACTCCCTGTGCTGTAATCGTTGACTGAGTAAGGGAGTTCCCAGATTTTGTCGGTTCGCACAGGTAAAGAAAGACTAGTAAATTGATGCAATGTGGTCGATACCTATCATATGTGATATTATAGTAAATTATGTAACATATTGTTTGTTACTATTCAATATTAATACTTGTATAATCGATTTTCTATATATTATCATTTATTCAGTATCCAACCTTATAAGGCGAAAGTTCACGGATACGCCGACTGCCACAGCTACGGACACGCCAACGGCAACGCCGACTGCAACAGCGACAGACACGCCGACGGCAATTGAAATGCTTGCGCGCTTTGCTTGATACGATTATCCCGGAAGATGATTTCCCTGGCGCCTGGGAAGCGGGCGTCGGCGACTATCTGGGGCGGCAATTGGCGAGCGATCTGGCCAAGCTGCTGCCCGCCTATCAGGCTTGGCTGGCCGGCCTTGATGACGAAGCGCGCGTGTTGCACGGCGCGGACTTCGCCGGTATCAGCCCTCGTCAGCGGACGGCGCTGCTCATGCGGATAGAGCAGGGTGCGGTCGAGGCGGCCTGGCAAATTGAGCCGGCGCCGTTTTTCCGCGATATCGTCGAACATTGCGCCGAAGGTTTCTATAGCGACCCCGGCAATGGCGGCAACCGCGCTGGCATTGCCTGGCGAATGATTGGTTTCGAGGTGAGCGGATGAAAGTGACAGTGTCTACGCGCCACAGCGATTACGATGCCATTGTGATCGGCTCTGGCGCCGGCGGCGGTGTGGCTGCGGCTGTGCTGGCGGAAGCGGGCAAATCAGTGCTCTTGCTGGAACGCGGACGCGACCTATCCTTTGAGACGGTCGGTCGCGATCATTTGCGCAATCAGCGAATGGCGGTCTACGGACATAATGCGGGACCGGATATCGATGGCAATCCGCGGACGCTGGAGGCCGGCTCCTTCCCGATCCCCGTGGGCGAAGCGCTGGGCGATCTTCGCCTGCTGCGCCCGCATGAGCCCGGCTATCAGAATAACGCCGCTTGCGTGGGCAGCGGGACGCGCGTCTACGCCGGGCAAGCCTGGCGCTTCATGCCGCAGGACTTTCGCATGGCGAGCGAATATGGCGTGCCCGAAGGCAGCTCGCTGGCGGATTGGCCCATCGGCTACGAAGACTTGCTGCCCTGGTACGAGAAAGTGGAGTGGGAAATCGGCATCTGTGGCGATCATCGCACGATGACGCATCTGCCGGCATACGATAAGCCCTATCCCATGCCCGCCTTGCCGCTGCCTCATAAATCGGGCATACACAAGCGCGGCTTGGAGCAACTGGGCTGGCAGTGGCTGCGCGTGCCCCGGCTGATCAATTCTGTGCCCTACAATGACCGTCCCGGCTGTATCAATTGCCAGCAATGCGTCGGCTTCGCCTGCCCGGCCGACGCCAAGAATGGCAGCCACAATACAACCGTGCCGCGCGCTCTGCGCTCGGGGAATTGTACGCTACGGACGGAAGTGATGGCGGAGCGGCTGGCATGCAGCGCTGGCGGGCGCGTCACCGGCGTCACGATTATTGACGCCAACGGGCAGCGACAGACCCTGACGGCCGATGTGGTCGTCCTCAGTTGCGGCGCGGTGGAAACGGCGCGTTTGCTGCTTAATTCCGCCACGCCGCAGGAGCCGACCGGCATCGGCAATGGCGGCGACCAGGTCGGCCGCAACTTGCAGGGGCATTATTATCCCGGCGCGGCCGGGCTCTTTCCCGATGTGATGTTCGATGGCGTCGGTCCCGGCTGCTCAATCGCGACTTGCCAATTCAACCACGGCAACGATGACATCATCGGCGGCGGCTTCCTGGGCGATGAAGATATCGTGACGCCGGTGACAATGTGGAAGCGATTTTACCCGCCCGATGCGCCGCGCTGGGGCATCGAAGCCAAGCGCTTCATGCGCGACAATTACCGCCGCATCAATGATGTGACCGGTCCGGTGCAGGAGATTCCCAGCCCGGCGGCGCGCGTCAATGTGAATCCTCAAGTCAAAGACAAGTATGGCATACCGGTGGCTCATCTTTCGGGCGCGACGCATCCGGAGACGGTGCGCACGGCGCGCTTCATGCACGAGCGGGCGAAGGAATGGCTGCGAGCCTCGGGCGCGATCAAGGTTTGGGGGCAGCCGCCCCCGCGCTATCTGTCCGGCGGCCAGCATCAAGCCGGCTCCTGCCGCATGGGCGAAGACCCGGCGATATCGGTGGTCGATCCATTCTGTCGCGTTCACAGCCACGATAATCTCTTCCTCGCCGATGGCTCGCCGCATGTGACAAACGGCGGCTTCAATCCGGTGGAGACGATCATGGCGCTGGCATGGCGCACGGCGGATAATATCGTCGCGAAATGGTAATTGACGAGAGATTGAAAGGCGGGAATACGATGAATCATACAATTACGGCTGAGCAGATACAGTTCTATCAAGACAATGGTTACGTGGTGCTTGACAACTTCCTTGACGCCGACGAGCTGGAGACCTGGCGCCAGTATGTGGGCGAAGCGGTTGCGGCGCGCGGCAAGCGCAAGCTGGCGGACGGCAGCATGATGGAAGAAGACAACTATTACGCGCGGGTCTTTGCCCAGCGCATCAACTTGTGGAACGACCATGAGGGCATGCGCCGGCTGATGATTGACGATCGCCTGGGCAAGATGGCGGCCGATCTGGCGGGCGTGGACGGCATCCGCATCTGGCACGATCAAGCGCTGATCAAGCCGCCCTGGGGTAACCCGACCGGCTGGCACCTGGATAACCCGTACTGGTCCTTTTATTCGCGCGACGCCATCAGCATCTGGGTGGCGCTGGATGATGTGACGCCGGACAACGGCTGCCTCTACTTCATCCCGGGCAGCCATAAAACGGCGACTTATGACAATGTCGGCATCGGCAGCAATATCGGCGACTTGTTCAACGCTTATCCGGCATGGGGCAAGATGGAGGCCGCGTCCGCCTCGATGAAAGCCGGCTCCTGCTCCTTCCATAATGGCTTGCTCGCGCATGGCGCGGGCGCGAACATGACGCCCTATCATCGCCGCGCGATGACCTGCGCTTATATGCCCGATGGCAGCGCCTTCAACGGCCAGCGCAATATCTTGACGCAGGCGCAGGCAGACAGCTACAAAATTGGCGATGCCCTCGATGACGATGCCCAGTCGCCGTTGATCTATCATCGCAGCAAGGCTTATGTGCGCTTCAGCGGCTGAGCCAGCCCTTGACGGATTTCACCAGCGGAAGGGAACCGTGCCCGTGTCGTCCAGGGGATAGCCCCAGCGCTCAATATAGGACATGCCGGGCAAGAAATCGTCGCCGATGGCTTCCAGTTCTCGCCCCAGCAGCGCGTCCAATTCCCGCTGCGCCTCCGCGCATTCGGGCCGGTCTACGAGATTGGTCAGTTGAAAGGGATCGGCCTCGTTATCGTAGAGCAGCCAAGGTCCATCCAGAGCGCGACAGTAAGAATAGCGGGCTGTGCGGATGCCGCGATACTCCCGGCCGCCGACGCCGCGATGCCATTCGCCGAAAGGATGGAAGCAGGCCAGCAGCGCGCCATCGCTTTGGATCTTCTCTCCCCGTAGCGCGGGCGAAAAATCACGGCCCTCGACGGTCGCCGGAATCGGTAGACCACAGACGCCAAGCAGCGTCGGCATGATGTCGTGGGCGTTAAGGAAGGAATCAACTTCGGCTGATTCGCGCCCGAACTCGGCCGGGTAGTGCAAGAGGAAGGGCACGCGGATCGACTCTTCCCAAGGCTTTTGCTTGCGCACCGTGCCTTGCGATCCGAGCATGTCGCCGTGGTCGGAGGCGAAGACCAGCACGGTGTCGTCAGTCAAACCGAGTTCGTCCAGCGTCGCCATGATATCGCCGACCGACTTGTCGATGGCGCTGCAGTGAGCGTAATAACCGGCCAGCCATTCGCGGGCTTCATCCGCCATGTCGGCGGGAACGTTGGGCCGCAATTCGATATCGCGCGGGTCGTACATGTCGCGGTATTCAGGCGGCGCGGTTTGGTAAGGATTATGCGGCGGGCCCCAGCTAAGCACCAGCATGAACGGCTGTTCGCCGTCTTGTGATTGGATGTAGCGCTGCGCGGCGGCCGTCTGCGCGAAGACATCGTAACCATCCCAGTAGCGCATGGTCGGGTCATCGCCATCGTAATAGGCCGAGCGATTGTAATCGTGGCTGCATTCCAGCGCCATGAAGGCGTCGAAGCCGAGGCGGCGTTCGGGCGGGATGTAGTTGCTGCGTCCCTGCCCGTCCACATGCCATTTGCCGATGAAAGCTGTATTGTAGCCCGCCTGCTTGAAGGCATCGCCCAAGCCAATCGGCTCGCTGCTGATGGGCACATCGTTGACGATGACGCCGTGCGTCAGCGGATATTGCCCGGTGAGAAAGCTGGCGCGCCAGGGACAGCAGACCGAGTAGCCGGAAATGGCCTGTTTGAAGTTGACGCTTTCATGGGCCAGGCGGTCGATATTGGGCGTCCGCACCTGCTTGTTGCCGGTGTATCCCAGCGCCTGCAAGCGCCATTGATCGGTCAGCAAGAAGACGACATTGGGTTGTGACATGAGCGTGGCTCTCCATGGTAAAGGGCAGATTTCGTACCGCGGTCGATTGTAACGCAGCGCCGGGTCGATGCGGACGAATGGCGCGGTCGCGCTGTAGAGATTGCGGGACCGGAGGCGAGCTAGAAGAAAGCGATCGGGAAACCCAGCCAACCCAAGCGCGTCTCACACCAAATTCTATGCGAGTTCAAGAACATTTGCTCGCCCAATCCAAGCACATCTGTGCTATAATACTCGCCATGAAAACAGCGCCAGCTATCCCAGTCCTCCCGATCCCGCGCCTGCGCCACCGGTGCGCCCTCCGTCCGCGTCTAGCCAGATTGCCAGATTGCCGAAAAAACATTTTTTCCGGTCAGAAAACCGCCCGACTGGGAAACTCGCAAAATAATGAGAAAAACTTCATTTGTAATAGGAGTCTTGAATGGTTTCCCAATCTCGCCAAATGCGCTCCCCTTCCTCATTTTAATGGATGCCCGCCATAGCGATGGCGGGAACGGGGCCGGGGGATGGGGTGAAGTGGACTGCGGCTAGCTGTTGAATGCATCCCACTCCTGCCGGAAAGCGCGCAGTCCCTCGCCGACGTTGAAGGCGCGGCGGCCCAGCGCTGCTGCCGTACGCTCAGTGCTGGCGCGGGTGCGATAGGGGATGCCGATGTGACGCATCTCATCCAGCACGGCCTGGTCGGTGCGTGTCGGCATAATCAGGGCGGGGTCAGCGTCAAAGGCGGCGGCGATCTGATGCGCCAGGTCAATGCGATTGATGCACTCGCTGCCGAAGCAATGGAAGATGCCATTGCTGTCATGTTGGGCCAGGCGCAATAGCATATCGGCGCAATCGGAGGCCAGGGTGGGGTGGGCCTCGTCATTGACTTTCGGTCCGGTCCATACCGCCGCCGGCAAGCCCGCGGCCAGGCGATGAATCACATAGACTGAGAAGTCGAAGCCGAGGCCGTTGTCTTTGCGCAGCAGCGATGGCGCGGCGTAGTTCAAACCGTAGATGCCGGCCAGGCGGCCGACGCCGTAATTCAAGCCGTCCATCGCGCCCAGTTCCCGCTCCGAGGCGACCTTCATCACGCCGTAGAAGTTGACCGGATTCGGCGGGGAGGTCTCGTCCACGATCTCGGCGCGGCCATCAAAGACCCAATCCGACGAGACGAAGACCAGACGCGCCCCGACCTCGCGGCAGGCTTCCGCCAGGACTCGCGCGCCATCCACCATCAGGGACCAGCAAAACTCTCGCCGGGTATCCATGACGATCTGATCAAGAATGGCGGCGGCATGGATGACGGCGTCCGGCTTGTACTTCTGCATGGAGCGCCGGATGGCATCGTGGTCGGCCAAATCGAGCGGGTCCAGCGGATAATCGACCGTCCATTCGGGCGCCGGCCCGTACTGCGAGGCGATGACTTCAATGCCGCGCTGGCGCGCCAGCCGAATTACATTGCTGCCGACCAGGCCGGTGCCGCCGGTCACATAAAGTCGCATGACGATCTCCTGATTATGGGGGGTTAAGACTTTCGGACGCGCGCGCTGAGCTGGGTGATGCGGCGCGACATCTCGCTGTAGGCGTCGCGCAAGTCCTGCAAGCTGGCTGCCCCGCTTTGCGCCGCTTCGATGACGACCGCTTCCGCGGCGGCGTATTCGGCGCTGACATCCGCCGCCTCGGCTGCGATGGCGAGTGGAATCGTGGTGACGCCGTTGGCATCGCCGTGCAGCAAATCGTTCGGATAGACGTCGATGCCGCCGACTTGCACGGGACCGTATGTCTCCAGCAAGTGCATATAACCGTGCGCGCAGACGATGCCATTGTAAAATACCGGGAAGGCGAGTGGCTCAATGCCGACGAAATCCCGCCCCGGTCCATTCGTGACCAAACCGGCCGCGCCAAAGGCTTTGAAGGAGTTACAGAACACATCGCCGAAATTGGCCGCCTGTCCGGCCGTGTCAAGATTCTGCATGACGATCACCGGGGGACCGGCCAGCTCGTCAAATCGGCCGATGACATCCGGTACGCCCGGCAGGTCTTTCGCCGGCGGCTCGGTGAAGGTGCGGCAGGTTGCGGTGGCGGCGAAACCGACCATCGGCGGCAGGTCCGGGAAAGCGGCTTTGATGTGACGGCGCATGAATCCGCGATTGCGCGGGCGCACTTCAAAGAGTTCGATCACGTTGCAGATGGTGGCGGTATCAACCGCGCGCAGCTTGTTCAACAGGGCGTCGTGCATTTGAATGGTTCCTCGTTTCTCAGGACTCTCCCGCGAGATTGTACCATCAGCCTGCGCTAAACGCCGCCGGCAGTCGCTATTTTCGCTTGCTGCCGGGCCTCGAATCGGGGCAATTTATTGTTAAGCGCGCCAATATGATTTATACATTGGTCAATGCCGGCCATCTTGCGGTCGAAGGCAGCAGCGAGGAACACGCCATGCGCGCGACAAAACTGATTCATCTGGTGACATGCCATGCCGAAGGCGAAGTGGGCAATGTGATTGTTGGCGGCGTCGCGCCTCCGCCTGGCGCTACGCTTTGGGAGCAATCGCGCTGGCTCGCGAGCGATCAGACGCTGCGCCGTTTCGTCTTGAACGAGCCGCGCGGGGGCGTCTTCAAACATATCAACTTGCTCGTCCCGCCGAAGCACCCGGACGCGGCTTACGGCTTCATCATCATGGAGCCGGAGCACACGCCGCCTATGTCCGGCTCAAATACAATATGCGTGGCGACCGTGCTGCTGGATACCGGCATGGTTGAAATGACGGAGCCGCAAACATCATTCTTTCTGGAAGTGCCGGCCGGCCTGGTGCGCGCGCGCGCCTTCTGCCGCGATGGCAAGGCGCAGAGCATTGAATTTCACAATGTGCCCTCATTTGTTCATAAGCTGGATGCCCGGCTGGAGCTTGAAGGCTACGGGACGCTGGCTGTCGATATCGCCTATGGCGGCGACAGTTTCGTCCTGGTCGACGCGCGCGCGCTGGGCTTTGAGATTGAGCCGGACGAAGCGCGTGATTTGGCGCAAGTCGGCGCGGCGATCACCGCTGCCGCCAATGATCAGATTGGCTTCCAGCATCCGCTCCATGATGGATGGAATCAGATTTCATTCTGCCAGTTCACGCTGCCATTGGAACGGGGCGAAGGCCTGCTGGTCGGACGGAATACGGTGGCGATTGATCCGGGCAAATTGGATCGTTCGCCCTGTGGCACCGGCTGCTCGGCGCGGATGGCGGTCCTGCATGCTCGCGGCGAGATGTCAGCGGGCGATCAATTCTTGGCGCGTTCGATAATCGGCTCGCGCTTTGACTGCCATATTGCCCAAGTCACCGCGGTCGCCGGGCGGCCGGCGATTGTCCCGAGCATACGCGGGCGCGCCTGGATTACCGGAGCGCAGCAACTGATGCTCGACCCCGATGACCCCTGGCCGCTGGGTTATCGATTGAGCGATACCTGGCCTAAAATGTAACTCCGCGGATTGCCGCCGCGCTCAGGCTCGAAGCAGCCAAACGGTCATTTCGCCGGCGCCCCGATGGCCCCAGGCATAATAGGGAACGGCGATAAACGCTCGCGGCGCGCTATTTGACGCCTGGGTCTCGCCGCTGATTGCCGTAATGCCGCCCAGCAAATTTGCCTCGCGCGTGACCGCCAACGGGCTTGAATCCGACAGGGCAAGATCGAGCACGCTGCCGTTGTCTTCTTCCTCCAGGGCGTAGACAAGCGGACCGCGCTCTAGCGCCACCATGCCTTCCAGGTCGGCGACGGCCGGATGCGCTACGACGCGCCGAATCGGCATTGGCAAGCGCAGTGAAATCTGGCTGGGGCCGGACCATTGGCGCGAGATTTCGACGTAACCGCCCCGCAACTCAACCGGCAATTTCTCGCCGTCAACATTGAGCGCGACTGCCTCGCCGCTGTCATCGAGGTAGTGGTAGAGATCGCTTGGAAGCGGCTTGCCTTGAGCGAATGAGGGGATCCGCAGCCGCAGGGCAAAGGTCGCCGGTTGCGCGACGGTCAAGGTGATATTGATGTCGCCGTCCCAGGGATAGTTGGTTTCTTGTTCGATCGTTATGTTTGCGCCTGCCAAGCTGGTTTCGACCTTGCTGGCCACATACAGATTGACAAATATTTCTCGTTCACCGGCGGCGTAGACATAACCTGACAGCGAGGGCAGCAGGCGGACGATATTTGTTGGGCAACAGGAGGTGCCATACCAGGGTTGCCGCGTCATTTTCTCGTCGCGATTGAATTGGTAAACCCCGTCGCAAGCCAGCGGGTTGACGTAGTAGAAGGAGCGGCCATCCATGCCGATGCCGGCGAGGAAGCCGTTGTACAAGCTGCGTTCCAGGACGTCGATATACTTCGCCTCGCCAGTCAGCAAAAACAATCGTTGATTCCAGAGAATATTGGCCTGAGCGGCGCAGGTCTCATTGTAGGCGGTTAGATTGGGCAGTTCGTAATCCTCGCCGAAAGCCTCGCCTTCGTGGCGCGCGCCGACGCCACCGGTGAGCGCCAGCTTCTTGCCGACCACATTGTCCCAAAGCGCCTCGGCGGCGGCGGCATAATCAGTATCGTTCATGATTGCGGCGATATCGGTCATACCCGCGTACATATAACCGGCGCGCACGGCGTGCCCCACCGCTTCGCGCTGCTCGGTCACGGGCAGGTGATCCTGGCAGTAGGGACCGTAGATTTGGCGCCCGTTCGCCCGGCCGCGTTCATCGAGGAAGAACCTCGCCAGGCGCAGGTAGCGCGCATCGTCCGTGACCCGGTAAAGCCGGACCAAGGCGAGTTCAATTTCCTGATGACCCGGGACATCGCGTAGCTTGTCTGCGCCGAAAACGGCGTCGATCAGATCGGCGTTTTTGATCGCGACATCAAGAAAGTTTTGCTTGCCGGTCGCTTCATAGTGCGCGATCGCCGCTTCATACATGTGCCCCACGTTGTAAAGTTCATGATTGACACGCAAGTTCGACCAGCGCTCGGGACCGGAGGGCTCGGGCGGGTTGGCCGGATCAATTGTGCGGGCGGTGTAGAGGTAGCCGTCGGTTTCCTGGGCGGCGGCGAACTTCTCGATCAGCGCGTCAAGATAACCGCCCAGTTCGGCATTTGGGGCGACCTGCAAGGCATAGGCGGCGCCTTCCACGACTTTGAAGACATCGGAGTCGTTGTAGAAGATGCCTTCGTGCGCGCCCGGCATCAGACCGCCGGCTTTGGCGAAATTGTCGATGCGCCCGGTTTCTTCGCATTTTTCAAAGTCGTAAGGAATCGTGACCTGGATGGCGGCGTCGATGCGCGGACGCCAGAAGTTGTCCCTGATAGTCACTTGCGTGAAGGGCGCTGGCTTGATCGGGTAGTCACTGATTTGACTGCTCATAACTTGTCCCGTTGAGTTTATCGAACTTGAAACTATTGCGTCTTGTTCAGTTATTCACTGCGCCGCCTATCAGCCCATTGATGTAATAGCGCTGCAAGAGCAGGAAAACCACCAGACAAGGAAAGATAGCGACGATGACGCCCGCCTGCAGCGCGCCCCAATCCACCGTGCCATATATGCCGCTGCGGACCAGGGTCAAGAAGACCGGCAGCGTGAACTTGTCCTGGTTGGACATGAAAATCAGCGCGGCGAGGAATTCATTCCATGAATTGATGAAGGCGTAAATCGCAACCGTCACGATGCCAGGCAGGACCAACCGCAGCATCATCCGATAGAGCAGACTAAGGGAGCTGCAGCCGTCCAGCAGCGCGGCTTCCTCGATTTCCTGCGGCACCGCCAGGAAGCTGTTGCGCATCAAGAAGATGCCGAAGGGCAGTTGGAAGGTGATATAGACCAAGGCCAGCCCGATAAGCGTGTCGTTGAGCTCGAAGCGCACCAGCATGACGAAGAGCGGAATCAATATCGACTGAAAGGGGATCATCAAGGTGGAAAGCACCGTGATGAACAGCACATTCTTGCCCGGGAAGTTGAAACGCGCGAATCCGTAGCCGCCAAGCGTGCTCAAGACCAAGCTGCCGGCCACTGTGATTAGCGCGACGATGGCGCTGTTTTCCACATGCCCGACGACGCCATAATTGCCGAAAGCTGTTAGTTGCGTATAGTTTTCGAAGACAATCTCCGTCGGCAAGTATGTCGGCGGCACCGCAAGCGCCTCCGAAGGCCGTTTCAGCGAGTTGAGCAGGGACCACACAATCGGAAACAGAAAGAGAATCGCCAGCACGGTGAGGACGAAGTACTTGAGATAGAGCAGCGCGCGCCGGCGGATGAGCCGCCTTTGCTGCTGCGTCAGCCCGCCGAAGCCGGTCGCTTGGTCGCGAAGGGGAGTCGCCGTCATCTAGTATCGCTCTCGCAGGACATAATATTGGATGCTGGACAGGGTCACCAGGATGCCGAGCAATACAATCGATATGGCTGCGCCATAGCCCATCTTCCAATAGGTGAATGAGTTGTTGAAGATCCAGTAGACGATGGAAATCGTGCTATTGCGCGGCCCGCCCCGCGTGATGATGTAGAACTGGTCGAATGCCAGCACAGAGCCGATGACGGACAGAATGAGCGCCAGCGCGATCGTGCGCCGCATCAAGGGCAGCGTGATGTAGAAGAGCTTGCGGAAGTAGCCCGCGCCATCCACATCAGCCGATTCATAGAGTTCGTCCGGGATGCTCTGCAAGCCCGCCAGCAGCAGAATCATGGTGAAGCCGACGGTCTTCCACACCACCGAAAGGATGATGACATTCATGGCCGTGGTCGGTTTGGCCAAGAAGAGCTGTGGCTTCTGTATCAGATGCAAGTCCAGCAGAATCTTGTTAAAGATGCCGACGCGCTGATCCAGCATCCAGACCCACAAGAGGCTGGAGACCCCCAAGCCGATCACCACTGGCAGAAAGAAAATCGTGCGGAATACGCCTATGAAGCGGATATTGTGCCGCACCAGCGAGGCCAGGATGAAGCCCAGGATGAATATCGGCGGCGTGACCAAAAGCGTGTAGCGAAAGGTGAAATCCAGGCTCTTGAGATATTGTCGATCTTTCGCGAGCTCGGTGTAATTGCTTGTGCCAATCCAGGCTTGCTCGCCGATGAGGGGCCAATCGTGGAAGGACATGAATAGCGTCATCGCCAGCGGGATGATGAAGAAGATGGCCACGAAGAGCACTGTTGGCGCGACGAAGAGCATTCCGGTGAGTTTACGGCGCTGTTCCCAGCTGAATGAGAAATTCGGGAATGTCATGCGCAGAGCAGGATCCTTTTGGCGAGCGGCCGAGGCAAAGGCGCGGCGAGAGCGCCTGCCAATAGTAGATAGCGTAACCCTAAATCGGCAGGCGCTCAAGCGATTGGCGGCTAGCCGCTCATAATCTGCGTGAATCGATCCTGACCAAGTTGCAGCGCGCCGTCGATGTCGCCATCGAGGATCGCGATTTGGATCATCTCCAGCCAGGGACCATTGGGGTCGTTGAAGAGGTCGTTGTAGACGAGCGAGTAGGGCGAGTGGCCCACTGCCAGCGCGCTTGCCGCCGTGAGCACGAGATCGTCGCCCGCGGAATACTCGTTCTCGAGCATGGAAACGCGCACCGTCGTCCGATTTCGGGCGGCGTAGAGTTCAAGCTGAGTCTCGTCGCTCATCATCCACTCGAGGAACTCCCAGGCTTCCTCAGGATGTTGCGTGCCGCTGCCGATGGCGATGACATCGCCGCCGCCGAAGGAAGCGGCGCCGCCGTCTTGTCCAGGAATGTGGAAGGCGCCCAGGTTCAGCTCGGGGTGATCGTTACGGTAGGTGTTGATGCCAAAGGCGCCCGTGCCCGCCATGCCGATGGTGCCGGTGCCGAAGGCGCTCACGAAGCTGGAGCCGTCGTCGATGCTCGCGCTCTCTGGGATGAGCCCTTCTTCCCACATCAGCCGATAGAATTCCAGCGCCTCGCGCACAATGGGGTCAGTCGCGATGGTGGCTTCGTTGTAGTCGTCGCTAAGCACATCGCCGCCGCTGGCCCAAATGAAGGGCAGGTAAGTGAAGGCATTGCAGCCGGCGCAGGCGCCCGCGAAGTAGTAGCCGTAGGTCTCGTCGTCAATGGCGGAGATTGCGCGGGCCGCTTCCAGCAGCTCGTCCCAGGTTGATGGCGGAACTTCGGGATCCAAGCCAGCCGCCTCGAAGAGGCCTTTGTTGTAGATGATGAACGAGCCTTCGATGAGGAAGGGCACGGCATACTTCCGCCCCTGGTATGTGCCTAGCTCCGAATGCGCCGGGATCAAGTCATCGGCGTAGGGCAGCGCGTCCACCCAGTCCGTAATATCCAACAGCTGACCGGCCGCGGCGAAGGCTGGCGCGTAGATCAGGTCGATGCTGGCAATATCCGGCGATTCGCCGGCGGCGATGGCTGCGCCCATCTTGGTGACGAACTCCGCGGGCGGGATGACGGTCAATTCAATCTGGCTGCCGCCTCTGTCGTTCCAGGCGTCGACCAATTCTTGCACCTGGTCGCCGATGTTGCGGACCCACATTGTCATGGTGACGCCTTCATCTTGCGCCGAAAGTGGCAGCGCGCCGATACAGAGCGCCATGATCAAGACTGCGAAAACTATTCTTCGGGGTGTCATTTTCTTCATCTCCTTATTGATATTGATGATCTGGCAAGATGTGCTGACTCGCCTCAATTTCTCCAGTCAATCCTCCTTTCGCGAATCTCATGCAAGGTCATTCTGCGGTCGCGCGCTGGAAATCACGGGCATAGACCTCGACGCCCTCGGGCGCGCCACAAGATTGGCGAACGATGAGCTCGCCTGGAATTAGTTGTTCCGCATAATCGCGGTCGCTTGTTTGGAGCTGGCAGAGCAGGTTTTCAGCGGCGATTTGTCCCATGAGAAAGAGCGGCAGGGAGACGGTGGTGATCGTTGGGTTCGATATGCGCGAGATGTCATTGTTGTCGTAGCCGACGATGGCGATATCATCGGGCACTTTCAAGCCGGCGTCGAGCACGGCCAACAAGGCGCCATACGCCAATTCATCGTTGGCGGCGACGATGGCGCTCGGCATCTCGTCAGAGGCGAGAATTCGCTGCGCGCATTGATAGCCGCTGGGAATGCACCATTCGCCCTGGGCAATCCAGCCGTCTCGAACGCCAAACCCGGCGGCATGCATGGTATCCAGGTAAGCATCCAGCCGTTGCGAGGAAGAAAAGTAGTTGGCGTCGCCGGCGATATAGGCGACCTTCTCGTGCCCCAGTTCCAAAAGATGTTTCACCACCAGCGAACTGTTGTAGGTTTCGTCCGGGATGATGCTGTGCGGATCGGATTCGTGAAACAGGCGATGGACGATGACGTAGGGCTTGTTATTGAGCATGTCCAGGCGTTCCCGCACCGGATGCCAGGTCTCGACAAATACAAAAGCGTCAACCGAATGGCCCATCAGATCTTTGACAACATCCGCTCTGGAATGCTCTTCCCAGGGGATGTTGACGACCAGCGTGAGGTAACCCTTCTTGTGCAGGACATCTTGAATGCCGCGGACGATGACAGGCGCCCACAAGGAAGAGAAGTTATCCAGGATGACGCCAATGAGAGAGGATCGCTCGGTGCGCAGGCTGCGGGCGGCGCGATTAGGGGAGTAGCCGACTTCCCCCGCAACCTTGAGAATGTTGGCGCGAGTCCGCTGGCTGACAGGATAATCACTATTGCTGAGCACGCGCGAAACGGTGGCGATGGAGACACCGGCGATATGCGCGACTTCTTTAATCGTGACCACGATAATAACCGTAATAGTAAAATACAGAAAACGTTTACTACTATTTGCGACCTTATCGGAAAACGTTTACTGTGTCAAGCAATTGGTCGAACTTGCGGCGGAGACTGTCAGTCAGCGCGGCAAAAGCTAGAGCAGATTCGGCGGTATCCCCAACTGCCTGAATGCCGCGCAAGCCGCGTCTACGTGCGCCTTGCCGCCTGTCAGAGAAATCTGTAAATGACCCGGCGCCAGCGCGTCGAATTCGAGCGGCTCCATTTTGAACATGCTGTCGGCATAGGCGTCAATGCGGCAGTCGTGGATATTCTGCCAGACGACCTTGCCGCCCCAGAAAACGAGGTCCGCGCCGAGCAGGTAGACCCGGTCGCCGCCACGCATCAGGAAGCTGAGATGGCCATCGCAATGGCCGGGCGTCTCGAATGTCTCCAGTTCGAGGTTGCCGACCTTCACGATGTCGCCTTCGACCAGCTCGATATCCACGGGGCAGGGCGGCAGCACGTAGTCATCGGGGTAGAAGTTCGCCGCTTTGGCGACATCCAGCGCGACCGCTTTTTCATCGCCGACGCGGATGAACGGGGCGGCGAAGGCCGAGGCGTAGACTTCAACATCAAGCCGGCGTTGAGCTTCCGCCGCCGCGCCGATGTGATCGCAGTGGTAATGCGTCAGGATCAGTTTGCGTATCTTGCTCGGGTCCAGGCCATCATCGCGGATGTTTTCCAGTATGGCGTCAAAGTCCTTTTCCAGTCCCATGCCCGGATCAATCAGCGCCAACTCTGAGCCGCTGTTTAGGACGTAGACGTGGCAGTCCAGATGACCGGATAAACCGAAACCGAAGTAGCCGCCGCCGACGACATGCAAATCACTTGTGAGTTTCATCTTACATGCTCCAGAATTCGCGTTTCCCTACAACTAGAACGGATTGGGCGTTATTCGTCAAGCATGTGTGGGCGAGGGCGTCGGCTGGCTGCTATACTTGCGCGATGATTTTAGAAGTTGGAGGTCTCCATGATACGAGGCATTGATCATATCGTCATCGCCGGGCCGGAGCTCGAAAGCTTGACGGCGATTTTCAAGTCGCTCGGCTTTAACGTGGTCGGCGGCGGCAAGCACCCGATCGGCTCCTACAACACGCTGGTAGGCTTGCAGGACGGCGCCTACATCGAACTGCTCTCATTTTATGAAGACAGCCCGCAGCACTACTGGTGGGAGGCGGTGCACAGCCGCGGCGGCGGCTTGATCGATTTCTGCATGGTTACGGACGATATCCGCGGCGATTATGCGGTCTTTCAAGAGCAAGGGGTGGAGATGAGCTCGCTGGTCGGTCTAAGTCGCCTCCGCTTCGATGGCTATCAACTTGCCTGGCTGAACAACGAGATCTACGGCGAATATCAAGGTCTGATCCCCTTCGTCATCGAGGACGAGACCCCGCGTGAAGAGCGCGTCCCGAAAGAGAATCAGCACGATAATCAGGTTATCGCCATTGATACGATCACGCTTGCCGCGCGGGATCTAGATGTGGCGAGGCGGATAATGGATGCGGCGCTGCAAACGAAGGCTGCGCCGGTTCAGGATGAGGCGCTGGGCGCGCGCGGGATCATCTACCAGGTCGGTCCGCATCGGCTGGAATATCTGACGCCAGCAGACGACAGCGGTCCCTTGCATGAACATCTGGCTGCGAACAGGCCGCTGCCCTACCGGATCCGCTTCAAGACGGCGGGCGCGGCTCGCTCTATTGCACCGGATGATGCCGCGGGTGTGCGGATTGAACTTGTCTGACGTCGCGCGAGGGCCTATCCATTCCGAATCAGCAGCTTTGGACGCCAGCCGTCGATTTTTGCGCTCCCCGTAACATTAGCTATACTCACTTGAATGAAGCGTTGGCTGCTGTCACAGTTGCTATTTGAGTTTCCCGCAGCTTTTGAAAGGACAAATTATGAGTGAAAAACGCGAATACCCCGAGTGGATGGGCAAAATGCGCGGGTTATACCCCGACGAGTTGCAGGAGTTCCTCGACGGTCCTGTTGTCGCGCGCATCGCCACGGTCGATAGCAAGGGCGATCCCTATGTGACGCCGGTCTGGCAGGAATGGGACGGCGAGGCGATGTGGGTCATCCCGCGGGCGAAGACGATCTTCGCGCGGCACTTGATTCGCTTCCCGCGCTGTTCGGTTTCTTGCGCCAAAGATAGCAGCCCGTACACCCGCGTGCTCTTCCGCGGCGGGGCTGAAATCGTCGAAGGCCCGGCGCTGATGCACGGCGAGTGGCTGGAAATCGCGCGGCGCATGGCGGTCCGTTACCTGGGCGAGCGGGGTCCCGAGTACCTCGAGCCGTCCCGCGTGCGTCCGCGTTACCTGGTCAAGATCACGCCCGAGAAGACAATCTCCTGGGAAGGCGTCGAATGGGCGGCGAAGTATCTTGACGAATAGATGCGGCTGCAATGATTATGCCCGCCTGATAGCGCCATGAGCCTGACAAAGACCTACCAAGCCCCGATTGCGGACAAACGCTGGAAGACGCGCAAGTTCGTCGCCGATTACGGCGTGTACATCGCGCTGCTGATCTTGCTGCTGGCCGGCGCGGTTCTGACGCCGAAGCTCTATTCGGTGGATACGATCGCGGTGGTCATGCGGCAAGCATCGCAGTTGGGCATTGTCGCCATCGGACAGACCCTGGTCTTGCTGGTGGCGGGTTTGGATTTGTCAGTCGGCGGCATCTTCATCATGACTTCGGTTGTGGTGGCGGAAGTGGGCAATGGCCGCGACGAGATGGTCATACCGGCGATCGCGACGGCGCTGGCTTTAGGCGCGCTGGTCGGCCTGGGCAACGGTCTGCTGGTGACGAAGCGGCGCGTTCCGCCTTTTGTCGCCACGCTGGGTATGCTGGTGCTGGTCAAAGGGGCGACGCAAGCTTATACGCGGGGCGTGCCCGGCGGCTTCGTCCCGGAGGTGCTTGGCATCGTCAACCGTTCCTGGTCATTTCTGTCGATTCCGCTCGTTTTGTGGCTCGGCTTGAGCGCCGTCTTCATTTTTATCTTGCGCGGCACGTCTTACGGGCGGCGCGTCTATGCGGTCGGCAGCAATATGGAAGCGGCCCGCCTCTCCGGCATTCCGGTCGATCTCATCCGCATTTCCGTGTATGTGCTGGGCAGCTTGTTCGCGGTAATCTCGGGCGTGGTCTTGACCGGCTACGTGCTCTACGTGGACCGCTTCATCGGCAGCGGCCTCGACCTCGATTCGATCGCGGCGGCGGTCGTCGGCGGCACCGCCTTCGTTGGCGGGCGGGGCGGTTTGCTCGGCACTATCGCCGGCGTCTTGATCATACAGATTCTGAGCACGATGGTGGTGCTTCTCGGCCTGGATGTCGAGGTGCAGTTCATTATCAAGGGGCTGGTGATACTCGGCGCAGTGACGCTGTACAGCGTCGCCAATGTAGAATCGTGATTGCGGAGACGGGAAAGGAGGCGTAGTTATCGAAGGGATAGAAGGGCAGTTGTTACGGTTCGGATAATCAATTTGCACCTGAAAGGATATCATGATGAAGAAGTTACTGAGTTTACTGTTGGTCCTGGCGCTGTTGGCAGCCCTTGGCACGGCGGCGCTGGCGCAGGACGATGACGGCGATATGCTGGGCTTCGAATTCACCGACGAGCAGATCGAAGCCTCGCCGTACTTGCAGAGTGTTCTATCGCGCCTGGACGAAACCTACGACACCAGCGATTTTGCCAAGGACGGTCCATATCGGATTGCTCTGGCGGCGCAGGGAACGAGCAACGCCTGGTCCGCGCTCTTTGACGCCCATGCCAACTGGTATGTCGAGCATTTGGGCGAAGACGTCGTCGCTGAGTTGCTCTATGGCGATGCCCAAGCTAGCGCCGATATTCAAGTGCCGCAGGTCGAAGATTTGCTGGCGCAAGAACCGGATGCGCTGATCCTGGTGCCCATGGGCGCGGCCGCCTTATCAGCGCCGGTCGAGCGCGCCATGATGCAGGGCGTGCCGGTGGTGCTCTGCGCGAGCGCGGTCGAAACCGACAACTTCGTCACGGAAGTCGGCACAAACCTCTGGGTGGTCGGCGCCAGCCTGGCGCAATATGTGGTTGACCAGCTCGGCGGCGAAGGCAATGTCGCTTTCATGACCGGCATCCCCGGCGTCACGACATCGGACATCATGGAAGAGGGCGCTCAAGCCGTCTTCGACGCCAATCCGGGCATTAATATCCTGGACAAGCAACCCGGCTTCTGGTCGCCGGCTGATGCCAAGGGCATTATGGAGACCTGGCTGGTGCAATATGGCGATGAGATCGATGGCATTTGGTCGGGCGGCGCGCAGATGTCCCAAGGCATCATCAGCGCCTACCTGGATGCCGGCCTGGATATCCCGCCGATCGGCGGCGGCGAATGGCAGAATGGCTTCCTGCGCCTGGCGCTGGAGCATGACATCAAGTACCTCGCCTGGCAGTATCCCAACGCCATGATCACCATGTGCATTGACGCGGCGCTGCAAATCTTGGCGGGCGAGCCGATCGCGCGCTTCATCGACTTCTCGGGCGTCATCCCCAACAGCGAACCCTTCACTGATGTCGAGGGCGCCGATTACTTCCGCGAAGAGTGGAGCGATGACGTGCACGGGCCGATCACGATGCCCGATGAGAAGCTCGCGGAGCTGGGTTTCACCACCATGGACGATGGCTAATCTGAGGGCCGAATAAGTTGACCAAAGCGGTATCCGGCGCGCCCCGGCGTTTCGGGTGCCGCTTTTCCCTTGGCATGAGCGAATACATTCTGGAAATGCGTAATATCTCGAAATCCTTCGCCGGTGTGCAAGCGCTGAAGGAGGTTTCGATTCGCTGCAAGCCGGGGCTGGTTTACGGGCTGGTTGGCGAAAACGGCGCCGGCAAATCCACGCTGATGAAAATCCTGGCCGGCGCCTACCGCGCGGACGCCGGCGAAATCATATACAAAGGCGCGATCCGCGATCAAGCTTCCACGGCGGAGATCATCGACAGCGGCATCAGCATCATCTATCAGGAGCTTGCGCTGGTGCGGCAGATGTCCGTCGCCGAGAATATCTTTCTGGGGCGGGAGCCGCGCAAGCGCCTAGGCGTTCTGGATCTCAAGCTTCTGCATGAGCGCTCGAGCGCGCTGCTGGAACGGCTGGGCATAGAACTCGATCTTCATTTGCCAGTCAGCGAATTGACGATCGCCCAGCAGCAACTGGTGGAAATCGCCAAAGCCCTATCCCAGAATGCCGATCTCATCGTGATGGACGAACCCTCCGCCATCCTCGCGGGCAGCGAGCTGGATCAGCTGTTCCGGATCATTGAATCGCTCAAGTCGCAAGGCGTTACCGTCATCTATATTTCACATCGGCTGGAAGAAGTCTTCCGCATCGCCGATGAAGTTACGGTACTCAAAGATGGCGAACTGGTCGCCACGCGTCCCATTGGCGAGCTGGACCGCGCTACCCTGGTCGAGTTCATGGTGGGGCGGCCGCTGGACGAGGTCTTCCCGCAGACCGAACATGAACAGGGCGAGCTGGTGCTGGTGGCGGAAGATGTTTCGACCGACACGATCCTCGCTGGCGTCAGCTTGGAACTGTACGCCGGCGAGATACTGGGCATCGCCGGCATGGTCGGCTCGGGCCGGACGGAGCTGGCGCGCGCGCTCTTCGGCGCTGATCCGCTGACCGGCGGTTCGGTCCAGTTGGTGGCTAGAGGCAAAACCAAGTGGGGCAGCCCGGCGCAAGCCATAAGCGCTGGCTTGGCGCTCGTGCCGGAGGACCGCAAGGCGCATGGTCTCTTCACGGCGCTATCCGTGCGCATTAATGTGACCATCCCGATTTTGCCAAGTTTGACGCGCCTGGGCGTCTTGAAACGCGCCGCGGAGGACGAAATCGTGCGGGAGGCGCAAGCGCGCCTGTCTATCGTCATGTCATCCTCCGATCAAGAGACGCAGTTTCTCAGCGGCGGCAATCAGCAGAAGGTGGTGCTGGCGAAATGGCTGGAGACCGACCCGAATGTCATCATCCTGGATGAACCGACGCGCGGCGTTGATGTCGGCGCCAAATTCGAAATCTATAAGCTAATGCGCCAACTCAACGACCGCGGCATCGCAATCGTCATGATTTCGTCGGAATTGCCGGAAATCATCGGCATGAGCGACCGAATTCTGGTGATGAACGATGGCCGGATCGCGGGCGAACTCGCGCGTGAAGAAGCGGGCGAGGCGCGGATTATTGAGCTGGCGACTATGGGCGGTTCCGAGGCGGGCCAATCATGAATCTCGGGGCGAGCTTATTTGATGGGAAGTCCAAAGGGCGTGCCGTCTTCCTCCGCCGCAATGGGCCGATTATCATGGTCTACGCCTTTATCCTGCTGCTCGTCATCATCGGCATTACGCAATCCGAGCGCTTCTTCACCGAACGCAACCTGACCAATGTCGCCCGTCAATCGGCCTTCCTCGGCATCGTCGCCCTGGGCCAGATGCTGGTGATCCTGACCGCCGGCATCGATCTCTCGGTTGGCTCGCTGGTCAAAGTATCCATCCTGGTCTCGGCGATCGTGATGAATGGCGAGAGCGGCAACGTCCTGCCCGCCATCATCGCCACGCTTGGCCTGGGTGTGCTGGTTGGGTTGATCCACGGCTTCCTGATCAACGAGTTGCGCATTGCGCCCTTTATCGTGACGCTGGCCTCGCTAGTAATACTACGGGGCGTCGGCTTGACCATTTCATCATCGCCGGTCGGCAAAGCCAGCCGAGAGGTGATGATGTTCTACGTGCAGAAAATCGGACCCGTGCCTGTGATCGCCTGGATGTTCTTTGTACTCATCGTGTTAACGATGCTGCTGCTGCGCTATACGGTATTTGGCAAGTATCTATACGCCGTCGGCGGCAATATCGAAGTGGCGCGTCTCTCCGGCGTGCCGATCAAAGCGGTGCGCTATGGCGTTTATGTGCTTTGCAGCTTGACGGCGGCGGTGACCGGTTTGCTCTGGCTATCGCGAATGGGCGTAGGCGACCCGGCGATTGGAGACGGCATTGAGCTACAGACGATCACCGCGGTTATCATCGGCGGCACGAGTCTCTTTGGCGGCCGGGCGAGCGTGCTGGGGACCTTGGGCGGCGTCCTTTTGCTTGGCATCACCGCTAATCTGCTGGTTATGCTTGGCGTCAATCAATTCATTCAGGGACTTATTCAAGGGCTCATCATCGTCGCGGCGGTGGCGCTCTACAAACAAGAAGGAGATTGATCTCCATGACGATCCACGCCGGGCGCCCGACAGTGCGCGCGCTGCAGCCGAGCCTGATTCGCAAGCTGGCGAATGCCGCCATGGGCCGCGCCGATGTCATTCCGCTCTGGTTCGGCGAGCCGGATAAACCGACGCCCGAATTCATTCGTCAAGCCGCTAAAGACGCCATTGACGAGGGCCAGACCTTTTATCAGCCCAATCTCGGCATTATCGAGTTGCGCGCCGCGCTGGCGGAATATACCAATGGTCTTTATGGAACCAGCTTCAGCGAAGACAACATTGGCGTGACGCCTTCGGGCATGTCGGCGCTTGCGGTCGCGTTACAGTGCATAGTCGCCGATGGCGCCGCGGTCGTCCTGCCATCGCCGGTCTGGCCGAACCTGCCCGCCGCCGCCGAGATCCTGGGCGCCGAGATCCTTCGCGTGTCGCTGCGGCCCAGCGATGGCCTGTGGACGCTTGATCTCGATGAGCTCTTCGCCGCCTGCCCGCCGCATACCGGCGCGCTGCTCGTCAATTCCCCCAATAACCCGACTGGCTGGATGCTCGAGGACGGCGAACAGCAGCAGATCATCGACTTCTGCCGCGAGCGTGATATCTGGCTCATCGCCGACGAGGTCTATAACCGAATCGTCTACGACTGCGACTGCGCGCCGAGCTTTGCCGATAAGGTCACTGACGCTGACAAGTATCTGATCGTCAACAGCTTCTCCAAATCCTGGGCGATGACGGGCTGGCGCCTGGGCTGGCTGACCGCGCCCGCTTCATTGATTGACACGCTGGCGGCGGTCAGCGAGTTCAACTTCTCCTGCATATTCGCGCCAACGCAAATCGCCGGCATCACCGCGCTGCAAGACGGTGAAGCCTTTGTAAGCGCGGCGCGGGCCCGCTATCGGGCGGCTCGTGACTTGATCATGAGCGAATTCGCTGAACTGCCAAGAGTCTGTTTTCCGCTGCCGCGCGCGGCCTTCTACGCCTTTTTTGCCGTGGACGGCGTGGCCGATAGCTACAGTTTTGCGGAAAAAGTGTTGGCTGAATGCGGCGTTGGCTTGGCGCCGGGCGCCGCCTTCGGTCCGCAAGGCGAAGGTTATTTGCGGCTCTGTTACGCGGCCGAACTGCCGCTGCTGGAACGGGCGCTGCGGCGGATGCGTCCCCTGCTGGCTTAGAGTGCGGCAGTCAAGTCAAATGGCGGCGGCCGCGTTCAGCCGCCCGAAGCAAGGAGAACGTTGAAATGAGCCTGGTTGGGAAAACCGCGTTGGTAACCGGCGGCGGGCGCGGCATCGGCAAGGGCTGCGCGCTGGAGCTGGCGGCGCTCGGCGCTCGCGTCGCTGTCAATGACCGTCCCGGCAATCCCGATCTGGCGGCGACCGTGGCGGAGATCAAGGCGGCCGGCGGCGCCGCCCTGGCGCTGGAAGCGGATGTATTCAGCCGCGCCGGCTGCGAGTCTCTCCTTGAGCGGGCTTTGAACGATGCGGGCGCCATCGACATCCTGGTGAGCAACCCGGCTCACAGCAATCGGGCTGGATTTCTGAAACTCGAGCCGGCTGCCTTTGCCCGCGTGATTCAAGGTACATTGATCGCGGGCTTCCACATGAGTCAGTTGGTCGCCCGGCACATGGTCGAGCGCGGCAAGGGCGGGAAGATGATCTTCATTTCCAGCGTCCATGCCGAAATGCCGTACCAAAACGCGGTCGCCTACAACGCGGCCAAAGCCGGTCTTAATCATATGGCGCTGTCTATCGCTCGCGAGCTCGTTCCTCACAAGATCAACGTCAATATTATCGAGCCGGGCTGGATCGATACGCCCGGCGAGCGCGAGGACTTCGGCGTCGAGTTTCTTCACGAGCGGGGGAAGGCGCTGCCTTGGGGACGCCTGGGCGCGCCAGCCGATATAGGCAAGGCGGTCGCCTTCCTGGCATCAGACAAAGCGGATTACATCACCGGCGCGGTCTTGCGCGTCGATGGCGGCTTCTTGCACAAAGACGCCTGATTCCCCATGGCGGCGATTTCGCGTTGACCGAAGTCCTGCGGCGCGCGAGCGCTGAGCTTGACGCCATGTTGCCGGGCAAGCTCTAATCGGCGCTCTGCGGTCAGGCCTCCCAGGCGGCATAGAGCAGGCGCAGCCAATTGCCGTGCATGATGTCTTTTATGTCCGCCTCGCTGTATCCGCGGGCCGCCAGCTTGGCCGGCAGTTGCTGCAAATCGGCGATCGTATCGAGATCACATGGCGATTGTTCGCGCCCGAAGCCGCCGTCCAAATCAGTGCCGATGGCGGCATGCCGACTGTTGCCGGCGAGCTGGCAAATGTGGTCGATATGATCGACAACATCATCGATGAACACCGCTTCGTTGCTGCTGCCTCGTATGAAACCCGGCTCGAGCATCCAGATATCGAAGGCGGCGCCGATCACACCGTCGCGTTCAAAGATGAGCTTGAGTTGCTCGTCGCTGAATTGACGCTGATGCGGCACAAGCGCGCGGCAATTATTGTGGCTGGCCAGGACCAGACCATCGTAAATGGCGACCGCTTCCCAGAAGGCTTCATCAGAAAAGTGAGTTAAGTCCAGCAGCATGCCCAGGCGGCTCATCTCCTGCAGAAGCGGCTTGCCCAGGTCGCTGAGCCCGAGTTCGGTGCCGGTGCCGCCGGCGTATCGCCCCGGCCCGTAATGCGTCGGGCCCAGCAAGCGCAAGCCGGCCGCCCACCAGGCTTCGAGTTGCGCCGGATCGCGTATCGGATCTGCGCCTTCCATGCTGAGCGCGAAACCGAGCGGCGGGCTCGCGTCTTCGATCGCGCCTTCAGCTTCCCAGCGCTCCCATTCGTTGATATGGCCGCGCAAGCTCCCGCCATCAGCGATGATCCGAATGTGACCATCAGCTTCCAATCCGCGGTAATAGGCCAGTTGTCCATGCGCGATGCCATAGGCTTGCGCTTGCGAGCCGTAATCGATGTGGGCGGCTGTGTGCCCGGTGGAGCGGGCCAGCATGGTGGCGAAACTCAGGGCGACGCGCCCTTTTCGCATTTCCGGCAGGGCGACGGTATTGCCTGCCCGACCCTTGCCCGCCATACGCCCTTCTTTCGCCCGAATAGTGTATACCGACTCCAACAGATCGCGATTCCACTGCAGGGCATTCCAAGACAGATCCAGGTGCGCGTCAATAACAAGCATTTCGGTTTCCTTTTCTCTAGTGTAGAAGCGTCAGCGGGAGTCCGGCAGGCTTACCAAACGAGACCGCGCGCGGCCACATCCCAAATTACTTCGATCGCTTCGCCGCGAACACCGTACAGTTGATTGTGAAGATTAGTCACCACGCAGGTATGCACCGGTATGATATGCACAATTTCGCCCACGGAGGGTATGCGCGAGCAGGCGCTGCAATCGACATAGCCGTGCTCTTCGTTGACCTTGCGCAGGCGGGCGGCCGGATATTCCACGATATAGCCAAACTGATCATCGATGGTTTCCGAGTGAATTGCCTTGCTGCCGCTATCCAGGATGACGCGGCTCGGCTCGTTGGCGCTGATCACGGTCGCGCGGACCCGCATGGCGCATTGGTCGAAGCTGGCGTAATCGGCCGCCACGCTGTTCCAATCCCAGAAGATACAGGTGCCCACGCGCAGTTCGGTCAGTTCCGGCAGCAGATGGGCATCGCGGATGGCGCCGCTGCCGCCGCCGCTGATCATCTCGACGGCGATGCCCGCTCCCGCCAGCAGGTCCAGCGTCTCCAGCAGGCGCGGTCTAATCGCCGCGTTTGAGGGGTATATCATCACCCCGGCGAAGCGCAGATTGTCGGTCGCTTGAATGTGCCGCGCCAACCGCAGCGCGTCTTCCGGCATCGTGCCCGTGCGCTCGCCCAGGGAAACGAGTTCCACCATCATGCCGACTGTGGCGCCCGTCGCTTGCGCCGCTTCCGCGATGCCATCGATCACCGGCTTGCTATCGACTGTCACGGTCACATCGGCTTCTTTCGCCAGTGACGCCAAGCGCCCTGCCTTGCGCCGTCCCAGGATGTTATAAGGGATCTGAATATCGCGGATACCGGCCGCGGCGAATACCTCGGCCTCGCTGACTTTTTGACAGGCGATGCCGGCCGCGCCCGCCTCCAACTGCCGGCGCGCGATATCCGGTATCTTGTGCGTCTTGATATGCGGTCGGTAGTGGATGCCCAGGTCATCACAGCGCCCCTGCATGACCGCGATATTGTCTTCCATGAGGTCGAGGTCGATGAGGACGCTCGGCGTCTCCAGATCCTGCACGGTTGCAAATGACATTTCTCGTCTCGTTTCCCGATGGCGATATCGCGCGAGAATAACCGAAGCTGATGATTGCGGCAAATACAATTGCGCGCCTGCGTCATATTTGACAGCATACTTGCGCTGCGTTAATCTCTTGCCTGCTCGATGTCGCAGGATATCGGCAGACTTTACTGAATTTTAATTTTCCCGGTCGCGCCGTGGAACATAGCTTATTGGGCGCTTTGGCATAGTTGGCGGGCAATGTTACACTATTTCATCAGACGCTTGCTGTACATGGGCATCGTTCTCTTCTTCGTTTCGATTCTTTCCTTCTACATCATCAACCTGCCGCCCGGCAGTTGGATCCAGAACTACCAATCCGAACTGGAGGCTTCGGGCGATATTGTGGACGAGGCCGAGTTGGAGTTCTTGCTCCAGCGCTACGGGCTCGACCGCCCCCTTCACGAGCAGTATATCCGCTGGATCGTGCCGCTGGTGACTGAAGGCGACTTTGGTCAGTCCTTTGAGTGGAATCAGCCAGTATGGCCTCTTATTGAAGAGCGCCTCTTCCTGACAATGACCGTGTCGCTGGCGTCGATTATCTTTGTGTATGTCGTTTCAATCCCTATCGCCCTGTATTCGGCTATCAACCAGTATTCCATCGGCGATTATTTCTTCTCCTTCATGGGTTTGATCGGCCTGGCCACGCCCAACTTTCTGATCGCGCTTGTGTTCATGATTATCATGCTGCGCGTCTTTGGCGTGACGCCGGGCGGATTGTTCTCGCCTGAATACTTGCGCGCGCCTTGGAGCCTGGCCAAATTCTGGGATATGTTGACCCACTTGCCGGTGCCTGTCGTCGTTATTGGCACGGCGGGGACAGCTGGCCTCATACGCATTCTCCGCGCTCAACTGCTGGATGAATTCCAAAAGCAATATGTGATCACCGCGCGGGCTAAGGGCTTGCGCGAGCGCTTCCTCATCATCAAGTATCCGTTGCGCATGGCCTTCAACCCGATCGTCAGCAGTATCGGCAGCCTGTTGCCGCAAATTGTCTCCGGCTCCGCCATCGTCTCTATCGTCCTGGGCTTGCCCACCACCGGTCCTTTACTGCTCCGCGCCTTAATCGCCCAGGATACCTATGCCGCCGCCAGCATGCTTTTGATGCTCAGTGTGCTGACGGTCGTCGGCGTTTTCCTTTCCGACCTGCTTCTGATGTGGCTGGATCCGCGGATTCGCTATGAAAGGGGCAATTAGTGATGTCTGAAGCGCGCGGCGAAGTCAGTCGCCTGGATATCGATGAGACGCTGAATTACGAGATACTCTCGCAGCGGCAGTTGATCTGGCGCAAGTTCCGGCGTCATCGTGTAGCCTACTTCTGCTGGGTGTTTTTGACTCTGTTCTACATCTTGGCAATCTTCGCCGAGTTTTTTGCGCCTTATGGCGCCTTCACGCGCGACACCAATTTTCTGTACGCGCCGCCAACGCCGATACACTTCGTCGATGAGGAGGGCCTATTCCATGCGCGCCCCTTCGTTTACAAGATCGTAAATGAGTTGGACCTCGAGACTTTCCAGCGCCACTATGTCGAAGACAAGAGCGAGAAGTTTTACATCGAATTTTTTGTTAAGGCCGAGCCCTATCGCCTGCTCGGTTTTATCGAAACCGATATACATCTGTTCGGGGTACATGATGATGCAGTGATATACCTTGCCGGCACGGATGGGCTGGGGCGGGACTTATTCAGTCGCATGCTTTTGGGCGCGCGCACATCGCTGTTTGTCGGCCTTCTGGGCTTGGCTATCGGCTTCGTCCTCGGCTTAATCTTCGGCGGCATATCCGGCTACTACGGCGGCAGCGCCGATATGATCATCCAGCGGATGATCGAATTCTTGCAATCGCTGCCGACGCTTCCGCTTTGGATGGCGCTGGCGGCCCTTGTCCCGCCGGATTGGACGCCGATTCAAGTCTACTTCGGCATATCGCTGGTATTGGCGACCGTCGGCTGGACGGGCTTGGCGCGCGTGGTTCGCGGCAAACTTATCAGCCTTCGCGAAGAAGACTATGTGCTCGCGGCCAAGCTCTCTGGCTTAAAAGAACGCGCGATCATCACGCGTCATCTCCTGCCCGGCTTTCTCAGCTACCTCATCGTGCATTTGACGCTGGCAATACCGCACATGATTCTCGGCGAGACCGCGCTCAGCTTCCTCAAATTGGGCATTCAGCCGCCGGCCGTCAGCTTGGGCACGCTCTTGCAGGATTCTCAAAATGTTCAGACAGTGACGATTAACCCCTGGCTGCTCTATCCCGGCGCGGTGGTGGTGGTTATTGTCATCGCCTTCAACTTCCTGGGCGATGGCCTGCGCGACGCCGCCGACCCCTACAAGCATATCTGAGGCGCCGGAAATGGATGACGTGCTGCTTCAAGTAGAGAATCTCAAGGCGCATCTGCCCTTGGAAGAGGGCTTGCTGAAAGCGGTTGACGGTATCAGTTTCACGATTCGCCGCGGCGAAACGATGGGGCTGGTCGGTGAATCCGGCTGCGGCAAAAGCATGACGGTAAACACGATAATGCGCCTGGCGCCGAGCTTTGCTCATATTGAAGGGAGCGTTGCTTATTTTCCGGCCGCGGGCGAGCCGATCAACATAACAGAACTTGATCCCTACGGACCAGTGATTCGAGACATACGCGGTGGCGAGATAGCCATGATCTTCCAGGAGCCGATGACCTCGTTTTCGCCATTACACACCATCGGCAATCAGATTACTGAAGCCATTCGCATTCATCGCGCGAATGACAAGAAGAAAGCGACCGCGATCGCCATAGATCTGCTGAGCCGGGTCGGCATGTCCAATCCGGCGCAGCGCATGAACGAATATCCGCATCAGCTATCCGGCGGGATGCGCCAGCGCGCCATGATCGCTATGGCACTGTCTTGCGAACCGTCGCTATTGATCGCCGATGAACCGACAACCGCGCTTGATGTGACCGTGCAGGCGCAAGTCTTGCAGCTAATGCGAGATCTGCAGCATGAGTTCGGCATGTCGATACTTTACATCACCCACGACTTGGGCGTAATCGCCCGCATGGTGCAGGTGGTAGCGGTCATGTACCTGGGCCGGATCGTTGAAATTACCGATGTGGATAGTCTTTTCTACGACGCGAAACATCCGTATACCAAGGCGCTGATTCAGTCGGTGCCGAAAATGGGCAAGAAGTCCCGCGCGCGATTGGAGTCCATCCCCGGGGCGGTGCCAGTGCCGATCAATCGTCCGCCCGGCTGTGGGTTCTACCCGCGTTGCGCCGCCGCGATAGAAGGATTGTGCAACCGCCTCGATCCGCCTCTGATTCAAATCGAAGAGGAGCACGCCGTCGCCTGTTTTGTCTACCCTGAGGTTGTAGACGCTGTTGGCGAAAGCAAGCCGGAAGGCGTGAATCATGCGGTCTGAAACGATCATCCTAGAGGTCATAGGGCTGAAGAAGTATTTCCCCGTGGAGAAGGGATTGCTGCGCCGGCAGGTGGGGCAAGTGAAAGCGGTTGATGATGTCAGCTTCAGCATCAAGCGCGGCGAAGTCTTGGGTTTGGTTGGCGAATCGGGCTGCGGCAAGACGACGCTGGGGCGCTGCGTCTTGCGCGCTATTGAACCGACAAGCGGCGAAATCCACTTGCAGACGAGCAACGGTGACACGGTTGATGTAACCGCGCTGGAGAAACATGAACTGCGCAACCTGCGCAAAGAAATGCAGATGGTCTTTCAGGATCCCTTCTCATCGCTCTCGCCGCGTATGACGGTTCTCGATATCATCGGCGAACCGCTTTGGGCTCAGGGCGTCCGCGGCAAGGAATTGGAAGAAACCGTCCGCGAGTTGGCTGCTCTGGTCGGCTTGAACATCGGCCATCTGAATCGCTATCCCAACGCCTTCAGCGGCGGCCAACGGCAGCGTATCGGCATCGCCCGCGCGCTGGCGACGCATCCCGGGCTGATCGTCGCCGATGAACCGGTGTCCGCTCTTGATGTTTCAATTCAAGCCCAGATCCTTAATCTGCTGCAAGATCTGCAGGAAAAACTCGGTTTGACCTATCTCTTTATCGCCCACGATCTCAGCGTCGTGGAACATATTGCCGATCGCGTGGCGGTGATGTACGTGGGCAAAATCGTCGAACTGTCACAAACTGAAGAACTCTATCTCCGTCCGAAGCATCCTTATACCGAGGCGCTCCTGTCGGCAGTGCCCAAGCCCGATCCGCGCCTGGAGGAGCGCCAGATCATCCTAAGCGGCGAGGTCGCCAACCCAGCAGATCCGCCGAGCGGCTGCTCGTTTCATCCACGCTGCCAATATGCCCGGGATCGCTGCCGGCAAGAGACGCCTTCGCTGGAAGAAGTTGAGCCGGGCCGCTTCGCCGCATGTCATTTTGCTTCGGAGTTAGAGTTGACTGGCGTTGCCGTCTGATGCTATATAATTTGCTGGCGACAAGGAGTCAACGCAAAGCTTTAGAACCTTGGGAGTGATAAGAAGGAGGTGAGCGCCAAGCGACTGTTGTATTTCGATCTAACTTTTATTCATTGACAGGAGAAAGACACGATGTTCAAGTTCAACTACAGACCGCTGCTGTTCACCTTGTTGGTAGCGCTTTTGGTCTTGTCGGCATTTGCCGTGGCGGCGCAAGACGGCTACTCGTCGGCCGACAACCTCAGAACCTGGTCGCTGGACGATTACGAAGCTGAGACCGGCAATACCATCGGCATGTTTAACGAAGCGCCGATGCTGGCGGATATGGTCGCCGCCGGCGACTTGCCGCCGGTCGAAGAGCGCCTGCCCGACCGCGGCGATATCATGGTTGTACAGCCGCGCGAAGCCATCGGCAGCTACGGCGGCGAGATCACCTTCAACGCCACCAACCCCACATCCTTTGGCAATACGGGTTTCACCGCCTGGGATCAGCATCTGACCGGCTTCTCGACCAATTGGGAGGTCGTCTTCCCCGAAGTCGCCAAGAGCATTGAGCTGTCTGAGGACCTGATGACGGCCACCGTCACATTGCGCAGCGGCATGAAATGGAGCGATGGCACGCCCCTCAGCGCTGACGACATCATGTTCTGGTACGAAGACATCATGCTGCACGAAGAGCTGCCCAATATGTCCAACGCGCTCAAGCCGGGCGGAACGCCGCTGGTGGTCGAGAAGGTCGACGATTTGACCGTCAACTTCATCGCCGCGCAGCCGAATCCGGCCTTCGCCCTCGTCGTCGCGCGTAGCGGCCAGGGCTTCCCCATCGCGCCGCGTCACTACCTGCAGCAGTGGCACGCCGACTACAATGAGGACGCGCAAGCGCTCGCCGAGTCCGAAGGCTACGATACCTGGGCCGGCGCCTTCCAATTCCACATGAACGGGCAAACGGGACAGAGCGATTTCGACCCGGACTTGCCGGTCGTGAAGCCCTGGACGCTGGATACCGTCGACGACTTCGGCAACAAGTTCTACGTCCGCAACCCCTACTACTACAAGGTCGATACCGAAGGCAATCAACTGCCATACATCGACCGGCAAGTGCGCTTGCTGCTGGGCGAGGCGGAAGTAGTTATCCTCAACGTTCAGGCCGGCGCCATCGATTACGGCTTCTACAACCTGGAAGTCAGCGACCTGCCGGTACTGAAGGCCGGCGAGGCTGAAGGCGATTACACCACCATCCTCTGGCCCGCCGATCAAGGCGCCATGAGCAAGTACCAGTTCAACATCACGGTCAACGATCCGGTCTTGAACGAGATCTTCAACGACCTGCGCTTCCGCCAAGCTATGTCGCTGGCGATCAACCGCGATGAGATCAACGAGGTGCTTTTCTTCGGCCAAGCGGTCCCGCGGCAGTGGGGCGTCTCGTCCTTGTCCGCCTTCTACGAAGACTGGATGAGCGACCACTACGCCGCGTATGACCCCGACGGCGCCAACGCCCTGCTGGACGAAATGGGCTTGACGATGGGCGATGACGGCGTGCGCCTGCGCCCCGATGGCGAGAAACTGTCGATCGTGCTCTGGGACGCCATCAACCGAATTCCTATGTCCGAACTGGTGGCTGAATATTGGGAAGCGGTCGGCGTTGATGTCGAGATCAACCCGAGCACGCGCGAAGCCTTCAAGCAAGCGCTGCTCGCCAACGAAGTCCACGCTTCGACCTGGTTTGCCGATGTCGTCTCCGAGAAGGACATGTACCAGCGTCCCATCTGGTTGCGCCCGCCCTACGGCATTGACTCCACTCCCGTCGGCGGCGGCTTGGCCTGGCGTCAGTGGTGGCTGTCCGGCGGCGAAGAAGGCGAAGAACCGCCCGAGTACCAGAAAGAACAGATGCGGCTGGTTGACGAATGGCAACTGACCGAAATCGGCTCTGAACGCTACCTGGAGCTGGGTACGCAGTTGGTCGCCAATACCGTCCGCAATATCTACCACATCGGTCCCGTTGGCGAGGCGCCGGAGGTCTTCATCCGCTCCAACCGTCTGCACAACTTCACGCCAGTCGAGGGCGTCCTCTACCTCAGCCATCTCGAAAGCGGCCACTCCGATCAGTGGTACGTCAGCGAGTAAGCCCGCAAGCTTAGCTTCAATGGGTTCGCGTTTCGGCGCGGACCCATTTTCTTTTGTCAAGCCAGCGATATTTACCCAAGCAATGCAAAGCGAGCCGCCCATGAAATGGTCACAAATCAAGTTCCATCCCGAACGCGCCCTGTCCTATCTCGGCAGCCCGAGCATCGTCCGTCTCGCCGATGGGGCGCTGCTGGCCTCTCACGATTATTTCGGCCTGGCCGGCTGCCCCAAGAACCACGAAGGCGAAGAAAGCCTGACCAGCATCTACCGCTCCGAAGACGACGGCGCCTCCTGGATCAATATCACCCACATCATGAATTGTTACTGGAGCAGCCTGTTTATTCACGCCGGCGCGGTCTACATCCTGGGCACATCGCAGCAATACGGCTCCATCGTCATTCGCCGCAGCGAAGACGGCGGCTTCACCTGGACGCACCCCAAAGACGAATCCAGCGGCTGGCTCTTCAGCGGCGGCGTCTATCACGACCCGCCCAATTACCACTGCGGTCCCATGCCAGTCGTCGCCCATGAAGGCCGCCTCTACCGCGCCTTCGAAGATTGCGACCCGCCCGGCTGGGGCAATTTTCAAGCCGGCGTGATCTCCGCGCCGGTGGACGCGGACTTGCTGGACGCCGCCAACTGGACCATGAGCAACAAACTGCCCTTCGACCAGGCTTGGATCCCGCGCGGCTGGGACGCGCAACGGGCGAATCCGGCCGGCTGGCGCGAAGGCAACGTGGTAGTCGCGCCCGATGGCGCGCTCTGGAATATCCTGACCTTTGAAGGCGGCTCAGTTCTCGACGAGAAAGCCCCGCGCCTGCGCATTGAAGACGACGGCAAGACGCTCAGCTTTGATCCCGATTCCGGCTACATCGATTTTCCCGGCGCCAAGGCCAAATTTGTGATCCGCCGCGATCCCGTCACCGGCAAGTATCTTTCCCTGGTCAATAACCTGGCAAACAAAGATATCCTCGAGCGGCTGGCAAGCGATCTGGCATCGCAGCGTTACCGCGCCCGCCATCCCATGCGGCAGCGCAACGTCATGTCGCTGACCGCCTCCGACGATCTCTGGAATTGGCGCATCGTGAAAGAACTCATGCGCGACGATACCGGTTTGCAGCCGGAGGAGTCGATAGCGTTTACGGGCTTCCAGTATGTCGATTGGCAGTTCGACGGCGCTGACTTGATCTATGTCGTGCGCACTGCCTATCGCGGCGCGCGCAACTTCCACGACTCCAACCAGATCATCTTCCGCAAGCTGGAGAATTACCGCGACACCTTGTAGAAAGGGCGGCCCATGTCATTAACCTGGCGCGAAGTCAAATATCAGCCCGAACGCAGCAAGACCTACCTCGGCAGCCCCAGCATTCTGCGCCTGCCCGACGGCGCGCTGCTGGCCTCGCACGACTACTTCGGTTTGCCCAACTGCCCCAGAAATCACGAAGACGAAGAAAGCCTGACCAGCATCTACCGCTCGGAAGACGATGGCCTCACCTGGGTCAATATCACCCATATCATGAATTGCTATTGGAGCAGCCTGTTCGCGCATCGCGGCAGCGTCTACATCCTCGGCGTATCGCAGCAGTACGGCTCGATCGTCATCCGCCGCAGCGACGACGGCGGCTTCACCTGGACGCATCCGGCCGACGAACGCAGCGGTCTGCTCTTCCGCGGCGGGCCCTTCCGCCAAGCGCCAAACTACCACTGCGCGCCCGTGCCCGTGCTTGAGCGCAATGGCCGTCTCTACAAAGCTTTCGAGGACGCCGACCCGCCGATTCACGGCCCCAGCTTCCATTCCTGCGTCGCCTCCGCGCCCAGCGACGCCGACCTGCTGGACGCGGCCAATTGGACCATCAGCAACAAGATTCCCTTCAATCCGAGCTGGGCGCCGGACGATTGGCAGCCGCCGGAGCGTCCCTGTTGGCTGGAGGGCAACATCGTCGTCGCCCCTAACGGCGAGCTCTGGAATATCCTGCGGCTGAACGCCAGCCCGATGGTGAACCGCGCTGTGATCGTTAGAGTCCATGATGAAGGCAGCCGCATCTCATTTGATCCCGACAGCGGCTTCATCGATTTTCCCGGCGGCGGCACGAAATTCAACATCCGCCACGACAATGAGAGTGGACTTTATATTTCACTGGTGAACAACGTCACCAACCCGGCCTGGCCTCGCCAGCGCAATATCTTGTCCCTCAGCGTCTCGTCCGACCTCGTCAATTGGCGCCTTCTTCATACGCTGATGCGCGATCAAAGCGGGCTGACGGCGGAAGATTCAGCGCGGCTGACCGGCTTCCAGTATGTCGACTGGCAATTTGACGGCGACGACATCATCTATCTGGTGCGCACGGCCTACCGCGGCGCCATCCGCTATCACGATTCCAACCGCATCATTTTCCGCAAGCTGCCTGACTTCCGCGCCCTGCTCTGACGCTTCAGGAGTCGCCGCCGCCGTTCATCGGCAGCTTGTAAAGATCGGCGGCCGTCCGCCACATCACCGGCTCAAGCAAGCCCTTGGGCAAGACCCGCATCGAGAAGTCCGGCGTATCGCCATCCCAATGCGGGAAATCAGTGGCGAACATCAGCATCTTCTCCGCCGGAAACATCTCCAGAATTTGATGCAGATGCTTGCGATTCTCCGGTTCTTCGATCGGCTGCGTGGTGAAATAGACGTGCTCATAGACGATCTCGCTCGGCGGACGATCAAGCCAGGGCACCGTCATCCGCAATGACTTCCAGTTCTTGTCGAAGCGCCACATGATCGGCACCAGCCAGGAAACGCCGCCTTCGATCAATACAAACTTGAGCCCGGGAAACTTCTGAAACGTGCCCTCGGCTACCAAGCTCAAAAGATGCGCCATATAGCTGCCGGCAAGATTGGTATGCCACTCGAAATAGCTCCCCGGATAGCCGGTTACCGATGGCTTGCCGGAAACGCCGCGCCCTTCCGAACCGGGATGGATGGCGACTGGCAAATCCTTCGCCTCCGCCGCTTCGTATATCGGATGATAAAAGCGATGTCCATAACCAAATTGCGCGCCGCTGGCCATCAAAACCTGCACGACATCCGGATGACCGCCGCAGCGGTGGATCTCATCGGCAGCCAGGGCCGGGTCGGCGGTTGAAACGACAAGCGAGTATTTGAAGCGCGGATCCGTCGGCAGCCAGTCCTGGATATAGACATCGTTGACCGCGCGACAATAAGCGGCGGCGAAATCAGGCTCGGGCGATAAGCCGGTCGCGATGCCGCCGGGGTTCAGCACACCGTAGTCAATGCCGTATGCGTCCAAATGATACTCCGACAAAGTATCGGGCCGGCTGGAAATATAAATGCCGTCCGGCGTCAAGGCATCGGCGCGGTTTACGCCGTTGGGGTTCCAATATCCCAGGTGACCCGGCCCCGCATTGCCGCTAGCCACGCGCGTCCGCCAAGGCTCGGGCAAGAAATCCAGCAGTCGCTTGCGGTCTGCGCCCGGGTGAATATCGGTGTCTACAATCATGCTCATACTCTTCCGAATAACTTTTACGCTATCTTACTCCAGAAACCGCCCTCCGCCCATAAAACCGGCGGAAGCCTCCTGCCCTGATTTGGATGCCCAACTCATATTGGGTAATATCAGAGGCGCTGTGAAGCGCTTCGGGGCCCGCCGCTTTTCCAACTGGCAGCGTGCCATTTTTCGAAGATTGTCTGGTAATGTAAATCGCCTTTACGCTCAACTTTATGCGCAGCCGTCCAAACATCCTGCTCATCTTCACCGACCAGCAGAACGCCAACATGCTGAGTTGCGGCGGCAACTCCTATGTCAGCACGCCCGCCATGGACAGCATTGCCCGCCGCGGCATCCGTTTCGAGCGCGCCTACTGCATGAATCCCATGTGCGTGCCATCGCGCTTCAGCCTGCTTACCGGGCGCAGGGGCAGCGAAATCAGCCTCGTCAACAACCGCGACGATCATATCGATGAGATCCCCGCCGCTGTGCTGTCGGGCGCTATGGGCTGGCGGCTGCGGCAAGCCGGCTACGAAACTGCCTACGGCGGCAAGACGCACTTGCCCAAAGGACTCGCGCCGGCGGACCTGGGCTTCGAAACGATCTCCCGCGATGAGCGCGATCAACTGGCGCGCGACTGCGCCGATTTCCTGAGTCGCGATCATGAGAAGCCTTTTCTGCTCGTGGCTTCGTTCATCAATCCGCATGATATCTGCCACATGGCGATCCGCGATTTCGCGGAAACTGAGCAGGAAAAACGACTTTCACAGCCTGGCCGCATCGAACTGCGAGAGTTGGATCAGGCGCTGAAAAGCCCGCCGCATCTCAGCGAAGCGGAATTCTTCTCGTCGGTCTGCCCGCCATTGCCGCACAACTTCGAGATCCAGGCCGATGAGCCCGAAGCCATCAGTCTGATGCAGGCGCGCAGCCCCTTCAAACGCAAGGCGCGCGCCTGCTATAGCGAAGAAGATTGGCGCCGCCATCGCTGGGCCTACGCCCGCTTGACCGAGCGCGTCGATGAACAGATAGGGCAGGTGCTGGCGGCGCTGGAAGAAAACGATCTCGTCGACAATACCTTGGTCGTTTTCACCAGCGATCACGGCGATATGGACGCCAGCCACCGTATGGAACACAAGACCGCCTTCTATGATGAAGCGGCAAGGATTCCATTGCTAATGGCCGGCCCGGGCGTCGAACGGCGGAACGCTGTCGAATACGCGCTGGTATCCAACGGTTTGGACCTCTTGCCAACTTTCTGCGCTGTCGCTGGCTTGACGCCGCCCGCGCTCGAGGGGCGCAGTCTCGTCCCGCTTTTCGCTGATGGAGCGGTGGCCGATTGGCGCGAATCTTTGCCGGTAGAAAGCGAAATAGGCCAGATGATCTTGCGGCGAGATTACAAGTATATGCGTTATTATAAGGGCGAGCGGCGGGAGCAACTCTTTGACCTTGCAGCCGACCCCGGCGAAATGCGCAACGCCATAGCTGATCCAGAGCATCGTCAGGGGCTAGTGGAATTGCGCGCGGCTTTTGCTCGGATGTTTCCCGCAACCTGTGACCCTTACTCAGGGATAGGAGGTGAATCGATTAAAACGCGATAAATCAAATGCTCGCTCCCGCGCCTCCAAAGCGCGCAACGAGCGCCTTCTGAAATGATACCGATTTGGAAAGGAATGATGATGTCGAAGCAAGCACTAACACTATTTGTCGTCGCCAGTCTTGTATTGCTGGCTCTCTTCAGCAATGCGGCGCTGGCGCAGGACATGCAGCAGGATCCGCTAAGCGCCGAGGTCGAGGCGGGCAATTTGCCGCCGCTTGAGGAGCGCCTGCCGAACAATCCCTTGGTCGTCGGCCCCGGTCTGCTGATGCCGGAAGCGGCTCTGCCCGATTGGGAACCCGGCCAGCATGGCGGCACGCTGCGCACCGCCTTCACTAGCGCTTTCGGCTTCTCCGGCGAAATGTACGTGATGAATCTCGAACCCATCATCGCCGCGCCCGATATTGATGTCGAAGGCTTTTACGGCAACCTGGCCGAGAGCTTCGAAGTCAATGACGACGCCACCGTTTTCAGCTTCACATTGCGCGAAGGTGTGAAGTGGTCTGATGGCACACCGGTCACCACGGCGGATGTCGCCTTTGTATTCAACGATCTCTACAACAACGCCGAATACGGCGCCTTCCCCAACAAGTTCAAGTCGGCCAGCGGCACACCGGCGGAATTGACAGTCGTCGATGACTACACCTTCAGCCTCAGCTTTGACGCGCCCTCTGGCGGCATCTTGCGTGACTTGGCCATCACCGGCTGGACATCCTACAACGATATGATGAAGCCGCTGCACCACCTGAGCGCCTATCACCCGTCATACGCCGATGCCGACGAACTGGCGGCGAAACTGGAAGCCGAAGGCTTGGCCGCCGATGAATGGCCGATCCTGTTCAACTCCGTCGATTGCCCGCGCTCGCACATGATGCGCGAGAAGTGCATCGGCTTCCCGCAGTTGACGCCCTGGCTCGTCAGCGAATTGTCCGAGTCCGGCACCATCATGCGCCGCAACCCCTACTACTGGAAGGTCGATACCGAAGGCAAACAGTTGCCCTATCTCGATACGCTTGTAGCCCAAGTCTTCGGCGATGGCGAAATGGTGAACCTGGGCGCGATCGCCGGCGATATTGACTTCCTCTACGGCACGCAGTACAGCAACTTCCCGCTCTACAAAGAAAACGAGGAATCCGGCAATTACGTCACCATCCCGCTGATCCTGCATGCCGATCCGACGGCGCTCTACATTCAAACCTGCAACAACGATCCCGCTTATGTCGCCGTCGCTGATGATGTGCGCTTCCGCCGCGCGCTCAGCCATGCCATCGATCGCGAAGAGATCATCGATGTGATCTACCTTGGCCTGGGCAGCATCCCCACCTGGATCCCGGCTGAATTTGACCCGGATACCGCTAATGCCCTGCTCGATGAAATGGGCATGGACCAACGCGACGGCGATGGCTATCGCATGTCCCCCGCCGGCGAAGCATTCACCCTCTACATCGAAGTAGCGCCGGTGCGCCCGGATATGATCCCGACCGGCGAATTAATTGTCGATCACCTGGGTACATTCGCCGATATCCGCGCGGAATTGCGGCAGGAAGACCCCAACGTGAAGAACGAGCGTATCGCCAACAACGAGACGCAATCGTCCATCCACTGGATTCAGACCTATCAATGGCGGCCCGGCATGAACCAGGAATACGCCGGCAGTTCGCAATGGTGCGCTTCCTGGCGAGAATGGCTGAATACCGGCGGGGCTTCCGGCACGGAACCGCCGGCCGAAGTCAAGCGCCTCTACGAAATCCTGGTCGCGCGCAAAGCGACCCTGCCGTACTCGGAAGCCGATCTCGCGCTGGTAGACGAACTCTTCGCGCTCCATTACGAGAATGTCTGGATCCTGCCCATGATCGAAAACGTGCTCCGTCCCACCATCTTTAATGCCGATTTCGGCAACATCGCCACCGGCGGCACACAAATGGGCGCTTCCCGCGCGGGCGAACAATACTTCTATCGCACGATGCAATAGCCATGCCTTACCGGAAGAGCCGTGCCCGATCGGCGCGGCTCGCCACTTTCCTGATCCTAGCTTGTAGCGCCCAGGGATAGACTGGGGAGAGCCAGTGGGAATCTATATCGTCAAGCGCCTGCTTACCATGATTCCGCTCTGGCTCTTGCTGTCCGTCATCACGTTTTTCCTCATCGAGTTGCCGCCGGGCGATGTCGTCAGCAATGAGGTCATCGCCCTGCGCGCGCAAAACCTCGAAGTCGACGAGACGATGATCGCCCGTATGCGCGCCCAATGGGGCTTGGACGACGCCTTTCATGTGCGCTATCTGCGCTGGATCGAGAACATCATCGTCCGCGGCGACCTGGGCAGCACAGTCGATGGACGCGAGAATATTGACGTTCTGCTGGAGACCTTGCCCTACACCATCATTATCGGCGCCAGCGCCCTGGTATTGTCGCTGGGCGCGGCCATTCCGCTGGGCATCTTCTCCGCCACCCATCAGTACTCCATTGCCGACTATATCATCACCTTCCTGGCATTCGCCGGCTTGGGGGCGCCGGGCTGGCTGCTCGCCATCATCGTCGCCTGGGCCAGCCTGTACTTTCTGGACTTTGTGCCGCTGGGCATCAATTCGCTCGAGTACCTGGCCGCGCCGATGAGTTGGGAGAAAGCCATCGATACGGCGAAACATCTATGGGCGCCCATACTGCTGACGGCGCTGCCATCCCTCGGCGCCACCATCCGCATCGTGCGCAACAATCTGCTGGATCAACTGGGGCAGCAATATGTCGTCACCGCCCGCGCCAAAGGCCTGGAAGAACCCAAGCTGGTGCGCAAATATCCGGTGAAGATCGCCCTTAATCCCTTGATCAGCGATTTCGGCCTGCTTGTTTACGGCATCGTCGCCGGGCAGGGCTTGATCGGCATTGTGCTTGGTTTGCCGACTTTAGGGCCGCTGCTGCTCAATTCCTTGCTGGCGCAGGATATGATTCTGGCCGGCACGATTCTGTTGATTTACGCCAGCGTTATCTGGCTGGCGACCCTGGCCTCCGATATTCTGCTGGCCTGGTTCGATCCGCGCATTCGTTTCGAAGGCAGTTCCCGATGAGCCAGGATCCGGCGCTATTGGAACGGCGCGAGCGCGTCCGGCGGAAATATGACATTAGCGAGATTGATGAGCCGCTGGCTGGTGTATCCGCCGCCCTGGCCGATGCGGTGGACGACGAATATTATTACGCCAGCCAATGGAAGCTGATGTGGTGGCGCTTTCGGCGTCATCGTATGGCGCTGATTTCGGCTTTCTTGCTCTTTCTGCTCTACATGATGGCCGCCTTTGCCGAGTTCATCGCGCCCTATGAAACCACCACGCGCTTCCGCCGCTATCAGCAGGCGCCGCCCTCCACCATCCACTGGACAGACGAAAACGGCTTTCGCGGCCCTTATGTTTTTGCGGTTGAGCAGGAGCGCAATCCGGTGACCCTGCGCGTGACCTTCGTGGAAAACCGCGAAAAGATCCTGCCCATCCAGTTTTTCGTCGAGACCGAACCCTATGAGTTGTGGGGCATTTTTCAACTGCGTCACAAGCTCTTTGGCTTGGGCGAAGCAGGCGACAAGGCGCGCGTCGGCATTTGGCTATTCGGCTTGGATTCCCTCGCTCGCGATGTCTTCTCGCGTACAGTCTACGGCGCGCGCATCTCGCTGACCATCGGCGTCGTCAGCGTGGTCTTGACCTTCGTGCTGGGCACACTGCTTGGGGGCGTCTCAGGTTACTTCGGCGGAACCGTCGACAACATCATTCAGCGTGTCATCGAGTTCTTGCGCGCCATACCGCAACTGCCCCTGTGGATGACCCTTGCCGCGGCCGTGCCTAAGGAATGGCCGCCGCTCAATGTCTATTTCGCGATAACGCTGATCCTGGCGCTGCTCAACTGGGTGGGCTTGGCGCGGGTCGTGCGCGGCCGCCTGCTATCAATGCGCGAGGAAGATTACGCCTTGGCGGCGCGCTCCTCCGGCGCCAGCGACATTCGCATCATCGTCAGCCATCTCCTGCCCGGCTTCACCAGCCATTTGATTCTGTCCGTCACCTTGATGATCCCGCAGATGATCCTGTACGAGACCGCCCTGAGCTTTCTCGGCTTGGGCATGCAGCCGCCCGCCGTCAGTTGGGGGGTGCTGCTGCAAGACTTCCGCGATATTCTGGCGATATTCCATATCCCCTGGCTGCTCATTCCGGCATTCTTTGTTCTGGCGACTGTACTGCTGTTTAACTTTGTCGGCGATGGCCTGCGCGATGCCGCCGATCCTTACTCAAATGTATAAGGCAGTGGGGTAGATCAATGGCGCTTGAGCAGCCGAGCACAGGCGGATCGCAAGAACGCGCCTTGCTCGAAGTCCGCGACCTCAACATCGAGTTCCGCTTGCGCGAGGGCACGGTCAAGGCGGTCAACGGACTTAGCTTCAACGTTATCCCGGGCAAAACCTTGGGCATCATCGGCGAAAGCGGCAGCGGCAAATCGGTAACCGCGCAAGCCTTGATGCGCCTGACCCCGCAACCCGGCCTGATTACCAAAGGTGAGATTCTCCTGCGCCGCTCGGATGAGGAATCTGTTGATCTGGCAGGCGTCCCCCCGACCGGCGAAACAATTCGCGATATTCGCTGGAATGATATCAGCATGATATTTCAGGAGCCGATGACTTCCTTCAGCCCGGTGCATTCGATCGAGGATCAGATCACCGAAGCGATGATTCTGCACATCGATAACATCAACCGCGCCGGCGCTCGGCAGCGAGCCATCGAATTACTCACGCGCGTCGGCATCTCCAATGCCGAAGAGCTTGTGGACGCCTTTCCCTTTCAGTTCAGCGGCGGCATGCGACAGCGCGCGATGATCGCCATGGCGCTGACCTGCAATCCGCAACTACTGATAGCGGATGAGCCGACCACCGCCCTCGATGTCACGATCGAAGCGCAGATACTCGCTTTGATCAAGGAGATTCAAGCCGAGTACAAAATGGCGGTCATCTTCATCACGCATGATATCGCCGTGATCGGCGAGGTTTCGGATGACGTCATTGTCATGTACCTTGGGCAGATCATGGAAAAAGGCAGCGTTGAGCAGATCTTCGAGAATCCGCTGCATCCCTATACGCGCGCGCTTTGGCGGTCCATCCCGACAGTCGACGGAGAACTGCAACGGCTGCAACCCATCGAGGGCGCCTTGCCTGACCCCTTCGCGGTCCAAAACGGCTGCCCATTCTACTCTCGCTGCGAACTGCGTATCACCGGCGTTTGCGATACGATAGCGCCGCCGGTCATCGAGATGGAAGCGGGCCACGAAGTCCGCTGCATACTCTACGACGAAGGGATGTAATGAGGATGAGCCTGGCGCCTGCGGAAACCGATGTTCTTGAGGTCAGAAATCTCAAGAAGTATTTCCCGCTGCAAGAGAAGGGCTTGCTGCGGCGCACAATCGGCACCATCAAAGCCGTTGACGATGTCAGCTTCACCGTGCGAAAAGGCGAGACCGTCGGCGTCATCGGCGAGAGCGGCTGCGGCAAGACCACCCTCGGCCGCTGCGTGGCCTACCTCTACGAGAAGACCGCTGGCGACATCATTGTGCGCGGCGGCGGCCAGGTCTTCCGCCTGGACCAGCTCAATCGCGGCAACAACAGCGAATTCCGCAAGATCGTCCAGGTCATCTTTCAAGACCCCTTCTCATCGCTGAATCCGCGCATGAGTGTTCTGCGCAGCGTCGGCGAGCCGCTTCTGGTCAACGGTCTGGCGCGCGGGGTGGAATTGGAGGAGCGCGTCGCCGATATCATCCAGCGCGTCGGCCTCAGCGTCAGCCACTTGCAGCGCTTCCCGCACAGCTTCAGCGGCGGCCAGCGCCAGCGTATTTGCATCGCCCGCGCTCTGGTCATCAATCCCCAACTGGTCGTTGCCGATGAGCCCGTGTCCGCGCTGGACGTATCAATACAGGCGCAGATGCTTAACCTGCTCAAAGACTTGCAACAGGATTTCGAACTCTCCTACCTGTTCATCTCCCACAGCATGAGCGTGATTCGTTACATGAGCGACCGCATTCTGGTGATGTACGCCGGCAAGATCATCGAGTCCGGCTCGCGGGACGAAATCCTGCGGCAGCCGCTGCACCCGTACACCGAAATGCTGCTCAAGGCTGTGCCCAAGGTCAGCAAGCGCATGAGCCAGCGTCTGCAAGACGCCACCAGCGGCGAACCGCCCGATCTGCTCAATCTGCCCTCAGGCTGCGTCTTTCATCCGCGCTGTCCTTTCGCCAAAGACATCTGTCGCGAAGAAATCCCGCAGTTGCAGACCGTCAGCGACGGCCGGCAGGTCAGTTGCCATCTGGCCGAAGAATTGACCTTGCAGGGAGTATTCGACTAGGCGAAGCGCCATAAGATCACAAGAGCCGGCCTTGTTTCGTAGCGATGAGCCGGCTCCGATTGTCTCAGCAAAATTCGGCCGCTACCCGCTACCAGCCGCGCTTGCCCAGGATGACCTCGTCCGGCGTCACATTAATGCCGACCATCGCTTCGCCCAGGTTACGGCTGACATCGGCCAGGATCTTGGCATCCGTGTAGTGCGTCACCGCCTTGACGATGGCGCGCGCGCGCTTGTCGGGATTGCCGCTCTTGAAAATCCCGCTGCCGACGAAAACCCCGTCCACGCCCAACTGCATCATCAGCGCCGCATCAGCCGGCGTCGCCACGCCGCCCGCCGCGAAGTTCACCACCGGCAAGCGACCCAGCTCGGCTGTCTCCTTCACCAGTTCATAGGGCGCGCGAATCTCTTTGGCGTAGGTATAGAGTTCATCTTCGTCCATACAACTGACGCGGCGAATCTCGCCGTTGACGGCGCGGGCGTGGCGCACAGCCTCGACCACGTCGCCCGTGCCCGCTTCGCCTTTTGTCCGCATCATCGCCGCGCCTTCGTTGATGCGGCGCAGCGCCTCGCCCAGGTTGCGGCAGCCGCAGACGAAGGGCACGGAGAACTTCCATTTGTTGATGTGATGCTCTTCGTCAGCGGGCGTCAACACTTCGCTCTCGTCAACATAATCCACGCCCATCGCTTCCAGGATCTGCGCTTCGACAAAATGGCCGATGCGCGCCTTGGCCATCACCGGGATCGACACCGCGTTGATGATGCCCTCGATCATGTCCGGATCGCTCATCCGCGCCACGCCGCCCTGTACGCGGATATCTGCCGGCACCCGCTCCAGCGCCATGACCGCCACGGCGCCGGCGTCTTCGGCGATCCGCGCCTGTTCCGGCGTCACCACATCCATGATCACGCCGCCCTTGAGCATCTGCGCCAAGCCGCGCTTGACCTTGTCCGTCCCTTTTTCGCTGCCGTTCTGCTGATGTCCGTTCGTCGCCATGCCTGACCCCTTTACGAAGCAATTCACACTACCGCCAATACTACGGCATGGGCGGCGAATTCTATATGTCCAATGCAGTCCATTCAGTCCGCGCCCCGCGCCAGCCAGGAACTGTTGACCCGCGCGGCTTGAAAAAGCTAAACTTGCGCTGATCACGGTCGCGCTCGCGGCGCATCGTTGAGGTTTGGATGACTATAGAAATCAAGACCATAGAACCGCGCTTCGCATCAGCGCTTGAGCAATTGCAGCGCGATTGCTTCCCCACGCTCGGCCAAGACGAATTGATGCGCGCGGAGCATTTTCTTAACCATTGCCGCCTTTTCCCCGAAGGCAATTTTGTCGCTCTCGCTGACGAGCGCGTCATTGGCTTGGGCTCGGGCTTCCTCATCAACTTCGATTTCGATCAGGCCCAGCACAGCTTTCAGGAGATTATCGCTGGCGGCTTCTACAGCCACCACGATCCCAATGGCGATTGGTACTATGGCGCGGATATCAGCGTGCATCCCGATTACCGTCGGCGCGGCGTCGGCGCCTCGCTTTATCGGGCGCGCAAAGATATTGCGCAGCGCCTCAATCGCCGCGGCATCGTCGCCGGCGGGCTCATCCCCGGCTACGCCGATTGCAAATCGACCATGTCGCCACAGACCTACGTGGATAAGGTCATCGCGGGCGAGCTCTACGACAGCACGCTATCTTTCCAGCTCGGCCGGGGATTCAAAGTTCGCGGCTTGCTGGAAAATTATATTCAAGACGACGCCTCGGATAATTGGGCGACGCTGATCGTCTGGGATAATCCCGACTATCAGCCGACTTAATCGGCGACCGGCTCGATCCAGTATTCGTCGCCTTGCCCCTCGGCGATCCAGCCAGAATACTCGTCGATCTCAACCGGATACCAGCGCAGCCCGGACGCGCCGCATTGCGGCAAGCCGGTGACATTGAACTCGTCGCCCGCCGCCACCGCCCAGACTACTTCCGTGCCGGACGAGCCGGCGCCGCTCCTGATGTTTACGATGTTGTCCGCAGTTGCCGTGCCTGTCATGCCGGTTGTCAAGCGCGTCGCCGGGCTGCCGGAGCAGGCGACATGATAGAGCAGCCAGTATTCACTGCCGCCGCCTTCGGCCGACCAGCCCGCCAGGGCATCGTTATGCACGGCGTACCAGTGGTAGCCATCGGCGCAGATCGGCCCCGCTTCAATTGTAAGGACGGAACCTGCTTCGGCCTGACCAAGCTCGGCGCCGGCTGTTGACGCGTCGCTGCGGATTCGCAGCGTGACATCGGGGCTGACGATCGCCTGATTGCCCGCGCCCAAACGCGGCGTCATGGCGCAATCGACCGAAAGCGGACCGGCAGGCGCGCCAGCAACCGCGCCGGTTGTGATCCATTCCGTCGGCGCCCATACCACACTGACGGGCTGGGGAATTGGAAAGCTCCACCGGTGGCTGGCATCGCTGGCCAAGGCGCGATTGCCCTCGGCCAAGCCAATATTCCAACTGCTGATGCGGTCGCCATTGTGCCAGGCCATTCGCGTCCCGTCCGGCGAGATGGCGGGCAAATAATTGCGATTGACGCGCGGGCTGTCATAACCGGTGTTGTACAGATTTGCGCCGCTGGTGGCATACCAGTGGATATCCCAATCGCCATTGGCGTTGGCAACTGACGCCGGTATGACCCGGATCGCCCCGGATATCGCGCGATTCTTCAATCGAGGCGGGTCGAGCAGCCGCAGACGAGACCCATCCGCCGCCTCCAGCACCTCCCAATAATCCTGAATCTGCAAGGCCAGTTGGCTGCTGCCGAGATGATTCACCCAAATAAAATCGCGCACCGTGTTATCCTGGCTGGCGTTCAAGTCCAGATCAAACTGAGCCAGCGCGCCGCTGTCGATATCAATGATCTGCGCGTAAAGGTCGGGCGCTTCGCCGGCGCCGGCGGTATAAAGCAGACGCGCGATCCCGCCATCGCCCCAGCGCAAGCTGGGCAAGCGGATGTTGTTGCCCTGGATGCCCAGGTCGAGCGGCTCGCCGAAGGCAGTCCGGAGGCCTGTGTCAAAATCATGTATCTGCAAAGTCGCTGCGTCGAGGGCCTGCGTCTGCGGGTCCAGTTCTATCCATGCCAGCCGCCGGCTATCGGGCGACCAGACCGGCAGCGATCGCAAGTATCCCGCCGCGCTCGCCGCATTCTGGTCAGCGATGAGTGTGAATGTCTCCGTCGCTACATCCATGACCCAGATGTCCGCCGGTGGCGTCCCGCCAGTCTGCGCGGCCCTGCCGGCTTCCCATTCCGCGATGAATGCCTCGGCGGTCGACAAGAAAACCAGTTTGCCGCCATCCGGCGCCAGGATCGGCCCCCCATTGTAGCCGCTGTGCGTCAACTGTGTCGCCACATCGTTTGCCAGGTCAAACTTCCAGATATCGCCCCGCATAAAGGCATAGGCATTCTGGCTGATTGCCTGCGCCGAGACGGCGCCAACAAGCGCCAGTGACCAGACCGCAAACATAAATCTCAGGAGAAGTCGTTCCATCTCGGTTCATCCTATGCGCTCGATTTTGTCCAGCTTAGCATAGCTGCATGAGATGCGATAATCGTCCTTATCGCCAGATGCGCCTTGTCCAGAGCAGCCTGGCGGCAATCACCGCGCCGCCAATGTTTGCCGCCAGGTCAAGCCAGGAGGCGTGCCGATCGAGGGTAAAGGTCTGCAAGAGTTCAGTCACGACACCGAGGACGATCGTTATAGCGCAGGCGACCAGCAAGATCTTGCCCGTGCCCAAGGTCTGCGGCAGCGCCCAAAACCAGCAGATACAGGTCCCGCCGAATGCCAGCAGGTGCGCGGCGCTAAAGATCAACTCCCGCGCGAGTGTGTTCTCTCCCCGCGGGATGCCCAGGTCTATCACCGGCTCCGCTTCCGTCTGCAATAGCAGCACTGATAACAGCAGGGACCAGCCGATCGCCAGCGTGAGGCGCAGCGGAGTAGCTTGAAATATCGCCGATAATCGATCCATCGATTGAGTTCCGGACTTACATGGCTTATGGGGTCAGCTTAGCAAAGAGAGAACTTGCCGGTCAAGCGACGCCGAGCGGGCGTTGCGCAAGCGTCAGGTTGGGCTCGCCTTCAAGCGTATCCAGCGCGTACTCAATCATGGCGCTTAAGTCCATGTCAGTTGCGAATTCCTTGGCGTCATAGATGACGCGTGGACATATCCTGCTCTCCAGGTCCGCAAATATGTCTTCAGCCGCCGCCCGTGCCGTCACGCTTAGGTCGGGCTGACGCAGCAGGAACGCCAAAATATCCGCGGCTGTTTGCGTCAAGCCCTGCTCAATGCAAGCCGCCGCCAACAGCGTCATCGCCTCGTACAGTCGCTGTCTCGTTTCTTCCGAGGGGGCGGCGTCGCCGGCAAAGTCGAAAGCAGGCATGCCGAACACTGCAAGCCTGCGCTCAGCCATTGGACCCGCGGCTCCACCACCAGCCGGCCGTCTTCCGCTCGCCCTGCTTGAGCTTCCGGTCCAGCCACAAGCCCAGACGCCGCCAGCGATTGCCCAACATCCAGCGCAAGGCTCGATTGAAGATCTTCGAAAAGTCGCGGTTGTAAGGGCAAACGCGGATGCAAATGGAACAGTCACTGCCTTGGTTCGCCCAGAACTGAAAACACTGCTTGGCGTTAATCGTCCATTTCTTGACGCCCTTGAGGTGCGATATGCCATCATGCCTATCGAAGTTGGGTTCATCAAAGGGGATCGCCTTGACTGGGCAGGCCACGCTGCAGCGCCGGCAGATCTCGCAGGTCTCCGTCACGCCGAAGTCTATCGGTTCGTCCGCGACCAGCGGCAAGTCGGTGAATATCTTGGCGATACGGACGCGCGGACCAAATTCCGGCGTGATCAAAAGGCCGTGCCGCCCATACTGGCCCAAGCCGGCCTGGATCGCCAGCGGGATGGACAGCGCCGTATCGTTGAGGCTTGCGACCGCGCGAAAACCAAGATTGCGTATGTACTGCGTTATCGACAGGACGGCGATGATATCGCGGCTGTAACCTTGACCCGTGGCGGCGCCGCTCAAGGCTGACGGCACCGTTTCGATAGTCGCGCGATCCATCTCGTTGACGATCACGACCGCGTGGGTCAAGTCCCCAGGCAGATCCATCTCCTTCGCCATGAGTTTCTGCCGGCTGTAGTTGTGCGTATAAACCCAGCGCTCGTCATATTCGCAGATGCCCAACGCGTCCGCGCCCAGGAACTTGCCGGCGCGTTTTAACTCCGCCGTGTTGACTTCCGCGCTGGCCCCGGTCTTGCGCGTCGCGCCTTCGCGGAACATGGTGTAGGTATCGAGGAAGCCTTCCTTGCGGTCCCCGCTTGCCTCCAGCAAGTCCGCGGTGAAATCGGCGATATACCAGGCCGCGTTGCGCAGCGCGTAATCGCGATGCTCGAAGCCCTCGACCTTGCGAAATTGCGCCAAATCGGTGAAATAAGACTCAAAGAACCGTTGCGACCGCTCCGACCGCACATCTTCATCCCAGACGGCGCGGTTGAACATATCGTATTTTTGATTGAAGCGCTCGAATTCGTCAGTGACCGCGAAGCCCGTCTTGGCGTCCACCGGTTTCCGGCAGGCGCAGCTTTCGCATTGACAGGTCTTTTCCATCTCGGGCGTGATCATAGTAGGGCTTACGGACATACATAGAGACTCAAGCCGATATTACCATCAAGCCAATGTCGCTGCTATTGTTTGGCCTGCAGCGTCCTTGGGCGGACGGCGCCAGCCGGGTCTAGCGGTCCAGCACGGTCGTGCTCGAATCTTGCCAGAATACTTTGACCTTCTGCCCGATTCTGAGAGCGGCGTGTTCCCGCTCGTTGACATTTTGCAAGCGCGCGACCAACTCGATGCTTTCGCCAATTCGCAGCGTGAAACGCGTGTCGGTGCCGATGTATTGGCTGTCCACCAGCAGCGCCTCAAGCATCGTGATTTCGCTGGGATTGGTACCTCCCTCCAATGCTTTGGGGATCGTAGATATGCCGATGCGCTCAGGGCGTATCGCCACAGTGACCGCGCCGGCCGAGCCGCCCAGCGTCTCGGATAGCTGCGCGCGTATGACAGATCCGTCCTGGAGCCGGACGCTGCCATAACCATCAGCGCCGCGCTCGATCAGCGCTCCAGCGATGAAATTCGTCTCGCCGATGAAATCCGCCACGAAGTGTGTCTGCGGATGTTCGTAGATTTCCTTTGGCGTCCCAACTTGCAGCATAACCCCTTCATTCATAACCGCGATGCGATCGGCCATCGTGATCGCTTCTTCCTGGTCATGCGTCACGTAGATGAAGGTGATGCCGACATCACGCTGCAGCGCCTTCAATTCGTATTGCATATTCTTGCGCAGCTTGAGATCGAGGGCGCCAAGCGGCTCATCCAGCAGGAGCACCGCCGGCTGCTTGACCAGAGCGCGCGCCAGCGCCACCCGCTGCTGCTGCCCGCCCGATAGCTGATGCGGCTTGCGCTCCCCCACGCCCGGCAGCCGCACCATCTCCAGCGATTCACCCGCCAGCTTGAGCGCCTCGCGCTTGTGGACGCCCTCCATCTGCAAGCCGAACATGATATTCTGCTCGACCGTCAAATGGGGGAAGAGCGCATAATCCTGGAACACCGTATTGACGGGACGATGATAAGCCGGGATGCCTTCCATCGCCCGGCCGCGGATCAGAATATGACCGGCGGTGGGCTGCTCGAAGCCGGCGATCAGCCGAAGCGTCGTCGTCTTGCCGCAGCCGCTTGGACCCAGCAGCGCGAAAAACTCGCCATCGGCGATCTCGACGCTGACGTGGTCGACAGCGCGGACGCTGCCGCCGCCGGATTCGAAATCCTTGACGATGTCTTTCAACTCAACATCGTAGCTTGGCAAGCTAAAAACCTCTGAGGATTGTGGTCACCTGCGGGCGATTCAGCGAATCGCTCCTATAATTTGCGTGCAAGTGAGGTTGGTAGGGGCGAGTCACCGACTCGCCCGCATTTTCAGCTTACTGCCCCAGGAAGATCAGCAATTCATCCCAGGCGTTGTTGATCAGCTCTTCCGCCTCGGCGCCGACGTCAATGATCGCGAACAGTGTCGCCACTTGCTCGGCCGGCGGGAAGATCGCCGGATCATTCAGGATCTCCTCATCAATGAAACCCGATTCGATTGACGCCTGATTCGGCGAGGCGTACCAGATGTAATTGGTCAGGTCGGCGCCGACCTTGGCATCGAGAATGTAATCGATAAAGACCATCGCCAGTTCCGGGTTGGGCGCGTCCACCGGGATAGAGAGGTTGTCGATCCAGACGTTGCTGCCTTCTTCCGGTATGGCATAGGCGTAGTCATCGCATTCGCAATCCCAAGAGATCTGCAAAATGTCGCCGTTGTATTCGATGGCGATATCGACATCGCCGCGCTCCAGCAGCACTTGGCCGTCATCGGCGGCGACGGTGACGACATTGCCGCCTTTCTCGAGCAGGTAATCGCGGGCGGCGTTAATCTCATCGGCATCGGTCGTGTTGGGGTCGTTGCCCAGGAACAAATGCGCGATGCCCAACATCGTCTGCCGGTCATCAAGCCAGGCGACCGGACCATCGTGTTCCCACACTTGATTCCATGATGTGATGCCATCGGGGAAGACCTCGGTGCGATAGCCGACGCCCACCGTGCCCCACTGATAGGGCAGGGAATATTCGTTCTCGGGATCGTAAGCCGCTCCCAGCAGGTCGGGGATTAGATTGGCGACATTCGGGATCATCTCCATATCCAGCGGAATTAAGAGCATCTCTTCCGCCATGCGCTGCACCGTGCCGCCGCTCGGCACGACGATGTCGTAACCCGGGTTGCCCTGGCGGATGCGCGCCAGCATCGCTTCGTTGCTCTCGTAAATGTCGTAGTTGACGGTCACGCCGCAGGCTTCTTCGAAGTTCGGCACGGTATCTTCGGCGATATACGTCGACCAGTTGAAAATGCTCAAGGTCTGCCCTTCATAACCTTCCGGGCAAGTCCAGGGCTCATGCTCCATATCTTGCGCCAGCGCGGCCGGCGCCATCAACAAAAGTACGCAAAGCAAAAGCAAAATTTTCTTCATGATGTTCTCCTCCGATATACAAAACGAACTAAGCGCGGGACGCGTTTCGCCCCTGCATTGCCAAAGAAATGCCGATCAAAATCGTACTCAAGACCATCATGATTGTCGAGATGGCGTTCACCTCCGGCGTGACCGTCAACTTCAACAAACCGTAGACAAAAACCGGTAAGGTCGAGGTGCCGACGCCAGCTGTGAAGAAGGTGATGACAAAATCATCCAGCGAAAGCGTGAATGCCAGCAAAGCGCCGGAAATGACGCCGGGCAATATCAACGGGAAGGTCACGCGCCAGAAGGTCTGCCAGGGATTGGCGCCCAGGTCATTCGCCGCTTCCTCCAATTGCGGGTTCATATCCGCCAGCCGCGCCCGCGCCACGATCGCCACATACGATATATTAAACGTCACGTGCGCCGCGATTATCGTGTGAAAGCCGGGGAACATCCGCTCGCCGCTGATCAGCGCCACCCAGTCGAAGACGACCTTGAAGAATATCGCCAGCGATATCGCCTGCGTGATCTCCGGAATGACCACCGGCAGAAAGAGCAGGCCATCGAGCAAGCGCTTGCCGCGAAAACGCCCTCGTGCCATTGCCAGCGCGATCATCGTGCCCAGCACGGTCGAGATGGCGGTGGCGACCGTGCCGACGAACAAACTGTTGCGAAAGGCGTTCAGCATGATCTCGGTGGAAAAGGCGCTCTCCGCTCCCATCACATTGTTGAGGATATTGCTGTACCACTTCAGCGTGAAACCGGTGAATGACGCGACCGAGCGGCTCTCGTTAAATGAGAAAAGCACCAAAATCAGAATCGGCGCCCAAAGAAAGAAATAAGCGAAGACCGGATTCAGCCATAGCCCGGCGCTGCCCAGCCGGCGGATGACTCGATTGCGCCCCATCGCGCCTTCATTGATCAGCCCCTGCCTCATCTCATGCTCCGGTATCGCGCCGGTTCGCGAAGACATAGACCAGCAGCGACAACATCACCACCGCCATCATCACAATCGACAAGGCCGAACCAAGCGGCATATTGCCCGAGCCGCCAAACTGATTGTTGATCAAGTTGCCGATCATCAGTCCCTTGGTGCCGCCGAGTAAGTCCGGCGTCACAAATGCGCCCACCGACGGGATGAACACCAGCGCGCAGCCCGCCAGCACCCCCGGCATCGTCAAGGGCAAGACGACGCGAAGAAATGTCCGCATATCATTCGCGCCCAGATCATGCGCCGCATCGACATAACGGAAGTTGAAACGCTCCACCGAGGCGAATATCGGCAGCACCATAAAGGGCAGGAAGCCGTAGACCAAACCTATCAGCACCGCGAACTGCGTGTTCAGCAGCGATAGCGGCTCGCTGATCAAGCCGAGGCCGATCAAGAAACCGTTGATCGTGCCTTCGTCCCCCAGCAAGATGCGCCAGGCATACGTGCGGATGAGAAAGTTTGTCCAGAAGGGCAGGATGACAAGAAAAAGCGTGACCTGCTGCGCCAGCCGCCGCCGTCGTGTGCTGATGAAGAAAGCGAGCGGATAACCAACGATTAGACAGACGACCGTCGTCAGCGCCGCCAGCCCGATCGAACGCCACAAGATGATCGAGAATATGCCGAAACTGCGTTCATAATGGGCGAGCGTGAAAGGCAATTCCGCCACGCCGCCCCGCCCGCGCGACATGAAACTGACGACCAGCACGATCACCAGCGGCAAGACGAAAAATATCAGTAGCCAGACTACCGTTGGCGCGGCGAGGAAACTGCCGTTCTTTTGATTGCGCTTGAGCCAGTTCGTCACATATCAAGTTTAACGTTTTCCGGCCTCAGCGTCCATTATGGCATGGGCGTCAGCAGGATAGGACGCAGCTCTCGATATTCAGAGTAGAAATAGGCCAATGATTCCAAATCGAAGCCGAGGGAGCCGCCAGAGCAATGTTGCGCCAATTGCTCGCTTCTGCGGATGTAGGCCACGATGATGGGAATGTTGTTAGGTATGCCGGCGTGGTAGAGCGTGGCTGTGCCGATTAGCTTCAAGCGATAATCCGCATTTGGCGCCTGGAAGAGCGCGCAGGCCAGCCGATGGATATCCCGCCGCCCGCCATCCATGTGCTCGGCGCGGAAGTTGATGACAACTTCGAGGCTGTTTTCGTCGCCGCTCACCGATGTGATGTTCACGCCATCGACCGATTCGAGCGCCTCTCGCAGTGTGCTGAATATCGGCCTCGGCGCGCTTGAATTGAAAGCCCCCAGCATGATCGCCATGCCGATAATTCCGGCCGCCAGCGCAGCGACAAACCAACTCCACTGTCGCGGATTCCTCTTGGCTTTCCCTTTCCGCTTGGGTTTGAAAGATGGATATGAGTTCATCGCCGGCTCCTCGCCTCGGCTCTATGACTTCGCCCTGCGCGACTGTATGGTAGCGCAACTTGAGCATCGTTGCTAAAGTAGCCTGCAGGCCGTTGGCGAATCGTATACTTGTCAAAGACGACGTAGGGAAGAATCCCATCGTTCGATCGCAAACAATGTTCTGATTATGGCAAGCAGCCGATAGATTCCTAACTCGTCCGCAAGGCTGGAGTCGCAGAATGTCCAAATCTCATGAAGACAGGGAAGCGCTGAATCGAGCCCTGAATTACGACTGGCCCGAAATCCAGAAGCGTCTCATTGAAGAAGCTGCCAAAGAAGCTGCCAAAGAAGCCGCCGAAAAAAGCGGCGAAGAACGCGATCCTTATGCGCCCCATTGGACAACCAACAGCGATGGGACGCGAACTCTTCACATGAGCTTCGATTCCTGGTGGCTGAAACACTTCGACCGCGAAGATGTCATATTCGAGTTGCCCGGCATCATCGTGATGAACGCCAAAGACTGGAATGCTGACAGCGCGGTAGCCTCGCTGCGCGCCGCCTATGGCCTTGAGCTTCATGAAGAATGCGATGATTGCTTCGCTCGCGCGGACGTCCTGAAGCATATTGAGCGCTTCCCGGAGGGCCAGTTCGCGGCGATTCGCATCAGTGGCCCCGCCGCCGGGAATACCGTCGGCATGGCGGTGACGATGCGCGCGTCTCGCCCGCCGACAGCGCCTGTCTTGCCCTGGCGCGAAGCCATCGGTAATCTGCGACTCAGCGCCCATGAACCCGATGGCGATTGGCTCTACGGCGTCGAGATGGCGGTGCATCCTATGTATCAGCGCAAAGGCGTCGGGACGGCGCTTTACGATGCGCGCAAGCGGCTCGTCAGCCTGCTCAATCTGCGCGGTTGGTATATGGTTGGCATGTTGATGGGCTACCGGGATCACGCTGACAAAATGGACGCGGTCGAATACGGAAACCGAGTCATCGCCCGCGAGATCACCGATTCTACCGTGACGATGCAGATGAACCGCGGCTTCCGTCCCGCGCGCGTCATTACCGATTATGTCGACGAACCGGCTGCGGGCGACGCGGGCGTCCTGCTCATCTGGGACAATCCCCGCTTCGATCCGGGAAGGGCGACATGAACGTTCTTGTCATTGGCGCGGGCATCGCCGGTTTATCCGCCGCCCGGCGTCTAAGCGAGACTGGCGTCGCCGCGACCGTGCTCGAAGCGCGCGATCGCATCGGCGGACGCAGTTGGACGGACCGCGATTTCGCCGGCTTCCCGGTCGAGTTTGGCGCCGAGCTCATTCACGGCAAATCGCCCGAGGTCAACACTTGGACCTGGGTGGAAAAACTGGGCTTGGCCACCTGGCGCTGGAACAAATGCGATGATTCGATGATCCGCACCGAAGACGGCGGCTGGCTAACCATGGGCGAAGCGCGCTCCCGCTCCCCCGAGTTGGATATGACGCGATCCTGGGAACTTGGCGATGTGCCCGACCCCCGCGATGACGAAGACCTCGGCGCCTATCTCAAGCGCATCGGTTTCAGCCCGGAGCAATTGCGCTACGTGCAGCGCTCCTTCGCCAACGCCGAGGGCGAAAGCATGCGCTTCCTCAACGCCAAAGCCCATGCGCAACTCTTCAAAGACAGCGATGGCGAAGACGACTACAGCGACTTCCGCATCCTCGATGGCTACGATGCCTACTACCTGCGGCTGGCGCAAGGGCTGGATATCCGGCTCAACCGCCCCGTCATCGACATAGACTGGAGGGATGGCGTCACAGTCAAAACCGTCGCCGATGACGTTTTCCGCGCCGACGCCGCCATAATCACCCTGCCGCTCGGAGTCCTGCAATCGGGCCGCATCCAGTTCGATCCGCCGCTGCCGCCGAGCAAGCAGGAAGCCCTCGCCGGCCTGAAAATGGGACCGGTGATGAAGATGGTCTACCTCTTTGACGAGCACATCCTCGACCCATCTATCGGCGCGATTTACGCCCGGGGCAACCCGCCCATGTGGTGGTCGCCATCGCTCGGCCGCGAGAACAGCCCGGTCGTCTGGACCGCCTTCTTCACCGGTGATTACGCCCGCGAACTGCTGAATCTCGGCGAGGCGGCGGCGCTGCAACGAGGGCTGGACACCTTAAGAGCCGAGGTTGGAAAACCGGCCCTGCAATACATCAAAGCGCGCTGGATAAACTGGCCCGAAGACGAATTCGCCCTCGGCGGTTACAGCGTCTGCCTGCCCGGGCATTATGACGCGCGCGATAAGTTGGCAGCGCCGACCCCGCCACTGTATTGGGCCGGCGAAGCGAGCGCGCCCCATCATCTCACCGCGATGGTCCACGGCGCTTACTTCACCGGGCAGCGCGCCGCGGACGAAATAATGAACAGGCGCCGGCAATCATGAAAGACCTTCATATTGCCCTGGCGCAAGGGCATTGGACCGGCGATCAAGCATCGACCAAAACGCTCTATCGCGAGCTTGTCGCTGATGCGGCTGCTACTGGCGCCGAGCTGATCTGCCTGCCCGAGTTCAGCATCTTGCCCTACTTCCCCGGCCGGCGCGATCCGGCTGGTTTCCGCTGGGCGGAACCCCTGCGAGGCGGCGTATCCGATCAGTTCTTCAGCGAGTTGGCGCGCGCGCATCAGGTCAGCATCATCGGCAGCCTCTTCGAGCAGGACGCTGCGGGCAATTATTGGGACACCGCCACCATCCACGACCCCTCCGGCGAACTCCGGGGCCTCACGCGCAAGGTCCATATCCCCTCCGGCGCCGGCTACCACGAGACGGACTTCTTCGCCGGCAGCGATCAATTCCCCGTGCACGACCTCGGCGCGATCAAACTCGCCGCGCCCACCTGCTATGATCAGTGGTTCCCCGAGCTGGCTCGCATCTACGCCCTCGAAGGCGCGGAATTCATCACCTATCCGACCGCAATCGGCTCCGAGTCGACCGCGCCCGACTTTGACTCGGCCGCCGCCTGGCGCGCTGTGATGCGCGGCCACGCCGTCGCCAACGGGGTCTTCATCGCCGCCTGCAATCGTATCGGCCGGGAGAACGCCGTCACTTTCTACGGCAGCAGCTTTATCTGTGACCCCCTCGGCAACATCCTGGCGCAAGCCAGCCGAGATCGGGACGAAGTCCTGCATGCCGTGCTGCGCGCGGCCGTCCGCGACCAATATCTCGATCTCTTCCCGCTGTTGCATCAGCGCCGGCCACAGCATTACCGCCGCCTGCTTGCCGGCATCAAGCAAGACCCGCCGCCGCGCTGGGGCGATACCCTGGCTACCGAAACGAGCGACTAACATGTCACGCATGGAATTCTACATCGTTGATGTCTTCACCATCGGCCACAAATATACGGGCAATCAACTGGCGGTCTACCTCGGGGATCCGCCCGCGCCCCTCATGCAGCAACTGGCGAAAGAGATCAACTTTTCCGAGACCACCTTCGTCACCTCCGATACGCCGGTGAACGGCGGCTACAACGTCCGCATCTTCATGCCCGAAGTCGAAGTTGATTTCGCCGGCCATCCCGTGCTCGGCGCCGCTTTTGTTATCCAGCGCGAATACATTAAACAGCCCGTCGAGCAACTGACCCTGAATCTTCCGGTGGGGCAAATCCCCGTGACTTTCGGCGCTGACGGCATCATCTGGATGCGGCAAAATCCCCCCGTCTTCGGCCCCCGCTTCGCCGCCGCCGATCTCGCGCGCATCCTGAACATCGCCGAGGATGACATCGACAGCCGCTACCCGATTCAAGAAGTCTCAACCGGCATGGCTTTTGTCCTCGCGCCGCTGCGTTCTCTTGCCGCCGTGCAAAAAGCGCAAGTCAATCTCGACCGCCTGCGCGCCCTGCTCGGCGCTTATGACGCCATCGCTCCCGCCATCTTCTGCGCCGAGACGCTGCACGACGAAAATGATATCCATGTCCGTGTGCTCGATGATATCTACGGCGCGCCTGAGGACCCCGCCACCGGCAGCGCCAACGGCTGCATCGCCGGCTACCTGGTCAAATATGGCCTCATGAACAGCGACAACATCGCCATCCGCAGCGAGCAAGGCTATCAGATCGGCCGACCCTCGCTGCTCCATCTCGAAGCGCGGCAAACCAAAGATGATATCATCATACGCGTCGGCGGGCGCGTCGAATTGGTCGCGCAAGGGCAGTTGGCCGCCGATGACTGATCGCTTCAACAAGATAAATCCGTGAAATAGTTAGGAAGGACGAAAAATGGAATACCGCATGCTTGGGCGAACCGGCGTCAAAGTTTCACCGCTCTGCTTCGGCACGATGTCATTTGGCGATATCGCCGACGAAGCCGAATCGGCGCGTATGTTCAACCGCTGCCGCGAGGTCGGCATCAACTTCTTCGATTGCGCCAATACTTACGCCGCCGGCCGCTCCGAAGAGATCCTGGGCCGCCTCATCGCCGACTGCCGCGATGATATCGTGCTGACCACCAAGGCCGTCTCCCGCACGGGAGCCGATGTCAACGCCGGCGGCGCTTCGCGGCGGCACCTCCAAATCGCCGTCGAAGACAGCCTCAGGCGCCTCAAGACCGATCGCATTGATGTTTACTTCCTCCACCACTACGATGCCGCCACACCGGTCGAGGAATCCATACGCGCCCTCGACGACCTCGTCCGCCAGGGCAAGATCCTCTATCCCGCCGTCAGCAACTGGTCCGCCTGGCAAGTCATGAAAGCGCAAGGCATCGCCGCTCGCGAAGGCCGGGCGCGCATCGAATGCCTGCAACCGATGTACAACCTGGTCAAACGCCAGGCCGAAGTCGAGATCCTGCCCATGGCGCGGAACGAGCAGATCGGCGTCATCCCTTACAGCCCCCTCGGCGGCGGCTTGCTCACCGGCAAATACAGCCCCGACGCCCGGCCGGATTCGGGCCGGCTCATCGAGAACAAGATGTATCAAAAGCGCTACCGCCTCGGCGATTATTACCAGTCCGCCGCCGACTTCACCGCCCACGCCCGTGAGCGCGGCGCTCACCCCGCCACGCTGGCCGTCGCCTGGGTGATGGCGCATCCGGCAATCACCGCGCCCATCATCGGCGCGCGCAACTTGACCCAACTCGAAGCCTCGCTCGCCGCGCTCGAGATCGACATGACTCCGGATTGGTACGCCGAGATCGCCTCGCTATCCCCCACGCCCCCGCCCGCGCACGATCGCCTGGAAGAAGTAGGCTAAGGAGCGACATTTGCTGTCGCGAGCGTGATAATATCATGTCAAGACAAAACCGGGAGTTGAATATGAACCGCGTCCGCCAACCCCGATCGGCCCTCGTCAACTTGATTCGCATCATTCATATCGCGCTCTGGTTTACTATTCCGACGACGTTCTGGCTCTGGCTGACGCTCGCGCCGCCTCCGCAACCCCGCGCCTGCGAACCCTATTGCGGCTGGTATCAGGGCAATGTCCTGGGTGTCTCCGAAGACACTCATCTATTCATTGTATTTGGTCTGTTTCTTGTCGGCTTCATCGCGATAGGCTGCTGGATTGCTGGATACTGCTATGAAATCACACGCCGAGTTCTAAATGGCGATAGAAGCTTGCCATCCGTCCAGCTTGGCTTTATTCGCGACGGTTGGAGCCTGTTATGCTCAAGCCTCAAGTTTTGGCTGCCTGCATTTGTTGCTTTCATAGCTTTTGCCATGCTTGCTTCGAGATTCCCGTACGCGGTCGCCAACATCGCGATGCTCGCGCTGATTCCCGCGGCGCTGATGCTAATGTGGGGCAATCTCGTCGGCATCGCGCGTTACGCCGTCACTGGCGAACGCTCGCTGATTTGTCGGCGATTGGAGAATATGCGGCTAGCGCTCAAGAATCTTGCAGCTACCATTTTATTGTCTTTGTCTGCATACGTATTGGCAACCTTCGCTGTGGGCGCGTTCGCCGCCGTGTCTAACCTGCTGTCTTCAATGCAAGTCTCAGACCTAGTCGCCGAGGCCGCGTTCGGTTCTTTCGCCTTCTACTTCATACTACTCTGCTACTGTTTCCTCTGCAGCCGCCTTTTCGCTGGTTACGCCAAACGGATCGCCCGCTGCGACAATCTTGGTCACAGCGCCAATCCCAGGTCGAAGCCTGCCGGGGCCTAGAATGTCGCGCAGCTAGATGTGCTACAATAACCATACCGCCGAGTATCGAGGGCAAATGATGAACTTTTCACGCGCAATTACCTATCCGTTTGCCAATCTGGCCAAAGTTGTCAGCATCGTCCTCGCCATGACCATCGCCATCGCTATTTTCCTTGGCCTGATTGCAAATACCTACGACTGGTCGCCGCTCGTGGCGATGCTCTATGGCGTTGACCTGGGGATAGCTGCTTCGCCGGAAATGCCGCCATTCACCTGGTCCGCCTGGTTCGGTCTGCTAGGGCTGCTGATCGTGGCGGTCGTCTCCGGCTTCTGGTTCTCCGGCTACAGCATGGAAGCTGTCCGCTCTGTGATGAGCGGCATCGATACCCTGCCGGATGTCAAATTCAGCCGGAATATGAAAGACGGCTTCTACCTCTTTATCTCGAGTGTGGCTTACTGGATCCTCTTGGCTGCTGTCTTGCTGGTCCTGTTTGCATTCCTCGGCTTGACAGGCTCTGCTGACGGCTTGAATCTTATCGTGGCGCTGGCATCGCTCATTGTTGGGGTCGTCGCCGTCGCGCTCTTGGGCTGGGCCTACTTCATCGGCATGGCGCGCTTTGCCGCCGAAGGCGACCACAAGGCCTCCTGGCAAGTCTTCCGCAATATTCGGCTGGCCCGCGAGCATTGGCGCGGCGGCTTTACCCTGCTGCTATACATGATTGCCCTCACCCTTATCTACGGCGTCGTGCGCAGCCTGGTCGATTCGGCCCTGGGTGGTTTCATCGGCGGCTTCGGCATGGTCAGCATCACCCTGTCCATCATCGTCTACTACATCTTCAATCTGATGCAGCACTTCTCGACCCAGCATCTGGTCGCCCAATACGCGATCCAAATCGGCCTCGCCGATGAAGACTACAATCAGGAAAAGCCTAAGCTAGATTTTATCTAGGGATTGGCGCTGGCTCAGCCGACTTGCGGTCGCCATGCCCATCCAGCACTTGTTTGAGTTTTTCCAGCTCGCGCCGCAAGACGCCCTTCAGCGTCACATTGAAGAAAATCCCGAACCAGAAAAACCAGCGCGTGCGGATCTCAAGCGACTCCTTCACGTTGGTCTGCTGGCCCCGATGCTCGAATGTCATCGTGCTCACAAAGGGGAAGCCCCAATAAGAGCCTTTTAGCTCGATCTTCTTGTTGCGCTCATAATCCGTCACATCGCAGTTGACGAAGCCGCCGCGCCCCATAATTCGCCGCGTCATCGCCACCATCGAACCAGTGCGGATCGGGTCGCCGCTCGTGATGCCGATGTTCTGCACATTCCGCCAATGCACATCGTTATTAAAATCGCCGACGTAACGGAAGACCTGAAAGACCGGCCGGTTGATCAGCACCTGTGTCTCAAACTTCGGCATCTATCCCCTGCTTTCGCTTTGCTTGCAACCGCCGCGCATCGCTTGCCCATCGCTCTTCCTGAATCCGCGCGGGACCTGCAATGAACAAAATGGATTGTAGCGTAATCTGCCCAGCGGTACAAAACCCGCATCGCCTTAACGCCTTGCCTATGAGCGCAGCATAAGCAATCCGCCTTCAGCCCGCCGCTTGATGTCTGCCCTGGCCGCCTGAAATTGCCAAGCCTGTCATCCTCGCCTTTGTGTCCTTCGCGCCTTTGCGCTGCGGTAACTAAAGAATGCCCAGGACCGACAAATAGAGAAACACCCAACTCGTCACCCAGACCAGCGCATCAATGCGGTCAAGCACGCCGCCATGCCCGGGGAAGACATTGAAGCCCGCGACATAACTATCCTTGACCCGGAAAAAGCGCTTCATGGCCGACTCGAATAAATCCCCGCCGATCGCCAGCAATGGACCGATAACCACCATCGGAATCAGTATCGGCTGCAATGCTCCCGTGAATATCAACAGCAAGAAAGCCGGGATCCAGGCGCCCAGGATTCCGCCAAGCGCGCCTTCCACAGTCTTGTTCGGCGAAATCAGCGGCGCCAGCTTCCTCTTGCCAAATGCCCGCCCGAAGACATAACCGAATGTATCCGCGCCCCATGTGATGGCAAATATTGCGAACACCCAGATCAAACCGTCTTCCGGCGCATTGCGTATGCTCACCATGAACGCCGCCGGAAAAGCCACATACAGCACGCCACAAAGCGTCGTGCCGACTTGCCCCAGCGCGCGTCCCGCCTGTTTGGGGTGGCGCGCCAGTTCCAGGACCAATGTCAAGACGATGCAAATCGCCAGCGCCGCTTGCCATACCCTCTCATCTTGCAGGTAAAAGGCGGCGACCACGGCGATGCCGGTCGGTATGCCCGTCAGCGAACTTCCCTGCGTCGGCGTATCTTTCTCCATCACGTAGAATTCCAGCATGCCGATTCCCATCACCGGCAATATCAAGATGAAAAACAACTCGCCGCCAACAAAGGACACCAGGATCGCGATAGGAAGCAATACGCTTGCGGTGATGAGCCGAATACGCAACTCAGTGTATTCCGCGGAGTCGGCGACGCGACCTTCCCGCATGTCACCACCCTCCAAACGCTAGATGGGATTTGCCTCTCAATTTTCTTGCCATGCGCCGATTCTGTCAAGTTTGTCAGCGCCCCATAAACCGTATTCGGCCAATTACGCCGCTGCGGAAAGTATTCCCGCCGCAAGATCTCTCGGGCCGGGCCATCGGCTCGCCCATGCCCTCCATATCCTCTGTATCGCAATTCCCCCTGTCGCCAACATCGGCAAAACGGAATCGCCATAAGAAGTTGGATTCCTCATGCCCGAAGATGCGAACGCCGCCAGAATGCATCTCTGCGCTGCGCTTCAACCAGGCTGACGCAAGCGGACAATCCCGCCGCCCGGGCACTTGGGTGTTTTGGCGCTGGGCTGGCATGACATATAATCGTTACGCGCCCGGCTGCATCCAAGCGCGACTTCAATTTTGGCCCGCGCGGCCTCATTGACTTCGGATATTGACATGGCATCACCTCTCATCGGCAAGCAGGTCAATGGCTACGAAATTCTCAGCCAGGTCGGGCAGGGCGGCATGGCGACCGTTTTCCTCGCCCGCCAACAATCGATGAATCGCAACGTCGCCCTCAAGTTCCTGCCCAAAGCCTATCTCAACGACGAATCGTATTTGCAGCGCTTCGAGCGGGAAGTGAAGATCGTCGCCCAGCTCGAGCACCGCAACATCGTCCCCGTTTATGATTTCGGCGAATATGAGGGGCAGCCCTATATCGCCATGCGTTATATGCCAGCCGGCTCGGTGGAAGAATTGCTCGCCGCCGGCAAGATCCCCCTGCCCCGCGTCCTCAGCATCATCGAGCAAGTCGCTTCCGCCCTCGATTACGCGCATCAAAACGGCATCCTCCATCGCGATCTCAAACCGAGCAACATCCTGCTTGATGACGGCGGCGGCGTCTTCATCACCGACTTCGGCATCGCCCGCATCCTCAGCGAAAGCGGCAGCAATATCACCACCCAGGGCGTGGTCGGCACGCCCAGCTACATGTCGCCGGAACAAGCGCAAGGCGAAACGCTCGATGGCCGCAGCGATGTCTACGCCCTCGGCGTCATGCTCTTCGAGCTGGTCGCCGGGCGTCGACCTTTCGAAAGCGATACGCCTTATAGCATCGCCGTGCTCCATGTCACGACGCCGCCGCCATCCCCGCGCGACTTTGACCCGAGCGTGTCCGTTCCGGTGGAACAAGTCATCATGCGCGCCCTGCAAAAAGCGCCCCAAGAGCGATTTCCCAGCGCCGGCGCCCTGGCCGATGCGCTGCGCCGCGCGATCGAGCCCGCGTCGCCAGCCGCCGTCGATGTCGGGCCGGCCAAGACAGTTGCGCCGACGCCGGCTCAGCCGACCAAAGACGACTTGCAGTTTCTTGTCAATAAGACGCCAAATAATGTCCCGCCTGTGTCCCATTCCCGCCCATTCTTGCCCTTTTCCCGTCCATCGTTGCCCATGAAAAACCAGCGTGTTTGGCTTGGAATGGCCGCCGGCGGCGCCCTCGGCTGCGGACTCTTGCTGCTTGTTCTGGCTGTGGCGGCTTCCATGCTCGGGCTGTTTTCGATTGAAGACGGCAGCGCCGTCGCGGCAACACAGAATCCGGCGATCGGCGCCTTGTCTTCCATTACCGCGAGCGCGCCCGAATCGCCGCTGACCACAGCGATCGCAACCGTGGATATCGCCACTGATGTCTTCCAGGCGACCCTCGATCCCCTCAACGCCGCCGCTGACGCCACCTTCACTGCCGAAGCTGCCCGACGGCAAAATCAGCCCCCCGCCACCGCCGGCCCTATTCAGCCCGTGGGCCAGCGCCAGCGGCCCGCCCTCAACCCGGCGCTGCAAGGCGCTGCCGGAGAACTGGTCTACTTCGCTGCGGCGGAGACAGACGCCGAGACGCAACCGACCTTCGAGATTGTCACGCTTGATCTGACCACCTGGGAAACGCGCCGCTTTGATGCCGGCGGCAACAGCAGCTATCCCCTGGCGTCGCCGGACGGCCGCTGGATCGCTTTTCAGTCGAACCGGGATGGCGATTTCGAAATATACGTGGCCAATCGGCAAGGAGGGCAATTGCGGCAACTGACGCGAAACGAAGTTTGGGACCGCCTGCCGGCCTGGTCGCCCGACGGAAACTGGATCGTCTATTCTTCCGATGTCCGCAGCGACGAGACCTTCGACCTGTATCGCGTCCGCCCGGATGGCAGCGCGCCGCAACCGCTATACAGCGATGGCTGGCGCAACAGCCATGCCCGCTACCATCCCGACGGCGGCGCCATCATCTTGACCGCCGGGCAGGCCGTGCGCGACGCCCGCAGTTGGGAATTGCGTTGGCTGGAGTTGCGCGGCGGCGCTACCCGGTTGCTCACGGAAAACGATGTTCGCGATGCCTCGCCCGTCTTCAGCCCCGACGGTCAGCGGATACTATACGTGACGACCATCGGCGGCGCTCGCGCGCTGGCCGTCATGAATCTCGCTGGCGGCGATCGCGCTGTCTTGTATACGGGGCCGGGCAGCGCTTGGGCGGCCAGCTATAGTCCGGAAGGCCGCTACATCGTGGTCACCGCCACGCTTAACGGGCAGGATCAACTCTTTCTGACGGACGCGCAAGGTCGCAATGCGCAACAGATCACAAGTGCCGGCGGCGCTTACGCCTCGTGGATTCCACCCCTTCGCTGAACAATCCGACAGCGATGCCGGCCAGGCCGCCGGCGTCAACCCGCCTTCGCCGCTTACGTTCCCGGGCAAATGGCGATATAATAGAAACATTCGGCGGCAATGGCAACAGTTCCGTAAAGCCGCTGAAGGTTCACATTATCATTTATTGACATGGGCAGCGCAGACCACCCGGCCGAGCGTTGGATTGGGCTTGATGTTTGCTTGCTGGAAATAAGGATGTGCATGATGATTGAAGAGATTCTTGATGAGGCGAAGAGCAAGATGGAGTCGACCTTGTCGGTCTTCCGCGACGAATTGAGCCGGATGCGCAGCGGGCGGGCAAGCACCGCGCTCGTGGATCGCATGATGGTGGAATACTACGGGCAGGACACCGAATTGCGGCAACTGGCCAGCATATCCACGCCCGAAGCGATGCAGATACTCATCCGCCCCTACGACAAGAGCGCCCTGCGCAATATCGAGAAGGCGATCCAAATGTCCGATATCGGCGTGAATCCCAATGTCGATGGCGAGAACATCCGCTTGAATATGCCGGCTTTGACGCGCGAACGACGGCAAGAGCTGGTGAAGTTTCTTAACCGCCGCATGGAAGACAACCGCGTCGCCATTCGCAATATCCGGCGGTCGGCAAACAGTGACTTGCAGGACTTCGAAAAAGAGAAACTGATTTCGGAAGATGACCGCAAACGGGGCGAGGCGGAAGTGCAGAAGCTCACGGACAAATTCGTAGCGGAAATCGGTGACTTGGGGGCCCTCAAAGAAAAGGACATTATGGAGGTCTAGCCGGTTGTTCCCTTGCTGGCTAAGGCAGGCGTTTGACCGAGGCGGACTTTGCCCGCAACGGGATAGCGCCCTGACCCATTCATCGGTAAGACAGTGTCGCCGCCTCCGTGTAAAGATAAATTGATGCGACGATTAGGCAATCTGGATAAGAAACACGGGTAGGATTCATGGCGCTATTGACGAGAGAGAACGGGCATGCGCGGCTCGATTTGCCGCCGCTGGAGAAGGTGCCGACTCATGTCGCCATCATTATGGATGGCAACGGACGTTGGGCGCGGCAGCGTGGTTTGCCGCGTTCCGCCGGGCACCGGCAAGGCACGGAAAACCTGCGCCGCATCATTCGCGCCGCGGTGGAGTTTGGCGTATCCATCATGACGATCTACGCTTTCTCGACCGAGAATTGGTCACGGCCGCGGCGCGAGGTCATGCTCTTGATGCGGATACTGGAGATGGTCATCGATCGCGAGCTGCAGGAGCTGCATGAAGAAGGCGTGCAGATCCGCCATATTGGCGAGTTGGATGGCATCGAAAGCCGGCTGGCGCGCAAGGTGCTGGAGGCCTGTGAATACACGCGGGACAATCAGCGCTTGATCCTGAATGTCGCTTTTAACTACGGCGGCCGCGATGAGATTGTGCGCGCAGTGCAAAATATCGTTCGCGATGGCATTCCAGCAGGGCGAATAACGGAAGCGACTATCAGCGATTATATCTACACGAGCGATTTGCCCGATCCCGATTTGATCATCCGCACCAGCGGCGAATTCCGCTTGAGCAATTTCCTCATTTGGCAAGGCGCTTATAGCGAGATCTACACGACCGAGACTTATTGGCCCGCATTTGATCGGGCGGAATTCCACAAGGCCCTGGCGGAATACGGCAACCGGCGGCGGCGCTTCGGGCGCACAGACGAACAGCTTGACGCCGAATACCGCTTGCCCAAGCGCGCCAAGGCGGGACAACTGTGATGCGAACCAAGCGCTTTGGGCGGACGGAACTGCAATTGCCGATCGTCGGCATCGGCACCGCCTTCACCGGCATCCCGACTCAGAACGAGACGGTCAGCGAATACGAAGGCGCGCCCAGCAAGGTCGATCAAGCGTTGGGCGTCGAGACGCTGGTGGCGGCGATTGACGCCGGCTGTACCTTCTTCGACACGGCAGTGCTCTATGGGCGTAGTATCAGCGAAACGATGATCGGCGCGGCCCTGCGCCAGCGGCCGGACGCCAAAGACCAAATCACAATATCAACCAAAGCCGGGCGCAGCCACGAAGGCTACGACTACAGCTTCGACGCCATCGTCCGCAGCGTCCATGACAGCCTTGAGCGAATGGGCCTGGATAGTGTTGACGTCGTCTACATTCATGACGCGATGGGGCAGCCGATGGAGCGCGTGCTGGCGGATGACGGCGCCCTCGGCGCCTTGCGGCATCTGCAGGACCAAGGCTTGCTGCGGCATATCGGCTCCGCCTCGAACGACCCGGCGACCAACTTGCGCTATATCAAAACGGGCGAATTTGACGCGGCGGTGATGGCCGATTCCTGGAGTTTGATCAACCTGACTGCCGAAGAAGAAATCTTCGCCGCCGCCGCCCAGCACGATGTGGGTCTGGTGGCGGCGACGCCGATCGAGCGCGGCCTGCTGGTGACGGGTCCCCTGGCCGGAACGAAGTACCTGAATCGACGATTCAGCCAGGAATGCCTCGATCAGGTCAGCGAGATACAGAAGCTCTGCGCGCGCTACGAAGTGCCGATGCTGGCGGTTGCGCTGCAATGGTGCGCGCGGCATCCGCAGGTGGCGTCGACGATACCGGGCGCTCGTGTGCCCGAAGAAGCAAAATCCAGCCTGGCGGCGGCGCAGCTCGAAATCCCCGAGGCGCTATGGACGGCGCTTGCGCCCCTGGTCAAGCATTTCGACACCGCAATCAGCGTCTAGACGCCCCCCCCCCAAATTCCCGTCAGCGGCGGGCTCTGTCTCGCCAGCCCGGCGGATGTCCGACCAGCCCATGCCCTGGCGCAATAGCAGCAGGAAACCAAGAAGCGTCGGCGGCAGCCAAATCACGAGATGGATGACGACCGCGTAGGCGGTGGCGCTGGCGACAGGCAAGCCCAGGGCGGTCAGAATCGTGATCACCACGAATTCGTTGACGCCGACCTGGCCGGGCGAGGCGGGAATCAAGCCGGCGAGGTTGACCGCGCCGACCAGCAGCAGCGCGACCGCGTAGTTCAGCTCCAGGCCAAAGGCGAACATCACCAGCCAGTAGGTGCCGGCTTCCACGCCCCAGGTCAGGAAGGAGACCAGCAATGCGCCCAGAAAATGACGCGGGCTGCGCAAGCCTTCTAAGCCGGCGATGACATCCTCGCTCAGGCGCTGAGCCGCCTGCCCTAGAGCCCGCGGCAAGATTGTGACCGCCCAGCGGACCAGTCGCCGCAGCAAAGCCGGTTTCGCCGCCAGGAAGAGCGCAACCACAATGGCCATGCTGACCAGCGGCATGGTCAGCCCGACGATTGTCTCGACTGTCGGCGATTCTAGGTCGATGGCAGCCAGGCCTAACAGGATGAAGACAATCATGGTCGTGCCATTATAGAGATGCTCGACGGCGATGACGGTGGTGGCGCGCAGCAGCGCTACCTGATGCTTTCGGCGCAGCAGCACTATGCGCAGTCCATCGCCGGCGCGCAAGGGATAGACATTGTTGCCCATGTAGCCGATGGCGACGAGCTTGAAGAGCGCGGCCAGGGGCACGCGTTTGACCGAGTGCAGCAAGATCTGCCAGCGCAGAGCGATTATGAGCATCGCGAGAAAATAAATCAGAGCGGCGACAAGCAGAAGCGGCTGGTCCACTTCGCCCAGACTGGCCCAGAATTGCTCGGGTTGCAGACCGCGGAAAGCCAGCAGCAGGAATGCCGCGCTGATGATCATCCCGCCGATGAATGCCAGGCGTCTCTTCTGCATATTCCTCAGGCGCGGATCCTGTCAGTCTTGGCGCATGGTGGCGAAAGATAGCAGACGGGCGCGACACAAGATAGATGGAGATAGTTCTCGATCGCCAGCTTGTATTTGATATGCCGGCCCTAGCGCCTCAGAGCGGCAAGAGTGAATCGACCGGGGCGCTTTCGATGGCGCGTTCCGGCGGGATATATTCGAGGTTGAAGGTCTCGGCGATGGCGGGATGGGCGCATTGGCCGGCGAAAGTATTCAGCCCCTTCCGCAGGGCGGGCTCTCGCTCGATGGCGGCGCGGACGCCGAGGTCGGCGATCTTCAAGGCGTAAGGCAGGGTGGCGTTGGCCAAGGCGAGGCTCGAGGTGCGCGGCACAGCGCCGGGCATATTGGCGACGCCGTAGTGGAGAACGCCATCGATAACGAAGGTGGGATCGCTGTGGGTGGTGGGGCGCGTGGTTTCGACGCAGCCGCCTTGGTCGACGGCGACATCGACGATGATGCTGCCGTCCGGCATGGCTGGCAGCATGTCGCGGGTGACGAGCATAGGCGCGCGAGCGCCGGCGATCAGCACGGAGCCGATCAAGGCGTCGGCGGTTTGAATGCTGCGAAAGATATTAATGTTGTTGGACCAAAGGGTGGTCAGGTTGCCATCCAGGACGTCATCGAGGTAGCGCAAGCGATCGAGATTGATATCGAGCAAAGTGACGCGCGCCCCCATGCCCAGCGCGATCTTGGCGGCGTTTGTGCCGACCGTGCCGGCGCCGAGTATGACGACATGCGCGGGCGCGACCCCCGGTACGCCGCCCATCAGCACGCCGCGGCCGCCCTTGTGCCGCTCCAGGTAGCGGGAGACGACCTGGGCCGCCATGCGCCCGGCGACTTCGCTCATCGGTTCCAGCAGCGGGAGCCGCCCCTGATCATCCTCGACGGTTTCATAGGCGATGCCCGCCACGCCGCTAGCGAGCAAGGCATAAGTTAGCGCTTCATCCGCGGCCAGGTGCAGGTAGGTGAAGAGGATGAGATCAGGATGGAGATAGGCGTATTCGCTGGGCTGCGGCTCCTTGACCTTGATGATCATGTCCGATCGCATCCAGACGGTTTCGGCCGAGTCAATTATGGCGGCGCCAGCGCGGGCGTATTCATCATCGAGAAAGCCGCTTTCCGCGCCCGCGCCGCGTTCCACAAAGACGGTATGACCGCGGACGGCCAATTCACGGACGCCGGAGGGAGGCAGCGGCACACGATGTTCTTCAACTTTGATTTCCTTGGGGATACCGATGTTCATGACTTGCCTCCTGCCTAATCCCGTCACCATGATTGTACAGGATGTGGGAAATTTGTCCAGTGATTTCGTACATATTGCCCAAAATAGCGGAGCTTAATACGCGGCAATGGCCGGGGGAAATGTTTTTTTGGCAATCTGGCAACCTCAACTCAAACGGCTCTTCATTTATCAGCGGACAGAATATTGTCGTATATCTTGTACTTTACTGGATTTTGCTATCGCTTTTTCTACCCCTCACCCCCCGGCCCCCTCTGCCACAAGGGGAGAGGGGGAGCTAAACTTGGCGGGTTTTGTGGTCATTTGTTGAGTTTCACAAGGATCTTGCCCTCAATCAGTAATTTTGCGGTGATTTTTAAGTGTGCTTTGCGTATGATTTGCAGTAGCGGACAAGCCTTACAACTTTCGCCAAAAGGGAGAGGGGCTTATTTAGAAGCGCGATTCGGTTGTTAAGGCGAATACGCTTTCAGGGTAGCATAGATTGGGGCGCTCTGGGAGACCAAATGTTCGCATATTTGTTGTTTCAAACGATGAGTTCCGGGCGGCCTGATGGCTCGCTCCTACAAGGCTTGCGTTGACGGGACGCCGGGCTAGATGACGAAGCGCTCATATTCGTTATCGGCGGGGATGCCCCAGACGGACCAGAAGTCGCCGGTGGCGGGGCGCATGATAGCGGCGCCGCAGCTTTCCACGTGCATGGGCGGCTTGGGGCGGGTACAGATGGCGACATCGTCGCGGGTCAGCGCCATCAGATCGTCGACCGTGATATCAGATTTGGCGAGCAGTTCGCGGGCGCGGCGGAGACGATTCTCGGAGCTCATCCTCGATTCCGGCGGGCGCTCGCGGGCGACATCAAGATTCTGCTGAACGAGGCAGTGATTGGTATGGGTGACGGTCTCGTCGGTTAGCTTGTGGACGTATTGGGAGGTGGACATGGCTTCGACCTCGTAGCCCTTGCCGTCTTTGTCCATCAGCATGTAGTTGTGAGCGCCGGCCAGTTTGGCGCTCGTGAGGCATTCAAGCGCGGCGTCGAGATCGTCTTGCGCCAGGATTTTCCGGACGACGAAGGGCCAGGTGACGCCGATTTGGCCGTCGGTCGCCATGAGATTGTTGATGCCGACGGTGATGCCGGCGCTGTTCATGCCGATCATGCCGACGCAGCCGGTGATGGTGAACGCGAGGAACTCTGGGGCGTTGTCGGGCTGTCCCTGAATCAGGATGACGTAGGGGGTGGCCGAGGCGTGCATATCCCAGGTTTGGCCGAAGAAAGCATTGCCGTCAGCGCTGCGATTTGCCGGCACCATGAAGGCGGTGCAGTTATCCGCGACGAGGGGCGGGACGGCCGCCGGCAGGGTGATATCGCCGAGGTTGTAGACGACATCAATGAAGTCAGTGAAACCGTTGTTGATGACCAGTTCGGCGGGGCTCAAGCCGGTGGCGTCGGCCATGCCCTGCAGTTCTTCCATGAGATCGGGGGCGTAGGCCTGATGCTCGGCGACGCAGGCTTCGGCGAGGGCGATGACGGCGGCGCGGGAGAGGTTGTGCCCGGTCCAGTTGGCGTCTTGGCTGAGGCGGAGGCGTTCCTCGGTGAACATGTGGATTTCGTCGTGAAAGCGTAGCCCGTGGGCGTAGCCCATGTCGTAGGGCGAGCCGGTTAGGTTGATGACGCGGATTCGATTCATGTCGTTTGCCTAGTTTCAGCCTGTGAAGTAATTATACCGCAATACATCCAGCGAGAGTTGCGGACGATACAAGTATCGCCCCTACGGGATATGAATATGAGCGGGGCTACATCTTATCCATTTCGGCGCGGACGGTGTTGAGCAGGTTATCGGCGCGGATCTGGGCGAGGGTGTAGCAGGGCCCGCCCAGTTGATCGGCCAGACGCTGCGCCAAGCCTTGATCGAAGGCGACATGTTCCATGTTTATGGTGACGGTGCGGATCTCGGCTTCGTGGATTCGGCGGGCGATGGAGTGGGCTTCTTCTTGCGGCGAGATAGAGTCGCTGATGGAGACGTTGCCAGCGCCATCGGTGAGCAGGATCATCATCGGCATGACATCGGGATTGAGATTTTTCTCGCGCATGACGGCTTCGTAGGTCATCAGCAAGCCGGCCGAGAGGGGCGTCTTGCCGCCGACGGGGATATCGGCCATGGCTTGTTTGGCGAGCACGACGGAGTTGGTGGGCGGCAGGACAAGGGAAGCGCGGTCCTTCTGAAAGACGACCAGGCCGACGCGGTCGCGCCGCTGGTAGGCATCGGTGAGCAGGGACATGATGGCGCCTTTGGTGGCTTGCATGCGCTCGGAGACGGCCATGCTCCAGGAGGCGTCAACGGTGAACATAATCAGGTTAGATGCCTTACGGACGCGGACCTTCTCTTGCAGGTCGGTTTTGCGCAGGGCGTAGGCCATGCCGGTTTCCCGCTTCTGTTCTACGCGCTCGACCTGGAAGGGGGCAGCGGCGCGCAAGGTGGCGTCAAAGGCGATATCGCTCGGTTTCTCGCCGGCTTGTTTGGCGCGGACGTAGCGCCCGCGTTTGCGTTCGGTGCGCGTGGTGGAGCGACGGCCGGATTGCCGGCGGGTCATGCGATCGAGCTGGGTATTGAGTTTGCGCGTTTCGAACTCGGCTTTGGATTCGACCTGCTGGCCGCCCTCCCACCAGCGGGCGTCGGCGGTAGGGAAGACGTCTTGAGGCGCGGCTTCGGTCTGGCCAAGTTCTTGCTCTTGCGGTTCGCCTTCGCCGCTTACAGACTCACTTTTTTTTTAGTTTGCGCCGCTTGTTCGTCGCTGTTCTCGCTGAATTCGCCTTCTTCTTCGCCTTCGCCGATTTCCTGGCGTTTCTCGTCCACGGCCGATTCGACCGCGTTCAGGTCGGCTTGGGCATCGCTGAAGGGACCGCGTTTGAGGCGATGCGGGATTGTCAAGCGAATGGCGATGGTGATATCGCGATCATTGATGGCGGTGCGGCCTTCGAAGGCGGCGTGGGCGCGGGCGGCTTTGAGGATGACGAGGTCGGCGCGGTGGCCGTCGATGCGCAGATCGCTGGTGATGCTGGCGATGATGCGGAGGTCGTGAAGGCTATGCGTGACCTGATCGATAATTTCGCGGGCGGCGGCGATGCGCCCCGAGAGCTGCTGATCGACAGGATCCCACTCGGCTTTGAAATCGAGCGGGTCGTTCTCGTAAGCGATATGCCGTTCGAGGATCTCGATGCGTTCGCGGGCGTCCTTGATGCCGGTCACATCGACGGAGAGGGCGAAGCGATCCAGCAACTGCGGGCGCAAGTCGCCTTCTTCGGGGTTCATGGTGCCGACGAGGATGAAGCGGGCGGGATGGCTGAAGCTGATGCCTTCCCGTTCAACTATGTTCACGCCCATGGCGGCGCTATCGAGCAGGAGGTCGACGATGTGGTCATCGAGCAAGTTGATCTCGTCGACATAGAGGATGCCGCGGTTGGCATTGGCGAGGACGCCGGTATCGAAGTGTCGTTCGCCAAATTGGATGGCCTTTTCGATATCAAGGGTGCCGACGACGCGGTCTTCGGTGGCGCTCACGGGCAGGTCGACGAAGCTGATGCGCCGCCGCGAAGTCGGGATTTCCGGGCAGTCTTCATATTTGCCCCGGGCGAAATCCGACCAGGACTCGGGGCGGTTGGGATCGTCGTTGAAGGGGGAGTCGGCGATGACGTTGATTTCGGGCAGCAGAGCCGCCAAGGCGCGGGCGGCGGTCGATTTGCCCGTGCCCCTCTCACCGCGGATCAGCACGCCACCGATGCGCATGTCAATGGCATTGAGGATCAGCGCAAGTTTCATCATGTCTTGGCCGACAATGGCGGTGAAGGGAAAGACGGGCGGTCTGTTGCTCATGAAGGATTCGGCTCCCGGCTAATACGGTCGAACTGAAACCGCCATTATAAGGTAGAGTCCGCGGCCTGACAATTGCCAGCTTGGGCCGGCTCGCGGATTTTCACAGAGCAATCGATTCAAAATTGAGATCTACAGCGTCGAGAAAAACAAACGGAAATTAACCACAGAGGACACAGAGAGCACAGAGGAAAAGCTTTCGAAAAATATCGGTCAAATTATTATTCCAAAACGAGACTCAGCGGCAGGCTAAAGACTAATTTCCTGCTCTTTGAGGACGCGAAGTGCCATTTCAAACTTAAACTTTGTGTCCTTTGTGGTGAAAAATAATTTGAGGCGATTGCCCTGCGGGTTTTCCGGCGATCAAGCCAGGTTCTCAACCAGGGCAGACAGAGCGCGGATGACCGGATCGAATTGCCGATGCGCCAGCGTCACAAGGGAATATGAGCAAGGGAGAGGCGTGGAATCAAGAATGACGATATCGGGATGGACGGCTTCGCGCCGCTCAAGAAGGGAGGCGCCGAAACCGGCGACGACGAGCTGTCGGCGGGTTTGACTGTCGTCGGCGCGGAGGACTTGTGGCGGGTCGATGTTGAACTGGGCGAAGAGCTTGTCGATAATTTGTTGAAAGGGGCAGGCCGCTCCCGTGTTTATCCAGGGCAGATTGCCGAGTGATTTGCGGGCGCTGTCATGTTTGCCATGCCAACTCCGCGGAAGGGCGATGACCAGTTCAGCGCGGCGGAGCGGCATTGAAAAGAAGCGCGGGTCAAAGTCAGCGCCATAAACGATGCCCATGTCGAGCTTGTCTTGCTCCAGCGATTCCAGGATACGCGCGGATTCGTCGCGGGAGAGTTGGAGTTCAACGCCGGGAAGGTGGCAGTCGAGGTGGTGCAGAAAGGCTGCGAGATCGAACAGGGGCTCGGCGATGCTGAGAGCGAGGCGAAATTGTCCGGTCAGCTGGGCGCGGTATGAGCGCGCTTGCGCCTCAAATACGGCGGCGGCGTCAAGTATCTCCTCAGCCTGCGCCATAAGCGAGCGCCCGGTTTCGGTCAGGCGCAGGCCATTGTGCAATCTCAAGAATAATTGGATGCCGTATTCGTTTTCAAGCGCGGCGATATGGGCGCTGACGGTTGAGGGGGCCAGCGACAGTTTTCGCGCGGCGCCAGTAATGCTGGACTGGTCTGCCACGGTGACGAAGGTGCGTATATGAGGCAATTTCATACTGAGCCTTCGGCGATGCCGAAATCATCCTGCGGAGTTTCCGGGGTGCTTAGGCACCGTCTTCTGTGCAGGATACGTTATCCGCAAAAGCAGGAGGAATCAAGGTGATGCGTAGAAAACATATTTCGCAAGTGAGCAGGGCGCTGGCGGCAGCTGATGACAAGGCGCTGGAATTTTATGGCGACAAGCTGCGCTACGAGACCGACCCGGCCGATGTGCATACGGATATGGAGAATGGCGTCGATGACTTTGTGATGCTTGATGTTCGCAGCGCCGATGATTATAGGGACAAGCATGTGGCGGGCGCAATAAGCTTGCCGCATAGTCGCATGAGCAAGAAGCGGATGGCGCAGTTTCCCGATGACACGCTCTTTGTCGTTTATTGCTGGGGACCGGGTTGCAACGGTTCTACCAAGGCGGCGCTGAAGCTGACGCAACTAGGCTACGCCGTGAAGGAGATGATCGGCGGCATTGAGTATTGGGAGCAGGAAGGCTATCCGCTGGTGAAGCAGGGCGGCTAGGGCTCGGTGGCTGTGGCAGTCGGCGTGAATGTCATCGTGGCGGTCGGCGACGGCGTCGGGCTTGGGGTCTCTGTCGGCGTGGAGCTAGGGGTTGCCGTCGGCAAAGGCGGGATATCGGTGATGATTTCCAGGTTGGCGGGCGTGAAGCCTTGGCATAAGAAACTGCTGTAAGCGCCCCAGCCGGTATGGCCGCTGGCCAATTCAACCTGCAACCAATCGCGATTTTGATTTGTGCCGCGCGCCAAAACCGGAACGTATTCCACGGCGACCTTTACCTGGTTGTGACGGGGGTCAGGGCCGGCGTAGAGCAAGACATCGCGGCGCGGTGAACATTCGGGATCGCGGATGGCGATCTGAAGCGCTTGTTGGCTTATGTTGCCGATCTCGTCAGTAGCGCTGAGCAGGATCTCGAAGTCGGCCGATGGCGCGCCGCGCAACGCGAATTCGCCGTGGGCATTGGAAGCGCGAGACTCGCTTGCGGTTTCGAAGCCGAGGGGGCGGCTGAATTCAAGAGAAACCGCGCCATCCACCGCCCAGCGGACTGTGAGCGTAGCAAAAACATTGCGCAGCATAGATGTCCGATCGGCGTAGAACTGGACGATCTTGACGGGTTGGTAGATGTCCAGGCGGATTGATGCGATGGCGGTTGCGTCGCCTTGTTGGGCGATTAGGGCGATATCGACCGGGTCAGTATAGTGGCGTGTGTCCAGGGAATAGGATGAGGCGTCCGCAGGCAACTCGGCGACAGGGACGCGATCGACTTCGATGATGTAGCGTCCGGCATGTTCGGCGCTCCAACTCAGTTCAACCGGCGTGCCTTGGGCAACTTGCGCTTGGGACAGCGAGAGCTCCTTTATCACGGGTTCGGGCGGCTGAAAGAGCAGGAGGGCAGCCAGGGCAACTGCTGCGAAGATGACCACTGCAAGCAGCGCGGCGAGCCTCCCTGACAGGAGCGGCGTCACGCTGACGCTGGCCGGGAGTGGCACGCGATAGCCGGCCGGGTTCTCGGCTTGCGCGATTACGACGAAGGGCAATTGCCGTGTTTGGCCGACCAGGGGACGCTGCCGCGAGCGGGCGCTTCCGGGTACTTGCGCGCGTCCGCCGGGCAGCAAGGTCAGGGACGCTTGGCCAAGGCGCAAGTCCAGGCGGGATTCTTCGCAGCGCAAGGCGAGCGTCAAGGGCTCGTTGCCTTGGTTGAGCAGGTAGAGGTTGAAGCTGCCGCTGTCCTGGCAGACGGGGGGATCAATCGCGAGGCTGAGGCCGCCGAAGCCGCCGAGTTCAATGATGCCGACGAGACGCAGGCGACTTTGTCTCTCGTCAAGGCGAGTGATATTGACAGTGGGGGCGAAGCGCTGGGGCGGAATATCGGAGCGGCGCTCGGGTTTCACGAGAAAGAGAAGCTGTGTCTCTTCCCCCGCTGGCAGCGGGAAGGTCAATCTATCCGGCGTGACCCAATTATCAGGAAGCCCGGAGACCTCGACGCGAAACTCGGCATCGGAATCGCTGGTGTTTGTGATGTTGAGCGGCAGGGTGACGTTGGAGGCGGGAAAGACGGTGGCCGGCGCATTTTCCAGGTGAGCGCGGAAACCGATCAAGGCGGGTTGTGTTTGCTCGCTGAGGGCCGGCATGGCAATCGTGGGACTATCGCTCCGCCGGTAGAAGGTCAGCCGCAGCGGTCCGATCATGATGTCCGCCGTATCGCGGAGGGGCACGGGTGTATAGGCGGGAAGACGCTGACCGTCGACGAAAGTGCCGGCGGCGGAGGCGAGATCGGTGATGGTTACGTTGTCGGCGCTGACGTCGAGGCGAAGGTGACGATCAGCGACCGATGGGTCCGCGAGTTGGATGGAACAAGAATCCGCGCTGCCGATGGTAATCGCGCCGCCGTGCAATTGGTGATTTTCCCGTTGTCCATCTGGAAAGAGGATGTCCAGTCGACCGAATAGCGTCATCGAGCGCTTCGCATATTTGGGAATGATAGTTTCATGGTACAGGTAATTCTAGCGACCTGAAAGCGCCTGGCATAGTGATTGGCGGATAAAGCGCGGGAGCGTTGGAGAAGCGTCGTCTTGATGCGCAATTCTCTCTAGTATAATGTCTGCGTTATCGCGGATGATGAAAGCGAGAGCCAGGATGCGCGAGACGATAATATGTGTGACGCCTAATGCCGCGCTGGACCGCACCTTGGTGGCCCCGGATTTTGCCGTCGGGCATATTTCACGCGTCCCCGGCGCGATCGCTGTGCCGGGCGGGAAGGGCCTGAATGTGCTGCGGGCGATTGAGATTCTTGGGGGCCGGGCGCTGGCGATGGGTTTGCTGGGCGGGCATACTGGCAAGATGGTTGCGGCGATGGTGGCGGAGGATGGCTACTGGGCTGTCTGGACGGAGTTCGCCGGCGAGACGCGAACCTGCACGATCATCGCGTCGCCGAATCGCCATTCGACCGTGATTAACGAATCGGGCCAGATCGCGCCGAGTGACTGGGCGGCGTTGGTCGATGACATATGCCGGGTGGCGGAAGATGAAAGCGCGCGAACGGTTTGTCTTTGCGGCAGTCTGCCGGTCGGCGCGCCGGATGAGGCGCCGGCGGATTTGATCAAGCGGACGAAAGCGATGGGCATTCGAGTTTGGGTGGATAGCAGCAAGCTGTGGCTGAAGAACGCCATCGAGGCGAAACCGTATGCGATCAAGGTCAATCGGGAAGAGTTCCTGGAAGCTTTGGAGGCGGAGGCGCGGACGCAGGCTGAGATCGTCGGCTTGGCGCGGCGCTTGATCGCGGACGGGATCGAGATTGTTGTCATATCCCTGGGCGCCGAGGGCGCGGTGCTGGTTTGCAAGAATCTGGCTGTGAAGGGGACGCCGCCGGTGATTGAGGCATTGGATCCGGTGGCCAGCGGCGATTGCCTGCACGCGGGAATCGTGACGGCGCTGGCGGATGGCGCGGATATGGCGGAGGCGCTGCGGCGCGGCGTAGCGGCGGGCACGGTCAACGCGCTTTATGCCGGCGGCGCGCAGTTCCCCCAGGCGCATTTCCTGGAGGTCTTGGCGGAGACAAGAGTGGAGACGCTGACTGAATGAAAGCGCGATAATTTACACAATCTTTAACATTATCATATAGATATCTTATGAAGGCTGACTAGGATATTTCGCGGATTGAACCTTGCCGCGGTCATCTTTGTTCGACTGGCTCGCCGTGGTTCACCGCTGGCGGGCGCGCGAGAAAGGAAATCGCCAGTGATTTATGTGCAGAATATTGCCAAGAGCTACGGCAACATACAGGCGTTGCAAGGCGTCAGCTTTGATATTCAGCCGGGCGAGATTGTCGGTCTGCTGGGACCGAATGGCGCTGGCAAGTCAACCGCCATCAAGATCATCACTGGCTTCTTGCATCCCGATGAGGGCTTGGTCGAGATTGACGGTTTGAACGTCCTGCGCGAATTGCGGGCGGTGCAAGCGAAGATCGGCTACTTGTCCGAGAATACGCCGTTGTATCCGGAGTTGTCGGTTCAGGCATATCTGCGCATGATCGCCGATTTGCGTTCGATATCAGAGTCCGACTTTATCCGCTGGCTATCGGACGCGGTGTACGGCACGGGTTTGCAGGACTATTTGGCGCGGCCCATAGCATCGTTGAGCAAGGGTTTGCGGCAGCGGCTGGGCTTGGCGCAGGCGATACTGCACAAGCCGCAATTTCTCATTCTTGACGAGCCCACGGTTGGTTTGGATCCGACGCAGATCGTGGAGATCCGCGCCTTGATCAAGTCGCTGGCGCAAGAGAGCACCATTTTGTTTTCGTCGCATATCTTGTCCGAGGTCGAGGCGATCTGCGACCGCGTCGTCATCATCATCAACGGCGAAGTCAAAGCCGACCAACGATTGAGCGAGCTGAGCCAGAGCAATGACGCGACGCTGGTCTTGCAGAATGACAGCGATGATGTTGAACGGTCCTTGACTGGTTTGGCCGGCGTCGAGAAGATTCAGCCCTTCTGGTCTTTGG
>JAJEBE010000042.1 GCA_022822545.1 Anaerolineae bacterium
CCTGGTTGAGTTCGAAACCGGCTACAAGCTGCGCGCTAACCCGAGGCTTGCAGCGTCTGTTAGGCCGGCGAGTGGACGTGGTAGATCGCGGTTGTTTGCGTGAAGAATATCGGGCGACCATTCTCAAAGAAGCTCAAAGCCGGTGACAGAAGATCAGCGTCCCTACTGCCGCTAGACGAGTGGCTATCATGAAGTCGGGATTGCTGTAGGGTGGAGTCATCCGCTGCTTTGAAATAATAGACGAAGTTGCTAAGCGTCTGGGCCCGGCACTTACAGAGCGCTTTCCACAGATTACCTGGAGTGACTACGCTGGCTTCCGTGATGTCCTAATTCACCGTATTTGAGGCAACATCATGGTATTAGAAATTCGAGAACACATTAATCTACAAGGGGATGACCCGCTGGATGCGACAGCCGCCAGGACCCATTACAAAGCCAGCTACGCCCTTGATGGATCGGTTAGCGCTAACCGATGAGGATTGGCAAGTGGCTACGCAATTGTAGGCGACCATGCGGAATCGGGGGAGGCATTTCTCCGATGTTGTCCTGCTGATCGCCGCCCTGGCCCAACGCTTGGACGCTGTAGTTGTGACACTTGATAATGTCTTCGCCGCTCTGCCGGTTCAGCGTGAAGACTGGCGTGCGTCCCAATAGAAGGTATCTGCCGTTTGATTCACTATTTTAGACGATTGCTGTGTTCGGCTAGCTTACCGTGCTCCTCGCTAGAGAGCGCACGACGATATACCGCCAGACCACCTATGACACCGTTAAAGAAGTTGCCTGCTTCGCCTGAGCGTTGGACGCCGCCTACGGTGAAGTCGCCACCGTGCTCGCCGCCATCGAAGATGCCAGCGGGATAATGGTATGGGTTCCTGTCGCCGCGCCTGTCCAGTCGACCGTTGAGGTAACTGCGTATATGGCGGCCGTCATAGCTGAACGCGACACAGATCCAACGATTGAAGCTTACAGCTGTCGCGCCAATAGAGGCATCCATACAATACTTGTAGCCGGGGGTCGGCCCGCCCACAGATGATATGTGACCGCAGACCTGATCGCCGCTATCCCAAATCCGCAAATCGAGAAACAAGCAGTATTGACGCCGCCTTCGCGTTTCATCCCAGATGCCCGCGATCGCTTGGCAAGAATCTGTCAACGGCGTTGCGACGCGCTTCAACCAGGCGACGACAGTCACTTGAGCGTCACGACCATGGATGTCCAGCTCGTGGCAGTCGGCGCGGGGAAGCCTGAACCACTGCCCATGCCGCAGCAACGCCGCTCGCTCACCGAAGACGCCGCCTGAGACGGCTCCGACCGGACCGCCCATCTCCATGAGCGCGTAGGGGCGGCGCCCTCTGGCCAAGCGATCAAGGCCCGCTTCTTCCTGGAAATCCCAGAAAGCTACGAGGTCGAGGATAGCGAACGGTTGCGGCGGATTCATTTCAATCTATCATGTTCGGCGAGCAAGACTCGTCAAAAACAGTCGCGGTTGCCTTTAGCACAGCGCTTAGTCGAGACAGTACAGACGGCGGGCATTCTCGCTCATGACACGAGCGCGCATCGATTCGGGGAACATGCGCCCGGCGAAGTCCGGCGTATCGCCATCCCAATGGGGATAATCACTGGAAAACATCAACATATTCTCGGCATCAAACATTTCAAGCATAACGCGAAAGTGTCGGACGTTATCCGGTTCCTCCACCGGCTGCGTGCTCAGCATCACATGATCTTGAATCACCGCGCTGGGCGGCCGGTCCAGCCACGGCGAGGTCATGCGCAGCGCCTTCCAATTCTTGTCCAGACGCCACATCAAAGGCGGCAGCCACATTACGCCGCCTTCGAGCAGGACGACTTTTAGCGTCGGGAATGCTTGAAACACACCCTCAATGACCAGGCTAAGCAGTTGGCTCTGATATATGGTAGACAAGCCAGTATGCCATTCCAGGTAGGAGCTGGGGTAGCCTGACGCCATCGGTTGGCCTGATATGCCCGTGCCTTCCGGGCCCGGGTGCAGCGCCACCGGCAAGTCATGTTCAACCGCCGCTTCATAGATCGGATGAAAATAGCGATTGCCGTAGGGCAGCGGCGAGCCGCCAGGCAGCAGCACATGCGCCACCCGCGGATGATCGCCGAGCCGATGGATCTCCTGCGCGGCCAGCTGTGGATCGCTCAAGGCAACTTGAATAGAAGCCAAGAACCGCTCGTCGACTGGCAGCCAATCTTCAATCAGGACATCGTTAAATGCGGCGATCACGCTGGCCGCATAATTCGGCTCCGGCGAGAGGGGCATACCGATATGGGGGTTGTTGAGGATGCCGTATTCCAGGTTGCAGGCATCGAAGTGGTGATGCGCTATGGCATCCGGACGCACATAGATTGGCGTGCCATCATCAAGCACGGCATCGCGGCGCATAACATCGTTGGGATTCCAGTAGCCCAATCCGCCGGCGCTGCGATTGCCGCTGGCATAACGGGTCCGCCAGGGCTCGGGCAAAAAGTCCAGCACGCGAGCCGAATCGATGATCGGATGGACATCAACATCTATGACCGTTTGCGACTCATTTGTTTTCATCGTACATCCTGTCCCGGCCCAAGCGAGCCAATGGCGCCCAGGCGCTTGCACGCGCGGAAGCCGACATGAAATTGAGCGCGCGGTTTATTTGACAGGCAATGGGTGATTAGCTAAGCTTGTTTCGAATACTTGCAACGATCTCGCTCGATTATATGCCGCCGGCAGAAAGGGGGCAAGCATTTTTGTCTTTGGTCAGGCATCGGCGCCGGTCCGGCTGACCAGTTGCAGAATCGCCAAGCCGCGCAGGGAGCAGCATCGCCAATCACCTGCATAAAGCTGCGCGCATAAACATTTAGATAGGAGCCCGGTTATGAATAAAGCCTTGTCACGACGAGATTTTCTTAAGCTGTCGGCAGCCAGCAGCGCGCTGCTAGCCACCGGCCTGCCCGCTTTGGCGCAAGACACAGAAGAATTGCTCGTCTATTGGCGGAACAATCCGCGTGAAATCGAGACAATGGAGCAAGCTTTCGCTGACTTTAGCGCCGCGAACCCGTCATTCAGCGTGAACTTCCAGCAAGCGGCGGGCGGCCTGGAGGGCGATGCCCGCTTGCAAGCCCTTTTCGCCGCGGGCACCCCGCCCGAGGTATTCGCGTCGGTCTTCCATGCCGGCCTGGTCGATTATGTTTACCGCGATTTTGTTGCCGACCTGACGCCGCTGATCGAAAGCGACGCCCTCGATCAATCCGATTATTTTGATGTCGCGCTGGAGACTTTCACCTTCGGCGGCAAACAATTTGGCATCCCGCGCGGCGGCATTCCATCGCCCCTCTTCTATAATAAAGACCTCTTTGACGAAGCCGGGCTTCCTTACCCGCCCACCGATTGGGAAGACGAATCCTGGACTTGGGACAAGATGCTGGAATACGCGCACGCCCTCACAAAACGCGAAGGCCCGCGCACGACGCAATACGGCATCGTCATCGGTTCCATCCTCAGCTGGAATCAGTGGCCTATGCTTTGGGGCTCACAGATTTTCCCCGATGCCGCCTTTAACTACGGTTTGACGCGCGAGCACAACTTCCGCGATCCGGTCGTGGTGAACAGTCTGCAAAGCATGGTCGACTTGATTTGGAAGGAAGAAGTCGCGCCGACGCCCGAAGTCAGCGGCGGCTTTGGCTTCTTCGGGCCATTCAACAACGGTCTGGCTGCTATGTACGTTCACTTGGGCGCGTACACTGTCGCCAATAATGCCGAATTCAACTGGGGCGTCGCCGCCTTGCCACGCGGAGTACCATCGGCGCAGCAGCGGTCCACTACGTTCACGGGGCCCTTCTTGATCGGCAATGGCAGCAACGTGGAAGGCGCCTGGGAACTGGTGAAATACCTGACCGGCGTTGACGGCCAGCGCACCATCATGCAGGGCGCGGTGGTCGGCACCAGCCGGCAGTCCCTGCTCGAAGAATGGTTCGGCGCTATGAGCCCGCCAACTGACGAGCTCCTGGCGGTGCAGGCCGGTGGCTACAAGCACGGCCTCGAATCGCCCAACGTCCGCCTGGTCGGCTGGGGAGAGATCGCCACCCTGCTTAGCTCGGAATTCGATCTCATGATGCTGGGCGAGCGATCGGCCCAGGAGGCGGTCGATGCGCTGGCGCCGAAGCTCGATACCCTGTTGAACGAGATTTACGACAACAACATCGACAAGGCGCGCCAAGTCTTCCCCGATTTCCCCGAATAGGCCGAAACTGGACGCCGAGAGTCAGGCTTCGCGAGCCTGGCTCTCTTGAACGGTGCTGAAATTGCTCACAAAGCTGAAGACCATGCGCTCGCGCGAGGCGATGTATCTGTACCTCTTCATCGCCCCGGGCTTGCTGGGCATGATTCTCTTTCATCTTGCGCCGATGGTTGCGTCGCTGGGCTTGAGTTTCACCGAATACGAGATCACCTCTCCGCCAGAGTTTGTCGGTTTTAAGAACTATCACCGCATGCTGTTTGTCGACGAGCTGGTGGGGAAATCGCTTTCCGTCACCGCGATATACGCGGTCGTCGGCGTGCCAATCCGCTTGTTCCTTCAGCTATTCCTGGCTATGCTGTTGAACCGCAAGATCGCCGGCATTCGTCTCTTTCGCGCCATCCTCTACTTCCCGAGCGTTGTAGCCGGCGTGGCGATCGCGCTTGGCTGGATCTTGCTGCTGAACCCAACCTACGGCGCTGTCAACCACATTCTATGGGAGCTGTTTGGCATCATCGGTCCCCGCTGGCTGAATAGCACGCAGTGGGTGATTCCTGGTTTGTTGCTGATGAGTCTCTGGGGAATAGGTCCCGGCATTGTCATAAACCTGGCCGGGCTGCAGGGCATCTCGCCCGAGCTCTATGAAGCGGCTGAAATCGACGGCGCCGGCGGCACTCGCAAATTCCTCCACATTACCTTGCCCATGATGTCGCCGATTCTGATGTTCAACCTGGTCATGGGCATTGTTTCGAACTTCCAGATCTTCACCCAAGCTTATGTCATGACGAGCGGCGGACCGGCGAATTCATCGCTTTTCTTCGTGTTGTACCTGTATCGCAATGCTTTCGAGTTCTTCAAGATGGGTTACGCCTCGGCACTGGCTTGGCTGCTATTCGCCATCATTCTGATCTTGACCCTGGCTGTGTTCCGCTCGTCGCCGCTCTGGGTCTATTATGAAGCGAAGCGAGAAAGAAACTGATGGGTATTGGGTCAGCAGAGTACATTGCAGATCGGCAAGATGAACTGCGGTTGGTCCGCCGCCGCCGCCGCGCGCGCACCATCCTGATTTACGCCGCGCTCATCATCCTCAGCATCATCGCGCTGCTGCCGGTCATGTGGATGGTGGCGATTTCCCTGACGCCGCTCAACAAGGTCTTTCAGTATCCGCCGCGCTTGATCCCCGATCCGCTGAGCTTCACCGGCTACCACGAAGCCGTTACCCTGTTTCCTTTCTTCCGCTACTTTCTCAATACGTCTTTCATGACGGCCGCCAGGGTCATCGGCACGGTCTTCTCCGCCTCCCTGGTCGCCTATGGTTTCGCCCGTTATGACGGACCTTGGAAAGAAGTTCTCTTTGTCTTCATCTTGACGCCGATATTCTTGCCCGAGCAGGTAACGCTGATACCGCTCTTTGTGGGCTATACCCGCCTGGGCTGGATCGATACCTACAACCCCCTGGTCCTGCCGGCTTTCTTCGGCGGGAGTGCGGTTTACATCTTCTTGCTGCGTCAATTCTTCATGACGATTCCGACGGATTTGGACGATGCCGCGCGGATTGATGGCGCCAGCGAATTCGCGATCTACTGGCGTATCATCCTGCCGCTGGCGAAACCTGCATTGGCTACCGTCGCGATCTTCACATTCATGGCAAGCTGGAACGACTTTCTGGGTCCTTTGATCTATTTGACCTCCAAAGAGAAATTGCCGCTCAGCGTTGGGCTCTCGCGTTTCCTCGGGGAATCGGGTACGACGCTGTGGAACAGTTTGATGGCGGCCGCTATTCTAACGGTGCTTCCCCCGATCCTGCTCTTTGTGTTTGCCCAGAAATATATCATGCAGGGCATCGCTATCACCGGCGGTGGCGCAAAAGGGTAGGGCTATGGCGGTGCTGGCAAAGCAAACGGCCATCTGCGCGCATGCAGACAGGTTATCTGCGATTTTTGTCGTCATGACTACCGGTGCGAGGCCCTTGTCAAAAACGGCTGCGGCCGCGCGCTGCGATCCTTTGCGCACCCTATTCTCGGGCACATAACAATGAACAGAGCGGTCATGCTAGCAGATTCTCAAGCGGCGTTATCGCCCGGCATTCGCCGCTGCAGCGCAGGCGGCCGAGCATACTTCTCGTCACGGCTCGGGTATGATGGTCGGTCTCTTATTGCCGGGATAGCGTCCGGCAAGCCCGGGGATTGTGCCGGCGCCGCTTATGCGTACCAATGATCGGGTAAGACATCGCGCTCCGCCGCCAGCAGGTCACGCAAGATGGCATCTGCGTCGGCGATCGAATTCGTCAGCGGGTCGGTCATCAGCGCTCGGCGCAGCAAGTTGTAATCCGCCCGGACGATCGCCTCCGCAGTCAATTCATGTGTATCGAGTACCAACTCATTCAGCGCGCGCAAACCGCGAGGCATCGGGCCGACCGGGCGCGGGCGCGGCCCATCCACGTCGATGTCACAGAGTAGCTCAAGAAAGGCGTCATCCGACATATTCGATACTGCGCCGCGATTTAAGGCATTGATGTAAAAGGGTTGACCCAAACCGCCGACCATATTCTCGATGATATCGGTCGCATGATCGGGGCCGAGCGCTTCCATGAATGTGCTGATGGGCAGGGCGCCACTGTTGAAGTCATCTACTTGCCGCCACATTTGAGCGTGCCGGGCGTAGCGATCATCCGTCTCCCAAATCGACAGCGGCGGTATCTCCTCGGTCGAAAGTCCATGACCCTGATAAAAGCGCAGGTATTCTTTGGTATGGGCGACGCATGTGGGTATGTAGCCGAAGATATCATAGAGTTGCCCTGCAATCGCGTCGTTGTGCAGGGCTTTCGCGCCTCGGTCGCCACCCAGATCTTCTGTTGCGGCGCTGCGGCGGAGCGACTCGGCGATTTTCGCGCTGACTTCCCGTCCGCGCCATTCGGCTTTTAGCATCCAGGTGAAGTGGTTTACGCCGGCGATGCGCATATCAAAGTCGGCATCCAGGTCATCGTGCCATTCGCTGACGTCAGCAATGATGCCAGCCCGCACGGCGTAGCGCGCTTTGACATGCGGCATGTGAAGCGAATCGCAGAGGGCGAAGCTCTTGACTTGGGGCGCATAACGCGCGATGGCTATCCCGTTAACCGCGCTGGGATTGATGTAGTTGATGACCCAGGCATCCGGGCAAAATCTCTCAATATCAGCGACGCAATTCATGATGACCGGCAGTTCCCGCATGGCGCGGAAGATGCCACCGGGCCCGATGGTATCGCCGCTGCACATGCGAATGCCGTATTTCTCACTAATTTGGCAATCCAACCCACGATAGCGTACAGTGTCAACGGCGAAACTAAGCACAACGAAATCGGCGCCGGGCAGTGCGTTTCGCCAGTCCGTTGTGGCTTCAATGCGCAGGTCGACTTCGGTTTCGGCGACGACTTTTTCCGCCAGTGCGCCCATCTTTTCCATGCGTATTGGGTCTATGTCCACCAGCGCCAAGGTGCCGGTGTTTAGATAGGGCGAATGCACCATCTGCCAGATTGCTTGTCGGCCAAAAAACAAGCTGCCTGCGCCGATGACGACGACTTTAGGCTGTTGAACGTTTGTCATGTGATGCACTCCATTACAAGTCTTCAGAATGCTGAGTCGGTGGGTTATCCCTACGGCGTGACGCTAGAATATCAGGCATAGGCGGAGACGACATTTGATACATCAATAATATAGATCTGACGCTCGCCTTCATGTGCAGAGTCGATACATACTCGGGTGCCGTCGCGATTCCAGCGCGGGTGCAAATCGCAGCGCAGGGGTCCGGCCAGGTCAGGCGGCGCATAGTATTTCCCTATATCGAATCGGGTCTCGCTTTCGAGGTGGAAGAGCATGAGCGTGCGAATGTCATTCGCATCGGGATATGTGTCGGTCAGCAGCCAACGGCGGTCGGGCGAAAAGCTGCAATGTCCGTCGGAACTGAAAAGGCCGTCGCCGAGGATATTAACTTCGCCTGTGGAGAGCCGGTAGAGAAAATACCGATCGCCGATGCCTGTCTTTCGCGCCCAAGCGAGCACGACCTCAGGGCTGAAATGATCCAGGTGCGAGACATAGCCGTCGTCGGCGACCAGGCACATGTCGCTACCATCGAGTCTAGCGCTGAAGAGTCGGTCGGTGAAGTAGCGACCGCCGGCGGCCGGATCTCCCCAACGGTGCAAGCAAATGAAGTTCGAGGCGTCGGCGGCGATATGGATATGGTTGCACCAATGCTGTCCCTGCGACATGGACGGCTTGGGCTGGAAGCGACGCAATTGCTGCAAACTGACGATGAGTTGATTCGCGCCGCTCGTGAGGTCCATCCAGAAGATGCCATCGTCGGCCGGATACGGGTCGGTCGCCCAGGGGTCGTTGACGCCGAGGTAGCCGTAGCCGGGGCGCGTACGGTGGTTGCGCGCGAAGTTTAGACAGAGCGCTTGATCGCCACATACTGCGTAGATGGCGCGCGGCAACATACGCTTTTCGCCGGTGAAAACGTCTTGCACGACGCTGATGAAGCGGTCACCTTCGCGCTGATTGTAGATGATCTTGCAGGCGGGATCGCTCGGCAGCCATTGCAGCATGGCGCCTTGCTGCCAGCCCCAAGCGGCGGTAGCGGCCAGCGGAATCCAGCGATTGCCGTCCTCAAGGTCAACCATGCCGATGCGCGCGCGGTCCGCCGGCATAGGCATCCGGTCCATGAAATCAACTTGCATTGCCAAGAGATAGCGCCCGCTAGCGTCCCAAGGTGGCTTGTCATAGTAACCGAAAAAATGGTGCGCGTCGCCGGTCACGCGTTGGGCTGGCAAGATGTTCTGGACAATAGTCATGTGGCGGCCTCGTCCTCGGCGCTTAAATCCAGTTGCATCAGATAATCTTCGTAGCGGATGTCCATGATCGGCTGATTGAAATCGGTCTGGCAAAAGGGACTGCTGTAGTGCAGTTGCAACGGGATGGCCGGCGCTTCGTCCCTTGGTGGATATTCGCTATTGCGGCGCTCCTTGAAGCGGTTGAAATCGCCATCTTTGTCCGCAGAGCCGAGGCGGACGGTCAGGCGCGCATCTTCGCCCACAATTTTCAACATGCGTCCGCGTCGGGTTCCGCTTTCCAATAGCTCAAACCGGCTCTCGCTGCGCAAAGCCAGATAGCCTTCCGCAAGGCGGGCAAAAGCGCAGTTCTCAACGATTGTCCATTCGTCAAATTCATAAGTTGGGAAGTAGATTGCCTTTGCGCCTTGGCAAGTCAGCCTGTCCTCTTGATGTCTCAGGTTGAGGCAGGGCGTCTCAGCGAAAATGCGCACCGCCCCCAACCCCGCCAGCCAAAATTGATTGAGTGAGACGAGACTGCAATTCGCATGGCGATAGACTCGACGCTGGATCAAAGCATCATTGATGCGATGTTGGTCTATCGCAGACAGAGGCGCTTTTGGATTTATCGCGATGGCTTGAATCAACGCCGGTATTTCGTATTCGTCTGCGCATGCCAGGAAAACCGCCGCCGCGTTTGCCTGATTCCAGTTTCCCAAGCCCCAGAACAAGCGCGTCACCGGACTTAGTGGCGACAAGCGGCTATCCTTGGCGTAGTCCGTCGGATGCAGCGCCAGCGTAAATAGCAGCTTGTCGAGAAGGGCTACGGCGATCTCGCCGAATTCTTCGTCCAGTTCGACTAAGGCCGCCAGCGCCATTAGCTCGTCAGTCAAAGACGTGAAGAAATCGAAGCCGTCTGAAGCGCGCTTCGTTAGCCAAGCGCGCGTCTCAACTTCGGCGCCGTCGCGGCGCTTGAAGCGCAATCCTGCGAGGCGGCGGCAGGCAATAGCCAGCGGCGCGTCGCCAATCGCGGTCATATCGCTGCGCCGCAGATTGCCATTGAGCGTCGCCAGCAAGGGGGCTGGCAGATCCTGACGATACTTGCCGAGGATAAAGAGCAGCGTGAGAAGGGCTCGTGGTTCCCCGTTGTCGCTGGCTTCGGTCAGCAGGGCGTCGCGGGCGGCTTCGCCCCGGGCGAGTCGCGCGAGTTCGCTGTAGAGGTCGGGTCCGCGGCGGATGGCATGGGTCAGCGCTTCCTCACGGCGGCTACTGATATCGCCGTAGTGACTGGCCGAAGTCTCGCCATTGATGACATGAAAGGACAGGGCGACTTCATAAGGCGTCGCGCCATAATATTCGCTGGCTTTGGGGCGGATGCGCGCCTGATAAAGTCCGTCCGGCGCGTTCAGCGCCTTGCGCAGGACAACCGATGTGGTGTCTTCATCGAGCATGGTATTGGCTTCAGCGTAAATGCGGCCCGATTCATGCGCCATGCTGATATGCACATCGCAGAGTTCGTTTAAGTCGGGCGGGAAATCAACTTGGATCAAGTCGCCCCGGCTGTAAATGTCACGCTTCAGCCAAGCCTGCGGGAAGATCCGCCGGAATTTCGCCAGGCGCGACTCCGCACTATCGGCATCGTGACGCTGAGCGCTCATGATATTGCCTCCGCCGTTGCCAGGCCCTGCAGATCCAATTTGCCGGCGTAATGGCAACTGGCGAAATGCCCCGGTTTTATCTCGCGCAATTGCGGCGCCTCGCGCTGGCAGCGGTCGCCGTCGTTGAAGAGGCAGCGATTGTGGAAAGGACAGCCGCCGGGCACGGCATAAGGATCGGGTATCGAGCCGCGAATGACATTGAGTTTGCCGCCGGGCTGATCGCTGCCCAGACGCGGGATGCTGTGCAGCAGAGCGCCGGTGTAGGGATGCTGCGGCTGGTAGAAGAGCGAATCGACATCAGCCGATTCGACGATGCGTCCCATATACATGACGATGACGTGGTCGGTCATCTGGGCGATAACACCGAGGTCGTGCGTGATGAACATAATCGCCATGCCCATTTCCGCTTGCAGGCGCCGCAGCAGAGCCAGGATTTGGGCTTGTGTGGTGACATCGAGGGCGGTGGTCGGTTCATCGGCGATGAGCAGACGCGGATTGCAACTCAGCGCCATCGCGATCATGGCGCGCTGCCGCATGCCGCCGGAAAGTTGATGCGGGTAGCGGTCGATGATGCCTTGGGGGCGGGGCATGCCGACCAGGCTGAGCACATCAATCGCCCGCTTCCGCGCCGCCGCTCTGTTGTGGTTTTGATGCAGCATGATGGCTTCGCTAATTTGATCGCCGATGGTATGCACCGGGCTGAGCGAAGTCATCGGCTCCTGGAAGACCATGGCGATTTCAGCGCCGCGGATGGCGCGGATCGCCGAACCTTTTGGGTCTAGGGCGGTCAGATCAAGCGCCTCGCCGTCGCGATGGTAGATTATCTCTCCAGCGACGATACCGCCCGGATGGGGCACTATTCGCAAAATCGAACGGGACATGATCGACTTGCCGCAGCCGCTTTCGCCAACGATGCCTAAAGTCTGACCCGCTTCGAGTGTGAAGGTTGCGCCATCCACCGCGCGCACGGTTCCCAGCTCGCTGACGAAATGGGTCTGTAAATCTCGTACTTCCAGCAGCTTTGCGCTCAATTTAGCTGGCCCCCTGTAATTCGATTTCGGAGGCGCGATGGCAGGCCACCCAATGCCCGTCTTCGATCGGCTGCAATGAGGGTGATTCGCTGCGGCAGCGCTTGATGACATAAGGGCAGCGTGGATGAAAATAGCAGCCCGCCGGTGGATTGGCTGGATCGGCGACTTCGCCTTCCAGCACGAGGGGCTCGGCGCGCTGGCGCGGGTCCGGCTTGGGCACGGCGGACAGCAAGGCTTCGGTGTAAGGGTGGCGCGGCTTTTGATAGAGCCGCTTGGTGTCACTCATTTCGACGATCTTGCCGACGTACATCACCGCCACGCGATCGCAGATATGCTCGACGACGCTCAAATCATGGGCGATGAAGAGATAGGTCAAGCCAAATTGCGCCTGCAAATCGGCGAGCAGATTGAGGATCTGCGCTTGTACTGAGACATCCAGCGCCGACACGGGTTCGTCACAGATGATGAGACGCGGATTGAGCGCGAGGGCGCGGGCGATACCGATGCGCTGTCGCTGCCCGCCGCTGAAGGCGTGCGGATAACGGGTCATATATTCCGGGCGCAAGCCGACGACGCGCAGCAATTCGGCCGCGCGCTCCTTGATCGCCCCCCCGTCCTTGACGCCGTTCACCTTGAGCGGCTCGCCGATGAGCTGCAGCAAGGTCATGCGCGGGTTGAGCGAGCCGAAGGGGTCTTGGAAGATCATCTGAATCTGTCGGCGAAACGGGCGGAGTTCGGAGACGCTGAGTTGAGCGAGATCGGTAATGCGTTCGCCGCTCTTCTTGTCTTCGTAGAAGAGAATCTCTCCCGCGGTGGGCGGCCAAGCGCGGACGATGCAGCGGCCCAGAGTCGTTTTGCCGCAGCCGCTTTCGCCGACCAAGCCCATCGTCTCGCCAACTTGCACTTCAAAGCTGACATCGTCAACCGCCTTAACCTGTCCCGTCAAGCGCGAAAACAGCCCCTTCTTGATCGGGAAATACTTCTTGAGCGAGCGGACTTCCAGTAACGGGATCATCAGAAAACTAACTTGCAAACGGATCTGCGGCATCGCGAGCACCGTCGCCGACGAAGTTGAAAGCCAGCACCGCGATGATGACGCAAAGCGCGGGGCCAACCCAGAGCCAGGGATAAAAATGCACCACCAGATTGTCCTGCGCCGCCTGCAATAATACACCCCAACTGATGGTCGGCGGATTCAAGCCGATGCCGAGGAAACTCAGGGCTGTCTCGGCCAGGATGATACGCGGAACGGCCAACGTGATATTGACGATGACATAACTCATAATGCTTGGGATTAGGTGGCGTGTGATAATGCGCCACTGGCTGCAGCCATAAAGCCGCGCCGCCATGACGTAGTCTTGCTCGCGCACCGCGAGAAATCGTCCGCGGGCGACGCGCGCTGTGCTGGTCCAGGAGATCAGCGAGAGCACGATCAGAATGGCGAAATATTGCTGCACCGGGTCCCAATCGCGCGGGATGGCGGCCGCCAAACCCATCCAGAGCGGGATGGAGGGGATAGCGATGATGGCTTCGATGACGCGTTGAATCAGGCTGTCGATCCAGCCGCCGTATAGTCCAGAAATGCCGCCGAGGATCAAGCCGAGGGCGAGGCTTAAAAATACGGAAACCAAACCGATGGAAAGCGAGATTTGACCGCCGTAAATCAGACGGCTCAAGAGATCGCGCCCCAATTGATCGGTGCCGAAGAAATTGACCGGCGCGCCCTCCGCCCCAACGAGGTGAAGATCCAGCGTGATATGCAGCGGACGCAGCGCATTGATCGGAAGACCGTGCAAGCCGATCTTGTACTCATCGCCGCGGTAGAAGAAATGCAGCGGATGAATCTCGTCCTCATTGATCGTGTAGATCGGCCGCAGGGTATTGAGATCGCGCGACATCGTCATGCCATACACAAATGGCGCGCGCAAGTTGCCTGTTGAGTCGATGATGCGCGGCGGATTGGGCGGCATGTAGAGGTTGCGCCCGCGCGTAAGCGGATCATAAGGGGCGAAGAAGCCGGCGAAGATCGAGCCGAGATACGCCAGGAGGAGCAAGACGCCCGAGATGACCGCCGGTTTGTGGCGGCGGAACTTCCACCACATCAAGCGCCAGGGCGAGACTACCTCCAAGGGTGACTCTTCGCTCTGCATCGCGACCCCTACTCGAATTGGATCCGAGGATCCGCCCAAGCCAGCAGCATATCGGATACAAAAGTGCCCACCACGGTCAGCAAACTCAAGAACAGGATCATCGAGCCGGCCAGAAGCATGTCTTGCGCTAACAGAGCGTTGAGCAGCAGCGGGCCCGTGGTCGGCAAATTGAGCACGATGGCGACAATCGCCGTCCCCGAGATCAGCGCCGGCAATACAAATCCGATCGTGCTGAGCACTGGGCTAATTGCCACGCGCACTGGATACTTGAAGATCAGGCGGGCTTCGCTCAAGCCCTTGGCGCGGGCGGTTTCCACGTAGGGCTGGCGCATTTCGTCCAGCATCATGCCGCGCATGACGCGAATCGTGCCCGCCGTGCCGGCTGTGCCCACCACGATGACGGGAATCCATAGGTTCGCGAGCAAATCGAGAAACTTCGCGAATGACCAAGGCGCCAATTCGTACTCCGGCGAGAACAAGCCGGCTACGTTGGCATCGAAATATTGGCTGCCGATGTAGAGCAAGATTATCGCGAAGAGAAAGTTGGGGATCGCCAAGCCGATGAAGCCGATGAAAGAAAAGACATAATCCAGAAACGAGTACTGGTTCAGCGCGGAATAGATGCCGATGGGGATGGCGATGAGATAAACCAGCAAGGCGGTGGGAAAGGTGATAGCGAGGGTGAGCGGCAGGCGCTCGCCCAGCAGATCTGCGACCGTGCGTTGATGCTGAAAAGAGACGCCGTAGTTGCCGCGCAGCACATTGGTGATCCACTTCAGATACTGGACGTGGAAGGGTTCATCCAAGCCGAATTGCGCGCGCAGGGCGTCGATTGTCTCCTGCGTAAAGGTTTCGCCGCCGGAGATAGTGGTCACGTAAGCATCGACAAAATCGCCCGGGGGCAGTTGAATGACGACGAAGGCGACGATGCTCACGATGAACATGATCACGATCATCTGCAGGAAACGCCGAATGATGTAGCTGGTCATGCATTCCCAGTCTAAAAAAAGGGCAGGGCTGATCAATGGGATCGCCCTGATTGTAACAATACGAACAGAAGAGGGCGACACGCGTGCCGCCCTTGGACTACAGATCAGAGAGGCAAGCGACTAACTCGGCGCGCCGACCCATTCGCCACCTTCAAAGTAGCACTGCTCAATATGATACTGGTGGTTGCCCAGCCAGTCAAAGCTGGTGAAGCCCTGCGCCGGGTAGTTGCGGAAGTTCGTGCCCAGCACGACCGGGATCGGCACCTCACCCACATCGCCAATATTCCAGAGATTGTCGACATTCAGTCGCATGATCTCCTGGCCGATGTTGACACGCTCGGCTTCGTCGATGGTCGTCTTCATCTGGTCGAAGAGCTGCTGCACTTGCGCCACATCGCCCATCGGCGCTTCGCCACTTTCGCCGCCGCTGGCATAGTGCACGGCGTATTGCGGCCCCCACTGGTTCCAGTCCGTGGGCAGGAAGGGCACATGCCAGACCGGCGTATGCGGGAACATCGAGTCGCTGCATTTGTCCGCGATCCAGATGCCGCATTCGATGTCGTTGTTATCGATCAAGGCGCGGATCTGCTCGCGCGCGACCACCCGCACATCCAGGTCGACGCCGACTTCAGCCAAGAATTCACGCAGCAATTCGCCGACGTCTTCGCTGCCCGGCTGGCCGATCGAGATATCCATGCGGATGCTCAGCGCGCTTCCGTCAGCCCGCGTCCGCATGCCATCGTCGCCGGCGGTCAAACCCATGTCATCAAGCAAGGCGCCGGCCGCCGCGGTATCGTATTCGGTGTGGCGCGTGACATACTCTTCCACGCGGAACTTGCTGCCCGGGATCACCTGGACCTGCGACGGCGCGCCGAATCCTTGATAGACCACGTTGGCAATCGTCTGCCGGTCAATTGCCATAGACATCGCCTGCTTGAAGCGCACATCGTTGAAAATTTCGCGCAAGCCCTCGTCCTTGGCGTTGTGATTGAACATGATGGTGTGTTCGGCGGAGCGGCTCGTCTGCCACAGGCGAACCTCATAGTTGCCCGCTTCGGCATTTTCCTGGTAGAGCGGGAAGTTGGTGAAGGTCAAGTCGGTATTCACCCAGTTCATCTCGCCGGCGGCGATGGCGGCGTCGCGGACGTCCGCGCCCTCGTAATTGGTCAGGATGACCTGGTTGATATAGGGCAGCTGATGTCCTTCCGGGTCGACTTTCCAGTAATAGGGATTGCGGTCGGCAACGACGATATTCAGTTCCATCGGCCGGCTCGTCTTGAAGGGCAGAAGATTGGGCAGGTCGACATTGTCGAAATGCAAGCCATACTGAACGGCGACTCGATTGTTGAATAGCTCGTCCCAAGTCGAGAATCCGGCTTCGGCGATCTTCGCATCCAGCTCAGCGGCATCGGCAAAATCGGGATGAAATTGCTCGAGGTAATGTCGTGGCATCCAGCGCGGCAACTGTGAACCGATCCAGTGCGAAAGCAAGCCGGGCAAATTGGCGTGGGGCGCTACAAAGGTCCACTGCACGGTCAGGTCATCAACCATCTCGAACTCAGCCAGCTCGCCATTGATGACGAACTCGGACCGCGGCGAGGGCGAGAGCGTTGAATTGGTGAGCACGTGATTCCAGTAGAAATCGAAGTCGTGGGAGCCGAACGGTTCGCCATCGGACCATTTCATGCCTTCGCGCAGGTGCAAAACGAAGGTGTTGCCACCGTTGGCGTATTCCCAACTCTCGGCGATATTGGGTTCGATGGTGCTAGAATCCCAGCCAATGCGCAGAATCGGCTCTGGACCCCAAGCCGAACGTGCTTGAAAACCACGATTTTGAAATATGCCGGTGCGGATCGCGCCGCCATATTCGCCGATGCTATCAAGCGGCTCAATCACGACCGGGTTGGCCGGCAGGCGGTCCGCCACCGGCGGCAGGTCCCCCGCGGCGACCAGTTCAGCCAGTTCGGGAGCTTCACTGTACATCATGTCTTGCGCTGCCAGTGGCACGCCATTGCTTAAGGCTGCGATGCCGGCGCCTGCCGATAGCGAAATCTTGAGAAACTTGCGGCGACTCATTTTCCGGGACATATCAATGCTCCTCAATCTAGTAAGATTTTCTCACGGATAGGATGAGTATTGTCTTCTGTTGTGACAGGCTCCTTTCGCCTCGGTTAGCATTTACGCCGGAAGTCTACGGCGCGCTTTCTCGCACGACCAATTGATGCCTGATCACATGCCGCCGATCAGCTCGCTCGCCAGCGATATGGGAGAAGAGATTGCGGACCATTAACTCACCTAGAGCGCGGCGGTCCACGCGCAAGGTCGTGAGCTTAGGTGCGATCAGGTTGGCAAGCGGAATGTCATCGCAGCCGACGATTGCGATATCGTCAGGAATGCGTTTCCCAAGCGTGTTGCAAGCTTGAATCGCGCCAATGGCTGCCAGGTCATTATGGCATACCAACGCTTCAAGGTCCGGACGACGCGTGATTAGCCGTTGCGCCGCTTCAAAGCCATTACGAATGTGTGCCGTTTCAATGCGCTCTACCGGCGGGTCCTTATCGGGCACTATCTTGCGAAAGCTCCCAAGACGCCGCTGAGCGCTTCGTGAGCGACTGCCGCCGGCGATCATGCCCAGCCGCCTGCGCCCACCGGCGACCAGGTGTTTCACCAGACTCACCATGCCGGCTTCATCCGCCAGCATGAAGACGATGGCGTCTTCCGCGGCAATATCTCGGTTGAATAGGAGAGAGGCGGGGAACATTTGCAGCAGTGTGGGCAGGTCGCCATCGGGCAAACGTGTGCTGCAGACGATGACGCCGTCTACCTGTTTCGCCTCCAACATGCGCATGACCTGCCGTTCGCGCATGGGGTCCTCTTGGGTATTGCAGAGGATGACGTTGTAATTGTGCTGCCAGGCAACGGTCTCGATACCGGCGGTAATCTCAGCGAAGAAGGGATTGGCGATATCGACCACAATGACGCCGATGGAATAGCTGCGGCTGCCGGTCAAGCTCTGGGCGATGTGATTCGGCTCAAAGTCGAGATCGCGGATGACCTGCATGACGCGCTGGCGCGTCTCAGGCTTGATCGGCGCCTTGTTATTGATCACGCGCGAGACTGTCATCGCGGAAACATCCGCGACTTGAGCGACGTCTGCGATAGTGACCCGTTTTCTGCGTCGTATCATCGTGTAAGCATACTTGATGTTAGCGCTAACATGAGCATAACACATAGGTAGCGTACTGTCAAACTCTTGACGGCCGTGGGCTCTGAAAGGGCGTCCGGCTGTTTCACTGGGAGCAAGTGCTATGGTGCAGTGTGCAGGCAATGAAACTGCGAACGTCAATCGTCCGAATCGAATATTGTGATGAGAAAGTTTCCGCTCCTGGCTGGCGCAAATCGACGGACGTTATGCGGCCACTTTGATAAACAGCCACATCGCTAGCTAGCCTCGAAATCCGCCTCGCCTAGAACAGTAAACAAAGCGGCCCTGAAGAACGCCGACATCATTCATCTGGCGGCCATAGCCCTAACTCTTCAAGCATCTGCAGTACCAAGTCTGTGGGCCAATCATCTAGGTCGCGACGACGATCGATAAACTACAGAACAAACTTCTCTGCACCTTCAAAAAATAGTACCCGGAAACTTTGCCGTTGGCCTGCGCCGGTTGAGCTGTCCTTGAGGCGCGCACCGTATACTGGCGCCGAATCCACGCCACGAGCACGCTTACGCGGAACCTCACCGGCACTTAGCTTTTGCTTGAATGCTTCGAGGTCAGCCGGAAGTTTCGGATACTTTTTTGGCTTTGAGAGCGCTTTAACTTGACTATCAAACTCCGATGTGGAACTGACTCGTTTATGCGCCATCGGAATCTCAATCTTGTAGCTCCGCTATCAGCTCATCGACCGACCGCGTTCGACCAGCCGCCATGTCGCGGAAGCTACGCGCAAGGCTCTCCTCTTCAGCCAGCTTCTCTGAATATCGGAAGATGCTATTCTCGCGCTGCTCAGGAAACATATAATAGATCGCTCGCACGAGTTCATCAAACGACATCGTAGAAACCCAGCGGACAATTCTCTTCACACCGGATTCCAAGTCTTCCGGCAAATCAAATTGCCAAGATGCGGAGTCGCGGGTCAAGCGATACAAAGGTCGTTCATCGTTGCCGGCAAGCGTCTCGATCATTGGCCCATCGCTCAATCTCTCTATGCCTGTATAGATCTGTTGTGCAAAAGGCCCATACATATACGGTCGAAATTGATAGAAGTCACTGGGCAATCTAGCCTCGAACTCCTCTCTCACCAAGAATGCTGATTTCTGTAGTTGCGCCCGGTCTAGGCCATCGTCACCTGCCGCCGCAATGATGGCGATCAATACACTTTCTCTGTTCACCGCCTCATTAAGCATGTCGCACCTCTTACATCGCGTAAACGTACCTATATCCGCACTAAGACGGTTTGTCAAGCGATATGTGAAGGAGCCGGTCATTCACTGATCCGCTCCCTATCTGTCAGCCGTTTTCCGATGGCGCGATGAAACTACCGCTGCTATCTCCAACCGTAAATAAAAGCATCTTCGCACTCTTCTGTATGTCCCCTCTTTCGAGGCAAATCGGTCCCGAAGCCGCCCAATGCCAACGTAACGCATCAGCTCAGGAAACGAACTCAGCTCGCAATGGGATTACGGTACGCCCAGATATTCTAGTCCGTCGTTGACGATCACGCTTGATTCGCTATCTAACCATCGCGCACTCGGAATGCTTGGGAGACGCTGCGCCCTAAAGTGCCGCATTTCAAAAAGATGAGACGCTGTTTTCTCACCAGCGTAGCAGTGTGTTGCCGGCCGGCAGGATCATGCGCCAACGCCCCGGCAGAGAGTCTTGGTACAATTGTGTCATGGACGCTAACAGACAATGGTGGTATCGAAGACTTGCGCCGCATTACAGGTTCAGTGAGGCTGCGAGAGCTGCAAACAGGACTGCCAGAAAATACAAGGCAGTTGGCGTTGTAACCGGCAGTGAATTGCAGGCCTTGTGGCGAGCAGACAGCAAGTGTCGCTATTGTCGTATTGAACTTGCCTGGCGTGAATGGACCGTCGACCATGCCGCGCCCTTTTCCCGCGGGGGCGCAAACACAATCGACAATATCGTCATGGCCTGCCGGACTTGCAACGCGCGCAAAGCGACGGGCATGCCGCATGAATACGCGATCAGAATGGCGATAAGAGGCATACGGCTGGATTGCTTGCCGGTCGGCGTGCCTGTCCAGCTTTTTCTGTGTGGAATGGATGCTCCGCTCTAAGTAAGCGAGGCCGATGTCGGTTTCTGTCCAAGCGGCGCGGCAAGCGCGCCAGAATACCCTGGAAAGGGATTTGCCTTAAAGTGTCGCATACTGACTGATATATGACACTTTATACTGTACTCCTTCCATAGCATATTCACAGTTCCCGGACCTCATTCCGCAGGCGCAGCTGCCGCCGCATACGGACTACAAGAACATCGTTTCGGAGATCGAGCGCTAAAATCCCCGGCTGTTAGAAACCAGCCGGGCGCTGCACAAGCCCGATCTAACTGGCTATCGCAGCCTGCTCATTTTGCGGATGAGCGGTCGCTGCGCGGCGTCAACGACATCTAGTCCGGCCCAGAATGGATGGCTTGACAGAGCAAGGACATTCGCCTACAATCATAGCAGATAGCAGATAGCTGATAGGCGAGACAATGGATACCACATCTACAAGGTATTTGCATTCATCGCCCAAGCCGCCGCAGTTCTTTGACAGCGTGGAGACGTACTGATACCTGATAAGGAACGGCAGAGGTCTGCTATTCAAGAAACATATAAGGAGGAAAGGAAAATGAAGATGAAACGGCTATTGTTATTGTTCGCTATTTTGCTTATCGCCCTGCCCGTGATGGCGCAGGACGATATGGACACTTGCGACCTTGATCCGCCTGCGACGTCGGCGGAAGTCAACTTTATCGGTGTGGCATTTCCGCTCATTGAGTTCATGGCGGAGGAGTTGGAAAAATGCAACAGCGTGGATAACTTGAGTGTAAACGCGCAGGTGCTTGACT
>JAJEBE010000013.1 GCA_022822545.1 Anaerolineae bacterium
CGATGCTTGCTTTTTCTATTAAATGATGTAATGTATTGATAACTAAGTATGTAATGATACATACTCTGGTATTTTATATCATAGCAGGCGTCTCACATCGAAATGTCGCGCAACGAAACATTGAAAATGACTCGTAGCCGCCGAATCATGAATTCATCCGCTTTCATGCGCCCCTTCTCAATTAGAACATACATTCGGGGGGGGGGGCGAAAGTCCAGGCTCTTCCGGCTTTGTCTCCCACTGGCTTCTAACGATCCCTGTACTGCTTATCGTTGCCGCCCTCAGCCTGCGCCAAATCGACAGCTTCCCCCCAGGACATGACGAATTTATCGCCATGCACGGGGCTGGCTGGCTACAAAATGCGCCGTATTCACCTGGAGAGGTATTATCTTTTCTCATCGAAATCAATCCCGAGCACACTCCAGGTTATTACCTCCTCTTAAACCAATGGGGGACATTCGTCGGCCACGATATAGCTACCGCCCGTATCCTGTCAATCTTCGTCGGTTTGCTTTCACTGGCGCTGACGGTTCGTCTGGCGCGAGACTTCGTGGCGCCAATCGCCGGATTCTACGCGCTGGCGATTATGGCTGGCAACGCCTTCTTGAACTACTACTATGCCTATGCGCGGATGTATTCGCTTTTCGTCTTCCTCGGCGCCATGATCCTGTGGCTCTACCTGCGAATCATCGATCAGAAACGCGCCACGAAGCCCAGAGACTACCTAGCCTTCGGCGCAGCCTGTTACGCGCTGGCCAACATCCACGTCTTCAGCGTGTTCCTGTTCCTTACTCTCGCTGTTTTTCATGTTGCGGTCATCCCGAAAGACAAACGCTGGCTGAAAATATGCGCGACTGTATTAATCGCTTTCCTGCTCTTCTCCCCTTGGCTCCTGATTTCTGTTTCCAACGGCATTCAATATTCGTTGGAGATTTTTGGGTCTGGAGACTCCGATTCATTGGGCAGCTTGCTTTCCGCATGGTTTTTGCTCGCTGGGAATGGCAGCCTCGCTCTCTTGTTGCTGTCAGTGGGCGGTCTCCTGCTCATGCCTTTTGATCGCGCTGCTAACTTTCGATTCCTCGCTATTCTCTGTGGCGTCTTCGCGTTTGCGCTCGCTGCGGCGCCTCTGATCTGGGGGGCATTGACAGCCGGCATGATGCGGCTGACATTGGCGGGATTGCCTCTCGTTGTCATTTGCATCAGTGCCGGCCTCACCGTCCTTCACCGCATCAAGTGGACGCTCGGCTTGATGGCGCTGCTCTGCTCCATCCTTGCTGGCATCTCTTTGCAGCAAAACCTCGACTGGTCGCGCTTCAATACGGGCGGCCGATTGCGTTACCAATTTCCAGCTTGGCAAGCCGTCAGCCGAACGGCTGCGCATGATCGATTTCGCGCGCCAATCATATTCTTCCGCACAAAGCCCAGCTTGCTTGATTCGTCCATCATCATCGGATATTCACAACGCGACTGGTATTTCACCAGGCACAGCATCGAAATAATCACGCCCGCCAATTTCGCTCAACTCGAAAATCATTTGCGCCTATCCGCGCTTATCGAACCAGCTTACCGCCTGGTCTACAAAGATTCTCTGATCGGCACTGACCAACGAAACAATATGATCGATCTCTTTATCGCGTCAGGATATCGGCTCTGCGAAGACGAGGCGCCCGCGCGTGACACAGTCTCCATGCTATTCGTATGGGATATGCTCGATTGCCAACCGCCCGCGCTTGTCGCCAGCCACCACAACTCTGCTCTGGTATACGACTATTTCGGCGCCAGCCTCGATAATACAGCTTTGCGCTTCATCGACCGATGGACCAGCGCCCCCGCCTTCGACAGCGCCGACCTTCGCATGAGCTATCAAATCCTCAGTGAAGAGTGGAGTAACGAAGCGCAACTCGATCTCGATATGGTGCATGAAGGCGAATTGCGTCATTTCTCGATTGATGTATCCCAAGTCCCGCCGGGCAATTATCGCCTCATGCTGATCCTGTACGACGCGATTGCCGGAGACCGTTTCACCTGGGAAGGCAACCCGGGTGATGTGCCCGAGATGCTGGAGCTTGGCTCGATCACGATTCGAGAGTCGTGAGCCGATATCGCAAAGCGCCCCTAATTCACGAGACCGATGCCTTGATGAAGAAGCGCGATAGCCTTCACTCATCTTGACCGGGCCAGTTCACAGTTTGGCGCGGTGGGCTGCGCCTTTGCGTCTTCCTGCCTTTGTGATCCAATACCCCGTCCGCCAATCTCTGTTAATGCGTGAACATATAGTCGCCCATTGCCGCCAAAACTATGCTATCCTCATCAGCATGGATACTCGATCGCTTCCTCTGAAATCGGCGCTAAGATACCGAAACACACCCCCCATACTCCCTCCCCATGTATGCATACTGTATCTATACAGAAGCTCATATTACTCGCCATTTCCTGCCATTTCCCGCCAAGTCCCGACTTGCGAGTCGCTGCCGTGAAAATGGCGCCATTCTGTCGTACAATGCCTGGCATGAACGTTCAGGCGCTCAAACAACAAGCGGCCGAGCGCGCCGCCGAATTCGTCCAAGCGGGTATGATCATCGGGCTGGGCACCGGCAGCACCGCCATCTTCGCCACCCGCTGCATCGCCCGGCGCATCCAAAGCGGTGACCTGCGCGATGTCCTCGCTGTGCCCACCTCCCTCGCCACCGAAGCGGCCGCGCTTGAACTCGGCATACCGCTGACGACCCTGGCCGAGCAGCCGCGCCTTGATATCACTATTGATGGCGCGGACGAGGTCGATCCCGATTTCAATCTGATCAAAGGCGGCGGCGGCGCCCTGCTGCGGGAGAAGATCGTCGCCCAAGCCACGGCGCGCCTGGTCATCGTCGTCGATGACTCCAAGCTGGTTGACCGGCTGGGCCGCACCTGGGCGGTGCCGATCGAGGTCATCCCCTTCGGCTGGCAGTCACAGGCGGCCTATCTGCAATCTCTGGGCGCGGCGCCCGTTCTGCGTCAAGATGGCGACCAGCCCTACCGAACCGACCAGGGCAATATCATCCTCGACTGCGACTTCGGTCCCATCGCCGACCCAGCTGCTCTCGCCCGCGACTTGAAGTCCCGCGCCGGCATCGTCGAACACGGGCTCTTCATCGGCATGGCGCGAGATCTGGTGGTGGCGAGTGAGGATGGGCTGCGGCATTTGCGCAAGTCCTAAGCCATAATCCTGCTGCGATCAGGCCTAATGCGCCGCACAACCTTCTTCGTCGCCGATTATACTAACCTTATCCAAGCAATGAGGTGAACACATGCCCCGCCTCTTCGTCGCCATCGACCTGCCGGAAACCACCAAAGACGAAGTGCTGCGCTTGCGCGAAGACGACCTGCCCCCGGGACGCTGGCCCCAGCGCGAGGCGCTGCATTTGACGCTGCACTTCATCGGCGATGTGCCGGAGGCGGTGGCGCGGGCTTACCAGCGGGCGCTGGCGGCGGTGGAAGCGCCGAGTTTCGACTTGCGCATCGAGAGCGTTGGGCAGTTTCCAATTGAAGCGCGACCGCGTGTCATCTGGGCGGGCGTAGCGAACAGGCCGGCGCTGCGGGCTGTCTATGAGGGGGTCGGCGCAGCTTTGGAGAGCGAAGGATTCATTCGGGAGCGGCGGCGCTTCCATCCGCATATCACGCTGATGCGCTTCCGGAAACCGCTGCGGCGCGGACTGGCAAGCAGGTGGATCGACGCGCATCTGGACTTCTACACCGAGCCCTTTCGGGTCGAGCAGTTTGTCCTGTACGAAAGCGAGTTGAAGCCGAGCGGGGCGGAATACGCCAAGCGCGCGGTCTACAGTCTCGGCGCAACCCACGGCGACGAATTGTAGAGGCGAGTCATTGGGTCGCCCGCGAATGGACTGCGCTTTAGTTGCCAGCCGCAGGCAATCGATGGACGCGCAGAAGCAGTCCCGCCAGCACGATGACTGCGCCCATAACAAGAAAAGTCAGTTCCAGCGATTGCTTCGCTAGCGCCGCGTAGATGGGCAAGCCCAGCGCCAGGAACAGGCTGGTGAACATGCTGATCAATGACAGGACTGTCGCGCGATTCTTGCTCTCGATGAGCGCATTCTGGTAGGCGGAGAATAGCGGCCCCTTCATGTCGTTCACGCCGTAGATGAGGATGACGACGAAAAGGGTCGCGAAGGGTCCGACGACCGCGGCGAAAAGCCAGTACAGGGCGCCGGGCAGCAGAATCAGTACCGCGATCGCCCGCGCCTGCCCCAGCCATTGTTCAAACTTGTAGGCATAGCGCTGTGTGAAAGCCGCCAGCAGGCTGCCGACGGAAAGCGCCAGGCCGATTGCGAAAGGCGATACGTCATTCTGCGCCAAATAAGGCGGACCCAAGGTTGTCACAATGGCGCCGGTGAAAGGCGCGGTGAAGACGACCAGCATTGCCAGCCGGCGCAGGCGTTTGTGATGACGCAGCAATGAGACGCCATCGCGGAACAGTTCCACGCTGCCGGGTTTCTTCTCCGATGTGTGGCTGGGGGGCTCGCGCAGGGTCAGGCAGACGATTAGGCCTATGAAGAGCGCAGCTACGGTCAAGGCGATGGCCGGGATGAAATCCTCCGCATGAGCCTCGCCGATGATGAGCCCGCCGATGATGGGGGCGATGACAAAGGCGATCTGGGCATAGAAGCCAAGGCGGCCCATCACCCGTTTCATAGCATCCTCGCGCCCTTCCTCCGGCAGGCTGTCGTAGACCAGCGCCTCTATCGCGCCGGAGGCAAAGGCGAATCCGGTGCCCGTCAGCAGGGCGATGAATACGTACCACTCGAAAGAGCGAGCGAAGATGAAGATGAATTCGGCGCACATCAAGAAAAAGGTGGAGAAGAAGATGGACCACTTCCTGCCGACGCGATCGGCAAGGATGCCGGTGGGCGCTTCCATCAGGAAGATGCTGCCGATGACGATGGATTCGATCAGGCCGATCTGCGCCAGCGTCAGCCCGCGCGCCAGCAGCAGCAACGCATAGGCGTGGATGTAGAGATGGAAGCGCTGGCAAAAGTTGATGAAGATGACTTTGTTGATATTACTGGAATACATGCGGGATACCCTCAGAGGACAACACCGAATTGGGACGGGCGCAAGCGATTGGGATTAGCCCGCGTCGCGAGCGTGCTGAAACGACGATAAGGAAGAAATCGGACGCTACTTCGAGGTGTTGAGGGTACCAGCCATTGGGGAGACTCATTTTCTATGTTCGTGGGTGACGCGCGGAATTGTAACAGATAAACATCCTATCATCACTAGGTTTTGGGAAACTTAGTAGCCTGCGGCTATAATCGGCGGCGGAATTAGCTGAGCGGAGAAAGAGCGGAATATGCGAGAAAATCGCGTGCGAAAATTATGGGCGGAAGGCAAGCCGGTGATCAACGGCTGGCTGCATAGCCCCAGCGCCTGGTCGGCCGAGGTCATGGCGCATTCGGGCTGGGACAGCCTGGTTGTCGATATGCAGCATGGCATGATGGGCATGGAGACGGCGATACAGATGCTGCAAGCCATCTCCACGACCGAGACCGTGCCCATGGTGCGGGTCAACTGGAATACGCCCGGCGATACTATGCGCCTGCTGGACGCGGGCGCCTATGGCGTGATCTGCCCGATGATCGAGACGCGCGCGGAGTGCGAGGCTTTTGTCGGGGCTTGCCGCTTTCCGCCGCTGGGATATCGCAGCCTGGGGCCGACGCGGGCGCGTGTTTACGCCGGCGCCGATTACGCCGAGCATGCCAACGACACGGTCATCAGCTTCGCCATGATCGAGACGCAGGCCGGTTTTGACAATCGCGACGAGATCATGAGCGTGCCCGGGCTGGACGGCGTCTTCGTCGGCATCGGCGATTTGCGCTTGAGCATGACGGGCAAAGCTGGGTTGGTGTCGGACGACGCCACTGTGGACGCGGCCCTGGACGCGATTCTGGAATCGGCGCAGCGGCGCGGCATCAAGGCGGGCTTGTTCTCGGCGGATACGGAGCATGCGATCGAGATGATCAGGCGGGGTTATGAGTTTGTCACGGTGATGAACGATGTTTCGCTGATGGCGGGCGCGGCGCAATCGGTTGTGGCGCGCGTGAGAACGGAAGCAGGGTAGACGCTCACTTTGAACGACGGTTGCGATACAACTGAAGGTCTTCACTTGACAGTTCACCCGCATTGCAGAAGTACAACTTCCTCACGCAGGTGTTCTTTGGTCGCAGTTGAAAAACGCGTTCGGAACAAGTCAATATCGATCACCTTATATCCCAAACGCTCGGCCAATTCTGCAAGAATCTGCCCAGTACGAATCATAATGCGAAAATACGACGCCTGATCACCGACAACGTAGGCCAGCTTGGCGCCCGGACGCAATAACGCGCGCAGATCCGACAAGTGACGAGCCATTCCACCAAAATACAATCTGACCACTTTCGCGTACTGTTTTTCAAATCCTGACGTCTTTCCCAGTTCTAGTCGACGCTGTTCGATGGAGTCAGCCAGCGTTTGGATTCTAGGTATGCTGGCTACCCAGCTATGGTCGGTATCGGCTTTATATACGCCTCGAGTATTCGAACGTATGAATTGCTCCTTTTGTCTACGCAAATCTGCCCGGCTCGATAAGAAGCCAAGCAATACTGATTCGAGGCGGGTTGTCCGACTATAGTCTTTTTCATTTGGATATGGGGGAGAAGTTATGACGGCGTCAATTGAGCAAGGCTGCATAGATTTGCGCATTTCTCTTGCATCTGCCTTGTACACCGTTGCAGGCGTGTCAGAAAGGGCGCGCACTTCATGCAAGTCGCCCACCATTTTTTCTAGCGCGTCAAGCCAAGGCTCGAGTACCGGTGCATCAACCTTTTGCTTTCCAACTCCAATCTCGGGACCAAAGCGGAGATTGCTGATCTCCTTTACAGTTTGCTTCGCTAAC
>JAJEBE010000009.1 GCA_022822545.1 Anaerolineae bacterium
CTTGCCAACGGACACACCCACTGACACGCCGGTCCCAACCGAGACGCCCGTGCCAACGGACACTCCAACGGACACGCCGGTCCCAACCGATACGCCCGTGCCAACGGACACTCCAACGGACACGCCGGTCCCAACCGATACGCCCGTGCCAACGGACACTCCAACAGACACGCCGGTCCCAACCGATACACCTGTGCCGACTGACACACCAACGGACACGCCGGCGCCAACGGATACGCCCGTGCCAACCGATACTCCCACCGACACACCAGCACCAACAGATACGCCTGTGCCGACGGATACGCCAACGGCGACCGATACACCAACGCATACCGCGACGCCGACGGCCACGCTGGACAGCGCCGCGACAGCCGAAGCGGAGACGAGTATGACAGCGGTGGTTCAGAGCACGCTGAACGCGGAAGCCACGGCGCAGGCGGAAGAGGAAGAAACGGAGCGCCCGACCGAGCCGCCAACCGAACTGGCGCCGGCCGATACCGATGTGCCCACACAAGAATCAGTCGTCGAGCCAACGGCGCAACCCACGCTCACGCCGGTGACGATTACCGAGATAGAAGCGCCGAGCGCGGACGAGCCGGATACGCGCGACACCGCCTTGGCGATCGGCGCGGTGGTCATCGGACTGCTGCTGCTGCTGGTCCTCTTCCTGATCTCGCGGCGGACTTAGCGCGACGAGAAGAGCGCGGCAGGCGTATTCGAGATAGACAGTCCGCGGAAAGTTATTGTTGAGGCTGAAATGCGCGAGTTCCTGATTCGAATCCTGATCAACGCGGTGGCGATCGCCGTCACCGCCATGTTGATACCGAATATCCATGTTGCCAATAACGACATCGGCACCCTGCTCACCATCGGTTTGATCTTCGGTATCGTGAATTCCTTGCTCAAGCCCCTGGTCTTCTTGTTGACCTGCCCGGCCGTGCTATTGACGCTGGGTCTGTTCATCTTCGTCATCAATGGCATCATGCTCTTGATTACGGATTCGCTGGCTGGTGACCGACTGATCATCGAAGGCGGCATCTTCACGGCGATTCTCGGCGGTATGGTGATGGCTGGCGTCTCGATCCTGCTGGAGACGGTCTTGAAGCTCGATGACACGCGCGGCGGCGGGGCAAAAGTGACGGTAATCGCGTCTAACAAGCCGAAGCGCGAATAAGCCACGCCCTTTTGAAACTTCCGAAGACTGGTATATTCGTGTTCATCGTCCGTCGGTGAAGACGAGAAAACCACTTGAGCCGAAGCAAAACCACTGTTTGCTGGGTCAGCAGCGCGCGCTACCGCCAGCCGCTGGCTGCGGTTGACGCCCGTAAATGGGGGCTGCTGGCGGAGGAGATGCGCGACTACGAGTTTCGCGTCATTGGCTTTTCCGCCTCGCTGCGGCCGCGGCGCTTCCATGAAGGCGCGCGCTTTTATCTGCTGCCGCAAGCGCCGACATCGCCCTTGCGTTATCTGACCATGTTCACCCTGGCGCCGATTTTGCTGGTCTGGCTCGCGCTGCGCTACCGCGGCCGGATCATCGTGGCGCAAAGCCCCTTTGAAGGCGCGATTGGCGCGGCGGTCAAAGGATTTCTTGGCATTTTCGGTTTGCGGCCGCGGCTGATCGTGGAGAATCACAACAATTTTGAAGAAGATCTATTCATGCAGCGGCGGGTCCCGCTGGAAGGGCTGTATCGGCGGCTGATGCTGGCGGCGGCGCGTTACGCTTTTCGTCATGCCGATGCGCTGCGCGTCATCTCGACATCGACCTCTGAGCGAGCGCGGCACTATGCGCCATCGCTGCCGCAAGCGCGCTTCATGACCTTCAGCGACACGGATGTCTTCCGGCGGACGGCGCGGACGATACCGGTCGAGGAAGCGGTCGACATCGTATATGCCGGCGTGTTGATTCCGCGCAAGGGCGTGCATCATCTGCTCAAGGCCTTCGCGCAATTGGATGTGCCGAGCGCGCAACTGCATTTGGTCGGCAAGGCGGAGAACGGCGACTACGCGGCGGCGCTGCGGCAACAGGCGGCCGAACTGGGCATAAGCGAGCGCGTTCGCTTTTGCGGCGCGGTATCGCAAGCGGAGCTGGCGCGTTACTTCGCCGGCGCGCGCGTCATGGTCTTGCCTTCGCTGTCCGAAGGCTTGGGGCGGGTGGTGGTGGAGGCGATGCTGCTCGGCACGCCGGTCATCGGCAGTCGCGTGGGCGGCATCCCGGATCTGATCCGGCCGGGCGAGACGGGTTTGCTGGTGGAAGCCGGCGAGGAAGGCGATTTGCTAGCGGCGCTCAAGCAGATTTACCGGGCGGATGTGAACGCGATGGGCGCGGCGGCGCGGGCCTTCGCCCTGGAGTACTTTTCACCGGAGAAATATGCCACTGGCTACCGTCAGCTTTTTGAGTTGGCCCTCGACCACTCCGACAACGAGAGCGCTGTGGCGGAAAACAGCCAGGCATGAGCGACGGCAATCCGCTGACCAGCGGCGATATTCCGCGACAGATTCGGCGCATCGGCATCCCGGTCGGCATCGGCGTGCTCTTCAACAACCTGTTTCAGGTGGTCGATACTTATTTCGCCGGGGAAATCTCGAAGGAAGCCTTGGCGGCGCTGGCGCTATCCTTCCCGATATATTTCATCATCTTCGGTCTGGGCAATGGCTTGGGCACGGGCGCGGCCGCTTTAATCGGCAACGCGCTGGGCGCTGGCGATCGCGAAGAAGCGGCGCTGCTGGCGGCGCAAGGCTTGACGCTGACGGCACTGCTGAGCCTGGCGACGGCGATCATCGGCATCGCGGCCTCGCCGCGTCTCTTCGAAATATTGGGCGCGACGGACGCTGGCGTCGCCTACAACATGAGTTACATCCGGCCGATATTTCAGGCGACCACATTTTTTAACCTCGTATTCATGTTCCATGCCGCTCTATCCGCGCAGGGGGAAACGCGCCCCTTCCGCAATTTTTTGATCTTGGGCTTCGCCTTGAACATCTTCCTCGATCCCTGGTTCATCTACGGCGGCTTCGGTATTCCAGCGATGGGCATCGCCGGCGTTGGTGTAGCGACAGCGCTGGTGCAGTTAATCGGCAGCCTTTATCTGGGCTGGCGCGCCTTTCGCTCGCCGCTCTTCGGCGCCTTCAATTTGAGCATGCTGAGGCCGGATCTCCGGCGCATCCGGCAAATCCTGAAGCAGGGCGCCCCGCCCGCCCTCGACCTAAGCACGATATCGATCGGCGGCTTTGTCGTGACTTACTTTATCAGCCGCTTCGGGACCGAAGTGGTGGCGGCCTACGCCATCGCCAGCCGCCTGGATGGGCTGATCTGGATTCCGCTGGTGGGCCTGGACGTGGCGACGCTGGTGCTGGTGGCGCAGAACAACGGCGCGCGGCGCTTTGACCGGATGTGGCAGACCTTCAACACGGCGCTGCGTTATGGGCTTATCCTGATGACCTTGAGCGGGATCATCGTCTTCGCCTTCGCCTACGAGTTGATCGGCATCTTCACTGATGAGCCGGCCATCATCGAGATCGGCGTGGTGTACATTCGCATCAGCGCCCTGAGCCTTTGGGCGAAGCCGCTGGGTTTCATCGGCTTCGCGGCGCTGCGCGGGATCAAGCGGCCGCTGCTGCCGATGGTCATCAGCATCACGCGCATGATCGTGCTGCCGGCGGTAGCGCTACATATTTTGATCGCCTTGTTGGGCGCGGGCCTGCTGAGCATTTGGTGGACGATCATGTGGATTACGGTCGGTACTGGTCTGGTGGCCTGGTATGCCGTGCATCGGCTGATGCCGCGGGGCTGAGTTAGCGCCGCACAAGCAAGGTAGTGAGGTATTCGTATTGCCGTCCGGTTGGCTGGCCGGCGCTGGTATGGATGGGCAGAATCTTCAGCGGAACGTCTTCGCGCGGAATCTCGTACATGCCGAGCAGCAGCGGATAGTCGGCCTCGGCGATATCGCAAGGGATGGTCAGCACGCGCTCGTCAAAGTAGAGCCGGTCGGGCTGCCATTGTGTGGTGAGATAAAGGCCGCCGGGCATGTCGTCGGCATTAGCGATGCCGTTGCCATCGGGGCCGGCTATTACAAGCGTGGAACTGTATAGTTGGTCCAGGGCGGCCTCGGTCGACCACCAGGTATCGACCGAAATCTGAGCGCAGGGTTGGACCCGGTGATCCTGATTCAGGCGCCAGCGAAGCAGATTGATGTCGGCGCCGAATCGCCAAAGCGGCTCGGCGGCGGGGAGATGACGGCGATACTCCAGCACTTCAAGCGGGAAATAGTAGGTCTCGCCGGGAAAAGCGATTGCGCTGTACAGCGTGAATTCTGATTCAAGCGCGTCGAGCATGTTTTGGTTGTTTGCGTGCGGTTCGCCTTTCACCAACCAAATCCGCTCGCTGTCCTCGAGATAGCCATGCAAACGCGCCGGATCGTCCTCGCCATAACCGGTTGCGATGAGGTCAAGGTCAAACATCGGCTCGGCAAAGGGATCGTGCGCGGCAGTAGTCGCGCTGATGGCGAAGACATCACGCTCGGTCAGCCCGAGGTCGGCGCGCTCTCGCAGAAAATAGTTAATCGGGATGGTCTCCCATAGTTGCCCGGCAACCAGCACCACTCGGTCGCGATCCGGTTCATAGCGCTCTTCAAGGTACGCGGCGACTTCCCAATAACCGGCGTTGCCGCCGAAGGAGCGAAACTCAGTGACGAAGGGCAGGCAGAAGAAGAGCAGGACGAGCAACTGAAGGTGACGCGGCATTCTGCGCAAGGCGATAACCGCGATTAGCGCCAGGCTCGGCGCGAGAATCAAGAGATTGCGCGGGGTTAAACTGGGCGTGAAGGCGTTGACCAGCAGTGGCAAAGCCAACATCACCAGGGCTGAAAGCACCAGCCAGCCTTCGCGCCAGAGAGCGGGAAAGCGCATACGACAATCGAGCCATGAACCCGCCGGCGCCACCGCAGGAGCAGGAACGGAAAAGAGACTAAACCTGCCAGATAGCAGCTTGATCAGCAAAGTCAGGATGCCGCCGAGCAAGAGGAACAGGCCCAGGCTTTCCGGATTGGAGCGAAACCAATCGTAAAGAATCAGCAGGCCAGCCCAGGAAGACTCCACGCTGTATCCGATCACGCCGGCGCGGTCAGCATAATTGATGTACGTTCGGTAACCGACGAGAAGCGCCAGGACGGCAAATAGCACGACGCCACGACGATACAAATCGCGATCCCAACGGACGAAGACGACGACGCAGAGAAGTTGCGCGAGGATGACAAATAACATGAAGGGATGCGCGTAGAATGGCAGGGTCGCGCAGAGCGCAGCAAAGGCGCCTCGCGGCAAATCAGGTCTCTCTATGAAGCGCAACAGCGCCCAGGGGAAGCTGACCGCGCCCAGGACCAGCAGAGCGTAGGGGCGCGCCTCGTGACTATAATAGGTGAAGATTCCGAGTGTGCCGAGCAGCAAGAGCGCCAGCCAGCCGGTATGCCGATCGAAGAGCGCGGACGCCAGGCGATAAAACACGGCCAAAGTCAAAATGGTCAAAAGCGTCGAAAAGTAGCGGACGATATGCTCGTGATGTCCAAACAGATGGACCCAGATATCCTGGAGAAAATTCTCCGGAGCCAGTGTGCGCAGGGGGCCAAGCGTATGTGCGATGAAGCCGACCTGTTCAATATGGGTCAAGGCATAGTGGACGACCCAGGCTTCGTCCTGACGATAGGGACGCCCGTGGAAATGGCGCGCCTGCACCACGATTAGAAAGAGGATCGTGAGGGCCGCCAAAAGCAGCGTGAAGAGGCGCGATCGGGCTTTTGTTGTGTCCATAGCAATGACGGCATGATAGCATATTCGCTTGATTCGGAAAACAATCGCGGCGGGCCAGGATGTTACCGGGGATGCAGCTGAGATGAAACATTCAAGAACGATCGTCCGCTGCGCTTCCTGCGATGGTTTCGGCTGGTTTGACGAAGGCGGGGGCGGCCAAGCTGAAGACTGCGATTGGTGCGCCGGCGCCGGTTATGTCTATCGCGAAGGCGGGCGCGATTCTGTCATCCCACGCTCCGATTACACCGCCCTGGCGGAAGAGCTGGAAGCGCTGGAGCTGCAACGGCTGCGGGAGCTGGGTTATCAGGGAGTCGCGAAGAAACCATGGCAACAGCGAATCCGCAAGGACACCCAGCTCGGCCGCAATCCGTACAACGAGCCAGAAGACGACTAGGCATCGCGGGCGTTTGACTGCTCCGCCCCTGGCTCGCGCACTTGAAATGCTGGTTCGCAATCTATCACTCCGCCTTCGTTTCCTGTATGGAATACAAATGTGATCCGCATTTAAGCGGGATCAACCTTTATCCGTCCGACGCCGCTGGCGTAGTTGCCGGTCAAGCGGTAGAGGAATACATCGTGAATTCCGGCCGGCAAATCCCTCAAAGTCAGGTTGACTTGACCGTCAACGACATCGATTTGACCGCGCGCGCCGAGCACGCCATCTTGCAGGCGGAGCCAGGCGAGCGCGCGATCCCGGCTGATGAGGTCGGCGCGGCAATTGATGATCGGGGCCGCGTCGGCGGCGGTCAACCGGCTCGCGCTGACCGTCAGCGGCAGGCTGCCAAAATGATTCAGCACATCGCTGGCGCGCTGCTGTTCCGTCAGGTTGTGGCTGCGCAGGTGAATCCGCGACTGGCTTCCACCGACCGAGACGCCGCAGGTGGCCGCGCCGAGGGCAGCCCGCGCGACCTCGTCCAAGAGCGTGACATCGAGATTTCCCTGGCTGATGATATCCATAGTTCAAATCTCCTTCGCCCAGAATTGCGGGTGCATGTTGACAACATCCATTCGGGCCGTGTTGCCCACTGCGGTCTTCCAACGGAGCTTGAAAGTATGACTGCCGGCCTCCAGGTCCGTAACCAGCATGACGAAGGAAATGGGGGCATGTATGTGTTCGCCGCGCGCGTTATCGCGAATGATGCCGTCATCGGCGATGTAATCGACGCCGTCAACAGCCACATTGAGAAATGTGCCGCGGGCGGAGTAGCGGCTCTGCAGGGTGCCGGCGAAGCCAACCAAGACATCGCCGCCGTGCGTCATCAGGGTTAGGGAGAGCTTGTCAGCATCCACATCGACAAATTCGGTCGAGGTGGTGGTCAGAAAATCGGCGCCGCTGACGACTTTTTGAGCGCTACTGTCCAGGCGGTCCTTCAAGTGGTTCTGGTTGTCGCGCACATAGGTGTTGAGGTCCAGCGATGTCAGCGGTTCGCTGGACCAGGTTTTGGGATTTGTCCATGCCATTGTTTTGCCTTTCGTCCTGATTTGCATTCATCTGATTATAGCACACTTGTTCTTAATGTAAACCACTATATGTTCGCGCATGTGGAGAAATTTTGCCGAGGCGCTGCAACAAAGGGGCGAGCAGGCTGATGAAAGCGCTGAATTCAGGCTTTACGAGCCGGTTTATGGCGACGATGGCAAGATGAGCCTATAATAAATGTGGGGCACCCCCGCGAAGATACATACGAAATAGTCGGCGCGATGCGGATTGAACTGCTGCTCTTTCTTTCTTTTCTGACTTTGGTCATTGTTATGATCGCGTGCAGCGCGCCGCGCAGACCAAGCCCGGCAATGACTTCCACGCTATTCCCGCCCTTGTCCTTGACGGACTATGATCCGCGCTTGGTTGGCCGCGTCAGCATGGAAGCGGATATCGCCACGACAATGATGCCGGCCAGGCCGCGGCTACCGGAGGTCGAGATTTCGCCGCCGCGCTGCTTCCGGACAATCTCGCCGCAACTGACCTGCCTCGGCGCCCTCTACAATCGCGCGAGCCAGGCCATCAGCGAGATTAGTCTGGCGGCCAGATACCGAGTCGGTGTTGGCGCAGCGAGCGCAACGACAATCTTCGGCGTCGAGCAGCGGCACGTCGCCGCCGGTGGCAAGGCGCCGTATCGTCTGCATTTGCCGGACGCAGGGGCTGAAGACGCTGCGCTTGAGATTTCGCTGGCGGACGCCAGGCTCGCCCCCGCGACCGAGCATGACTTGACATTTGAGGAGCAAGGGGCTGAGTATGCGGAAGCGGAAAACAGTTACCGCTTGCGGGGCTTATTGTGGAACGGGAGTGATACGCCGGTGAAGGATATCCGGCTGGTAGTCACGCTGGAGAATGAGGCGGGCGCGATAATTGGCTACCGCGCTTTGGACTTGTCCGGATCGCTGGCTGTTAATGCTTCGCGGTCGGTGGACCTATCGATCACGCCGCTGGAATACTCAGGCGAATTACGCCACCGAGTAATAGCGCAGGCAGCAGGCGCGGATTAGCCCCGGCCCTGCCCCCGAGATTACACGCTTTGCTCGATTTGGAAACACTTATCCGTTCTTATCGGGCTGCTGTATCTGCCCGTCCCGCACATGAAGCAACTGCGCCGATTCCAGGAAGGCGTCGTCAAAAATATCAAGTTCGGTCGTTGTGAGCAAGGTTTGCGCCCCGCCGTTCAGCCGGTCCAGCAAAAAACGACGCCGTTTGCTATCCAGCTCCGCCACCACCTCGTCGAGCAGAAATAGCGGATATTCGCCCAATTGGTCGCGCATCCATTCGAGTTCGGCGAACTTCAGCGCCATGACGGCGGTGCGGGCCTGGCCGCGGCTGCCATACAAGCCGCAATCGCGATCGTTGATGAACAGCCGCAACTCATCGCGATGAGGGCCAGCCGGGGTGACGCCGCGCCGTATCGCCTCCCCGCGGCGCTTTAGCAGATGCTCCAGGAACTGCGGCTTGATCTCCTCCGGACTTAGCTGCCGGTTGAGGTCCAGGCCGAGCAAGTCGAAAGAAAGCTGCCCGCTATCGGCGTCGGCGCGTGGCATGATGCTCGGCATATACCCCAGGCTGAGGGTTTCTTTGCCGCCGGTGATCGCCTGATGCGTATCGCGGGCCTTCACCTCAAGCTCGCGCAGGAATTGCTGGCGCCCGGCGATAATGATGGCGCCGCTGCTGGCCAGTTGCTCATCCCAATACTCCAGTTCGACGGCGCCGGCACGCTTCTCGCCGATGCGCTTGAGCAGGGCGTTGCGCTGCGGCAGGATCTTCTCGTATTCGTTCAGCGCCAGAAAATAATCAATATCGACCTGGCGCAGGGTGGCGTTCATGAAGCGGCGCCGATCGCTGGGCGCGCCTTCGACCAGCGACAGGTCTTGGGGCAGGAAGAGCACGACATTAAGCAAGCCGACCACATCCATCACCCGTTTCTCGACGCTGTTATGCTTGACCGACTTTTTGAAGCGCGCCGCGCCGCTGCTCATATCGAGCATCAGCGTGATATCCAGCTTGTCATAAGCGCCCGCCTCGCCGCCCAACTCAGCCGACAAACGGGCGAAGGGAATCGGGTCGCTTTCCGTGCGCCAGTGGATCAACTGTCGGTCGCTGGTGGTATAAGGCGAGGACGAGGTGGCCAGGTAATAGATCGCTTCCAGGGCGCTGGTTTTGCCTTGGGCGTTATCGCCATAGAGGACGATGGGACGATCGGCGGGCAAGCTCAGTTCGAGCCGCGCATAATTGCGGAAGTTGGTCAGCGAGAGGTGATCGATTTGCATGCGTGATCGGGTTTCGCCTGCGAGACGCTTGCCATTGTAAACCCGCTGGCGCAAGCGCGACAGGCTTTCCGGGCCCTAACTGGCCACCCATTGCGGCAGATAAGCGTCCTCGATGATCTTAAGCGTCTCGCCGCTGGTCAGATCATGAACCCAGACTTCGGGGCGCGCCGGTTCGCCGCTGGCGGCATCGGCATGGAGCGGAAAGCGCTGCATCACCAGCTGATCGCCGTCGGCGTCCCAACGAAAATATGATGTGTTGTAATCGGGATTGTAAGCGACCGCCTGCCAATCTTCCGCTCCCGCGGATAGGTCGCGCAAATAGACCTGATGCCCGGGGGTCCAGCGGGAATCGGTGTAGCGGCGTGCGATGGCGATCTTCTGCCCGTCCGGGCTGAACTGCGCCGCCACATCATCAATCGGGCCGTTTGAATCGGTGAAGTTGGCAAATTCCCGCTCCGCCAGGTCGGCGATCTGCAGGTAGCTGAAGAACTGATTATCGCGGAAAGCGAGGTCGGGGAAGATGACCTGCCGGCCGCTGGGCGACAGCGTGCCCATGGCGCCATGAGACGATGGGATGAAGCGCAATTGCGGTTCATCTTCGCCCTGAGGCAGAAGAGCGTAAAGCAGAATGCCCGGCTGCGACGCATCAGCGCTGTAGAAAGATAAAGTATTACTGTCCGCCGACCAAATCGCGCTATGCCCGACAATCTGATTATCATCTATAAGCGGGATGGTGTCATAGTTCGAGCTAGTCATATCCACCAGCCAGATGCGCGACAAGCCAAAACTCGCGCCCAGGGCTTCGGCGCGCTGATAAGCCAGCATTTCGCCGCTCGGGCTGAAGACCGGCGCCGTGCACAGGGCGTTCAAAGCGGCGCAATCGACCAGGTCGCGCGCTTGTCCGCTGGGGATATCCAGCAGGCGCAGGGTCACGCTGCCGCCGCCCGCCCGTTCGGCGTAAGCCAGCCAGCGCCCGTCATGACTGATGTCGAAGTCGAAGACGCCGCGTTCGCTCTGCGTTAGTTGCTGCTGATGACCGGGCTTGTCGATATCGGAAAGCCAGACATTTTGCTGTGCCGCCAGGGCCGGATAGAGGTAGGCGACGCGGGCCGGCTGCCGCGCCGGGTCGCTGAAATAAGCGGCGAAGGCGACGCCCGCCAGGCATAAGACCACGATGATGAAGACGGCGATATCCAGCTTGTCCGGTTTCATAGAAGCGCCTGACGGTCAGGGATAAAGATACGGTTGGCGCGGCTCATCAACCGCTTCGATGCTGTCAGCGAAGAGGACGGGCATGACATCGCCGCCGAAGTCGGCCGCCTTCAGTTCCCCCTGCGCGCGCACCCAGACGCCGGCTTCAAAGTGGGAGGCGTCGGAGGCGCTGACCGGCATACCGATGGGGAAGGCATCGGCGACGCAGCAGCTCATGGTGAAGCGGGAGATCATAAAGCTGTCTTCCGCAAACGCGGGCTCACGATAGACGAAGCCGGTAACATCGGCGGCGGTCCCGTTAAAAGCGGCCGGCGAGGCGGCGCGGTCGAATTCCCGCAGCCAGTCCAGGATGTTGCGATCAAGCGGGTCGCGCTGGAAAGCCGATGGGCTGGCGACGCCCACCGGGCTCAGGCTGATGCCGCCGTTCACGGCTTCAATGCCGAGCGAGCGCGATGGTATCAGCAGCGCCAGAATAAGAGGCAAGGCGACGATCAGCAGAATGTCCCAGCCGATCTGGAAATGCTCATGGCAATCATCGTCCGCGCGCTGCAGATTGCTATAGACGTTGACCAGCGCCAGCAAGATGAATATCGCCGCGCCGACGACAGCCAGCCAGGCGAACCGTTGGTTGATGTAATTGCTCAAGTTGCCGCTGATGATGAGCCAACTGAAGTAGACGCCCATGCCCAGCAGGATCGCCGTCTTGGCCCAGGCGATGCGAAGCTTCCGCGGCGGCGCGTCGTGGTGGTGGATCGTTGTCATCGGCGGATTCTCCCGCGAAGCTTGGGCATGGCGCGGAACTCCAATCAATAACCCAAGGCGAGGTTAAGCAGGACGCCCGCCAGCAAGTTCAGCATGAAGGGCAGCAGGATGAGATAAAGCACGATGCGCGGGCGGAAGACGCCGGTGAACATCAGCGTGCTCTTGATATCCACCATGGGACCGAAACTGAGGAAGCTGACGATGGCGCCGGTGGTGAAAGTATTAACAAAAGCCAGCGCCAGGAAGCTGTCCACAGTCGAGCAGACGCTGAGGATATAAGCAAGCACCTGCATGAACAGCACGGAGAGCACGGAACCGGTGCCGAGCGCGAGCAGACTCTCCTGCGGCACGAGCGTCTGCATCAGCGCCGCCAGGGCCGAGCCGAGGATGAGAAAGCGCCCCATCTCGAAGAATTCGTCGGCGGCGATTTGCAGGGCATGCAGCAGCTTGGCGCGCGCGGAGGCCGGCGCATGATGCTCGTGGCCGTGATCTTGCTCCTGCGCCAGCGGCTTTAGCGTGGCCGATGGTTTGGCGAATGTGCCAATGACCAGGCCGACGGTGACGGCGACCAGAATCGTGATGACAATGCGGCCGATGAAGACGGGACCGAAGCCAAAGGCGATATAGGTGCTGGCGAAGACGATCGGGTTCATGAAGGGCGCGCCCAGGAGGAAAGCCACGCCCAGCGATACCGGCAAGCCTTTGTTGAAGAGGCGGCGAGTCACCGGGACGACGCCGCATTCGCAAACCGGAAAGGCCAAGCCCAGGAAAGCGCCCATGACTGTCGCCGCCAGCCGGTTGCGCGGCACCAAGCGCCAGATGTCGTCCGCCTTGACGAAGGCTTCGATCAAGCCGGCGGTGATGGAGCCGAGCAGCAAGAAAGGCGCCGCTTCCACGAAGATGCCGAGGAAGCGGGTGGCGAAGACGCCGATCACGAGCGCGTAGTCAATACCGCTGCTGATCGCCTCATAGCCGGTCGCCGCCAAAAAGAAGACCAGCAACAGGGCAAGGATTAGCGGTTTGAACGCGCTTAATCCAGGGCTTTTTTTAGCTGCAACTCTCATCGTCGCCATCTGTCATTTTCTCAGCCGACCGAGGTGGTCGCGGGCGCCGAGGCTGACCTATTTGGATTCAGACACATTTTAGCAGATGTCGGCGCGAGTTTGCTGCGCCTTGTTTCTGTTCGGCGGACTGGCGCAGGTTTTGAGAGGCTCTCTCACTGCTGCTCACCGGATTTGCTCATGACAAGACCGATGAACACGCCGAGCATGGCGCCGATGGGCAGGCCGTAGAGCACATCGCCCAGGCTGAAGCCCAGGACGACGCCCAGCGCCAAGCCGACGATGACGCCGACGGCAAACAGCGGATTGGGATGCGGAGCCTTCACCTGTCGTCCTTCGAAATGCGCCGGCGCTCAGGAATGCCCTTGGGCGCCGTTAGCGGGCGCTTTTAAGGCGCCGACGCGATAGATGGTCTGATAATCCTCAAAGCCAGCTTGCAGTTTGCGCGCCGGTATCGGCTCGGCCTCGACCAGATCTTGGACCCGTTGCCAGGTCTCGGCGCTGATGATGATTTCACCGGGCTCGGCATTTTCTTGCAGGAACTTGCCCACATCGGGCGCTTCGCCCAGGGCGGCGAATTCTATGCGATTGGCGCCGCCGACCATGCCCAGCACCGAATGCCCCGTGTGGATGCCGATGCCGAAGTGCAGGCGCTGATCAACATCCAGCACCTCGTGGAGGGCTTGCGCCTCCGCCAGGATGGCATGCGCCGCCCGGACAGCGCGCAAGGCGTGATCGTCCTGATGATTGAGCTGGGTATTCCACAGCGCGGTAATGGCATCGCCCAGGTATTGATCGACGATGCCGTCGTGCCTGGTGATCGCATCGCTGGCCGCGCCCAGATAACGATTGACGATGCGCATAAGGTCTTCCGGCTGCAAGTATTCACTGAAAGCGGTGAAGCCACGGACATCGGCGAACATGGCGGAAATGGTATGCTCGGCCGGGCTGGTGTCCAGCTCGCTGATCGAGCCGATATTTGCCAGCAAGGCCTCGGGAATGAAGGTACCTAGCAGGCGGCGTTGCTCTTCCTGTTCCTTGCGCTCGGTGAGATCATCGATGACGAGGGCGACGCCGTGGCTGACTTCGCCGTCGCCGCGCAGGGGGCTGGCGACCACTTGCCAATATCGTTGCCGGCCATGATGCTCGAAGCGCTCCGCCCAGATATACTGCGTGCGCTCGCGGCGCACAAGCTCGATATACTCAAAGAAACTCTCGGTTACATGAGGCAGCACCTCATGCAAGTGCAGGCCGACCGCCTCCTCGTTGCTGGCGCCGGTGATTTCCTCAGCCGCTTCGTTACAAACGATGACGCAGTTCTCGTCGTTGATGGTGATGACGCCGGAGCCGATAGAGGCGAATATATTCGAAAGCCGCACCTGCATCTCTTCGATCAGCGCCATTTGCGCGCGGATGTCTTCAAAGAGGCGGGCGTTCTCGATGGCGACGGCGGCTTGCTGGCCGAAGCTCGTCAGCAAGCCAAGCTCATTTTCTTTGAAGAGGCCGGCCAGGATGCGGTTATCACAATAGGCGACGCCGATGACTTCATCGCGCGCTTTCAAGGGCACAGCCAGGATGCTCAGCAAGGAGAAGCCGGCGATGCTTTCGCTGTGGCTGAATTTGTCATCGGCGCCGGCATCCATCGTCAGCAGCGGCTCGCCGCTTTCAGCAACCATGTTGATGACGGACCAACTGACGATGCGTCCGCCAGCGGCGGTCTCCTCCGCGCTCAAGCCGCGCGCCACCTTAAATTCCAGCGCGCCCGTCTCGCGGTTTTTCAAGACGATATAGCCGCGCTCCGCCTGCGTCAACTGGATCACGGTTTCCATGACCTGGTTGAGGACTTCATCCGTTTCCTGCGGCGAGTTGACGAGGGCGGTCGTCTCGGCCAGGCGGCGCAATTGCTGCAATTGCATGTGGCTATCGACCAAGCCCACCGCCAGTTGGTCAATGTTGGAGCGCAGCGTCCAGAGGCGGTCGATGGCGTTGGCGGGCAAGTTGATGCCACGCCGGCGCAACAACTCTTGCTGCTGCTCCAGCAAAGTCTTGATTTCATCGGCACGCTGTTTCAAGCCGCGGACTTCGGCCTGGATAGCGCTGAAACCTTGTGTTTGCACTTGCTGGCTCATCAACTCCGAAAGACCTCGTAAGCTTTCATCGCGACCGAAAGGCCCTTGCCGACGATGGCGTCGCGCGGACGAAACTCATAAGCGAGCGGCCCGTTAGAATTGCTGCGAATGTGATCCAGCGTCTCCTGGCCTATGGTGATACTGCCGCGGCTGGCGTTCTCCTGCACGCGTTTCGCCGTGTTGATGCTATGGCCCAGCGCGGTGAACTCCCGCCGCTGAAAGCTGCCCACATTGCCCAGGGTGGCCACGCCGGTGTACATGCCGATGATGTAATAGTGCGGCTGTGGGTCAATTGACATTTGCGCATAGAGTTCGACGAATCGATCGCGCATCAGCAGCGCGCATTCGAGCGCTTGCCGGGCGTGGTTCTGTTCTGAATTCAACTGGGTATTAAATAGCGCCATGACCTCGTTGCCCATGTATTTGTCGATGATGCCGCCGCATTCGTGGATGCAGGCGGTGGCGACCGCTTGATACTGGTTGAGGATCCTCAGTTTTTCGCTGGCGGCGACATCGGGCAGGGTCGTCCAAGGGCGCACATCGGCGAAGATGCAGGTGACCTCGCGCCGGACGCCGCCCATCTCGATATTGGCGATCTCATTGATTTGGTCGACCATGCCCTCGGGCAGGATGCGCTTCATAGCGCTGATGGTGGTCTCATGCTCATGGAGGTGGGTGACATCGTCCATCACCAAGGCGATGCCCTGAGTCATATCATTGCTGTCCTTCAGCGGCGACAGGGAAAGCGCCAGCGCGACCTGGCCGCGCCTGGGCAACTCCGCGCTTAATTCCAGCGACTGTTCCGAGTTGTTCTCTTTGACCAGCGCCAAATGCTCAGCCAGTTGCAGAGCGGTGCTCTGCATCACATAGTCAACCGCAAAGCCGACCGCGGCGTCCGGCGGAACATCCAGGATTTCGCCGGCCGCGCGATTGAAAGTATGGACACAGTCGTTGATATCAATAGCGATGATGCCGCTGCCGACCGACGAAAAGATATTATCCATCAACTCTTTGACCCGCGTGATTTCCGCCAGGATCTGCTCGGCGCGCGTGTACATGCTGGCGTTGGCGATGGCGACCGCGGCTGTATTGGCGAAAGCCATCATGAGGTTCAGCTCGCGCTCGGTGAATATCCCCGATACCAGGCGATTATCGACGTAGACGACGCCGGTCGTCCGCCCTTTGTAGCGCAGCGGCACGCAAAGCACGGAACGCAGCACAAAATTGATGATGCTCTGGTTGCTGGCCAGCCGCTCGTCCTGGTAGGCGTTATCGGCCAGGAGCGGCTCGCCAGTTTCGATCACCTGATTGACCACGCTCATGCTGATCTGCGGTCGGTCTCCGCCGGACATGCCCCGCCCCATCAAGCCGCCTTCGCTGCTGATGCGGAACTCCAACTCGCCGCTGTCTTCGTTCTTCAGGATGATATAGCCGCGTTCGGCTTGCGTCAGCACGATGACGAGTTCCATCGTCTCCTGCAAGACAGTATCAACATCAAGCGAGTTGGTGATGCGGGTGGACATCTCGGAGAGGGCGCGCAACTGCCGCAATTCGGTCTGCTCGCCGAGCACATTCTTCTCCAGGCGCTTGAAGTCACCCTTGAGTGTGTCCAGGCTGTCGATGATGGTAGGCGGCATCGCCAGCCGGCGACGGCGCAGCAACTCCCGTTGAGATTCCAGGGTGGCGCTGACCTGATCGATCAAGCTCTCAAGCTGCCGCAGTTCGGCTATTAGATTGGTCGTCTTCGCTTGCGTTTCCGACATGCGCTACTAATTTGACCTCTCAGCATCATCGACAGCGGCTGTCATCGTTCAGCGCTTCTGTCCCGCCATTGCCAATAATACAATATCAAAACATGACTCCACAGCGCGAAGGTTGAGACTCAGCCTAGCGAGGGCTGACAAAGCCAGCCTGCCACATGTCGCGCATGAGCCCTGCCGATGTATTCCTTTTGTAATCAGTATACTGCAATTCATTACCAGTCGCATAATGCGGCTTGTTGTCGCGTCAATCGAAATTGGCAGTTCGCAAGCCGCCCGCCCGCTCATTCGCTCAATGCCAGGCGCGCCGCCCGCCGGCCGATTTCGACGGCGTAATTCGTGCCTCGATCCCAAGGATAAACTTGCGACATGCTGGCCCAGTAGACGCCGGGCAGCGGCGTCTTCAAGGCAGGGAGCTTGCGGCTATGGTTCAGCTCGGGAACCGGCTGCGCATAAGGCGCGCGCCAAACCCAGCGCTTGCGGATCCATTCACGCTGAAAAGCCGGATTCACTTTGACAAGCGCCGGCAAGAAGCGTTCCGTCAAGGCGTCTTCGCTGAGCTGAAAATATTCGTGATCGGGCGGGACGTAGTCGCCGCAATAGACGATATGATCGCCGCCATAATGCTCGCGGGAAATGTAATTGCTGTGTTCCACCAGCGCCAGAAAGGGAAAGGCCGACTTGGCCTTGTCGGCGGTGGCGGCCGGCAAGTTCAGCCAATAGGTGTCATCGGGCATGAGCGGCTGCTTCAGCGCCAGGACAAGGCATATCCCGCCGATGCTTTTCAGCGCCGCCACTTTCTCGCCATAAGCGGTATCGCGCAATCGTTCAGTCATGCGCAGAAGCAGGCGCGGCGAGGTGGTGCTCAAAACCCGATCATAAATCCGCCAGTTTCCGTCGATGCACAGAGCCGGCGCGCCCTCGCGTAGGTCTATGCCTTCGACGGGGGTCGCCAGGCGTATCGCCGCACCTTGCTCGCGCAGTTGCTCGGCAAGCTCATCGAGGAAGGCTTGAAAGCCGCCGGTGTATGTGCCGAGCTTAAGCGTGCGCTTGACGATCCGCGCCCACATGAAGGACATCGGCACCTGGTCATATTGCTCGGCGAACTTGCCGATGAGCAGCGGTTTGAAGAATTTCTCGTAAGCTTCGGCGCCCATCCAGCGGCGCATCCAGGCGGCGGCGGTGACGCGCTCGAAGGGCTGCCAGCTCGGCGCGAATTTGATCGCCATGCCCGCGAGCGCCATGCGCAGGGTAGCGCTCAAGGACAGCGGCAAGAATAAAGCCGATGGCGATATCTCGCTGCGGACGATCTTGCCATCGACCCAATAGCTCGTCTTCGGGCGCGGGAAGATGATCTGGTCGCGGACGCCCATTTCTTCGGCGAGCGCCAGGATGTCATCGTCGGTGGCGAACCAGTGGTGATAGAACTTCTCCAGCGTCCAATCCCAGTTGTCATCTTTGAAGCCGGCCGCCAAACCGCCGACGCGATCAGCCGCCTCGTAGATGCTGACGTTGTGCCCGGCGCGACTGAACTCCCAGGCTGCGGCCAAGCCGGCAGCGCCCGCGCCGATGATGCCGATTTGCAGTTGTGTCATAGCCTGCCAGTGGTAAATTCGTCAATCCGCAACTGTTGATTGTACAGGCGGTCGAGCGGAATTGCGCGGCGAGGCCAGCGTAAAGTTTGCCGCCTCAGACGGCGTAGACATCCTCGCTCAAGCGCCAACTCGCCCGCGCCTCAAAATCAAGCGAACTGCGCAAGCCCTCGCGGAAGCGAAAATGGGCGGCCGCCCCGATCATGGCGGCGTTGTCCGTGCATAGCGCCAGCGGCGGCGTCCAAAGCGGCAGATCCAGCGCCGCGGCCAGCTTTCTCCGCAAGAGGCCGTTTGCGCTGACGCCGCCAGCCAGCAAAACCGCGCGGACGTCGAAGTCAGCCGCCGCGCGTACCGTCGTCTTCGCCAGCGCTTCGGTCAAAGCCTCCTGAAACGACGACGCCACATCAGCGATGTTCACATCGTCGCGCAACGCCGCCGCACGCTCGGCTCCCCGTTCGCGCTTGTTTCGGCGAGCGGTCGGCTGCGCCGTCGCCGCCCGCATGACCGCCGTTTTCAAACCGCTGAAGCTGAAATCGTATTCGCCGTCGGTCTTGGCGATGGGGAAGCGAAAGGCGCGCGGATCGCCATTCCGCGCGGCGCGCTCTATCGCCGGACCGCCTGGAAATGGCAAGCCGAGTAGTCGCCCGACCTTGTCGAAGGCTTCGCCGGCCGCGTCGTCTATCGTGCCGCCGATGCGCTCGTAGACGCCGTGACAGCGCATCAGGGCCAACTCGCTGTGCCCGCCGGATACGATCAGCGCGAGCAGGGGAAATTCCGGCTCGACAAAGCCCGGCGTCAGCCAAAGCGAATAAATATGCCCTTCCAGGTGGTTGATGCCGAGCAGCGGCAAATCGGTGGCCAGCGCCAAGCCCTTGGCGAAGTTGATGCCTACCAGCAGCGAGCCCACCAAACCCGGACCCTGCGTCACGGCAATGGCGTCCAGGTCGGCGTAGCGCACGCTCGCCGCATCAAGCGCCTGCGAGACTACCGCGCTGATGGCTTCGGCGTGAGCCCGGGACGCCACCTCGGGGAAGACCCCGCCATATTGGGCGTGCAGGTCAATCTGCGAGGCGACGATGTTGCTGCGGATGCGGCGCCCGTCCGTGATGACGGCGGCGGCGGTTTCATCGCAGGAGGTCTCGATAGCGAGGATGGTGGTCATGCCGGCATTGTAGCACTGAAATCGGGCGGGGCGGATGTATAATGGGGACGAGAGAGGCGCGTTGCGTGGAAAGGCGCGATATGTACAAGTCGTTTCGGGTGAAGAATTTCCGCTGTTTCAAGGACTTGCAGATCAACGATCTGGGTCGGGTGAATCTGATTGCAGGGAAGAATAATACCGGGAAGACGGCGTTGATGGAAGCGATGTATTTGCTAACGAAGCCAATGACGACTACAGTGCTACTGGATTTGCAAGCATCTCGCGGATTGGAACCACCAGTTGTAAGCGGCGCAAACTACAATCGGCAGTTCTTCTATCGCTACGATCCAAATGAGCATATCCTGTTTCAGAGTGAGGGCAACGACGCTTCAGACCAAGCTAGAATTCTCAAAATATTTGAATTGAAAAATACTGCTGGAAATAGTCAGATATTTAATGATCATCGCCTGGACCTCATGAGCGACGGACTAGAGAAAGTAGCAGCCGCAAGACGTGTAGATCAGATTGACTCCTGTCTCTATCTAGACTTCAGGAACGGATCGGGCGAAAGCTACAGTTTGGCGCTGTTTTTGGACAGGCCTGCGAATTCCCAACGAGAACTGGAAGCTCCATCCAACTTCATTCCGGTGCAAGGGAGACCGGACAACGAAACTGCCGTAGAGAATTTCAGCAATTTAGACCGAGCTGGGAGGCTTTCGATCTTACAGGACACATTGATGTATTTTGAAGACGAACTGTCAGACCTTCGTCTGTCGCAGCCGTATGGCGAGCTACTCATCTGCGGTAGAGTCAACGGCTACCTGATCCCATTGAAGTTAATGGGAGAGGGAGTAAACCGAACATGTCATGTTCTTTTGACAATGATGTCAAACGCCAAAAGCCTTTTGTTCATCGACGAAATCGAAAATGGCATCCACCACTCGGTGCAATGCAAAGTTTGGAAAGCAATCGGCCGGGTCGCGCGCGAACTGGACATACAAGTCTTCGCCACAACCCATAGTTACGAAATGATTAGAGCCGCGTACGACGCGTTCAAAGATGATGACAATGACGATTTTCGCTTTCATCGACTATACCACGATTCCACGACTAACAAGATTGAGGCCCGTACCTATAACGAATTCGGCATGAATGCTGCACTCAGCAGGGAATATGAGGTCCGTGGATGAACAAGCGAATTCCGGACGGAATATCTCGTGTATTGGTGGTCGAAGGAAATGAAGACAAGTACTTTTTCAGCAAATGGCTTGAGCATCTGGGAAGACTCGAAGAGTTTTATTTCGCAGTCTGTGACGGAAAGGATAATATAGCAAACGAACTCGTGAGCATACTAAGTGACGACAACTTCACCAACGTAGATCACATCGGGATCATCTGTGATAATGACTTTTCTGAGAGCAGGAAGGGCCAACAAGCATTTGAAGTGGTCTTGGAAGAGATTGACCTGGCGAACCAGGAAGTTAAGAATCACGGACCACCTAGGGAACTGCCAAGACCTGAACAGCCGCGACAGCCTTTTGGTAAGAAGCCGGCAGTATCGGTGCTTTTGCTTCCTACAGACGATGAAGACGGGATGTTGGAAAGCTTAGTGTTGAAGGCAATTGGACAAAACGACGTCATGGACTGCGTCGATGCATATTTCCACTGCTTGGACGACGCTGGCTTGGAACTAAAGGAGGCGAGGGAGAGTCGTGGCAGACTTAGTGTGTATATTTCCGGAAAGATAATGGCGGAAGAATTCGCAACAAACGATGATTCCAGACGTTGGTTTCTTACGCAGGCGGTGGACATGAAATGGTGGCATGAAGAAGATATGTGGAATAAGCCCGTCTTCAACGACGCCAAAGCCTTCCTGACCCAACTCCTCGATTAGCAATCTCAAACAGCCTGCAACCGAACCCCCAACACCTACGCTAAAGTAAGTATAATAAGCTTAAGGTATACGACCTTGGAGCCGCGGCCATGACCTCATCGCTCGCCAATCAGACCAACCGCCTCCCCTGGATCCTCGCCGCAATCGCCGGCGCCCTGCTCTTCATCGCCTTTTCCGTCTGGGGCGGCATCCCGACTGGCGACCAAGCAGCCCTGTTCTGGGCGCAAGTCGCTGTGCTGTTCCTGGTCCTCTGCGCCTTCGCTCTGCTCTTCTGGCATTTGATGATACGCCCTTTGGCGCCGAACCTGCGCCAGCCGAAGATCGACGCGTTGCCCGCGCGCCTTTGCCAGCCCATCGCCGTGTTCCAGGCGGGCGGCGCCCTTGCGATTATCGTGGGCGGCGTCTGGGATGAGATTTGGCACCGTCAGTATGGCATTCCCTTCGGCGAGGATTTTTTCTGGCCGCCCCATTTGCTGATGTATTTCGGTTTCCTCACATTCATCGGCGTCGGCTTCTGGGCGCTGCATTATCTCAACCGCCAACTGAACGGCAACTTCCAACAGCGCTTCCGCTCGAATCCAATCATAGGCATTCTCATTCTTGGCGCCGCCTTCATGCTTTACGCGCTGGCGACCGACCCCTTATGGCATTGGACCTTCGGCGAGGATCTCACCGCCTGGAGCATACCGCACTTGATTATGCTGCTGAGTTTCGTCGTGTCGCTTTGCATGACCGTCTTCATCCACAATTCTACGATCCCGCCGCGCGATTGGCGGACGATCTTCCGGCTGCGATATTCCGATTTCCTGACGCTTCTCGCGCTCGCTTGCTGCCTCTTGATCTGGCTGCAGCTGATGCTCATCGATTGGGACGCGACACGGACCGGCATTCAACCGGAATGGGTGGGCTTGTTCCGGCCTGAGTGGCTGCTCGCGGCGAATCTCATCGCCGGGGCGACTTTCGTCGGCGTTATCGCCACGCGCCTGATGCGTTGCGCCGGCGCCGCCACCGCCGTCGGATTGCTGGCGCTGGCGATTCGCTTCAGCTTGATCCAGCTATTCGCCACCGATCTGCTGTTTTATGTCGCGAATATCGTGGCGCTCTTGCCGCTGCTGGCCATCGACCTCTGGGCTTACTATTGCATCAAGATCCGCAAGACCGAGCTGGAATGGCGCGGGACGGCGCTGGCGGTCATTGTGGCGATGCTGCCCAACGCGCTCGTCATCCGCGGGCTCTACAACCTGCAAACAGCCGAAAACCTGGCGTATGCGCTGGCGGTTGTGGTCACCGGTATCGGCATGAGTTGGTTCAGCTGCCAAGTCGCCAATGCCATGTCTCGCAAGCGGCAGACGAATCTCGCCGGCGGCGGCGAAATCATGCTGATCAAGCCGCAGGTGGCATTCGGCCTGCTTGGCGGCTTCGCCCTCTTCATGATCTTCTTCATCGTGACAGCGGCGCCACCCGTTTGAGCTTGAGATTCTCAGCGGCAATTGACAGCTCGCGGCGCTGCGGCACAGGCTAATCGGCAGCCTCATGGATGTACTCCAACTGCGCGCATGGTGTTATGCTATCAGCGCTGGCCGGCGGCGCGTGGCTCGCGTTGCTTGCCGCAGGTTTATTCACCAAAGGGGCGCAGAGCTTTGCTTAGAACGCTGGTTTACTGCTTGAGTCTGGCGTCACTTGCGCTGGCCTTATCGGCGTGCAGCGCGATCGAATTGCGCGAGCGGATGGCAGATGGGACCGCGACGGCGGCGGGACCGGCCGCGGAGGCACAGGCGACGGCGGCGGCGCTGGGGGCGACGGCGAAGGTTTTAGCGGCGGACGCGACTGAGTCGGCGGCGACCGCGCTGGCATTGGAAACGGCGGCGGCGCTGCCCGAGTCGTCGGCCACGCCGGTGGCGACAACGGCAGCCTTCAGCTCGGCGGAGGCGATCGTTTATGGCAGCGTGCCAGTGGACAGCGACCGGCTGAATACGATTGCGGCCCTCGCTTTTGACGCCGCGGGCGACCTGCTGGTCAGCACACGCGCGGGCGAGATCTACCGCTTGCGCGACGCCGACGCTGACGGCTTGGCGGACGAGAGCCGGCTCATCTTCGCTGACGAAGCGGAGGCATTGCGGCAGGTCGCGGGCATTTTCAGACGCGGGGAGAGCATCATCGCGCTCAACGGCGGGCGCCTGAGCCGGCTGGACGACAGCGATGGCGATGGCATCTACGACCGGGTCACCCTCTTGGCCGAGGCGCTGCCGGCGGAGGAGACCGCCCTGCTGGCCAGCAACGGCATCGTAGAAGCGCCGGACGGCCGGCTCTTCACTGCGAATCTCAAATCGGGCGAGATTCTTCTCATTCAATTGCGCGAATAAGTGAGTCGCCTCGGACAAGTGTATTGGAGCGCAGGCAACCATGGACTTAAAGAGTAATGCTCGCTTAGAAATCGCTGTCAGCGTCGCGGTCTTCGCATCAATTGCGATCATGGCGCTGGAAACCTTCTCCCTGCCGGAGAATTGGAAACATGCCCTTTTTGTAGCGGACATCATCTTGTCTATCATATTCGTTGTGGAATACATCCTGCGAATCCTGACGGCCGAAAACAAGCGCGCTTACGTGACCAGCTTCTACGGCATCATTGATCTTGTCGCCATCTTTCCCATCTTGATCCATGCAGCATCTAGCGTCCGCGTCGTGCGATTGTTGCGTGTGCTGCGCATCATACGTCTCCTTAAGATCAAGCGTTACAGCGACGCGATGGATCGCTATCGGCAAGCGCTGAAACTGATTGCGGCAGAGGCGACGCTCTTCACTGGCGTCGCATTCGTCTTCATCATCGGCTTCGCCTTCCTGATTTATGAATTCGAGCATGAGATGCAGCCAGATAAATACAGCAATCTCTTCGATGCCGTTTGGTGGGCGGTCATATCTTTGACCTCGGTCGGCTACGGCGATGTCTACCCGTTGACGGCAGCCGGGCGCATGTTGACGCTGGCGATGGTGCTGACGGGCATGGGCATCGTGGCTGTCCCGACCGCGCTTTTGGCGTCCGCGCTGAACCAAGCGCATAAGGAGGAAGCCTGAGCAACTGAAACGACCGCTCGTCCGCTGATTGACGTACCGCCGGGCTACGCTCGCTTGCCGCCGCGGGCGATTCTGCGTTATTCTCTAAACAAAGCAGCAGCTAGATTTACGAGGCGGATCATGGCTGAGATAGTCGCGCAGGCGGAAGCCATCGCCAGAAGCAAGAGCGAGCCGGCGCGCAAGCCGCGGCGCTACGACTATGACATCGTCATCATCGGCTCGGGGCCGGCCGGGCACCGCGCGGCGATACAATCGGCGAAGCTGGGCAAGCGCGTCGCCGTCATCGAGAAGAAGACGCTGATCGGCGGCGTGTCGGTGAATACGGGCACGATCCCGTCCAAGACGCTGCGGGAGGCGGTGCTGCATCTCTCCGGTTTCCGGCAGCGCAGCATCTACGGCGCCTCTTACACCGTCAAAGAGAACATCACGATGAACGACCTGCTGCTGCGGGCCGATCATGTGATTCGGCATGAGATCGAGATCAGCAAGCATCAGTTGCAGCGGAACGGCGTCGAGCTCTTCGCCGGCATCGCGACGCTGGTCAATGCGCATACGGTGCATTTGCACTTCGTCGGCAAGAAGGGCGAGGACGAGATCACGGCGCGGCATATCATGATCGCGGTGGGCACGACGGTGGTCAAGCCGCCGCACATCCCTTTTGACGGCGAGACGATTTTCACCAGCGACGGTTTGCTCAAGCTGGACCACCTGCCGCGGACCCTGACGGTGGTCGGCGGCGGCGTCATCGGCTGCGAATACGCCTGCATGTTCGCCACGCTGGGCGCGCGCGTGACGCTGGTGGAGATGCAGGAGCGTTTGCTGGACTTCGTCGATCACGAGATTGTCGATGCGCTGGTTTACCACATGCGGCAGCAGCGGGTGACCCTGCGCATGGGCGAGCGCGTGCGCAGCATAGAAGCCTGCGATACGCGTTATGGCACGGGCGTCAAGACCTCCCTGGAGAGCGGCAAGGAGATCGTCACCGAGAAGGCGCTCTACGCCATCGGGCGGCAGGGGGCGACGACGACCCTGGGCCTGGAGAATATCGGCATCGCGCCGGACAAGCGCGGGCGCATCAAGGTCAACGAGCATTACCAGACCGACATCCCGAATATCTACGCGGTCGGCGATGTGATCGGCTTCCCGAGCCTGGCATCGACCTCGATGGAGCAGGGGCGGATGGCGGCCTGCCACGCCTTCGGCATCGAGCATCAGAGCTTCCCCGAGCTCTTCCCCTACGGCATTTACGCCATCCCGGAGATTTCCATGGTGGGCGCGAACGAGGAGGAACTGACGCGGGCGGGCATCCCGTATGAGATCGGCAAAGCTTATTACAAAGAGATCGCGCGGGGGCAGATCCTGGGCGATACGATCGGGATGCTGAAGCTGGCTTTTCATCGGGAGAGCCACAAGCTGCTGGGGGTGCATATCATCGGCGAGGGCGCGAGCGAGCTGATCCACATCGGGCAGACGGTGATGGCTTTCGGCGGCACGGTGGATTATTTCATCAACACGGTTTTCAATTATCCGACGCTGGCGGAGTGCTACAAGACGGCGGCGTTCGACGGGATTAACCGGATTATGTGACATTTGCGAGCGCTGTACAGGATTTTTCACCACAGAGGGCACCGAGGACAAAGAGTAAAGCAGCAGTGGAAAACAATGCCGTCGGCCACGGCCGGCGCTATTGATAATCGCGTTTGATAATCGATAATCAATAGGGGTAAGTTTTTTTCTATCATATAGGGTCCGAATTATCATAAGGCTGGCTGACCGGCGGACATACTCTCCCGTCTCGAAAGCGCGTTTGGTTTCAGGCTAGCAGGGATTGGGGGGCTTTCTTCGCGAGATTGTTTTTCGCATGACTAACTTGATTTTACTTGAGTAAATAAGCGATGCAATCAGTGGCCGCGGGAAAACTTTTTTGGCAATCTGGCAATCTGCGCTCGGCGCGATTCGGTTGTTAAGGCGCACCGAGATCAGGGTAGCAGAGATTGGGGCGCTATACGCGAGTATATGTTCACGTATGGGAATTTTCTTACGTTGGCGGGGGTTGCAGGACGGCGGGGTCTGATGGGGTGAGCGGTTGATGCGGGGATTCACCACAGAGGCATAGAGGTGCTTATTTGCTGGGGTCGCTGCTTTCCGGCAAATCAGGCTGGCGTTCAAGCTGGTCCCGGCGGCGTTTGCGATCTCGGAGAAATGCGCCAGCAATAACAGCAACAGCGCCACCAATTCCCAAAAGACCTTCAATACTTTGCCCTTGTTGAATGCTATTGATGCTTCCAGTAATAAGAATCAGCGCCAAAACAAATGCAGCTATGAGGGCAAGTATATCTCTTATGAAAAAGAAAAGCTGGCCACGCGATTCCGAAGTTCTCCGGTGACGTCCGTTTGCGACGAATCCTGATATTATCGCCTCTCTTGCGTCTGCGTCATATAGATTTAGCACATTTGGGGGCGGCAGGGGACCAGAGAAACTACCGTAGACTTCTATCTGGCTCACAAATTGAATCAACTCGGCCCGCTTCTCAACCGGAATGTCGGCGAGGAGATCGGGAGGCAATGCTAAGTTTGAAGAAAGATCCTCCCCGTTAGGAGAATCTGACAAATTGTCCGGCGTGTCGCTCACGCCTTCTTGCCGCCTTTTGACCGTTCTTCATATTGCCCGAGAGCTAGCCATAGATCTGCGCCAACCGCTTCCCAATCGGCGCGCATGGCTTCCGCATCGGAGCGAGCCAGTATTTTCTCGGTGAACTCTTGACTTTCTGACCTGGTGAAGTCCAATAGACTTGCCAGCGCTCGCAAGATAGAATTCTCGGGCAAATAAAATGAATTCGCGATTTTCTTCTTGTCGTATGCCATGTTGTCCTCAAAAGCTCAGTCCATAGATTAGCACAAAGTCAGCACTTTAATCCAATCCCTTAGACATATCGCGTTTCTTCCCTAGCTTACAGTCAGCGTCGCTGCCTGTCAACAGAGCCGAATCAGCAGGAGCGGCGAACATCGCAAGTCATGCGGGCGACTCACAGAGTCGCCCCTACCATGTTCGCTCGTGAGAGGTCTTCGCTAGCAAGCGGTATGCTATACTGGGCGCGCCAACTCACCCGCGAGGCCAGCCATGAAAAACCGGCTCTACTACGGCGACAACCTGGAGATCCTGCGCAACCGGGAATACTTCCCGGATGAATGCGTCGACCTCATCTACCTCGACCCGCCCTTCAACAGCAACCGCAATTACAACGTGCTTTTCAAGTCGGAGAGCGGCGCCGACAGCGAGGCGCAGATCACGGCTTTCGAGGACACCTGGCATTGGGGCGAGACGGCGGAAGCGACTTACGACGATCTCATCGTGAACGCGCCGCACAAGGTGGCGACGGCCATTGAAGCGCTGATGAACCTGATCGAGCGCAACCAGATGATGGCGTATTTGGTGATGATGAGCGCGCGGCTGGTGGAGCTGCACCGGGTCTTGAAGCCGACCGGCAGCTTGTATCTGCATTGCGATCCGACCGCGAGTCATTATTTGAAGGTGATACTTGATACGATTTTCGGTGGGCAGAATTATCGCAACGAGATCGTTTGGAAGCGGACATCGGCCCACAGTGACCGTACGCAGGGCAATGTTCTACACATGGGAAGAATCCATGATGTGATTCTTTTCTATACCAAGAGCGAATTTGCAACTCGAAATTCAGTATTCACACCTTACGACGATAGTTACATCAACAAAATGTACAACAAATTCGACGACGATGGCAGGCGTTACAGGTTAGACAATCTGACCGGACCCGGTGGGGCGTCAAAAGGCAACCCGTTCTACGAAGTTATGGGCGTTTCACGTCACTGGCGATATTCACAAGAGAAAATGGCTCAGTTAATTGAGGAAGGAAGAGTTGTCCAGACGAAGCCCGGAAACGTCCCTGCCTACAAGCGTTACTTGGACGAAATGCCTGGGGTAGCATTACAAGACGTCTGGGACGACATCAACCCGCTTGGCTCAAATGCAAAGGAACGCCTCGGATACCCGACGCAGAAACCAGAAGCCTTGCTGGAGCGCATCATCCGCGCTTCGTCGAAGGAAGACGATGTGGTGCTCGATCCCTTCTGTGGCTGCGGCACGGCGATCGCGGCGGCGCACAAGCTGGGACGGGGGTGGATCGGCATTGACATCACGCATCTGAGCATCGCCCTGCAGAAGTATCGCTTGCAAGATATGTTCGAGTTGGTCTCGGGGGCGGATTACGCGGTCATCGGCGAGCCGGCGACGGTGGATGGGGCGCGGGAACTGGCGCAGGATTCCGCCAATGAAGGGCGCTATCAATTCGAGTGGTGGGCGCTGTCGCTGGTGCGGGCGAAGCCGGTGGGCGGGTCGGCCGGCTCGCGCAAGGGCAAGAAGGGCGCGGACGCGGGCATTGACGGGGTCATCAACTTCTTCGATGAAGACGAGAAAGGCAAGAAGAAGCCGCAGAAAGTCATCGCGCAGGTCAAGTCGGGCAAGGTGAATGCGGCGCATATCCGCGACTTGAAGGGCACGGTGGAGCGCGAGGGGGCGGCGCTGGGCGTCTTCATCACGCTGGAGCAGCCGACTCAGGCGATGATTAAGGAAGCGCTGGCGGCGGGCTGGTATGAGTCGCCGGCTTGGGGGAAGAAGTATCGGCGTTTGCAGATTTTGACGATTGGGGATTTGTTCGAGGGCGCGGGGGTTGAGATGCCGCCGCAGTATGGGAGTCATCAGCGGGCGAGTCGGTGGAAGCGGGAGGGTGTGAGTGAGGATGGGGAGAGTCAGCGGGATTTGATTTAGGTTTTTTCACCACAGAGGCACGGATCAACAGACGAGTCCTACAGAACAACTGCGAACCAAGTCTCGCCGGTTGCGTTAGGAATAAGTGCCAATACTATGCAGTTCGTAGTCAGGACGACGAGTCTTCTCCTGAATCGCCCCTTATAAGTCTCTCTGTTCCACGGGGACGACGTTCGCCTCTCATATATGGAGATTCTATTGGCTCCGGCAAATCCGGAGGGTTGCCGTCCGAAGAAGGAGTTACCGGCTCGGATGGCGGTGGCTGGTTGTCAGGAGCAGGAGTATCATCTGAAGCTGGCGGATCGTTCAGGTCGTTGTTCATTCTGTCAATCTCCATCGGAGGCATAAATGGCTGAGTTGCAAACCGATACCGCTAACAATGACGAAGTCATTGTATCACATCTTGAATTGCAGAGGAAGACATTAGCGGAAAGTGCACAGTTTATAGACAATAAAGCGTGGTGGGTTTTCCTTGCTACGAACACAGCTTCTGCCGCTATAGTCACCGGGCACGTGTACGTTATACAGCGAGGGAATCACAATTTTGCTATCGGATTCGTTATTTTCCTGTTTCTATACGCGGGGATTCTTAAACTATTCTCGGATATTGTAGAGCCAAAGAAATACATGGGAGTCACAGTCAGCTGGAGCGATACTGCCATAAAGACGTGGAGGAAGTTGAAATCGGAAGAATTAGCGCCGCAGTTGGTTAGTCAATACATAGTAGTCTGTGAAGACATGGAAAAGAGACTGAATTATAAGGCAGACAAACTAGATATTTGTTTAAGAACGCTAAACGTGCTGTTTTTCGTTGTTGGGTCCGAAGTCGCCATATACATTTGGCTGGGAGCGCCCTAACCCCCGCCCGCACATCAGCAGTCACCGACCTCGCCGCCTCCCGTTCCCCCCGCGAGCAGACCTTTTGCCATACCGCGTACCGTATGGTATTCTAAACTTACTCCGCTGAAGGTCATATATTAGGGCGTACACACTTTGTTACCGAGCCGCCCTTGAAACGCCAAGCCTTATCAAAAAGGGAGATTCTATGACTGCCAAGCCGAAAATTTTCTACACGGAATCAGAGTTGTTGGAGTTGCGCCCTACTTTGCCGGCGGGTTTAGACCGTGCCGAGTACTGCGATTATCCGCTGGATATGACGCCTGAATGGTATCAGTTGTGGTTTGCCGACCTGGTTGGCAAATTGCGCAGCGAGATAGCCGCGGGAGACTACGCCGAAGGCAAAGGTGATTTGGTATTTAAGATTAAGCGGCGCTACCCGGACTTGTTGGAAGCCGAGATATGCGGGGTGCTGGACGCGGCCCCATAATGACGGGTGATTCGATAAGAAGGTAAGCAAAAGTTACGACGCCGCGGTAAGAAAGTTTGAGATTCCCATGCATTATGCGATCACGCGAGACAGGAGCGGCAAATGAGCGCAAAGCATTCGCCGCCCACAACGCGAGAGAAAACCACGCCGGATACACCTGAGCTAACGGAAGCGCAAGCCGAGTTTCTGGAAGACCTGCGCGTCAGCCTGATACAAATGAAGAATGGCGAAGTAATGCCCGCGCGCGAAGCCTTTCGCGAGATTGAACGCGAACTTGAAGCGGAAAGGCGCAGTGGGAATTGAATCAAACTGCCAAAATTGTTACAATAATGTTGCACTGACCTTTAGGAATATACTGCAAATGGCAACCGAGATCACAAACGAAACGCTGCAACAGCCAGCAAACTTGAGTGAAAGGGTAGCTCGTTTGGAAGGCGCATATCCTCACTTGGCGACTAAAGCGGACTTGCAGGCGATGCAAGCCACGCTTATCAAATGGATAGTCGGCACAGGCATTGCGATGATTGCCGCGCTGGAGTTTCTTGACAGAATACCTTGAAGGCAGCGGGCGACCTGGTAGGTCGCCCCTACAAAGTTCCTCTATGCCTCTGTGGTGAATACCTAAAGCTCCGTCCGCGCGCCAGCAAAAACCGACTTCACGCTCTCCCGATCCTGCGCGAAGAGCAAGCCCGCGCTGACCTCGAAAGCCAGTTCGTCCGGCACGGCCTTCACCTCGAAGGGCCGCGTCTCGTCTCGATCCAGCCGATTCAAGGCGAAGCGCTCCCACTGCGCCAGTTCGGTATCGATGGCGGATTTCTGGGCGTCCTCAGCAGTGGCAGATGGCGGGCGACCTGGTAGGTCGCCCCTACCAGCGTCGGAGTGGATTGGGGGGTTCGCGTCCCCGCCCACCGGGGCATCGCCCCATGCCGCCGGCGGCAGCTGAAAATAGCGCTCGCGCATCTCGTTGATGCTGAGCAGCGGATAGGCGGCGCGGATCTCGGCCAGGCGCGCTTCGGTATCGGTCGGGCGGATGTCGTCAAACTCGGCGATGAGGTCGCCGGGGTAGAAGGGCAGCAGTTCGGCGCTGATCTTCTGCGCCAGGCGGACCAGCTTGGGCCAGAGCGCGCGCTCGATGAATTGGCGCTCGGCGACTTTGGCGTTGGCTTCGGTGGCGTTCTCGCTGATCAAGCCGACCGGGATGCCGAAGATGTTGAGGATTTCGTCGCGCTGGGCTTTGCGCCCTTGCAGGAAATCGAGGTCGGTGTGGCTCAAGCCGATATTCTGCCATTCCATATCGCCGCCGCGCAGGAAAGCGGTCCGGCGGGCGCTGCCGCCGTAATGCTGGCGCCATTCGCGTTTGACGCGCTCGAAGTCGGTATCGCTGATGAAGTCTTTGATGCTGACGATGCCGGCCGGCACGCCCTTGTCCTGGCCGAAGGCATTGCGATTCCAGTCGGCCATGTGGCGGTCGCTGAGCACGGCGCAGCGGGCAGCTGATATGGGCGAAAGGCCGTAGAAGTCATTGCTCGGGTGCCAGCGGCGGAAGTGCAGGACTTCGATGGCGTCCAGCGGGATGTACTGCCCGTCGATCTCGTAGATGTAGCCGGCCACCACGCGCTGCGTATCGGGCACGATGCTGACGCGGTCGGGGCGCAGGACCCAGATTTCCCGCGGGGCGCCGCCTCCGTCGCCGGCGAGGAACCAGTAGGCGTTACCCTGCAGCTCAAGCGAGCCGATGGTCTGCTCGAGCAGTTCGAAGCCGCTGGTCAGCGGGTTGGGCCGGCCCAGCAATTGTTCCAGCGGATGGTTGTTGATGCCGATGCGGCGTTCGCCCTCCAGCCGGAAGACGCGCAGCGGGACGAGGGCGGCCGCTTCGGCGATGCGGTTGATGGCGATATAGACCCAGGGCGATTGTTCGTAGACGCGGCCGGAGTTCAGGTCGACAGGCGGGCCGAGTTGGTAGCGGTTGTGCGTCGCGACGGCTTCGATATGGGGCGCTTGCACCCGCAGGCGCTCTTGGCGGATGTTGAAGAACTTGCTGATCCAGTTGAACATGAGTTGCTCCTCCAATACGGTTTAGGCGCAAGCTATCATACCGCCGCCCGCCATAGTTGAACATATGTTCTCGTATTGGAGATTTCTAACGGAGTTCTATCCGAGCCTGCCCGGCGTCGATTAAATTCAGCAGCCGAAGTTCAAGGCGCGGACGATATCGACGAGGACCGGCACATCGCACCAGAGGTTGAGCACATCAATGACGGTCAAGGCGATGCCGATAAAACAGACGAAGGCCAGCACGAAGAAGACGAAGCAGCCCAGGATCAACCAGGGCGATGTGCCGCTGTTTTCTTCGCGGACGGCGTAGGGATCGTAATCGTAGCCGGGCGGGTATTGCTGCGGCGGCGGATAGCCGGGCGCTTGCGGATAGTAGCCGGGCTGTTGTTGCGCCGCGGGCGCTTGCTCGGCATAAGGCGGGTAAGCCGGCTGCTGCTGCGGGTAGGAATCGGCGTTCGGTGGCGCGTAGGGATCGGATGGCGCCGGACTTGGCGGCCCGCCCTGCAGCCCGTAGTCGCTGGGCGGCGGCGTGTAGCTCGGCGGCGGCGCGGGCGTTTCAGCTTGCGGGAGCGGCGGGGGCGTTGGCGCGGGCGGCGGCGTGGCGGATGCGCCGGGTGTGGATGTTTGAGCGCTGTGGTAGAGCTCAAGCGCGAGTGTGACGGTTTCGCCCAAGCCGATCATGTCGCCGTTTTGCAGCGGCGTCACGCCGGAGACGCGCTTGCCATTGACGAAAGTGCCGTTGGTGGAGCCGAGGTCTTCGATGGTCATGGTATCGCCGGAGCGCATGAGGCGCAGATGATGGCGGCTGGTTTCGCGGTCATTGATGACGATATCGTTGGTGATATCGCGACCGAGCGTGGTGACTTCTTTGCTGATTTCGAAAGCCTGATTGGGTTGCGGTCCGCGCCGCACCATCAGGCGGAAGTTGTCAGTTTGCTCCATCGTGCCCTCCTCGGTGGGCGAGTCTCCTCGCCTGGCATCAGTCTTGCCCGTTCGCTGCATGGTCACTGCTAGCGTTCAGACATAACAGGGTCGCCCGCATCGCATCGCATCGGCCTTAGGCGCGGATACCGACGCGTCATACAGGATTAACTTCGCATTATACCGCGTTTTGCAAAATATCAAGAAATTGCGTCCCTATCGTTCAGGCGCGCTTGATGATCCAGCGGGCAGCCACAGGTCCAGGAAGGCCGCGCCATCGATCCAGCGCCCGCCCGCCGCCAGTTCCCAATGCAGATGTGGCCCGCTGCTGCGGCCGGTGTTGCCGCTGCTGCCGATGACTTGCCCGGCGGCGACATGCTGCCCGGCGGTCACATGAAGCTCGGAGAAATGAGCATAGCCCGAGTAGAGGCCCAAGCCGTGATCGATCAAGGCGTAATTGCCGCGGATCTCCAGGCGATCGGCGAAGACCACGCGGCCGGCCGCCAGCGCGCGGATCGGCGTGCCGACGGGCGCCACCTGGTCCCAGCCAGTATGCCGGGTCTCGCGCGCGCCGTTCAAGAGGCGGAAACTGCCAAAGGGCGAAGTCAGCGGGGTATCCAGCGGCAGTTCGAAGCCGGCCGCATCCCAGAGCGGTTCGGCCGAGGCATCGGCGGTGAGCGCCGCCAGAGTATCCAACTCGGCTGTTTCAACGGCGGCGTCGGTCAGGTAGGCGCGGTCAGCGGGCAGGTCGAATTCTTGCAGGATGTAACCGGCCGGTTCAACCAGCAGGTCTTGACTGAAGCTCACCGCATCCCCATCCTTTTGGACGACGACCGTTAGCTGATAGCTGCGGGGCGGCGCATCCATGTCGACAGCGATCAGAGCGTACCAAGCATCAGCGCCGAGCGAGAAGAAAGGCTGCTCCGCGCCGCGGAAGCGGAACTGCGCGCCGCTGATGTCGACGCCCGCTAAGCCAATGAGACCGCTGCCGCCTTGCGCCAGAGAAGCGAAATAGATGCTGAGGGCGATGCCTGAATTGTATTGAACGCGGGATGGCACCGGACGCGGCGCCGGTTGAAATGCCGCTGGCAACTCGCTTTGGGCCGCGCTGCCCAAGACGCGCGCGCTGATGAAGAGGAGAAGAAACAATCGGATTTTCAACATGAAACGCAGATGCCAGCGCTCGGACCGCAGGATGCAAATCAGAACGTCTATTTTAGCGCTTGAGGACGCCAAGCGCGAGAGACGCGGGCAAGGTAGCCGCTTGGCGAGATCCCAAGGAGGGCCCCCTACATATAAGCGAGCGCAGAGGAGACCTGTTAACGCGGGGCGAGGCTTAGGCGTCGCGCTCGGCGGCGGCGCGCATTTCCGCCAGGTGACGCGTCTCGTGGACGCTACAGGCGCGTACCGCATCAATGAGACCGTATTCTTGAAAGAAGGGATTGCCGAAGGGCGTCTCCATCAGCGCCGGGGGGAAGGCCAGCACCACGCCACGCAGTTGGTCGCGGACGCGCTTCCATTCCGCGAGCAGGTCTTGCCAGCTTACGTTGGCGCGGTCCCGCCGCCGCAATTCGTAGAGCGCGGGGGCCGAGGGTTGCCCACGCAAGTCGATACTGAAAGGTTCGCCGTCAATGGCGCAATGCAGCGCGGTGATCATATCGACTTCAATGGCGGTCAAATGGATAATCAAGTCGCGGACGGTCCAATCAGAATCGGCGTGGACGGGCAGCGTCGGCGACAGCGTCTCGACGAATGCGCGCGCGCCTGAACGCCGCTCGTCGAGACGGGCGATCAGGTCGCGTTTGACCTGAGCCAGGGTATTCATTTGTTAATCCCCCGCCCTGCTTCACACTGATTATAGCGCATTATTGCCCAAATATGGCGCTATTGCTGCAAGGCGAGACTCTTGCAGGCAGCGTTTGGGGGGACGCGGCGGGCGGCCAGCTTGATGATACCCAGATCTTCATTCCAGCTTCGCCAAGCGCTTTTTCGCGCGCTCTTTGCGCAATCGCTTGTTCCGCCGGCTGAGATGCTCATGCATCTCCAGCAAATAAGCGAGCGTCCGCGCCGCTTCGTCCCCATCGACGCGAAGCAATTCCGGGCAACGCGCCCGCCGCTGAGCCGTGACTTCGTAAATCGCGAGCGCCGCCGATACCGAGACGTTCATGCTCTGCGCGATGCCCGCCATCGGGATCGTCACCAACCGGTCCGCCAGCGAAATCGCCTTCGCCGATAGCCCGGTCTTCTCGTTGCCGAAGAGCAGCGCAAGCTTCGGCGCGCACAGATCAGCTTCGTGAATCGGCGCGGCCGCCGGGTCAATCACGGTCGCCGCCAATTGCCAGCCCTCGCTCTTTAGGCCGCGCAGCGCCGTCTCTGTATCATGATGGACACGATATTCAAGCCACTTGTTGGTGGCGGTGGAGCTGTTCTTGCCGACTTCCTTGGGGTCGAAGGCCGGCTGCTTCTCAAAGATGACGTTGACCTGCTGAATGCCGAAGGCATCGCAACTGCGGGCGATTGCGCCCAAATTATGCGGGTCGAAGACATCTTCAATCACGACGGTCAGGCCGGATTGTCGTCCCGCGGCGACGCGTCTCAGTTTGTTGAGTCTCTCTTCTGTCGGCATGGCGCGCTGAAACGCAGTTCGGTAAGCCTATCACAACAAGAGCGAGGCTAGCTTGAGCGGGAAGCCCGGCAGAAGCCCCAGACCGATAGCACCGCCGGCTCTTCAAGCGTGTCAAAGCCAAGGCGGCCATCAGCCAGAGTAGGCCTGGTCTCAACGCTTCGCATAGCTGGGATCACAATCCAGACCGGCGTTGTGCGCTGCCGCAAATCCCTCGCCCCCTCGCCTTTGTCGATTCGGAATCAGAGCATAACACAGTTTGAATCCAGCGTCCTCAAATGGCAGATTCTGCCCAATTCGCAGTTTTCCCGATATAATCAGAGTAATAGATGATCTTACAAGGCTTCTTATTATGATTGGTTCAACGATAGGCGTCCTTACCGCCGGCGGCGACAGCCCGGGCCTAAACGCCGCCATCCGCGGCCTCGGCAAAACCGCTATCGATCAACACGGCATGCGTCTGATCGGCATCCGCGACGGCTTCCGCGGCTTGATGCAAAACCGAGTCGTCTGGCTGGGCGCGGATGATTTGAGCGGCATCCTGACCCTCGGCGGCACCATCCTCGGCACCAGCCGGGACAAGCCGCACAAGATGCCTATCGGCGGCAAAAGCCGCGATATGACCGATGTCATCGTCGAGAATTACCACCGGCACCATCTTGAAGCGCTGGTATGCCTTGGCGGCGGCGGCACGGCGAAGAACGCCTGGCGTCTGGCGCAATTGGGCATCAACGTCATCTTCCTGCCCAAGACCATCGACAATGACGTCAGCGGCACCGATGTCACTTTTGGCTACGATACCGCGCTGAATATCGCCACCGAAGCCATCGACCGCCTGCACTCGACCGCCCACAGCCACCACCGCATCATCGTCTGCGAGATCATGGGCCATAACACCGGCTGGCTCGCGCTGGGCGCCGGTTTGGCCGGCGGCGCCGATGTCATCCTCATCCCGGAAATCCCTTTCGATACCGAAGCCATCGCCGATTCGATCCGCGCCCGCAGCCGCGGGGGCAAACGCTTCAGCATTGTCGCGGTTTCCGAAGGCGCCATGACCCAGCGCATCGGGGTAAAGCTGCACAGCGCCCGCGCCCGCGTCGCCAAAGCCGAAGCTGATATGGCCAGCAACGCCGATGACAAAGCCAAATACAAGGCGGCGCGGCAGCAGCGCCGGGAAGCCCGGGCCGACCTGGTCGAGATCGAAAAAGAACGCAGTGGCGGCACCCTGCTGCTGACTCAGGAATTGGAGAAACGCACCGGTCTGGAATCCCGCGTGACCATCCTCGGCCATATTCAGCGCGGTGGCGTGCCTTCGCCAAAGGACCGCCTGCTGGCCACGCGCCTCGGCGCCTCCGCCGCCAATTACATCGCCGAGGGGATGTCAAATATCATGGTCGGCGTAAAGGGCGACGGGGTCGCCGCCGTGCCCTTGGAAGATGTCGCCGGCAAGCGCAAGAATGTGCCGCTCGATCATCCCTGGCTGCAAGCCGCCCGCGACCTGGAAATCTGCCTGGGCGAAGCGATGTAGGTTTCAACAACTCATCAAAAACGTTTGCCATTTGCGCGAACTTGCAGTACAGTTGTTCTAGTCGATTGCAGGGTTTCAAATGGCATATTCTACACAGCTTCAGAATGGCAACGAGCTAAATCGGTTATATGAGGATGACCGACCTGTCCATGAGTGGTACAGATTTGTATTGTCCTTTCCGCCTCATTTGGTCCGCGACTATATTGAGAAATTCGAACTTGCAAAGGGACAGACTATTCTTGACCCGTTTTGCGGCACTGGCACCACCCTCGTGGAAGCGAAAAAGCTGGGAATCGCAAGTGTTGGGGTGGAAGCCAATGCGATGGCCCACTTTGCCGCGCGGGTGAAAACTGACTGGAATATTGATCCCGGCCAATTAGCCGATTATGGGCAGTCAGTTGCGGGCAAGCTTAGTGCGCTGCGACAAGAAACGGTACTGGAATGCGACAATCATCACGTTGGAGTCAGCGTCTACACCGAGCAACTTCGCACATTGGGCGCTGAAAAGTCCCGCTTGTTGATCAAGAACTCAATTAGCCCTTTGCCCTTGCACAAGGTGTTAACGCTTCTGGATTGTATTAACCAGCATCAAGCAACGAGATTGCAGGATCATGCAAAATTGGC
>JAJEBE010000010.1 GCA_022822545.1 Anaerolineae bacterium
GTGCTGCTGGCGGGGCTCTTTGCCGATTCTCCCACCACTGTTTCACAACCGGGCCCGGCGCGCGATCATACCGAGCGCATGCTGCGGTCAATGGGCGTCACAATCATTGACGAGGACGACAGCGGCAATTGCATAACGATACAACCCAATGGTCTGCTTGATCCGCTGGACATCACCGTGCCGGGCGATTTCTCCTCAGCCGCCTTTCTCCTCGTGGCGGGCTTGCTCGTCCCGGATAGCGAACTGACAATCACCGGCGTCAACCTGAATCCGACGCGCACGGGTCTGCTGGACGTGCTTGACACGATGGGCGCGGATTTCACCGTGACATATCGCGCGATTCAGGCGGGTGAGCCGGTTGGCGATATTCAGTTGAAAACAAGCGCCCTCCGCGGCGTTGAGATCGGCGGCGAGGCGGTCGTGCGCATGATCGATGAATTTCCGATTCTGATGGTGGCGGCGACGCAAGCCGAAGGCGAAACGCTGGTGCGCGATGCGCGCGAGCTGCGCGTCAAAGAGACCGACCGCATCGCCGTTATGGCGGAAGAGCTGCGCAAACTGGGCACAGTCATTGAAGAGCGGGAAGATGGCTTCCGCATCGTCGGTCCGCAAAGCTTGACCGGCGGGCAAGTAGACGGCCACGACGATCACCGCATCGCCATGAGCTTGACCATCGCCGGCATGATCGCAGCCGAGGGCGCGGTCGTCACCGATGCCGCCTGCGCTGCTGACAGTTTTCCCGGCTTTGCCGAGATGTTGGTGGACGGTGGCGCGAGGCTACTGCCAGAGTAGCAGAGCCTGCGACGCCAAATAGAATTCCTAGGGTGGGAGATGGCTTTGAAACGGGTGGGGGTGATTGGTTTTCCGGTGGAACATAGCTTGAGTCCAATTATGCATAACGCCGCTTTTGAAGCCCTGCGCATGGACGACTGGTATTATGACGCCATGTCGATCCCGCCGGATATCCTGCGGCTGGGCTTGCGCGAGCCCAAAAACCACGGCTATATAGGCATTAATGTCACCGTGCCGCACAAGGAAGCGATAATGGCGTATGTGCGCCCCGACGAAAAAGCGCGGGCGATCGGCGCGGTCAACACCGTCGACTTTCGCAGTAATATCGGCACCAATACCGACGCGGATGGTCTTATCAACGACCTGCTCGCCAATGACGTGCCAATCTGCGGCGAGCGCGTCCTGGTGCTTGGCGCTGGCGGCGCGGCGCGCGCGGCTGTTTATGGGCTGCTGCGCGAAGGCGCGACCGTCGCTATCGTCAATCGCACCAAGTCGCGCGCGGACCGACTGGTCGCGCAACTGGGCGCATCATCCGGCTTGACCGGCGCCGCAGTTATGACCCTGGATCAAGCGGTTGACTGGGGCATGAGCCTGATTGTCAATTGCACATCGGTCGGCTTGCATCCGAATATCACGCAGTCGCCCTGGATCCATGGCTTGCCTTTTCCCGAAGGCGTCACGGTTTACGATATGGTTTATCGCCCGGCGAATACAGCGCTGATGCAGCAATGCGTCGCGCATGGCGGGCGCGCGATCGGCGGCCTCGGCATGCTGGTGCGGCAGGGTGCGCTCGCCTTTGAGCTATGGACCGGCGTTGCGCCGCCGATTGATGTCATGTACGCCGTCTTGCAGACTGCGCTTGAGCAAGCCACAAAGGACTAATATGCCCATTCGATTTTTCACCGCCGGCGAAAGCCACGGACCGGGACTGACCGCCATCCTCGAAGGCATGCCGGCCGGATTGCCGCTGACCGGCGAAGACATCAACCTCGACTTGCGTCGTCGGCAAAAAGGCTACGGTTCAGGCGGGCGCATGCAGATCGAGAAAGACGGCATCGTCATCACCTCGGGCCTGATGAACGGCAGGACGACCGGCGCCCCTATCGCCTTGCATGTCCAGAACCGCGATTTCAAGAGCTGGAAAGAGCGCGATATCACGCCTGTAACCACGCCGCGGCCGGGCCATGCCGATCTAACCGGCGCTGTTAAATATGGTTATCGTGAATTGAGGCTGTCGCTGGAGCGGGCGAGCGCGCGGGAAACCACCATGCGCGTCGCCATCGGCGCAATCTGCAAGACTTATCTGCGTCAATTCGGCGTCGCTATCGATGGTTATGTCTCGCAGCTCGGCGATATCGTCGCGGACCTGGCTGATATGCCGCTTGACGAACGCATCGCCCGCAACGAAGACAACGACCTGCGTTGCCCGGATGCGGCGGCGGCGGAGAAAATGCGCGCCCTCATTCGCCAGATCAAGATCGACAAGGACACCCTCGGCGGGGTCTTTGAAGTCGTGGCGCGCGGCCTGCCGCCAGGCTTGGGCTCGCATGTGCATTATGACCGCAAGCTCGATGGCAGGCTGGTCGGCGCGATGGTCAGCATCCAGGCGATGAAAGGGGCGGAGATTGGCAGCGGCTTCGAGAATGCCGGCAAGCGCGGCTCACAGGTCCATGACGAGATCGTCATCGACGATGCGGGCCAGCTCTCTCGCGCGACCAACCGCGCCGGTGGCTTGGAAGGCGGCATCTCCACGGGCGAGCCAATTATTGTGCGCGTGGCGATGAAGCCGATCTCGACCATGCTGCGCGGCGCCGGCTCAGTCGACCTGGCGACTGGCAGGCCGAACCCGACCGTCTACGAACGCAGCGATTTTTGCGCCTTGCCGCGCGCCGTCCCGGTCGGCGAGGCGATGATGGCGATCGTGCTGGCGGACGCCCTGATGGAGAAACTCGGGGGCGACAGTCTTGAAGAAATGCTGCCGCGTTTTGACGCGCTGAGGCGCAACCGCCTGGAAGATCTTCCGATGGACAACGTCCATTGGCGCTTCGGATATGAGGTATGAACACGCAAAAGAACATCGTCATCACCGGTTTCATGGGCGCCGGCAAAACGACAGTCGGCGAAATCTTGGCGCGCAAACTCAACCGGCGATTTGTCGATATGGATGCTGAGATTGAAGCGCGGTCCGGTTTCACCATTCCGCAGATTTTCCGGCGTCATGGCGAAGAGGGCTTCCGCGAAATGGAACGGCGCTTGATCCGCGAATTGGCGCTGCGGCATGGACTGGTCATCGCCACTGGCGGCGGCGCTCTTGTCGATGATGAGATGCGGGAGATGATGGGGCGGCACGGCCTTATCGTCTGCCTGAACGCCAGCAAGGAGGAGATCCGCGCGCGGCTGGCGCAAAGCCTTGACCGTCCGCTGGCGGCCGATTGGGAGCGGCTGTTCGATGCCAGACAGAGCGCCTACGCCAAAATCAGCCATCAGATCATGACCAGCGGCAAAACACCGAGAGAAATCGCGGCGGAAATCGCCATCCTCGATGACGGCGCTTTATACGTCCGGACGCCCGACGGCGGCGGCTACCCGATCATCATCGGAAACGGCTTGCTGAGGATAATTGCCGAAGAGGCTGAAGAACTGGGGCTGGCCGGCCATGTGGTGATCGTCAGCAACGAGACGGTGGCTCCTCTCTATGGCGAGCGCCTGGCGGCGGCATTGCCACGCGCCGACCTCATCATCGTGCCGGATGGCGAGGCGCACAAGAATCTCGATACGGTCCGCCGGATTTACGACGAGATGTTGGCTTGCGGCGCTGATCGGACAACGACGCTCGTCGCCCTGGGTGGCGGGGTCGTCGGCGATACCGCCGGTTATGTCGCCGCGACCTATATGCGGGGCATTCAGCTTGTGCAGATTCCGACCACCTTGCTCTCCATGGTCGATTCAAGCGTGGGCGGCAAGGTCGGCGTCGACTTGCCCCAAGGCAAGAATCTCATCGGCGCTTTCAAACAGCCGCGCAGCGTGGTCATCGACACTGAAGTCCTCGAGACGCTGCCGCCATTGCAGTGGCGCTGTGGCATGGCCGAGGTGATTAAGCACGGCTTGATCGGTCAGCCGGCGCTGCTTGAGCCGGGCTTATGGCAGCCGGAGCAGGCGGCGCAGTTGGTGCGGCAGGCGGTGCAGGTCAAGATCGATGTGGTAGAAATAGATCCGTATGAGGCGGGTATCCGCGCGCATCTTAACCTGGGCCACACTTTCGGCCACGCGATCGAAAAGGCGACGCATTATGGCGTGCCACATGGCGAGGCAGTCGCCATCGGCACCGTCAAGGCCGCTTTGCTCTCGCGGAATCTCGGTTTCATTGATGACGACTTGGTCGCCCGGATTCAAACGATAATGTGGCAAATTGGCTTGCCCACCAATATCGCGCTTGATTCGCATCGCTGGTACGCGGCGATGGCGACCGACAAGAAATGGCAAGCGGGCGAGCCTCGGCTTATTCTGCTAAGAGCGCTGGGCGAAGCGACCATCGTCGAGGGTTTGCGGCGCGAAGATATCATGACGGTACTTTGAGGGAAGGACACTTGCCTATGGCCAAAGGGATTCTGCTGCTGCACGGTCCAAATCTCAATCTGCTGGGAACACGGCAGCCAGAGGTCTATGGCGGCATGACGCTGGCGGAGATCAACAGCGCGGTTGAGCAGCATCTTGCGGCTTACGATGTCCAACTGCGTACGGCGCAATCCAACCACGAGGGCGCCCTGATCGAATTTCTTCACGAGGCGCGTGGCTGGGCGGACGGAGTGGTATTTAATCCCGGCGCCTACACGCATACGTCTGTCGCTCTGCGAGACGCGATAACGGCGATTGAACTGCCCGTGATTGAGGTGCACCTCTCGAATGTGCATGGCCGCGAGGCTTTTCGTCACACATCTCTGCTGGCTGGTGTCTGCCTGGGCGCCATCGCCGGCTTCGGCTGGCACAGTTATATCCTGGCGGTTGACGCGCTCTTGCGCCATTGGGACCTGCTGCGTGACTAGCTGGTTAGAATGGCTGAATAGTCGCGGCAGGTTTTGGCTATCTCGCCGATAGCTCGCCTGCGCGGCTTGGCAATATAATCTCCGTTACACAACAGCATCACGAAAAAATATGGCGACGGAATCCGAAATCCTACAAACTGTCCAGGAGCAGGGCGTCCAGTTTGTGGCGCTCTGGTTCACTGATATCACCGGCTTGGTCAAGAGCGTCATGATACCGGCGGCCGAGTTGCCCAACGTCTTCGACAACGGCTCACACTTTGACGGCTCGGCCATCGAAGGTTTTGCGCGGGTCGCCGAAAGCGATATGGTGCTCGCGCCCGATGAGTCAAGTTTTGTGATCCTGCCTTGGACGGAAGGCGGCGACAAGACAGCGCGGCTAATCTGTTCCGTGCATACGCAAGATGGCGCCCCTTTCATCGGGGATCCACGCAACTTGCTTGTCAAGGCGCTTGACCAGGCGCGGGAAATGAATTTCCGCTTCAAGACCGGGATGGAGCTGGAGTTCTTCCTGTTTCCGCTTGACGCCGCCCGCTCTCCGATTCTGGGCCCGCATACGGACATTGCCGGCTACTTTGATATACCCGACGATCCGATACGCTCAATGCGCCGCAGTATGTTGACCGTCCTGCGGGAACTGGGCATCAAGGTCGATTCCACCCATTCCGAGACCGGCCAGGGACAGCACGAAATCGACTTTCAGTATGATGACGCCTTGCGCTCCGCTGATAACATCCTTACCGCGCGCATTGCCTTGAAGACCGTCGCCAGCAAGTACGGCTACTATTGCAGCTTCATGCCGCGCCCTCATGCGGACTTGCCCGGCTCCGGCATGCACACGCACCAGAGCTTGCACGATCTGGAAAGCGGCGTGAACCTCTTTGCGGACAGCGAAAGCGAATATGGTTTGTCGGAGACGGCTGCCTATTTTCTCGCGGGACAACTGGAGCATGCCCGCGCCATGTGCGCCGTATTGGCGCCCCTGGTCAATTCCTACAAACGTCTGGGCACCAGTTTCGAGGCGCCGGTTAATGTCACCTGGGCGCATGTCAATCGCAGCGCCTTGATCCGCGTGCCCAGCACAGCGCCGGGCAAGGAATATCACACCCGCCTGGAACTGCGCTGCCCGGACCCGACCGCCAACCCCTACCTGGCCATGGCAGTGATGCTGCAAGCAGGACTGGATGGCATCCGACACCAGATGCCGCTGCCCGATCCCATGGAAGAGACGCTGATGCAAGGCGCGCCCGGCAGGATGCGGCAGATCAAAGTCCTGCCCAACTCCCTGGAAGAAGCCTTGAATGCGCTTAGCGATGACGATGTCATGTTATCAGCGCTCGGTCCCTACGTCAGCGACCGTTACATCGCGGCCAAACGACAGGAATATGACGAATACAGCCGGCAAGTGTCCGAGTGGGAAGTCGAGCGTTATCTCAGCCGCTTTTGACGATCAATTCGTGGATCCGCTGCAGGGCCTCGCGCGAGCTTTGCAAAGGCAATGCCAGCGTCAAACTGCTGTTGGAGGCGCCGAGCGCAAGCCCGTAAATCTCGAGATCAGCCAATGCTTCCAGCGCTTGCGCCAGCAGTTGGGGCGCGCAATGCAAATCCGCGCCAATCGCGGTGACAAGCCCAATGGCCTCGATCGCCCAGGGCATCTTTTCCGGGTATTCCGCCATCTTCGCTTTCAGGGCCTGCTCCAGGCGGTCGACGCCGTCGATGCCGATGCTGGTGGGTATCACCAAACATAAGAAACTGCCGTTGGACGACTGCGACGCGATCAATACCTCGCTGCGCATACCCAATGTTTTGAAGAGCGTGTTGCCGACCAAGCGCGTCACGCCGGCCAGTGAGCCGCTGGCCGGGCGCCGTAGCGACAGGCCTTGCGTCGATGTCACGGCTTTGATGATCGGCTTGTCCGGAGGCGCCGCGCCGGAGACCAGCGTGCCGGTCTTCTCTGGCGCGGCGATGTTCTTTATGCGCAAAGGCAGCGCTCGCTGCGCCAAGGGCGCGATCATTCTGGCGTGCAGGATGCGCGCGCCGAAATAGGCGAGGTCGGCCGCTTCCGCGTAGGTCAAAGTCGGGATGACTCGCGCGTTAGCCAGTTCGCGCGGGTCAGCCGACATCATGCCGTCCACATCAGTCCACAACCACAACTCGTCCGCCTCGAGCAAGGCGCCCAGCACAGAAGCGGTGTAGTCTGTGCCGCCCCGTCCCAAGGTGGTTGTTTCTCCTTGCGCGGTCGCGCCGATGAAACCGGTCACGATGGGAATGATGTCACGTTGGAGCATTGGCTTAATGACTTGGTCGACGCGCCGCGCCGTCAAATGCAGGTCGGGGTTGGCGTTGCCAAATACATCGTCGGTAACCAGCACATCCGTCCCGTCCACCGCCGCGCTCCGCAGCCCGTTTTGACGCAGAAGCGCAGCGATGATGCGCGCCGACAGCCGTTCCCCGACCGCGACAACCGCGTCACTGTTCAAAGGCGACAACTCGACATTCAAGCTCCCGGCGATTTGCAGGCAGTGATCGAGCATCTCCGACAGCAGTTGATCGATATCGGCTTCCAGAGTATCGCGCTCCGAGCGGTCCAGCGGCAGTTCTTCCATGATGGCGAAGTGACGGCTGCGCAAATTGGCGGCGATACGGCGGTATCCGCGCTGGTTTGCGATTCTCGCGAGTTGCGCCGCGTCCAGCAGCATGTCGGTAACGCCGTCCAGCGCGGAAACAACCACCAGAACCTTGTCCCACTGATCGGCCTCGCGGGCGATTATTTTCAAGACTTGCGCTAGCGCGGGCGCTGCGCCAACAGACGCGCCGCCGAATTTCATCACGAGTGTGGACATATTGTGCGGCAAGCGCCTCCAGTGCTCCAAAATTGGAAAGGTCAAAACAGATTTCAATATTGATGACCCAGTGCAATTCTAGCAACTGCGGCGACGAGTTGACAAACCGCGCCTGTGAATCGGCAGGCGTTCATATTGCGTTCGACCATAATATCGAGTAGAGTGATAGGCGTTTGAGCGATACCGGCAATATAACCTCATAACGAGCGAGCGCAGCTTTGTTGTTTGCGCAAAGGCCTTACATTCATGGTAGCTCCCGTAATTGAAAAGAGTGACTTGGTAGCTGGTGTCCGGTTTCAAAAGATCGGCAAACTCTATCACTTTGACTTCAGCGATCATCCTGAATTGGAACAGGGCGATTATGTAATTGTTGATACGCGGCGCGGACGCCAGATGGGCCAGGTAATGGGCTTCACCGAGCCGGACGAGCATCGCGATGTCCGTCGGATTCTGCGGCCCGCCACCCCCCGCGATCTGGTCTTGAAACAACACTGGGAAGCGCAACAGGCTGAAGCGCTGGAGATCTGTCGTGAGACGGCCGCCGGCTTGCGGCGCATGTCTGAAGTCAAGTTTGTCGCGGCGCAATACAATTACGATGGCAGCGCCATCACCTTTCTCTTCAGCGCCGAACAAAAAATCGACACGGCAGTGTTGCGGAAGCGCTTGCAGCGGAAGTTTGATGCGCGAGTTGAAATGCGGCAGATCGGCCCGCGCGATGTCGCCAAGCTGCTCGGCGGTTTCGGAGCTTGCGGCATTACGCGCTGCTGCAGCACCTTTCTCACTGATTTCAGTCCCATCTCGATCAAGATGGCGAAGGCGCAGGGCGTCTCGCTGAATCCATCGGAAATCACCGGCATGTGCGGGCGCTTGCGTTGCTGCCTCGTTTACGAATATGAACAGTATGTAGAGGCTCGGCGTCATTTGCCGCGGCGCAACAAACGCGTTGGCACGCCCCACGGCGAGGGCCGCGTATTGGACCAACTGCCCCTGAAAGACGCGGTTTTGGTGGATATCGGCGATGGGGTGCGCAAAGTCGTTGAGCGGGAAGAGATTATTCCCCTGGAAGAATTCCGCAAGCTGGCGGAGAAGGCGCAAGCGCCTTGCGACAAGCACGGCGACGGCAGTTGTGATTGCGGCCTGCCAGTCGGCCAACGGCAAGCCGACCGCGTCAATGTCCAGCGCGACCTGCCGAAAGAATCAAAAGAAACCACTAGCGCAAAAGATGAAGAACGACCCCGTCGGCGTCGGCCGCGCAGGAGCCAGGGCGACTCGCCTGATGGCCCGCCTCGTTCAAGTCGCCGGCGAGGCCGGCGCCGGGGCAGACGGCGCTCCAAGCGAAATTCTGATCGTGGCGGAGAAGAATCCAAGTCATGAGCGAAACAGCTAACCCGGCCAATGGCGCAATTGGACGAGTGCTTGGCGTCTTTGCCCATCCGGACGACCCCGAATTCTTCGCCGGCGGCACCTTCGCCAAATGGGCGGCCGATGGCGCCGAGATCACTTTCCTCATCGCCACAAGCGGCGACAAAGGCAGCGCTGACCCCGAGATGACCCACGAGCGACTGGCGACAATCCGCGAAGAAGAAGAGCGAGAAGCCGCTGCCGCGCTTGGCGTGAAAGATGTCGTCTTCCTGCGCTACAAGGATGGCGAGCTCTTCCCGACCTTGGATTTACGCCGTGATATCACTCGTATCATCCGTATGAAGAAACCGGATATTGTCGTAACGCTGGACCCGACCGTCTTCTGGCGCGGGGGCGGCGGCATCAACCACCCTGACCATCGGGCGATCGGCGCCGCTACCTTGGAAGCGATATTCCCGACGGCCCGCGACCGCCTTAATTTCATCGAGCACGAACGCGACGAAGGCTTGGAAACGCACAAGGTCGGCACTGTCTACATCGCCGGCGCCGCGGAACCAACACATACGATAGATGTGACGGATTCGGTCGAACGGCAAATCCAGTCGCTTCGCGCCCACAAGAGCCAGATTTCTGATATGGACATGATGGCGGAGCGCATTCGCGAACGCTCGCTTGATCCTAATTCGCCGCCGGAATATCCCCGGCGTATAGAGAAGTTTCGTGTCATCACAATGAGGTAAGCAATCCATGCCGATCAACTTTTTAGCTGAGGCGGAAGCGCTGCGCGACGAATTGACAGATAGGCGCCGGGATTTTCACAGGCATCCGGAGTTGGCGTTTCAAGAGCGCCGTACCGCCGGCATCGTCGCTGAGGAGCTCCATCAGCTAGGTTTGGAAGTGCAGACTGGCATCGGCAAAACCGGCGTCGTCGGCATCCTGGAAGGTGCTGCCGACGGGCCGACTGTCCTCTATCGCGCCGATATGGACGCGCTGCCGATTCAAGAGGAGAACAGCGTTGAATACGCCTCGCAGACGGCGGGGAAGATGCACGCCTGCGGCCACGACGGGCATACGGCAATTGGCCTCGGCATTGCCAAAGTCTTGTCGAAACACCGCGCGGAGTTGGGCGGCCGGGTCAAGTTCGTCTTCCAGCCGGCGGAAGAAATGGGCGGCGGCGCGGCGGCGATGATCGCTGACGGCGTCCTGGAAAGGCCCGCGCCCGATTATACGCTCGGCATTCATCTTTGGAACGATCTCGAAGTCGGCAATGTCAGCGTCGTCTCCGGACCCACTATGTCCGGCGCCGGCGTCTTTCAAATCACGGTCACCGGCAAGGGCGGGCATGGCGCAATGCCGCATCAAACGAGAGACCCGATCGTCTGCGGCGCTCAGTTGATCCTCGCCTTGCAGACCATCGTGAGCCGGAATGTCGATCCGCTGGATATGGTCGTGATTTCTGTCGGCAAGCTGGAGGGCGGCAGCGCGCGGAATATCATCCCGCAGTCGGTTTCCCTCAGCGGCTCCTTCCGGCTATTCCGCGAGGAAACCCGCGATCTGGTCAAGCGGCGCATCCGCGAAGTAGCCGATGGCGTCGCAAGCGCGCACGGCTGCCGCGCCGATGTCGATTTTCCCCTGGGCATTGGCGCTGTCATAAACGACGTGGCGGTGGCTGAGCGCGCGCGCGCTGTCTTCGCCGGCTTTGGCGACAATGTGACGGTGGTCGATAAGCCCTGGATGGCATCGGAAGATGTAGGCTTGCTCATGCAGCGCAATCCCAGCGCATACCTGCTGGTTGGCTCGGCGAGCCATGAGCGCCAACTCGATTACCCGCACCATCATCCTCGTTTCGACATTGACGAAGCGGTTTTGCCGCTAAGCGTCGGGATGATGTCTGCGCTTATCGCCGATTACCTGGAGGCGGAAAGCTAGATGCGAGAGACCGCGCCCTTTAGCTGGCAAGAGGCAAGCGGCTGGTTGGTCTTGTCCGGCAGCAATGATTCGCTGAGCGAAATCCGCGCGCGCGCCTTGGGCCGCTGCGACGCCAGCGGCGCTATCGCTTATATATCGTTCGCGGGCGATCTAGGCGACGCGCTGATGGACGACATGGCGGAGCTTGGTGCTACCAGCGGGTACCTGGTTGATCTTGAAGAAGGCGACAATAACGAAATCTACGAACGCTTAAACAGCGCCGCGATGATTGTGATCGAGGCGGTTGGCGCCGGCGACGAACTCTGTCGGTTGATACGGCGAACGGCAGTACACGCTATGAAGGACGCCTTGAACCGAGGCAGCTTGATTCTGCTGGAAGGCGCTGCTGCCGCCTGCGCCGGCGAGTTCATGTTGGATGCCGCCGGGCGAACCGTCGCCGGGCTCGGCTTCGTGCGGAATGCCTTGATAGCGGCTGATACGCGCGATCTAAGCGAAAATGCAACACTGCGCGCCGTTCGCCCCCAAATGCCTGATGCCGCTTTCATCGGCTTGGCGCCGGGGGCAGCCCTTGCGTTGGGGCCGGACCGCGCCATCGAAACCTGGGGCGAGCGGCAGGTGTCGGTCAGTCTGGGCAATCTGGCCCTGGCGACGGCGGAATACGAAGGCTAGAGAACATTCGAGTAGGGTGCTATGCCAATAACCATTTTGATAGGCGCGCAATGGGGTGACGAAGGCAAAGGCCGCGTGGTCGACTGGCTGGCGTCGTCGGCGGATATCGTCGCGCGCTACGCCGGCGGCGACAATGCCGGGCATACCGTTGCCTTGGATAGCTCGGTCTACAAATTGCACCTGGTCCCCTCGGGCATTTTGCACAGCGATGTCGTGTCCATCATGGGCAATGGCATGGTCATCAATCCCGTTAACCTGGTGCGCGAGATTGAGTCGCTGCGCAAACTGGGGCTGGAAATCACGCCGGAGCGGCTGGTGATCAGCTCGCGCGCCCATATCATCACGCCCGCTCATGTCGCGCTGGATAAGGCTAATGAGACGGTGCTGGGCGATTCCAAAATTGGCACGACCTTGCGCGGCATCGGCCCGGCTTATCTCGACAAGACCGGACGCGCCGGCATCCGCACCGGCGATATGTTGCTTGATGTGGAGGAATTCGCCGAAAGACTGATCGCCACCATAGAATCGGCGAATGCAAGACTCGCCTTGCAGGGCATGGAAACACTTGACCCGCAATCGGCCGCCGAGAGCTATCTCGAGGCCGCCGCGGTATTGAAGCCATTCATCAAAGACACATCCATTTATTTGTATGCGGCGCTGACCGCTGGAAAACATATCGTCTGTGAGGGCGCGCAGGGAACGCTGCTTGATATCGACCATGGCAGTTATCCTTTTGTGACAAGCTCATCGCCGACGGCGGGCGGCGCGCTCACCGGTCTGGGCGTGGGACCGCTATTTGTCGATCGCGTCCTTGGCGTGGCCAAAGCATTCAGCACGCGCGTCGGCGGCGGACCGATGCCAACCGAGCTGGAGGGCGAGATCGCGCGACGATTGCGCGGCAGCGGCGATAACTTTTGGGATGAATACGGCACCACCACCGGCCGTCCCCGCCGCTGTGGCTGGCTCGATGTGGTGATGCTGCGTTACGCTGTCAGCGTCAATGGCTTCAGCGAAATGATGCTGACGAAGCTGGATATCCTCTCCGGCCTGGACGAATTGAAGCTGGCGGTGGCTTACGAGATTGACGGCCAGCGCCACGAGTATCCGCCTGTCAATAACGAAACCCTGGACCGCGCGACGCCGATTTACGAGACTTTGCCCGGCTGGCATGAAGATATCAGCAATTGTCGCGCATTTTCGCAGTTGCCGGCGGCGGCGTTGAACTACATTGAGCGTGTGGCTTCGCTCTGCGCTGTGCCGATCAATTCTGTCAGCGTCGGTCCGGAACGCGATCAACTAGTGCTGCGCTGAAACTCTTGCGTCCGGCGCGATCTTGCGTCGCCCTGCGATGAATAGTACAATCGAGTCGGCATCAAACTTGTGAGGAGCGTCTCAATGAAGGCACTGGGAATAGTCGCGCTGGTATTGATCGTGCTGCTGGCTGGCGGCGCAATCACCTCCAATTTGCTGTCGTCCGACCTGGCGATACAGCAGACGACCGACCCCAGCGGTGATTTTCTGACCGCGACTCCCGATCAAGCCGCCGCCTTTATCCTGGTCACCGGTTTCATCATCTTTAACGTGATCGGCGCGGGCTTGACGCTGATGCTGGTCTTCTGGCTGCTGAACCGGCAGGTGAGCGCTGCCCGCCAGCAATCGAACGCCTCCTAGCTGCGCCGGCGCTGGCGCGGATTCGCCGATAGTTGGCGCTCCATGACCGATAAGCCACGCCCCGCTGCTGCTGCCAGTTTTCGTATTATCGCCGGCATAGCGCTGCTCGCCCTCATTGTTTTTGCCGCAGTCCTCCTCGCAGTAATGCCCAATTCCGAGCCTGGCGGCAGTGAGATTAACGCCGAATCCTACGCTGAAGAAGTCGCTGCCGCTCTCGCAAACGCTGATAGCGAAATCGGCGGCGACCTGGTCTATGAATTGGAATGCAACCTCTGTCACTTGCAGGGGGATGGCAGCTTATCGCCATTATTCTTTGGTCTCGCCGACTTCGCCGCCGAACGTCGCCCGCCGCTCTCCGCCGAGCAATACCTGTACGAGGCGATCCTGTATCCCGGCCTGCATCTTGTCGAGGGCTACACCAACGCCATGCCCAACAATTATGACGAGCGCCTCTCGCGGCAGGAGATCGGACACATCATCGCCTACCTGCTGACATTTGCAGCGGATGAGACCGGCTAGTGAGCTTCGACAGCTTCACCGTCTCCGCGCTGGTTGACGAGCTTGCCGACATCATTCTTGGCGGGCGCGTGCAAGATGTGATTGATGTTGACGACATGGGCATCGGGCTGGAAGTTTACGCCGGTCGCGCGCGCCACTACCTCTATCTCAGCGCTGATCCGCGCTTGCCCCGCGCGCATCTTGCCAGCGCGAAGCTGCGCCGTGGCTTGGCGAAGCCGGCCCAACTCGGCTTGCTATTGCGCCGATACGCGAAAAGCGGCCGAATAACCGCGGTCAGCCAGCCGCCCTGGGAGCGCATACTGCAACTTGATATCGAAGGACAGGAAGGCGCAGTCAGCCTCATCGCCGAGCTTATGCCGCGCCGCGCCAACGTCCTGCTCATACAAGCCGGCGTCATTCTCGATTGCCTCAATCGCGTCGGTCCGGAAGACAACCGCTACCGCCTCAGCCTGCCGAATCATGACTACGTGCCGCCACCGCCGATTCGGGATCAGCTTGATCCGGCGCGAATTACGGCCGCGGATCTGGCGCAGCTTCTGGATAGCGCGGAGAAAGACTCGCATCAGGCGCGGCGGCTTTTGCCGGGGCGAATACATGGCATTAGCCCGCTCATGGCGAAGGAGATCGTTTACCGCGCGACAGGCGATCCCCAAACAGCCGCGCGACATACCAGCAGCGACTCGCTTTATGATGCGCTGCAGGAAGTTATCGCGCCCCTGCTGCGGCGGGACTGGCAGCCCGGCATCGGCAGCAGCAATGACGTTCCCGCTGAAGTCGGCGTCTTCCCCCTGCGTCACCTCAAATGGCAAAGCTGCCAAAGCATCAGCGGAGCCATCGACCAGTTCATCGCCTCGATCAGCGGCGTCGATGCTTACAAATCGGCCAAAGAGCCTGTGGCTGCGGCTATCGACGAGACCAAGGCGAAGCTGTCCGCCAAGCTGGCTTCCCTGCAACGCGGCCTGCGTGATGACAGCGAGCTTGAACAACTGCGGCAGTCGGGCGAACTGATCCTCGCTTATCAATACGCTATCGCCGATGGACAAGAAGAACTGCGCGCCCATCACGACGTGGACGCGCCGGCGCTTGTCATACCGCTTGACCCCCAGCGCATCCCTTTGGAAAACGCGCAGGACTATTTTCGGCGCTACGAAAAAGCGAAAGGCGCTTTGGAGGCCGTGCCCGCGCTGATTGCCGAGGCACGGACGGAACTGCAATACATCGAGCAACTGGAAAACGACCTCGCGATCGCGTCCAACTGGCCCGAAATCGATGATGTGATCCAAAGTTTGCAAAGCCGTGGGCATTGGCAAGGCAAGCATCTCAAGCGGCTGGGCGGGGGCGGACGACAGGGACCGCTGCGTTTGGTCAGCCGCGATGGTTATGTCATCTTCATCGGCCGCAACAGCCGGCAGAACGAAGCGGTCACCTTCAAGACGGCGAATTCAAACGACATTTGGCTGCACGCTCGCGATGTGCCGGGCGCGCATGTTGTCATTCGCAACGATGGTCGGCGCATTAAGGAGGGGCTTATCGCCGAAGCCGCCGCCGTCGCCGCTTATTACAGCAAGCTGCGCCAGGAGTCGCGCGTACAAGTCGACTATACGCGCGTGAAATATGTCAAGGCGATCAAAGGCGCCGGACCCGGCATGGTCACGTATCGCAACGAAAGCTCGGTCCTTGTCCGCCCGCAAGATGAGAACATACTCAAGTGATCCCCGGTCGCTTCAGTTGGCAGCGTCGCTCAAAGCGCGGCTCGCCGCTTCGAGGACTTGCCTGACGCTAATTTCCCGCACACAGGGATGGAAGCTTGGATCGTCGTGCTGCCAATCGAGGATGCGGCAGGGACGGCAGCCAATATCCGATGACACGACAAGGTGGCGGCGCCGGTCGCCCCAAGGCGCGAACTCGCCGGGATCGGCCGGGCCAAAGAGCGCGACCGTCGGCGTATTCGCCGCCGCTGCCAAGTGCATCGCGCCGCTGTCCGGGCCCAAGACGGCCGCTGACCGTTCGTAGAGCGCCGCCAGTTGGCCGATGGTGGTAGCCCCGGCGGCGATGGCGGAATTCGTCTTCATATGCGCCATGATCTCGGCGCGCATCTCCGACTCCGCTGCCGTGCCTGTATAGACGATTGCGGCATCGTAGCGAGTCGACAACTCGTCGGCCACCGCCGCCCAATTCTCCGCGCGCCAGATTTTGCTGACGCGGCCCGAACCGGGATGGATACAGATAAGTCGCCTGTCAGGCAGCAGATTCCAAGCGCGCAGCCTCCCTTCGATGAAGTCGCTGTCAGTCGCTTGCACAGGATAACGCAGTTGAATATCACCAGATCGCATCTCGCCCGTCCAGCCTTCCGCCAGGCGCATATTCTGCTCAACAGCATGGCGGCGCTCAAAGGGGTACGCCCTAGTCAGGAAGGGCGCGACATTGCTGATGTCATAACCGACTCGCTCTTTGATGCCGGCCAGATAGGCCACCAGCGCGCCCCACCAATGATCCGGTCGCATGATAATCGCGCTGGCGTAGCCGATCTGTCGCAGCAATCGCGCCGTCTCCAATGCCAGCCGCCAAGGTCCCTTTGAAGGCTTGTTCTCGCGCTGGAAGCCGGGGAAGTCTACGGTCAGCACACGGTCGATTGCCGAGTAGCTTGCTAGCGCTTCCGCCGACCATCCGCCGCATAGAACGTGAATGCTGGTTTGCGGACGGCTCCGCTTGATCGCCTGAATTGCGGGTGTGCATAGCAAAACGTCACCCAGATGATCGGGCCGGATGATCAACAGGCGTTGGCTGTCCTCGCCAGATGAGATGATCGGCGTCCGCGCCGCTGCCGCCAGCAAGCCGTCCCGCAGACGATGCTTTGCCGCCGGGCGCCGAAGCGACTCGGCCATTCGCGCATTGCGCCGGGCGAGCGACTCCCTATCCATCGCGCAGCTTCGCATATAGCTCGAGCAGGGTGGGCATCAAGGCGCGCCAGTCGTAATGCGCTCGCGCCTGCCGTCGCGCCATTTCTCCCATGCTCTTGCGCCGGTTGTCGTCCCTCAATAATTTGACAACCGCCGCGGCGAAAGCGGAGGCGTCATCGGCGATTGCGATTGTTTCGCGCGCTTCCTGGTTCAAACCAGCCGCGCCGATCGAAGTCGAGACTACCGTACAGCCGGCCGCCATCGCCTGCAAGATCTTGAGCCGCGTGCCGCTGCCCATGCGCAAGGGCACGATATATAAAGCCGCCTCATGCAAGTAGGGCAACACCGACTCCACCCAGCCGGTCAAGTGGAAGTCTCCCGTTTCCGCCAGAGACAGCAGACGCGGATGCGGATTGCGGCCGACGACCTCGAGTTGAATCTCCGGCAAGCGCTGCCGCGCCAGAGGAAGCGCCTGAGTGCAGAACCACTCGATCGCATCGACATTCGGCCGATAATCCATCTTGCCAGTGAATACGAGTTGCTGCCGCGCGCGCCGATTCTCGGGCGGCGGACGATAGTTTTCCGCGTGGATGCCGTTGGACATCACCGTGATGGGCGCTCCGGCGTAGCGCGCCAACAGAGCGCGGTCTTCGTCGCTGACCGCGACGACTGCGTCGGCGCTCCGGCATACGCGCTCCTCGAAGCGGGCGAGGCGATCCACTTGCGTCCGCGAATACAACATGGCGGGCAACCGACGCAGGCTCTTGCTATCGACATCGGCGATGACGCGTTGCAAATCCGCTTCCGCGTTCAGCGCATCATAGATCACCTTTGCCCCGCGCTTCTCGGCCAGAATCGCATCCAGATAACCGCCTAGCTCCAAACCGGAAAATTGCACGATGTCGAATGATTCTGTTCGCAGCAGCTTCCGCAAAATCGTATCAAACTTTGAGCTCGCCAGCCGGGATTCCATGTCCGCTGAATTGCTCGTGATGAGTTGGATCAAGCGAGGGCCTTTGCCGCGTTTGGGCAACGCTACGCTGTGGACCGCGCGACAGCGCTCCAGGAGCGGCTCGGACCCGGCGTCCATCGCGCGATCAGCGAAACTCAGCAACGTCACTTCATGGCCGGCAGCGTCCAGACCGCTGATGATGCCCCAGTTGCGTATGGCCGCGCCCGATTCGCTGGGGAAGGGGATATCGGGACTGAGCAGCAGGATCTTCATCGGGCGCTTAATTCAGGAGGGCATCGTAGCAATTCAGCGCGGTGCGCGCGCTATCGACCCAGCGGAAGCCAGCCGCCCGCTTCAGCGCCTTGGTGGCTTGCCGCTCGCGCCAGTCGCCGTCGATGAGAGTCCGCTTCATCGCGGCCGCAATTGTGGTCGTATCATGTGGATCGACTTTCCCGCCGACCTCTCCCACAATCTCGGGCAAGGATGCCACCTGACTGACGATTGGCACACAGCCGCAAGCCATCGCCTCCAGCGCCGGCAGACCGAAGCCCTCGTAGAATGAAGGCATTAACAAGGCAACCGCATGATTATACAAGGCGGGCAACTGGCTGTCTGTTACGCTATGCCGGATCAGAATGTCGGCGTCCATGCCGGCCGCGCTGACATCGGCCATGAGCTGTTCAAAGTGCCAGCCAGGCCGCCCCGCCAGGACCAGCTGCGGCGCGTCCGGCAGTTCTAGTTTTAGCTCGCGGTATGCCCACGCCAGCCCGGCCAGGTTCTTACGCGGCTCAAGCGTGCCAACAAAGAGGAAAAACGAGTCAGGCAAGTCCAAGGCTTGAATCGCGCCGGCGCTCTGGCTGGGCGGGAGCGGCTTGAACTGCTCGTCGACGCCATGCAATTGAACCGTGATCATCTCGGCAGGCAGGTCCAGGATATCCATCAGATCGCGCTTGGTCGCTTCACTAACCGCCAGGATATGATCCGCCCGTTGCGCCGACGCGGCGATCTGCCCATTGTAATAGTTGCGGCTGGCGGCGGTGAAGTATTCGGGAAAATGAATGAAGCTGAGGTCGTGCACGGTGATGACATGGCGCTTGCCGCCGCGGATCGGCGCGATGAAATCCGGGCTGTGCAGCAGGTCGAGGCGATGCCGCCAAAGCTCCAGCGAGAGCGTCGCTCGTTCCAATGGATGATGCGGCGGCGTCCATATCGGCGCCGACTTGAAGCGATCCGAGAGCCGCTCGCGCGACTTGCGGCTTTGCAGCAGAGTTAGTTCGTGTGGAGCTTGCAGTTGTTCAAAGGCGCTTACAAGCGCTGTAATATATCGGCTGGTGCCACCAACACGATAGTGAGTGAGCCGGGCGTCCAATCCGATACGTGCCATAGCGCGAGTATAGCGGTATCATTTTTGCCATGCCAGCCGAAAAGACGCCGTCCCCAATCGCGCAAAGGGAGTGCAGCATGACACGATACGATGTGGTGACACTGGGCGAATCGATGATGCGCTTGACCCCGCCGGGGGACCTGCGCATCGAACAGACGCGCGCCTTCGATATCTGGGTCGGCGGCACAGAATCCAATACCGCCGTCGGCTTGGCGCGTCTTGGCATGGATGTCGCCTGGTTTTCGCGGTTGCCGGTTTCTCCCCTCGGTCGTTACATCAGCAATCGCATCGCGCAGTACGGCGTGGACGTCAGCCAGGTCGTCTGGGCGGACGATGAGCGCCTGGGCATCTACTTTCACGAAAAGGGGCAGCCGCCGCGAGCGAGCGAAATCATCTACGACCGCCGCGATTCCGCCATGAGCCGCATGAGTAAGCACGACCTGCCCGCCGATTTGTTCCAGCCGGGCGGGGCAAAGCTTTTTCACACCACCGGCATCACTCTGGCAATCAGCCAAACAGCGCGGGAAACAGCGCATGAGGCGATGCGATTGGCGAAAGCGGCCGGCTGGCGCATCAGTTTCGATACCAATTATCGGGGCAAGTTATGGTCCGGCGCCGACGCCGCGGCCGGCTGCCACCGGGCTATTCAACTGGCCGATCTGATCTTCTGCCCCATGGGCGATTACCAGGTGATGTATGGACCTGCCTCCGCCGGCGAGGCTATTGCGGAGCTGGCGGCGCGCTATCCCGATACGCTGATTGTCATGACGCTCGGCAAAGATGGCTCACAGGCGAGCGCAAACGATGGCGCTATCTTGCGGCAGCCGGCCATCCTGGCGGGTGAAGTCGGGCGGATAGGCGGCGGCGACGCCTTCGCGGCCGGCTTCATTTACGCTTGGCTGAGCGAGGGCGACGTGGCGGACGCTTTACGATGGGGGGCGGCGCTTTCATCGCTGAAGTACACCATCCCGGGCGATCTTCCATTGGTGGATTATGAGGCGGTGGCGGCGCTGGCTGCCGGCGGGGAAGGCGGCGGCTTGATCCGCTAGACAGGCAATTTGATGTAGCCGCGGATAATCTGCCACAAGCAGCGCATCTGAAAGCGTTAGCCATCAGCAACAATCGAAAGAAAGACCAGGCGTTGTTGACATTGAGGTTGAACGCCCTGGGTACGCTGTTGTTGACGTCGGCGGAGCGCGCGGGGCCGGGCAGAAATGAAAGTTAGGTTTCGGTTAGAAGTTTGTCCGTTTTGTCCGTTTGTCGGACAAAGAAAAACTTTTTTCGGACATTAAGCGTATTTTCGGACAAAGTTTGGCGGTTTCGGCGAAGAGAGACGGTTTGCATTGGGTTTGCGGGACTGGCAGCGGAGCAGATGGCGGACGGGGGATATGGGATTGTTAACATGCGAGTGTTGATGTCATTGTAGCATGATTGGAGCGCGGGCGCTAGATCAAATGTTCGCGAGTTGGGATTTTCATTTTCATTTTCTTTCTCCTTATTACCCGCGGCGGGATTAGGGCTTCTATGCCTCTTTCAAGCAAGCTGTCGACAAAATCTTGCGACGCATAGCCCCGATCCGCGATAACTCGCTGAAGGGCAAAGCCTTCCACCAAGCTTTGGGCCTGACCGATATCCTGAGCCTGCCCAGGAGTCAAACGGAAAGGCAAAGGATTGCCCAAACCATTTGCCGTCACTGCCCTTGACGCTTTGCGCAATCCGCGCCAATCTCCTTTTGAGAGACTCGACGAACTCGGTGGCAAAGAAACTGGAGCGAATATTCCGGATATGCTGTCTCGGGAGTGGTGAATTATGCGGATATATGTTTGTCGGGGTCGGAGAATCTGAAACTGCGGGCGATCCGTGGATCGCCCCTACATCTAGTATTCCCGAGTCAAGATAATTGGTTGCCATGTCCTCAATTTCACCACTCCTCTGTCTCTCAATATGGCGGACGCGTCCCAATTCCTCTATAATCCGTAGCTTATGTGCAAAATTTTTTGCCGCGCTGTATATGACCGCAACAACTAATCGTCAAAATCCCTTCGTCCGCCTGCTGAACTATGCCACCGCTTACAGACGCCGGGTCGCGCTGGCGACATTATATTCCGTCCTGGGCAAGCTCTTTGACATCATGCCGCCGGTTCTCATTGGCATGGCGGTTGACATCGTGGTCGAGCGGGAGGATTCGCTCCTGGGTCGTTGGGGTGTGGAAGATCTGTCGCTGCAGCTCATCATACTCGGTTTCGTCACCTTGATCGTCTGGCTGCTCGAATCCGTCTTTGGCTACTTGCAGCGTATCTACTGGCGCAACCTGGCGCAAACGATGCAGCATGATTTGCGGGTCGAAGCCTACGATCACGTGCAGCATCTGGAAATGGCCTACTTTGAAGATCAGAGCACCGGCGGTTTGATGTCGGTCTTGAATGACGACATCAATCAGTTGGAGCGCTTTCTTGATATCGGCGCCAATGATGTCGTGCAGATCTTGACGACAGTCTTGGCCATCGGCGGCATATTCGTCGTCATCGCGCCGAGCGTCGCCTGGATGGCGGCTGTGCCGATCCCCCTGATCATTTGGGGCTCCTTGAAGTTCCAGAAGCTGTTGGCGCCGCTATACGCCAATGTGCGGGAACAGGTCGGCGTGATCAATCATCATCTCTCCAACAGCCTGAGCGGCATCGCGACCATCAAGAGCTTCACCGCCGAAGATTACGAGGCGGAGCGCCTGCGCGTCGAAAGCAATGAATACCTGGAACGTAACCGCCGCGCCATTCGCCTGGGCTCCGCCTTCACGCCGCTGATCCGCATGGTCATCGTCACCGGCTTTATCGCCATCACCGTCGCTGGCGGGCAACTAGCGCTGGATGGCGTTTTGGAAATCGGCGCTTATAGCGTGCTCATCTTCATGACCCAACGCTTGCTCTGGCCTCTGACCAGCCTCGGCGAGACCTTTGATCTGTACCAGCGCGCCATGGCTTCGACCAATCGCATCCTCGATTTGCTCGCCATCAGGTCGTCGATCATTGATGGGGACTTGCATCTTCCTACGCGCGATGTGCGCGGTCATATGTGGCTCGACAAGGTCGAATTCGCCTACAGCGATGGCCGCGAAGTGATCAAGGGACTTTCGCTTGATGTCCCGGCCGGCGACACAATCGCGATCGTCGGGGCGACCGGCGCTGGCAAGAGCACCGTCATCAAGCTGCTGCTTCGTTACTACGATGCCACGGGGGGCCGGGTCATGCTCGATGGCTATGACCTGCGCGAACTCAAACAAGAAGATATCCGCAATGCCATCGGCTTGGTCAGCCAGGACGTCTTTCTTTTCCACGGCACCGTCCGCGAGAACATCGCCTATGGCGATCCCGATGTGCCCGATCATCTCATTATTGAGGCGGCCAGGGTGGCTGAGGCGCATGAATTTATATCCGAACTTCCGCAAGGTTATGACACGGTCGTCGGCGAGCGGGGACAGAAACTCTCCGGCGGTCAGCGTCAGCGCCTGTCCATCGCGCGCGCCGTGCTAACCGACCCGCCGATCCTGATCCTTGATGAAGCGACCTCGTCAGTGGATAACGAGACCGAAGCCGCTATTCAGCGCTCCCTCGAGCGCATCGTCATCGGCCGCACGACTATCGTCATCGCCCACCGACTGTCCACCGTGCGCAATGCCGATATGATCTACGTCTTGCAGGACGGCCAGCTTTACGAATCCGGCCGCCACGAAGACCTCTTGCTGCAAGACGGGCTTTACGCGTCGCTTTGGCGCGTGCAGACGGGCGAGCGCGTCTTGGCCGGCTTGGCGCCCTAGCGCGCTTGCGCCAGGAGCGCGTCAACGACGACCATGTTGTTGACCGCGTCGGCCGGCGCGAACCGGGGCGCGCGCTTCTGGATCAGCGCCTCGGCAAAGTCCTCGACCATCAGTTGATAATGATCGATCGCCGGGATGACGTGCTCGCTGTAGTCGTCGCTACTCCAGTGCCGCACGATGGTATCGGCGGTCTTGTCCGGCACGAAACTCGTCGGCACGGTAATCAAGCCGGCGCTGCCCTTCAGCGTGTACGAATGCTGCCGATAGGCGCGCAAGCCGCACTCAAAATGCCCGATTACCCCGGAGGGAAACTCCAGCGTGCCCGCCAGCGCTTCGTCAACGCGGGTCGTCTGGCCGATTCGCGCGCTCGCTGTGACGCGCGCCGGCTCCTCGCCGGTCATGAAGCGCATCATATTGACGCAGTAGCAGCCGACATCCATCAACGAACCGCCGGCCAGCGGCTTGCTTAGACGGATGTTTGCCTCGTTGCTCAGCGGGAAGGTGAAGCTGCTATTGATAAACTGCAACTCGCCGATACCGCCGGCCGAGACGATCTCTTTGACCTTGGCATGCTGGGGATGGAAGCGGTACATGAACGCTTCCGCCAGCGGAACGCCATGCCGCTCGAAGGCGTCGACGATGCTCTGCGCCTCGAAGGCATCGCTGGCGAAAGGCTTTTCGCACAAGGTTGGGATGCCCGCCTCAGCGCATTTGACGCTCCACTCAGCGTGCATGCTATTGGGAAGGGGGAGGTAAATCGCATCGATGTCACTGTCGGCGAGCAAGGCTTCGTAGCTGCCGTATGCGCGCGGGATCCCCTGTTCCTCGGCGAAGGCTCGCGCCCGCTCCAATGAGCGACTGCAGACCGCCAGGACTTCGCCGTTATGAGAAGCGTGTATCGCCGGTATCACGCGTCGCCCGATATTGGCCGTGCTTAATATGCCCCAACGGATATTCTCGCTCATTGGATGCTCCAGTCTAGAACCATTTCGTAACGATTCTAGCGATTTCTCCGCTCTCTTTCAAAGTGCTTAACGCGCGGTCGACCAGCTTGAAGACCTCATCGCGGTCGATACGGACGGCGATGGCGTATGGCTCGCGACTGACAAACTGATGCTGATGTTGCCACTCTCGGCGCTCCCGAACGTAGAGCCGCAAGGTAGTGGCGTCCACCAAGGCCGCCTCCGCTTGTCCCAGGCGCAAGGCGTCCAGGGCATACGTGGAAAGCTCATAGGGCCGCCGCGCGATCTCTTGCCCATCGCCCTCCCACAGGCCTATCTGGCTATCGGCGCGGCTGGCGTACTCATACGCGATTGCTGTATTTGACAATGCCTCCGCGCTGATGGACTGATTATCGGACGCGCTGACCAGAACCAGGCCATCATCAAAGTAGGCCTCCGTATAGCGTACATGCGCCGTCCGCGCCTGATCGACGCGCAGCGCCGCGATCAACAGATCGACCGCGCCTGTTTTTAGCGCGTCGTACAAGCCGTAGAAGCTGAGATTGACGAAGCGGACCGGCAAGCCGATCTCCGCCGCGATCGCCTCGCCCAGCTCGATATCCAGGCCTGTCAGACTGCCCGCCTCATCAAAGGCAAAGGGCGGGTAACTTCCATCGACGCCGATGCGGATCTCGCCGGCCGGGAAGGCGATGTCGCGGTTCGGCGGCTGATAATGTCGCCATACCGCTGCGAGCAAGACCGCGATTGCCACCGCGACCACCTTGCTTGAAAGCTGGAAACCAGCGTGTTTTATCATTTTGTCTCCGGCGGCGGCAGCCACAAGACCTCTTCCCGCTCCCAGCCGCGGGCATAATCTTGCAGCGCGTAGTAGATCGGCTTCAGCACGAAGTTCGCGCTGACCAAGGTGTAATTGTCCGGATAACTATTCAGATCGGCCGGATAGCGAAAAGCCCATAGGCAGAGGCGCTCAAGCCAAGCCCAATGCGCCTCGACATATTCAAAGGCCTCAACGGTGAAGGCGCTGCGCTGCGACGGACGCAGGGCATGGGCCCAGCGCGGATGATCATTCCAGCCGCCTTCTGTGATGCTGGCTTGCTTCTGTTCGTCGCCATTCTCCAGCATGATCTCGCGCAGAAGTTCGGCGAGGCGGATGTTCAGCCGATTTTCAGCCGGCTCGGCCGACGGCGGCTCCTTCAAGCCATAGCTGTGAATCGCAAGCGCGTCAAAATAATCGCCTGCGCCAGCCGCGTACATATCACGCAGAAAGTCCAGGTCGTTCAAACCGGCGCTGCTGCCGCGCCCTTCAAGCGTTGGCGCCAGGGCGCCGGCCAGCACCACCGCTGCCGGATTCGCCGCTTTGATCGCCGGATACGTCTCTTGCAGCAACCGGACATAGCGGCCAGCGTCAACCGGCTGGTAACCCCATTCAAAGCTGAGATTGGGCTCATTCCAGATGATGATCTCATCAACCGTGCCAGCGTAACGCTCGGCAAAGGCGGCAGCGTATTGGGCGAACTTGGGAAAAGCCGTTTCCGGCAAGGTGTTCAGCGTCGCGCCCGGGTCTTCATTCAGCCAGTTCGGCGCCAGGCCCAGACGCGCGATGACGCGCAGTCCCTGTCCTTCGACGTGTCGCAGGATGCGGTCGGCATGCCACCAATCAAATTGATCGTCTTCCCTTTCGACATAGGCCCAGGGGAAGAACTGCACGATGGTCGTCGCGCCAAGCTCGCGCACAAGCTCAAGCGAGCGCAGGATCTTTTTCTCTTCGACTTCATTCTCCAGCAGAGTATGCACGCAGACATGCGGTTTCGCTGTCTCGACCACACGCGCTTCGGCCGGCAACAAGTCTCCGGGCGCTGGACGCAAGCGGAAGACCAGCGCGAACAACAGCAGCAAGCCGATGATGACAAGGATACTCCGTCGCTGTCTCTTGGCGGCGTCTTTCACCGGCGGCGAGGCGCTTGATTTTGCCGACATTGGAAATGACAAGGCTCAGGCTATCGGGTACAATGACCGCAGCTTGGCGGCGCCATCAATATAGTGGCAAGCGGCGCATTCGGGCAGGGTCAGGCAAAGGCGGAGCGGCGAGGGAAGCAATCCGGTGACGCAGCGAATCATAGCCATGTGGTCGGGACCGCGCAATATCTCGACGGCGCTGATGCGGTCATGGGGCAGCCGCGCCGATACCCGCGTCATCGACGAGCCCTTCTATGCTCACTACTTGCAGCGGACCGGTTACTGTCACCCCGGCGCGCAGGAGATCATCGACCATTACGAGACCGATTGGCGCCTGGTCGTCGAGCGCTTGCTGACCAACGGAAGGGGCGAAGCTATCTTTTACCAGAAGCACATGACGCAGCACATGCTGGCGCATATCGACCGGGGCTGGCTGACGAAGGTATCGAATTGCTTTTTGATACGGGATCCGCAGCGAATGTTGAAGTCCTTCGCCAAAGTGATTCCCAATCCCCGCCTTGATCAGACTGGCTTGCCACAGCAAGTCGAGCTCTTCAACTACGTTTGTGACGCCTCGGGGGAGGTCCCGCCCGTTATCCGCGCGCGTGATGTCCTGCTCGATCCTGAGGCGGCGCTGCGACAGCTTTGCGCGGCGCTGAAACTGCCCTTTGATCCAGCCATGTTAAGTTGGCGCGCGGGCGCGCAAGCCAGCGATGGCATCTGGGCCAAGCACTGGTACGCTAGCGTGGAACGCTCGACCGGCTTCGCGCCCTATCAAGAAGACGATTCACCCTTGCCGGCGCATCTGGATGGTTTGCTCGCCGAGTGCCAAGCGCTTTATGAACAGATGGCGCCCTACTGTATCTTCGAGGCAACGTGATGAAACAGAGTTTCAATCCCAAAAACGAGGACCTGCTGATCAATATTAACGGCGAGTTGTATCACCGCGATGTCGCCGGCATCAGCCCCTTTGATTCCGCTGTGCAAGGCGGCGACGCGGTCTGGGAAGGCTTGCGTTTGTACGAGGGACGGATCTTCAAACTGATCCCGCACCTCGATCGCCTGCGGGATTCCGCCAAAGCGATGGCATTCGCCGAGATACCGGCGCATGACGAAATCATCGCTGAAATCAGCAAGACGCTTGCCGCCAATCAGATGACCGATGGCGTACATATCCGTTTGACCCTGAGCCGCGGCGTCAAATATACTAGCGGCATGGATACGCGCTTGAATACGCAGGGACCAACGCTGATTGTGCTGGCGGAGCATAAGCCTCCGGTGTATGACAAGAGCGGCATCCGCTTGATCACATCGAGCGTGCGGCGCATCCCGCCGGATTGCGTCGATCAGAATATCCATTCCTGCAACTTGATTAATTCAATCCTCGCCAAGATTCAGGCCAATGCCGCCGGCGTTGACGATGCCTTGATGCTGGATTATCGGGGCTATCTGGCGGAGACCAACGCCACACATGTCTTCATCGTCAAGGACGGCGTCGTGCTGACATCGGATACCGGCTCCTGCCCGGAAGGCATCACGCGGGCGACGGTGCTGGAGATATGCCAGCGCGAAGATATTCCGCATCAGGCGAAGGATATTTCCTTGACCGAAGTTTACCGCGCCGATGAAATGTTCTGCACGGGCACGATGGGCGAGTTGGCGCCGGTGATTGAACTCGATGGCCGGACAATCGGCGACGGCGCTACCGGTCCCATGACGCGGAGATTGAGCGACTTGTTCCGCGGGCGCACGCGCGGAGAGGGCTATCAAGTGGTGGACTTCGCGTCCATCGGTTAACATCATTGTGACTCACTATCAAAGGAGAGGCGATAAATGTCAGACTTTTCTTATGTAGGCCTGCCAACGCCCTTGATCGATGGCCCCGCCAAGATCACCGGCAATTTGAAATTCACGGGCGACCTCAAGCTGGCCGGCATGCTGCATGCGCGTTTTGTCTTGAGCACCTACGCCCACGCCAATATCAGCGGCATTGACAGCTCCGCCGCTCTGGCGGTTCCGGGTGTGCAGCGCGTGCTGACGGCGGACGATCTCCCCGAGGTGACGCCATCATCGCGCGCCAAACTCATGCTCGCCCGCGATCGCGTGATCTTCGTCGGGCAGCCGATCGCGATGGTCTTGGCGGATACGCCGGCGGCGGCCGCTGATGGCGCCGAACTGGTCGATGTTGATTATGAGCCCTTGGAAGCGGTGACATCAATTGACGCCGCTTTGGCGGAGGGCGCGCCCGTGATCTGGCCGACCGGCATCCCGACCGGCGCTGAGGATGAAGCGGCGCACGGCGCGGATACCGGCGGCGAATCCGAAGAGGACGAAGGCGAGGCATCCAATATTGCCGGCAAAACACACACGGCAAAAGGGGATGTGGCCGCTGCCTTCGCCCGGGCCGATGTCCTTGTCGAGCAGACCTTTGAGACGCCGATGGTGCATCAAAGCTCGATCGAGACGCAGGGCTGGGTGGTGCAGCCCAATCCCATAAACGGCGGCGTCACCATGTGGGGCAGCCTGCAATCGCCCTTTGGCGCGCGCCAGGATGTCGCCAATACGCTCGGCGTGCCCGAATCCGATGTGAATGTTTATGGCATGCCCGTAGGCGGCGGCTTCGGGGCGAAATTCGGCCTGTACGAACCCTTGATCGCCCTGGTCTCCGTCACTGTAGGCCGGCCGGTCAGTCTGATTTTGACGCGCGGCGAAGAATTGCTGACAACCAACCCGGCGCCGGCGCTGCGCGTTCAAGCCAAGCTAGGCTTCAGCGCTGATGGCAGCCTGCTGGCGATGCAGTCGAATGTGATTGCGGATACGGGTGTTTATCCCAGCGGCTTGGGCGGTTTCGCCGCCATGCAATTCGCCAGCTTCTATCGCTGCGAGAATCTGCTGCTGGAATCGACCAATGTGGTCACGAACAAGCAGTCGGTGGGAGCGTATCGCGCGCCGACCTCGCCGACCGCCTTTATGGCGGTAGAGACGCTCTTCGACGAAGCGGCGGTCGCGCTGGGCATCGATCCGGTCGAGCTGCGTTTGAAGAATGCCGCGCGCGTGGGTGATCCGGCGCCGGGTGGCGGGGATTTCCCCGTCATCGGCATGGTGGAGACGCTCGAGGCAGCGCGCGAGCATCCGCTTTGGCGCAACCGCGAAGAATCGCGGGCCCAAGGGCGCGGCGTCGGTATCGCCATCGGTGGCTGGATGGGTGGTTTGGAACCGGGCGCTTCGGTCTGCAAGTTGAACCGCGATGGCGTCCTGCAAGTTCAGATCGGCACGGCCGACCTGTCCGGCACGCCGACCTCCTTTGCGCTGCTGGCGGCGGAAGCTTACGGCATCGAGCCGGAGCGGGTGCGCTTTGTCTACAGCGACACCGATAGCGCGCCTTATGGCGGCGGCGTCGGCGGCAGCAAAACCTTGTATACGCTGGGCGCCGCGGTGGTTCGCGCGGCGGAAGAAGCGCGCCGGCAGACCTTGGCGATCGCGGCGGAAGAGTTTGAAGTTTCGGCTGAGGACCTGGAAATCGTCGATGGCCGCGTACAAGTGCGCGGCTTCCCCGATCGCTCGATCGGCCTGGGCGATCTCGCCGGCAAGGCGATGACCTTCGATGGCAAGTATGAGCCGGTGCACAGCAATGGCCGACAAGCGATTACCGACCGCGCTCCCTCCTTCTGCGCCCAAATCGCCGAGGTTGAGGTGGATGAGGAGACGGGAGATGTCAACCTGCTCAACCTGGCGGTGGTGCAAGATGTCGGCCGCGCCATCAATCCGCTGGCGGTAGAAGGGCAGATGCAAGGCGGCGCCGTGCAAGGCGTCGGTTGGGCGCTGCTTGAAGAGATGCGCTACGATGAAGATGGGCAACTGCTCACCGGATCGTGGATGGATTACGCCATGCCCGATGCGGTGCAAGCGGCGCCGATTGACACGCAAATAGTCGAAGTGCCGTCGGTCAGCGGTCCCTACGGCGCGCGCGGCGTCGGCGAGCCGCCGGTTATCCCAACCGTGGCCGCGATTGCCAACGCAGTCGCGCATGCCACCGGCGTGAGGATGACACAGACGCCGATGACGGCTCCGCGCGTTTTGACGGCGCTGCGAGAGCGTTAGTCTCCCTATTGTGCTAGCGGCTCTTTACCTTTCCGATCCCCTTGCCATGCAGGGGGATTTTCTTGTTCTGAGCGACCGAGCGTCTGGCGGGAGCAGCGCAGAGATTAACTTCGGCTCAGCGACCGCCATCCACCGAAAGCACCTGCCCCGTGATCCAATTGGCGTAGTCGGAAGCGAAGAAAAGAACGCCATGGGCGATGTCTTCCGGCTTGCCGAGCCGCTTGAGGGCGAAGCGTTTGATTAGGGCGCGTTGGCCCTCTTCGCCGTAGGATTCGAATTGGCGGATGGAATTGGGGTTGGAGAGGACGAAGCCGGGGGCGATGTTGTTGACGGTGATATTCCATTCGCCGAGTTCATGGGCGAGTTGGCGCGTCAAGCCGATTTGGGCGGCTTTGGCGGAGGCGTAGGCTTGTATGCCGGTGAGGCTGACGCCGAGCCCCGCGCCGCTTGAGATATTGATGATGCGGCCGGAGCGCTGCGTCTTCATGCCGGGGGCGACAGCTTGCGCGAAATAGAATGCCCCGCGGGTATTCACCTCGAAAATGCTGTCCCAATCGTCTTCGCTGATCTCCTCCAGCGGACGGCCAACCTGGCCGAGCACACCGCCGGCGTTGTTGACGAGGATGTGCACGGTCTCGTCTGCCGCCAGGATTTCCTCCACAAAACTGAAGACGGCGGAGCGGTCGCGTACATCGACGACTTTGACCTGGCAATTGCCAGCAAGGTTCCGGCAGATTTGGCGGGTCTCTTCGAGTTCGTCAGCGATCACATCACAAGCCCAGACGGATGCGCCGCGGGCGGCGAATTCGCGGGCGATAGCGCGGCCGAAACCGTGGGCGGCGCCGGTGACGATGACGGTTTTGTCTTCAAATCGGATATTCATGCAAACTCCGCGTTTAATTCGTCGAGATTGGATAAGGATTGTTCGCGCGCGCCGTCTTCGATCTCGTGAATCATATCAATCCAGCGGCGCGTAAGGGGCAGGGCGAAGCCTACGGTTTTGGCTTGTGCCAGCAGAGGCTCATACATAATAACCTCGGTCTTGCGTTTTCGGATGGCGAGATCGCGCCAGATGCCACTATGTGTCTTGGCGGAGAGTTTGTTGAAGGCGGTCAGGGTATCGAGTGACTGGTTGATGCCGTCTCCGTCGTCGGCGAGGAAGGCAGCAGGCTCAAAGCCGTTGAAGCCGTAAGCCTCGATGCCGAGCTTGTCAGCCAGACCAAGAATCTCCCGGGCGGCGCGGATGTAGAGCTGACGGTAGCGCCCGTCGGCAAGCGCCTCGGCGATGGATTGGTGCGTCAAGGCGGAGACGAAGAGCATGGCGCCGTAGGCTTCTTTGCCCCAGAGGTAGCCCCAGATATTGTTGGTGGTCAGTGTATTTTTGTCGAAGTCGCGGAAGAGAGCGGCCAGATGCTGGAGCCGCGGGCTGATGACGCCGTCAAGCTCGCCGAGGACGACCGCGCCGCGCCCGCCGAAGAGGATCTCGCCGGGCGCGTGGTAATCGGCGCTGAAATTGACAAAGCAACCGATGACGCGCTCTGCGCCGAAGATATCGCGCAGGAGGAGCTCGTTCAAGCCGTTCTGCACCGAGACGACGACGCCATCGTCCGCCAGGAAGGGAGCGAGGCTTTCCGCCGCCGTTTGTGTATGCTGCGATTTTGTGCAGAGGAGGATGGTCTGATATTCGCCGGTGAGCGCGGCGGGACTGCGCGCCGAGGCTGGCACGGTGAATTCATCGACGGGACCGGTGATTGTCAAGCCGCTCTCATTGATGGCATCCACATGATCGTCGACGATATCGACGAAGAGGATATCGTGTCCGGCGCGAATCAGGTAAGCGCCGAGCGTACCGCCGATGGCGCCGGCGCCCCAAATTAATGTGGTCATCAGTCCCAGCCTCCTTCGAGCAGGTCAAGCGTTTCGTCCCGGGCGACTTGCCAGATCGCCAGCATATCCTCGTCCGCGCGCTGATAGACGCCGCCCATATTGCCGTCGACCAGTTCTTCACGGGTTTGCTGCGGTGTCATCAAAGGGAGTCTATCCAGATCGGTAGGCGGCTTCTGACCGATCGGCAGTTCAACGCCGGCGAGGCGGGTCCAGGGGAAGTTTTCCATCCAGGAGGCGTGCGAGCCGATGGGATCCGTTTCGACCACTTTTTGCCAGGTGAGGGGCGCGTTGTACCAGTTGTGCCATTTGACTTTGGAGTCGGGGTTGTCCATCATCCATTCGCGCAGCATGCCTTGGGCGGGCGCGTTGCCGCCGTGGCCATTTATCAGCAGGATGCGGCGGAAACCGGCCCGGCGGATGCTATCGAGCACATCGCGGATCAGCGCGAGGTAGGTTTGGATGCGCAGGCTGACGCTGCCGGGGAAGGCGGTCCATTGCTGCGCCAGGCCATAGGGGATGACCGGATATACCGGGACATTGGCGCGGTCGCCGACTTCGCGGGCGAGGCGAGAGGAGAGAATCGTATCGACGCAGAGGCTGAGATAGGCGTGCTGCTCGGTGCTGCCGGTGGGCAGGATGCAGCGATCGTCCCCCTTTAGGTATTGCTCGACTTGCATCCAATTCATTTCGGAGATCAGCATGTTTTGGCCCTTATTCCTTCGGCTTCGGTTGTTGGATGGCGATTCGATGATAATATACGCTAGCATGTTGAATGCCAAGTTTCTGGCGTCCCGGGCGCAGAGGCGCGGCGGTCGAGAGAGAGGCGAAGGTTGTGGCTGATGAGATTCTGCGTTATTGGAAACTGAGCGAAAATGAGGTTTATTTCTATCGGACGAGCGGCTACTTGTCGCTGCCCGGCTTGATCAGCCGGGCTGACGCGGCCGCCTTGGCTGAGGAAGTCACCCAGGTGATGGAAGGCTTGGGCAGCGCGCGCGAAGACTTGCGGCGGGCGACGACTTCAAAGGACAAGCTGCGCCAGAGCCGGCAGTATTTGGCGGATTGGACGCTGGCGCGGCTGATTCACAGCGGGGGATTGAACGGGCTTGCGGCTCAATTGATGGGCGGTCCATCGACCTTGTACATGCCCTTCACGGCGGTGAAGAGCGGCGGTGGCGGGGGACGTTTCCATTTTCACCAAGACAATCAATACACGCGCTTTGATGGCCCCGGCATCAACATCTGGTTCGCGCTGGGGGAGATGTCGCCGGAGAACGGCTGTTTGCAGATAGCGCCGGCATCGCATCTGGCCGGCACGCTCGATTCGGTCGAGAGCGAAGATCGGGATGGGCATCGGACGGTGGCGGTCGAGCCGGAGGATTTCTTGCCGCTGCGCATGATGCCGGGAGACGCGGTGGCTTTTTCGCGCTTGACCCTGCACGGCTCGGGCGCGAACAGGGCGGATCAGCCGCGTTTGGCTTATGCTGTTCAGTATCATCGCGATGATGTGCGGGCGTCGCGGGCTGGCGAAGACCTTGGACTGTTGAAGGAGAATCCGCGTTATGTCATCGCGCCGGTGGCAGCGATATTGCCGGCGAATGAATGAGGGGCGGTGGTCGGCTTTGAGGCGCGGAATGAGTAAGCGGAAGTTGGGAAAGAGCGAGAACAGAGGAGTTCGCTATGATTGAGCAAGCGCAAGAGGCAATTGACCCGCGGGCGATGATTCGTCCGAGACGGCGGATCAGCGGCATTTCGGCGATTTTATTGCCCTTTGCAGACAACTTCGAGATTGACTGGCAGGGGCTGGCGGATCATGTGCGGCGGACGGCGGAAGCGGGCTTGACGCCGGCGGTGAATATGGACACGGGTTATGCCAACCTGATCAGCGAGGACGAACGTCAGCAGGCCCTGGCATTGACGCGGGATGTGTTGGGGGGCGGAGAATTTGTCGCCGGCGCCTTCGTCCCCGATGAGCCGGGCGCTGCTTTTGACCCCGATGCTTATTTCAGCCAGGTTGAGAGCATTCAGCGCTATGGCGGCACGCCGATCATCTTTCAGTCTTATGGGCTGACGCAGCAATCGGACGCGGGTATCATCCGCGCTTATGAGACGGTGGCGGAGAAAACCGACCGCTTCATCGCCTTTGAGTTGGGCACGATGTTCGCGCCTTTTGGCGCCATCTATGATCTGGATACCTATCGCGGCTTGATGGGCATCGCAGCCTGCGTCGGCGCGAAACATTCTTCATTGAGTCGGCAGCTCGAGTGGGAGCGGCTGCTGCTGCGTGATGCCCTGCGTCCCGATTTCAAGGTTTATACCGGCAATGACCTGGCGGTCGATATGGTGATTTATGGCAGCGATTATTTGCTGGGGCTGAGCACCTTCGCGCCTGATCTCTTTGCCGAGCGGGATGCCATGTGGCTGGCGGGCGACCCCGGTTTTTATGAATTAAACGACTTGATTCAGTATCTCGGCTTCCTGGTCTTCCGGCCGCCGGTGCCGGCCTACAAGCATTCGGCGGCGCAATTTTTGAAGCTGCGGGGATGGATCAGCTCGGATCAGACACATCGCGATTCGCCAAGACGGCCGGAAAGCGATGTCGCAATCCTGCGTGATATTGCTGAGCGGCTCGGCATCTTGGGAGCGAATTAGACGATGGCCTACAAGCGGGTTGCGCAACTGCGGACTTATGAGCAGTTCAGCGAATATTGCGAAGCGGTTGGCGCGGACTTGCCAGTCGATCCCCTGGCGGAACGCGGCGCCGAGTCGCCGTTGGCGCGGGCCTATCGCTATCGCGACCGCGACTTAAGCAATCGCTTTGCGATACTGCCGATGGAAGGCTGGGATGGCACGGCTGAGGGTGAGCCCTCGCCATTGACACGACGGCGCTGGCAACGCTTCGGCCGCAGCGGCGCCAAGCTGATATGGGGCGGGGAGGCGGTGGCCGTCCGGCATGATGGGCGCGCGAACGCTCGTCAGTTGGTGATCAATGACAGGACTGCGGCTAGCCTGGCCGATCTGCGTTGTGAGTTGCTTGAGGCGCATGTGGAGCAGTTTGGCGCGGCTGACGATCTTTACGTGGGTTTGCAGTTGACGCATTCGGGTCGCTTTTGTCGGCCGAATGGTCCGGCGCTGGAACCGCTGGTGCTGTATCGGCATCCGATCCTGGATAAGAAGTTTCAACTGGATGACGATGACTGCGTCATGAGCGATGAGGATGTCGGGCGGCTGATCGCGGACTTTGGGCGGGCGGCTGCGTTGGCGCAGGGGGCGGGCTACAACTTCGTCGATATCAAGCACTGCCACGGTTATTTGGGTCATGAGTTCCTGAGCGCGGTCGATCGCCGTGGGAAGTATGGCGGCAGCTTCGAAAATCGGACACGCTTCCTGCGCGATACAGTCAAGCTGATACGCGCGGTCGCGCCGGGGTTGGATATCGGACTGCGCCTGAGCGCGGTAGACTGGATTCCCTTCCGGCCGGGGACGGACCGGATAGGCGAGCCATCGCCCTATAGCAGCGAGCGCTATCCCTACGCCTTTGGCGGAGATGGCACGGGCATCGGCATTGACCTGGCGGAGCCGGTCCGCTTCCTGGAATTGCTGCGAACGCTGGATATTCAGCTTGTTTGCATCACGGCGGGCAGCCCTTATTACAATTTTCATATTCAGCGGCCGGCGGTCTTCCCGCCATCGGACGGTTACTTGCTACCGGAGGATCCGCTGGTGGGCGTGGCGCGGCAGATCAAGATCACAGCCGAGTTGAAGGCGGCTTTTCCCGACTTGACCATTGTGGGCTCGGGCTATTCCTATTTGCAGGATTGGCTGCCGAATGTAGCGCAGGCGACCGTGCGCGAGGACATGACCGATTTCGTCGGCTTGGGGCGGATGGCGCTGAGTTATCCGGAGTTGCCGGCCGATTTGCTGGCGGGGCGGCCGGCTCAGCGCAAGCGTATTTGCCGCACCTTCAGCGATTGCACGACGGCGCCGCGCAACGGCATGGTATCGGGCTGCTATCCTCTTGATGAGTTCTACAAGTCGCGCGATGAATATGAGCGCTTGATGGCGATCAAGAAGGAGACGACGCCTTGATGGCGCCGCCCTGAAATCTCGCGATTGGCTTTAGAGCCATGCGTATTGGTTCGGCTCAAAATTGATCAGCGCGCCATGATAGTAGGGTACGGTGGCGCGTTCCGGTTCGGCCAGCGCGTCCAGGCGGGCATGGTCCTCCGCGGATAGCTCAACATCGGTGGCGCCGAGGTTGTCGATCAGATGCGCCATGGTGCGGGGCCCGATGATGGGGCTGGTGACGCCGGGCTTGCTATTGACCCAGGCGAGCGCGACCTGGCTGGCGCTGCAGCTTTTTTCGTCCGCGATCTGCTGGACGAGATCGAGGACATCAAAAGCGCGGTCGGTGAAGTGTTGGTCGCGTCGACGCTGGAAGGCGCTGCCACGTCCGGAATCGGAGCCGAAGCGGCTATCGCCCGGGATAGGCTCGCCGCGTTTGTACTTGCCGGTGAGGAAACCTCGCGCCAGCGGCGACCAGGGTATGATGCCGATGCCGTAAGACTGCGCCATGGGCACCATCTCGCGCTCGATGCTGCGGTCGAGCAGGTGGTAGGGCGGCTGCTCGCTGACGAAGCGGTTGAGCCCTAATTCCTTGGCGACCCAGAGCGACTCCATCACGCGCCAGGTGGGGAAGGTGCTGGTGCCGATATAACGGACCTTGCCGGCGCGGATCAGGTCGTCGAGGGCGCGCAAGGTCTCGTCGATGGCTGTGTCGGGTCGCGGGCGGTGCAGTTGGTATAGATCGATGTAGTCCGTTTGCAGCCGCTTAAGCGAGGCATCGCATTGCTGGATGATGTGGCGGCGATTATTGCCGGCGGCGAGAATGTCGTCATCGTCCATACGCCCGTGGACTTTGGTGGCGAGCACGATGCGGTCGCGCTTGCCATTGCGCTGCAGGGCTTTGCCGACGACGGTTTCGCTGCCGCCGCGCGAGTAAACATTGGCGGTATCAAAGAAATTGATGCCGGCGTCGATGGCCTGGTCGATCATGTCAAAGCTGTCGGATTCGGATGTGGGACCGCCGAAGTTCATGCAGCCGAGGCATAGCTCGCTGACCATGACGCCGGTCCGCCCGAGAGAGCGGTATTGCATGGCTTGCTCCTTTTTGATGGCTAATGCCGATCATTGTAGCTTCTGTTGGCGCGGGTGTTAACCGGAAGCTGGCGCAGGGACCAATTATCGCTGGGCAGAATTTCACTCGCGGTGGAGAATGCGCTAAGATTGGCGGGTGTTTTCGATAAAGTAGGAGGGGACGCTGGTGGAAGCTTACGGAGCAACTGCCGATGGTAGACCGGTCGAACAGTACACATTAACAAATGCGGCCGGCATGGAAGTCAAGCTGATTACGTACGGCGGGATCTTGACCGAAATTCACGCGCCGGATCGGCAAGGGCGGCTCGCCAATGTCGCGCTGGGCTTTGACAGCCTGGCTAAGTACCAAGCGGTACATCCATATTTTGGCGCTATCACGGGGCGCTATGCCAATCGTATCGCTGGCGGGCGTTTCACGCTCGATGGCGTCGAATACAGCTTGTTCAAGCAGGACGGCGAATGCTCGCTGCATGGCGGGGAGGTCGGCTTTGACAAGCGCGTTTGGAAGGCGCGGGAGATTGACGGCGGCGTTGAGTTGTCTTACTCAAGCCCGGCTGGCGAGGAAGGCTATCCCGGCAGGCTGGATGTAAGCGTGCGTTACAGCCTGGGCGATGCCAACGATCTGCGGATCGATTACGCTGCGGAGACGGATGCGCCGACGGTGCTGAACCTGACGAATCACAGCTATTTCAATCTGATGGGCGAGGGCGAAGGCACGATTTATGACCATGTCCTGATGTTGAATGCCGACCACTACACGCCGACCGACGCGCGGCAAATTCCGACGGGCGAGATTGCGCCTGTAAACGGAACGCCCTTCGACTTTCGTCTGCCCAAGGCGATTGGGCCCGGGCAGCGTTCCGCCGATGAGCAGATAATGATGGCCAAAGGGTATGACCACAACTTCGTGTTGAATCGCGCTGGATTGGCGGAGGGCGACCTGGGTTTGGCGGCGCGGGTTTATGAGCCGCGTTCGGGGCGTGTCATGGAGGTATGGACGACTGAGCCGGGCATACAATTCTACGCTGGCAATTTTTTGGATACGACGCTGGTCGGCGCAAGCGGGCGTCTGTATCGACAGAGCGATGGCTTGGCGCTGGAGACGCAGCACTTTCCGGATTCGCCGAATCAGCCGCATTTTCCGTCGACGGTGTTGCGGCCGGGCGAACGCTTTGAGTCGACTACGATTTATCGCTTCTCGACGGATGCCAACTGAGGCGCGGCTTGAGTGGATTGCTATCGGTTGGATATAGATAGGGTAGCATAACCAGGATACTCGCTATCTATACGATTGCCATCGACTCTCGGCATCAGTAAAGCGCGAAAGTCCACTGACCTAGACACTCCCGATCTTTGCTATTGGCGTACGATGCCGAAAATGCCATCAATTTGGACTCTGATTGGTTTCGAGAGGCGGTAATGCGCGCCGGCTGTAGTTTGTGAGTTTAGAACAGTTGAACGGTCGGAGACCATTCCATATCCGCATCAAAGGGATAACAGGGACGGCTGATACGCTCGAACGAAAGGGCGAGCAAATCCTGGTTGACAGCGCCGGGCGAAAGGGCGAGGGTGTTCTTCTTCGCCATGGCTTTTAGTTCCGGCACGAGATAACCGATCTTGACGACGATGATCTGGTGCTCTTCCGGAGTGATGTTCAAATCGAGGAATTGCTGCCGGCGCTGGAAGGATGCGCGCCGAGCCGTCAGGATGACGCGGATGCCATTCGCATTCAGCAGGACTTGAGGGTTGCGCGGATCAAGCTTGATAAATTCGACCGCGCCGGTGATGGGCAGCGGCTTGGAATTCAGATGGTCCAGCTTGCCGCCGATGACCAGATCCACGGTAGCGCCTTGGCCCGCATCAAGGCAGCGCTGGACAGCGGCCGCGTCGGTCATGGCGGCGTAGACGAGGTCGGCCGGTTGATGCCGCAGCGCCCGCTCGAGAAAGGCGGTGACATCGCCAGCGCCGCCAGCGGTGATGTTGTCACCCGAATCACTGATGACCACTGGCTTGGCGGTCTCCGCCATTGCCTGCTGGAGGCAATCGTCGATGGAGAGCGCCTCGACGCCGAAGCGGAAGTCGGCGCGCCGCTGCCAATAGAGCGCGGCGAGGTTGCTGGCGGCGGACGAGATGGCTTTGTCGTCCTGACCAATCGCGATGGCGCAAGCGGTCATCCGCGGCTCATCGGCCCAGACGTAGCCGACCTGGATGGTGGCGTCCATAACGGCGTCGCCATCGATTTCCCCTGGGATGGCGGCGTAGATCGATTTGCCGGGTTCCCATTCCGTGCTGGTTTTTTCGCCGGCCAGGCCAACCGGAATCTTGACAAAGGCTTTGCGTGGTCGTATTCCCTCGCGCAGGCAACGCAGCAAAAGCGAGACAGCCCGTTCGCGCGTCTCCACGGTGTCGATATGAGGCGCGGTTCGGTAGCCGGTGATGATATCGAGTCCCTCCATGACGCGCTCGGAGACGTTGCCATGCAGATCGTAGCTGGCTGAAATGAGACAATCGGGGCCGACAAGCGCGCGGATGGCGCTGATCCAATCGCCTTCGGCGTCGAGCATGCCGCTGACGTAGAGCGCGCCGTGCATATCCAGGTAGACGCCGTCCAACGGGAGCAAAGCGCGCAGCCGTTCCAGCAGTTCAGATTTGATGGCGGCGTAAGCGCTGGCTTCGACCGGCCCGCCAGGCAGGGCTTTGGCTGTTACCGTGCCAAAGAATTCGGCTTCGGGGAAGGCCGTCAGGAAGGGGTAGAGTTCGGCGAACTGCGGGTCTTCTTGCCGCAGCAGACGAAAGTCTTCAAACGCGGTCGGCAGCGGCGAAAAGGTGCAACTCTCGTTGGCGATGCCGCCAATTGCGATTCTCATGGGCGTTGTCCTTCGTTCTGGTGATACCAGACTAATGCGGCGGCGCCGAGCGCGCCGTCAACAAGCTGCGAGAGTGAGATGCTCGTCGCTTCATAGTTTAGCGGCAGGCTGCGCGCGCGCAAAGCCGATAGCGTTCGCGGCTCGAGCAGATGCCAGGTAGCGTGGATGAGACCGCCGCCGATGATCAGCAGCTCCGGATTGAACAGGTTGACGCACCAGGCGCAGGCCAGGCCGAGGGCGTCAGCCGCTACGTCCAGGACGTGAATCGCGAGTGGGTCGCTCTTTTCGGCGGCGCCTATGATGGCGCGGGTTGAAAGCGTCTCAGCGGACAAGCAGGTGTCGGCGCCCCCCGCAAGATGTTGACGCGCGTGGGCGATCAGGGCTTTGCCGGATATCGACATTTCCAAACAGCCCCGCTGCCCGCATGTGCATTGGCGACCATTAACCGGATCCAGCGATACGTGGCCGATTTCCATTTCCGAAGCCGAGGCGCCCCGCAGCAGGCGATTGTCGATCATGACTGCGCCGCCGACTCCCGTTCCCACAGTGAGATAGACGAAGTTCGCGACGCCCTGCGCGCGGCCGTAGCGCTGCTCGCCGATTGCGCCGACGTTGACATCGTTGGCGATATAGATCGGCGGCGGCTTGGCTAGGCGCGCGGATATGGCGTCGCGGATAGGAGTGCCTTCCCAGCCGAGGTTGGCGGCATGCAGGGCGATACCGCGCTCGGTGTCCACGGGACCGGGCAGGCCGATGCCGATGCCGCGGATCATGCTGTACGTCTCCAGGTAGGGATTAAGCAAGCTCGCGATACGATCGGCAGTTTTGGCGAAGGGGTCATCCGCCGAAGTGGGCAAGGTGGCGGAGGCGAGCACCCTGCCAGTGCGGTCGGCGACAACAAAAGCCATCTTGGTGCCGCCGATATCCACGCCAATTGTTAATTCAGAAGACACGATGTTTTCCTGTCGCCATGACCCGCTGAGATCAGCGGTTGATAAACTTGGCCGTCAAGGCGACGAGAAGGAGTAGAAGCGCGCCGACGCAGATCGAGAGCAACGTCACGAAGTACTCGGGCGAGTCGGCTGGGACGATGAAGAGCAGCATCAGTGATGTGCCGATGATGAAGCTGGCGATTGTGTAAAAGACTTTCAGCATGTTAGGCGTCATGCAGCACCAATTCCTTGCCTCGTTCAAGCGGGATACAAGCGACTTCCGCGCCCGATTCCGCCATTGGCAGGGATGCCAACTGCGGGACGGTTTCGTCGCAGACGCCTTCGACAAACCAGGGGCAGCGAGGATGGAAAGAGCAGCCGGGCGGCAATTCCGTCAGGCGCGGGATATCTTCGCTGCGGAGTTGAATATGCTGTTTGTTGCGTGTCTTTTCCGGGTCTGGCTCGGGAATGGCGGATAGTAAGACCTTGGTGTAGGGATGCTGGGGATCGCGAATGATCTCTTGCGTCCTGCCCAGCTCGACCAGGCGCCCGAGGTACATAACGCCGATGCGTCCCTCCCAGGCGAAGTACTTCGCTAGCGCCAGGTCGTGCGTGATGAAGACGATGGTCACGCCCAGCCGATCCCGCAAATCCATCATCATTTGCAGCAAGCCGATGCGTATGGACACATCAACCATGCTCACGGATTCGTCGGCCACTATGAGCGACGGCTCGGTGGTCAGAGCGCGGGCGATGCTCACGCGCTGCCGTTGACCGCCGCTGAGTTGATGCGGGTATTTGTCGATGAAGTCTTCGACCGGACTGAGGTCAACCAGATCGAGCAATTCGTGGACGCGCTGCCGCACGCCGCGCCGACCGCCAGCGAGGCCGTGTCTGAGCAAGGGGTAGCTGAGCGTCTCGGAGACCGTATGCGTCGGATTCAGCGAGGCGTAGGGGTCTTGGTGGATGATCTGAACCGAGCGGCGAAAGCGGCGATATTCCGCGCCCCGTAACCTGGCGATGTCTTTGCCCTCGAATTCAATCGCGCCGGCGCTGGGCGGCAGCAGGTCGCAGATGATCTTGCCGGTGGTTGTCTTGCCACAGCCGCTCTCGCCGACCAGACAGAGGAATTCCAGACTGTTCACGGCGAAGTTGATGTCTTGCAAGACGGGAATGACTTCGCGCCCGCGTTTGAAGCTGCGGTATACATGTTTAAGTTCAAGGATGGGCGGGGACATTAGACCGGCTCCTTGCGGCTTTCGAGCAGACGGTCTTTATGCCAGCAGGCGGCAAGGTGTGTCCCGATATCATGCTCCAGCGGCGGGTCTTCTTTCTTGCAGGCATCGGTGGCGAAGCCGCAGCGCGGATGGAATTTGCAGCCCGCTGGCGGATTGATGAGGTTGGGCGGCGAGCCGGGTATGCTCTGCAAATGATCTTGCAGGTGTTCCAAAGTCGGCACAGAGGTGAGCAGGCCGTATGTATAAGGATGCAAGGAACGATAAAAGATGTCGTTAACCGGGCCGATCTCCACGATTTCGCCGGCGTAGACCGTGGCGACGGTATCGGCCATTTCGGCAGCCAGCGACAGATCATGACTGATGAATATGATGCTGAAGCGCAATTGACGCTGCATGTCGTTTAGCACATCGATGATGGCGCGCTGGGTGAGGATGTCGAGCGCGGTCGTCGGCTCGTCGAGGATCACAATCTGTGGATTGAGCAAGACGCCCAGCGCCAGCAGCGTACGCTGTTTCATGCCGCCGCTGAGCTCATGCGGATAGGCGTCGTAGACGCGCTCCGGATCGAGGCGGACGAGCTCGAGTAACTTCAAGGCGCGTTCGCGGATGGCGGCTTTGTCCGTCCAGCCATGGGATTGGGCGGTGTCTTCAAATTGCCGGCGGACCTTGAGCACGGGATTAAAGGCGTTTTGCGCGCCCTGGAAAACCATGGCGCAGTCTTTCCAGCGAAATTCCCTCAATTGACGATTGCTCAATTTGAGGACGTCCTGGACGCTGTCCTCCCGTTGGTAGCGGATATGTCCGCTGGTGATGACGGCGTTCTTCGGCAGTTTGCGGATCAGCGCCAGGCTGATAGTTGTTTTGCCGCTGCCGCTCTCGCCGATCAGCGCCAGCGCTTCGCCGGGATGCAAATCAAAGGATACCTGGCTGGTCGCTTTGACATCGCCGCGTTTGGTGCGATAGACGATTGAAAGATCTTCAACCCGCAGTACTGCCTCACGCCTTTGTTCGGACATCGCCGCGCCCTCTATACCGCAGCCCGCAGGCGGGGATCAAAAACTTCTTCCAGGGCGCGCGCGAAAAGCACCAGGCAGACCTGGAAGAAGGCGATGGCGAGCACAGGCGAAAGCGCCATGCTTGCGCCGTCCACATTGTAGAGCGTCCCGCGAGAGCGTCCGAAATAGAGCATCACGCCCCAGGTATAGTCGTCAATCGGCGCTAAACCAAGCACCAGCAGCGCAATCTGCTCATACATGGCGAAGGTGATGGCGAAGATAAAATTGATCATGACGTAGCTGATCATGTTGGGCAGCATTTCGCGGAACATGATGTGATAGGTGCTGAGACCCAGCGAGCGCGCCGCTTCGACGAAGTCTCTTTCCCGCAGGCTGAGCACTTGCGCGCGGATGGCGCGCATCAGCGGGGGCCAGCCCAGCAGCCCAATCATAAGACCCAGAAAGAGCGTATTCTCAAAGCGGATCAAACCGGCCAGGACAACCAGCAGGATGAGGCGCGGCACAGCCAATATCAGATTCGACAGCGCGGTCATCGCGGCGTCGAACGCGCCCCCAATCATTGCGGAAAGCGACCCGACCACCAGGGCAATCAAGGTTGAAATCACGCCGCCTATGACAGCGGTCAAAATCAAGATACGGCCGCCATGCACGATATGCGTGGCGATATCGCGGCCCTGGGTATCGGTGCCCAGCAAATGCGGCGGTCCCAACTCCGGATTGGAGATGACGATATGCTCGGCGAGCAGGGCTTGCAACTCGGGGTCTTTGGAATCCGCGCGCAGCTCGGCGACATTCTTCGAGAAGATGAGCATGGCGTCGATTTCCGTATTCGCGAGGTCAACCAGGGCGGCGCGGATCCCCGGACCGGCGCGGCGGCTGGTCCAGCGGTATTTCTCGATGTTGATGCTATCGGCATAAGGCGCTATCAAGCTGGGCCCGCCGGTTTGGTCGACGACGCCCACCGTCTTGCCGGCCAGGTCTTCAAAGCTGCGCAGATGAGCATTATCGCGGTGGACAGCCAACTGAATCCGCGAGCCAACCGGTCCCGCGATTTCGTCAAGATTAACTTCGCTGTCGAAGGGGATGAAGTGCGGCATGATAAAGGTCATGACGAAATAAGCCAGCAAGCCCAGGAAGCCGATGAAGCCGGCCCGGTTCGCGCGCAAGCGGTTGATGAAGCCGAATACCGCGAACAACACTGTGAAAGGCAGCCGCAGCAGGGTGAGGAGCGGATGCGGCGCTGCTTGAATCTTGCTGCTCATTTCTCCCCCGAGATGCGCACCCGCGGATCCAGCAGACCGTAAGTAAGATCCGCAAATAAGTTGCTGAAGACAAACGTGGATGAGAGGATCAAGACAGCGCCTTGAACGCTGGTATAGTCGCGGACGGTAATCGCCTGGAATAGATAATGACCGAAACCCCAATAAACAAATATCTCTTCAATAACGACGCCGCTGCCCAGCACGAAGCCGATGCTGATGCTCAGTTGCGCGAACAGCGGCAGCATGGCGTTGCGCCCGACATAAGCGGTGATGATGCGCCGGTCTTTCAAGCCGCGCGCTTCGGCGACGTTCACGTAGTCATCGTTGAGCACGCCGGTCGTGCTGCTCTTCATGCTCAGCATCCAACTGCCCAAGGTGGCGAGCACGTAGGTAATGATCGGCAGTAGCGCATGTTCGATAGCGCTGCCGATGAATGCGGCATTCAGTCCGGGCGTCAAACCTGGGTCATATGTGCCCCGCGCCGCGCCGACATCGAACCACTTCCAGGAAATGCCCGGTCCGATGATGATCAGCAAGCCCCAGATGTAATTGGGCACGCCGGTGAAAAAAGATGAAACCAAAGACAATGTATGGTCAAGAACAGAATCGCGATAATAAGCCATCATCATGCCGAGCACGATGCCGAGCACAAAACTGATCAAGAAACCGGAGCCGACGGCGAAGATCGTCCACGGCAGAAAGCGGGCGATCTCATCAAGGATCTTTGTGCCGGGCGACGTGATTGATGTGCCCAGGTCGAGGCGCAGCAGATCCCCGACATAGTCGACGTATTGATCAAACATGGTGGCGTCAGGGTCAAAGTTAAAGCTGGCGGCGACGCGATCGTAGGCTTCCTGGTAGGAGATGCCTTCCTGGGTGAGGATCTGCTCGATCAGGACATCGATTGGGTTGCCGGGCATTTGGCGGACGAGGAAAAATGTGACCGTCAGGACCGCCCAAATCGTCAGGATCGCCTGCGCAAATACGCGAACGTAATAATTCTTGTAGAAATTTTCGACCGGAGCCGGAACGAGTTTGCTTGTTGCGCTATGAAGCCCTTCAAGCGCGCCGTGGCCTGCGTCAAGCAATTCAAAGTCAGTCATCGGTGTATTCCAGCGATGTCCTCGCTAGCTATAACTTGGGGAAGGGGCGAGTCGGCGACCCGCCCCTCCAGTCGAATGACTTTGTCGTTCAAAGTCCCGATTACATATCCGCCGGTGCGGTGACGCCCGTCAGGATGAGGGTGGTCATCCAGTTGTCAGCGCCGCCGCCGAAGTTGGCGAAGATCGAATCGCCCGAATCTGGCACCATGATGAAGTTCCGGTTCAGCGCGTTGTTGGTGTAGCGTTCCCAGAGCGGAATCGCCGGCAGCAACTCGTTGTAGGAAATGGCCAGTTGCGTGACCAGTCCCGCTTGCGCGGACTTGTCGACGCCTTGCGAGCTTTGGTTGGACAGGTCGAAGACATTGACCATGCCGCCGCTGTAATCGACGTTGTTGTCGAAGTTCATGCCGGCGCCACCGCCTTCACCCGCCAGGTCGCCTTGCCCGTTGTAGCGGTTGTAGGCTTGCAAGTAGCTGCGCCCGGGGATCGGATCGCCCAAGCCCCAATTGCGAATCGCCATTTCGAAGTTGCTGGCGTAGATATCCTGCGGATGCTGCTGGAACTGAACGCCGCGCGCCGAGATATCAAAGCCGAAGTCATTGAGCTGGGCGGTGGCGTTTTCCGCCGCGGCCGACCAGTCGGCGAATTCTTGCGGGAAGGTCAACTCGAAGGACAGGGTATCACCGTTGTCGTCTACCCAGGTGCCATCGTCGTTGCGGCTGAAACCGATTCCGGTCAGCAACTCTTCGGCCTTCATCAGATCGTGCTCATAGTAGTTGAGCGAGTCAAGCGTCTCGTCGCTCAGCCAGGCTTCGGACAAGCCATCGCTCATGCCGGTCATGTATTCCACCGCGACGCCGGATTCGCCCAAGCTGACAACGCCGTTTTGGATCCGGTCCACGGCATAGGCAATCGCCTGACGCACCTCGACCAGGTTCAACGGGTATACGGCGTGGTTGACGTACAGCCCCGGACCGTTGTTCATGCCGGAACGGACAATGTCAATGCCGCGATTGGCGAAGTCTTCTTCCGTTGTAGGCGGAATGCCATGAGTGATGTAATGGAGTTCCGCGTTAGCGACCAACGGCGTCACCACTTCCGTCTCGCCATTCCACATGCGCACCATGTCATAGTGCTGAATGTCGCCGGCGAAACCGCCAGGATTCAGCTCCATCATCAGGTTGGCTTCCGAGATGGTATCCGGCAGGATGGTGTAGGGACCGCCGGAAACGGGAGTTTCGGGGCGGAACTCGGTCAGTTCTTGCAGGAGCGCGTCCCAGCCGTCGTCGCCGGACATCATCATGGCAGCGCGGTCGGCGATATCGCCGAAGACGCTGGCGGGGCGCAGGTTGGTCGTCAGAATGATCCGCTCAGCCAGGCTCGAGGGAGAATCCATGACAAATTTGACGGTGGAGTCGTCGACCTTTTCGATGCCGCTCATATTCGCCCAGACCGTATCGCCGCGCAGACGGAAGATATTGAAGGTCGCCATCAGGTCGTCGGCGGTCATGGCGCTGCCATCGCTCCAGCTATTGCCCTCGACCATCTTGATGACATAATTGCCGTCATCATCCCAGCCAAACTCTTCAGCGACCATGCCTGCATAGTCGCCCGTCGCCCACATCAGAACAGCCAAAGGCGGCTCATGCAGATCCTGATATTGCCCCAGCGCGATGCCGCCAGAGGCGAAGGTGTTGAAATGGCCCGTTGGCGGCACTTGATAGGGCCAGGCCACGTTGAGCGTGTCGCCCTGCGCTTGGAGCGGCGCGAATGCCAGCAGGCTCAACGCGAGAAGAAGTAGGAGATAAAGGGTACGCTTTAACATTGCTAAGTCCTCCGTGAAATTGGTGACTCGATCGAACAAATCGCTGCTTCCTTGATCTTTTCGTATAGCTCTCTCCTCACACTCATTTTGCCGAAAACTGAACTGGTTTGTCAGCGTCGTCGCTAGAGACCGAGGCTTAGCGACGGTTCGACAAGAATGATATCAAAGACTCTGGCCACAGCCCCCAACAATGCCGCGTCCGGCTGCAAGCGCGAAATCCGCAGGTCAATCCTGCAGGGCGGCATCACCACAAGATGACGCTCCAGTTCCGCGCGCGCCTCGCCAAGGAAGGGACCAAATTCCCGGCCCAACTCGCCCCCGAGGACAAAGACAGGAATGTCAAAGGCGTTGTAGAGACTGGCGAGACCCATCCCAAGATTTCGGCTCAATTCCGACATAGCGGCGCGCGGCGCTTCGTCGCCGGCATGCAGAGCCTCAAGCAGACGACTGAAGGTTAAGCTCTGCGGGTCCAGAACCCTCTGCGGATCCGATTCGATATGTTGCCTTGCGATCTGTACAAATCTGGGAATGTTGACCATCGACTGCCAGTTTCGCGTTTTGGCGCATCCAGTTCCGTTTTCCTCCAGGAAACTCATATAGCCGACTTCTCCGGCAAAGCCGTATTTGCCCTGATAGAGTTGATTATTGATGACGATCCCGGCGCCAGCGCCATAGCCGATTTCAATATACATGAAGTGGCTGTCTTCCGCGGCCGGCCCATAATGATTCTCGCCAAGAGCGGCAAGGCTGACCAGATTGTCGACGCTCACCGGCACGGCAAACTCCTCTTCCCATTCAGCGCGAAAGCTGACGTTCCGCCAATCCATAAACTTGGAATAAATGACCTCGCCATCCTCGCCGATAAGGCCGGGCGAAGCGACGCCGATGCCAAGCAGCGGTCGCGCGCCGCCGTTGACCTGAAGAGCGGATTGGACTAGCTGGCGGCAGATGCCCAGGACGTATGACTCTTCCGTCGAATCAATGGGCGCCAGTTTGTACCAGTCTATTTCTCCCGCGAGATTGGCGAGGGCGCACTGTACGGAGGAGGCGTTAAATTTGATGGCGATCACGCCGGCGCCTTGGGGATTGAGTTCCAGCAAGATGCCGCGGCGGCCACCGGTGGATTCTTCGTAGCCCACCTCTTGTATCATATCGTTCTGGATGAGTTCATCAGTGAGATTGGAGATGGCGCTGCGGGTGAGCCCGGTGCGGGAAGACAATTTCGCTCGGGTTAGGGAGGGGTTTTCGCGCAGGCTGCTCAAGACGATCGCGCGATTGATCTCATGCATCACTTCGTGGTTGACAGCTGAACGCCGACGCGACATAGGTGTATTCTTCACCCAACTTACACTGCCGATTAAATTCCCAGACTTTGTAAAAATACTAAATTAAGTATATACTGGCATTATAGCTTTGTCAAATAAAAGAATTATCTTCATTAGTGGAGGCGAGTATATGACCCCGATTGACACAATCATTGTGGGAGCGGGCGGACGCGGCAACGCATACGGCAATTTCGCCTTGGAACATCCGCGGGAGATGCGCGTCATCGGCGTGGCGGAGCCGGACCCGATCCGGCGCGAGCGCTTCGTCCGCCGGCATGACATAGCGCCCGATCTGGTCTTCGACGACTGGCAATCTCTGTTGGCGACCCATGACAAGAAGGCCCCCACCATTATCAATTGCACGATGGATCGTTTTCATTTCGAATCGACGCTGCGGATGCTTGCCCTCGGTTATGACGTGCTGCTGGAAAAACCGATGACGCCGGTGCTGGAAGAAAACGCGCGCCTGGTGCGGAAGGCGGAGGAGCTCGGGCGCGTCCTGCAAGTATGTCATGTCCTGCGCTATACGCCGTTTTGGCAGGCGCTGCGCGAGGTCATCCAGTCCGGCAAGATAGGGCGGGTGATCAGCGTGACGCATCGCGAGAACCTCTCTTATTACCACATGGCGCACAGTTTCGTGCGCGGCAACTGGCGCAGTGAGGCGACATCGGGCCCGATGATCTTGTCCAAATGCTGTCACGACTTTGACATTCTGCTATGGATACTGCGGAAAAATGTCGCGCGCCTCAATTCCTTCGGCTCCCTGTCGCATTTTCGTCCGGAGCACGCGCCAGAGGGGGCGACCGAGCGCTGCACCGATGGCTGCCCGGCGGCGGATAGTTGCAAGTATGAGGCGACCCGCCTGTACGCGCGCGATGGCTCCGGTTTTCCTTTGAACGCGGTCTCCTGGATACCGACCAAGGAGGCGCGGCTCGAGGCGCTCAAGACGGGCTGGTACGGGCGCTGTGTCTACCATTGTGACAATGATGTGGTCGATCATCAAACCGTCAATATGGAACTGGAAGATGGCGCGACCGTTACCTTGGTGATGAACGGGCAAGGCGACGAAGAATGCCGCACGATGCGCTGGGATGGCGCGAAGGCGACGCTCTACGGCAAGTTCTCAGCGCGCGGCGATGAGATTACTCTGCATCATCACTTGACCGGCGAGGTGGAGGATATCCCGATTATCGCGCGCGACAGCAGCGGGCACGGCGGCGGCGATTACGGCATCATGCGCAGTTTCATCAATACGGTGAACGGCAATCCGGACGACAGCGTCACGACGGCGCGTGAATCCTTGGAGAGTCACTTGCTGGCCTTCGCGGCCGAAGAAGCGCGCCTGAACAAGTCGGTGGTTGACATGAACGAGTTCAGAGCGCGTCTGGAAACTCAAGCGCGCGCCTGAATGATGTTGAATTCCGCCTTAAATGTTGGAGTGGCGCTTCGAAATTAGCACCCCCGACAGGATTCGAACCTGTGCGCCTGGTTCCGGAAACCAGTGCTCTATCCCCTGAGCTACGGGGGCGGATAGCGATTATCTTAGCAGAATACGCTGCTCCCCACAAGCCCGCCGCGCCAAAGCGACCGCACTAGGTATTGTCTTTGTCACCGAGTACAGTGAGTTGTTTCGAGGGCGCAGAGGGTTTGATATTCTGCGCCAAGTCTCAAGCCCTTCCACTGTCTTTGGGCGCAAACTGTCGCTGCCAACTAGCTATCGAAACATCTTTCCTCGGTGCCCTCTGCTTTACTCTGTGAACTCTGCGGCAAAAATACCTGCCATTACTTCCCTCGCCGTCGCCACAGTTGATATAATGTGGCATGCTTTCTCGATCCCGTTGATGGCGAATCCCCAGGCCTGAATATGCATTGGCGCAAATTTGCAGTGGCTCGTTTTTATTGCCTGGCGGCGATGCTCCTCTTGGCGGGCTGTCAAGCGCTGAGCGGCAACGATTCGGTCGCCACCATTGGCGCGGATCTGACGATGTACGCAATGGAAAGCGGGGCGATCCGCGCCGCGGCCACTGCGGAACAGAGCATGGCGCGGGAAACGATTGTCGCGGCCAGTACACGTGTTGCGGAGCTTTCCGCCGTGAACGCGGCTTTGGGCGCCACCTTGCGGGCGAATCACACCAGCACGCCGGAGTTGAGAGCGGTGGTCGTCAGCGCTGAAGATATGGGCAGTTCGCTGGAAGACGACATGATGGACGACGCGGCCCCGAGCGATGAGACCGAAGTCGAGTTGCGCGTATCAAATATATCGACAGCGGCTGGGACAGAACTCAGCAGCGGCTGTTCAACCGGCGCCGTAACCCAGTTCCGCTCAACCGCCGAACTCATTTATGTCACAGCGGAAGTGACAGCCCTGCGCGCCGGCACGACCTTCAGCGTGGATTGGTTTTATGAAGAGGAGCTCCTGATTGACATGAGTTGGCAAGCAGATCGGACTGAGCCCCTTCTGTGCATCTGGTTCTACGCTACGCCGGAGGACTTCCAATTTGCGCCGGGCGATTACTCGGCGAGGCTGTATGCCAATGGCTTGGAAGTGGGCAGCGCGAGTTTCGCCATTCTTGACAACTGACGGGAGGCAGCCTTGCCGCGAACGGGTAGTTGGCGCAGAACAGTTTTGGTCCTGCTGGCGTCGCTTCTAGGCGCAATTGTCGTCTGGGGTCAAAGTCCGCCGCTGGCGGGCGAGGGCCCTCAACCGAGGTCGGATCTGACGGACGCTGCCTCGGCGGCGATCGTCGAAATTGAGCCGAGCGAGCACAACATCCTGCACCGGCCGATAGAGCTGTCGGATGACTACGCGCACTGGGTCGATCGCAGTTACGCCTACGGCAGCACGCAGTGGGGCAGGCGCGCGGTTCACCTGGGCGTTGAATTTGTTAATCCGCGCGACACGCCGGTCTACGCGGCCAAAGCGGGCGTCGTGGTATTCGCGGGCGACGACGCTGAAACACTCTTGGGACCACAGCATGACTATTATGGCAATGTGGTCGTCCTGGCGCATGACGAATACTCCCTGGCGGGGCGGCAAATCTTTACCTTATACGGTCATCTCGAGGAAGTTGAGGTTGCCGCGGGGCAGGCTCTGGACGATTTGGATCGGCTCGGTCGCATTGGGTCAAGCGGCGTGGCGATTGGGCCGCATTTGCACTTTGAAGTGCGCGTGGATGACCCCTATGATTTTCGCATGACGCGCAATCCCGAGCTTTGGTTGCAGCATTATGTCGACCGGGGCATGATCATCGGAGCCCTGCGCGATGCCGCTGGCCAGCCTGTCTACGGCAAACGGATTTCGGCGCGTTCGGATACCCTGAGCCGCGAGGTCGCCAGCTATGGCGGCGATGTAGTTAATCCAGATCCGGTTTGGCAAGAGAACTTTGCCATCGGCGATTTGCCGGTCGGCGACTACGAGCTGGTTGTCTTGAGCGATTCCGGTTCGGTCGCATACGCTAAAACCGTCGCCGTCGAGGCTTACCGGACGACCTACGTTGAAATTGTGGTGGATGAAACCTAGCGGCCTTTTCGGGTCTAGCGATAGACCCCGGTATGCGCTGTGACAGAGTCGTTGCGCGTCGCATTGCGAAGCCGCATTGCTCCGCCGGGCAACTGCCGCGGGGCGTTCCCCACTTGATTTTGCGCCCGGCGCTGACTATACTCGCGCGACAGCTTGACCTCTACTCAGTCACGGCGATCAATCGTTTTCATGCAGCGTGAGCGCATTACAGATCAGATCTTTGTCTTCCGCAGCAATCTGTATGCACAGGTAACCGCCGGCGTCGTATTGACCAGCGAAGGCGCTGTGCTCATCGACACTCTGTTATATCCGGAAGAATCCCTGCGCATTCGCCGCTTCATTGAAGTGGGCTTGGGGTCGAAAGTTCGTTACGTGATCAATACGCATTTCCACGCGGATCACACGACGGGCGCCTGCCTCTTCCCGGACGCGCAGGTGATCGCGCACAAACTCTGTGCCGAGATTCTTGCGACGCGAGGGCGGGAAAGTTTGCAGCGGATGAAAGCAAGTGGACCAGAATTCCAGGAAGTTTCACTGACGCTGCCGAACATCACTTTCGAGGATGAACTTGTGCTTGAGCTTGGCGAGACCAGGTTCAGACTGCGTGAAAGCCCCGGGCATAGCCCGGACTCGATTGTATGTTTGGTCGAGGGCGAAGAGGTGCTGTTCGCGGCCGATACCGTGATGCCGATACCCTACTTCGTTGATGGCAACTCCAGCGACCTGGAGCAATCCCTGGCGCGATTGCTCGAGCGGGATTACGAGAATATTGTGCAAGGGCATGGTGACATTATCCTGCGCGGCGAAGTATCGGAGAAAATCAAAAGCGACTTGCGCTACCTCCATTGTTTGAAAGATGGCGTGGCGCAGGCTTTGGAGGCGGATCGGACGGATATCGAAGCTGCGATCACACTGGAAGATTGTGGCAAGAGCCAGGTATTGCTCAATGGTATCGTGACACAATTGCATCAACTGAACATCCGCGCACTGGTCAAGGAATTCCGCAGCCCCCCGAATGAGCTTGCGAGCGACGCAAGCGAAGAATCAGAAAGAAGACAAGAATGGCCGCAGAAGAAACTTATTTGACTCGAGATGGCGAAGGCGCGTTGCGGCGCGAACTCAAGCAGCTAATCGAGACGCGTCGTCCGGCGCTGGCGCAAAAACTGAAGGAGGCGGCCGCCCAGGGCGACCTCAAGGAAAACGCCGACTACCACGATGCCAAAGAACAGCTCGGTTTCATCGAGGGGCGCGTGCGGCACATCGAGGCGATTTTGCAGAGCGCGATCATTGTGGACGATTCGGGACCGAGCGATGTAGTCCGCATCGGCTCAACCGTGATCATCGAGGAAGTCGGAATCGGCGAAGAAGAAGAATTCAAGATTGTCGGCAGCGCCGAAGCGAACCCGCGGGAGCGCAAGATCTCGCAGAAGAGTCCGATCGGGGCGGCCCTGCTGGGAGAGAAGGTCGGGGCGAAGATAAGGGTCTCGACGCCGGACGGCAAACTGCGATTCAAGATAATCGACATTCGCTAGGCGGGAGGCAGCCGATAAACTAAGTAATTCTAACTTAGCGATGAAAAACCGGAAATCAAGTCGACTTGTAGGGGCGGCTCGGTGAATCGCCCAAAACTTGTGCCCAAACTGCTCTCCACCTAAATTACTTTCTTTGAATTGCTTACAAGCGACATTAATAAGCGATAAAAAAGCCCCGCAGTTAACGGGGCTTGTTCTTCTCATTGGCGCTATTTCTAAGAGTAGGGCATGAAGTTGCCCGTCCCGCCAAAAGGATCGTCCTCGTTGTCTTCCGGGCGCTTGGGTGCGAGCGGGCTGTTCGATGGCCGCGCCGCGCCGCTCCCGCCAGTTGTAGGCGGCGGAGACGGAGAAGTTGTTTCGGATGGCGCGCCAAACTGCAAATCGGCGTATTCGTTAAATGGCGACGCGGCCGGGGCGGGATAGCCGCTCGCCGGCAGGCCGGAAGGCGCGCTCTGCTTGTGCCAAGCGATTAATTCGATCTGCAGAGTCTCTATCGCGCTGTTGGGAGTGCCGCCGCCGTAATTGCATACGACCGTCTTGATTGTCGCCTGAATGTGGATTGACCCGCTATCCAGCAACAACGCGGCGCTGGGCTCGGCCGCAATCACATCCGCTGTCGGGTCTTTGACACGGTTTGCCAAAGTCGCTTGCAGGGCCGGGTCACCCAAGGCGGCCGGCGCCGCGAAGACTTTGGTCAGCGTCTCCTGTGACGCCATATCAAAGCCCCAAACCTCGACCGACTGCAACTCGTTGCCCACCTGCGTCGCAGCGGATACGCCACATTCACCGAGGAATTGGCCTCCAAGCTCCGGGCCCGATTCAATCGCGAAAGAGTCATCAAAGTTGCGGCCTTTGACATAGTTGGAAAGCGTATGCAAAACCGCGACGCCGTATTGCGGGTGGATGGTGTTGCTCTGGTCGGTTTCATCATCGCCCCAAGGCGCGGATGGCGGCGCTTCCGCGTAGGCTTGATATTGTTGCGCTGTCTGGTCCGCGCTGGCTGATGCTTGCGCCTGGCCAGTTGAGGTCTGACGAAGTTCACGACGCTTTGCCGCGTCGCTTGAATTGCGCGCGGGTAGAACGGTCCGGCCGGCGATGACCAGGATCGGCGCGCCAATCGCCACAGCGGCCAGCGACAGAATAACTTGCAGGCTGCTGCCGAAGACGCCCGGATCTTCCGGCGCCAAAGCGCCCGCGAGATCGGCGAAACCGGGGATATCGGCCAAGTCGTTGAGCGCCGCGCGTTCCGCCGACGGGATATTGACGCTGTTTGCCAGGTTGCGGACGACGCCTTGCGGATTAGGGATCTGGTTTAATACGATTAATGCGTTTTCGCCATCGTAATGAATCGCCTCCGAATGGCCGACAGCGACCATGCGCACCCACTGCTGGATCGCTTGCTGGCTCATGTGCCTCGGCGACGCGCCGGTGAACTCCGTCGGGATGATTACGTAAGCCGTTATCAAGCCGACTGCCATGCCGAGCAGAATCAGCATGACGGTCGCGCGTTCGGGCGCCGATGCCATCAAACGCTGTATGCGCGGATTGGAGGACGCGCCGGCGAGCCCGGCAAATCTGCCTGCCTCGTTGCCCTGCCCACCAGCTGAGCCAGCGGATTCGACTCCTTGCGCAGGATCTGGATTTTGACTTTGAATACCCATGGGCAGCGCCCTTTCGCGTCTGCAAATTGCACATCTATCGAGAAGTATACGATAGGTATTTCAACGCCACAAACGCATAGCGCGGCAACTTTTGTACTGGATTGGGCCTCGCCGCAACGGGGCGTGGACGAGAAAATGCGGGTTTAGGTCCTGGACAGTTCTTTGTCTTTTTCGTTGACAGGCTGCGCATTGATCCGCTCAAGATCTTGCGGCAGCTTCCAGGCCGCGAAGTCGCAATCCGGATAGCGATTGCAGCCGTAAAAGGTACGACCCTTGCGGGAGCTCCGCTCGACGATTTCGCCCCGGTGTTCCTGCCCGCATTGGGGGCAGAGATGCCCTGTCTTGTAAGGCTCGGTATGGCGACATTTGGGATAGTTGGTGCACGATATGAATCTGCCTCGCCGCCCTTCTTGGACAACCAATTCGCCATCGCCGCACTCCGGACACGGCAATCCCAATGGAGTCCGCTTTGTAAACGACTCGGTATGCTCGCAATTGGGGTAACCGGCGCAACCAATATATTTCTTGCCCCAACGGCTATACTTGACGACAAGTTCGTTGTTGCCGCACTCCGGGCATATCCGCCCGACCGGCTCTACAACTTCTCGTTGCGGCATTTCCACTTGCGCATGTTTCAAGCGCAACTCAAATGGCTGATAGAATTCATCAAGCATCGGCCGCCATTCCAGCTTGCCTTCGGAAACCGCATCAAGCTTTTCCTCCATGTTCGCGGTGAATTCGTAGTCCATTTCGTCCGAAAAGTATTCAGTAAGCAATTCGCAGACTACTCGTCCTATTTCTGTCGGCTTGAGGCTGCGGCCCTCCCGCGTGACGTATTCCCGCGTTTGAATGATGGTCACAGTGGGCGCGTAGGTGCTCGGACGCCCGATACCAAGTTCCTCCATCTGTCTAATTAGGCTGGCTTCGTTATAGCGGGGCGGCGGCTGTGTATAGTGCTGCTCGGGAATGATCTGCTGGCGGTTCAGCGCTTCGCCGGGCGTGAGGTCGGGGAAGTTTTGCTGCGTGTCCTTGCCGCCATTTGCCGCCTGGAGGTCGACGGCCAGGTGGCCGGGAAACTTCAACTTGCGACCGGAGGCGCGAAAGAGATACGGCATATCCGCATTGGACAAGCCCGCTTTCACCTCGATGCTAAGCGTGTTGTATACAGCGGGAGTCATCTGACTGGCGACGAAACGATTCCAAATCAAGGTGTAGAGTTGTAGTTGGCGACGATCCAATTGATGCTTCAACGAGTCCGGCGTACGCATGACGCTGGTGGGGCGTATGGCTTCATGCGCTTCTTGCGCCGACTTTGAGCGGGTCTTGTACTTTGGCGGCGTTTTGGGCAAGTAAGCTTTGCCGTGCTTTGATTGAATGTATTTGCGCGCTTCCGCTTGCGCGTCCTCTGACACCTGTACGCTGTCGGTGCGCATATACGTGATAAGGCCGACTCGATCTCCATTGCCGAGGTCAATGCCTTCGTAGAGCTGTTGGGCAATGCGCATAGTGCGGCTGGCGCCGAGGCCGCGTCGGCTAGACGCTGCTTGTTGCAATGTGCTGGTGGTGAAGGGCGCTCTCGGCTTCGATTGGCTCGTGCCGCGCTTCACTTGGTCAACAACGAAGTTGCTTTGGTTCAGCACATCGACATGCGGCATCACCGTCGCTTCGCTGTCCAAGACTGGCGGTTTCTCGCCATTGGTATTGAAGATGACATTGTCGCCATCGATGCGCGCGAGGCGCGCGTTGAATGGCGGCGGCTGAGCTTCGCCTCGTTTGGACAAGCTGGCGTCAACCGTCCAGTATTCCACTGGCTTGAATGCTTCAATCTCCTTCTCGCGTTCCACGACCAGGCGCAGAGCTATGCTCTGCACACGTCCGGCCGAGAGGCCGCCGCGCACCTTCGCCCAAAGCAGCTGCGAGACTTGATAGCCCACCAGGCGGTCGAGGATGCGGCGCGCCTGCTGCGCATTAACCAGATCAATGTTGATCTGTCGCGGATGCGCGAAGGCTTCCGCAACCGCGTTATCGGTGATTTCGTGAAAGACCACGCGGCGGACGTTGTCCGGCGGCATTTCTGCGGCGGCGACCAAATGCCAGGCGATGGCCTCGCCTTCGCGATCCGGGTCGGTGGCGAGGAAGATTTCTTCCGCCCCTTCAGCGGCGGCTTTGAGTTCCTTGACCACCTCGCGCTTGTCATTGGGCACGCGATATTCCGGCTCGAAGTTTTGTTCAACATCCACCGATAGCCGGCTCTTGAGCAAGTCGCGCACATGGCCGACGGATGACATCACGGTATAACCAGCGCCGAGGAATCCGCCAATGCTGCGCGCCTTCGCCGGTGACTCCACGATGACCAAACGACCGATGTTTCGGCGCTTGGCGCCGCGCCGCCCATTGGACTTGGCGGCCGATTTTCTTCGCGCCTTTTTCTTTTTTGCTTTTGCTTTCCGCTTCTTGCGGACGGGTCGCTCAACTTTTTCCGGTTTAGGGATGCCCTCGTGTGCTGGCGTCGCGCCCATGCGGAAGAGCTTCGTCCCGCACTCGTTGCACGTTCCGCGTGTGCCCGGCGTGCCAGTCTTGGTATAGACCGCTTCCGGGTTATCCATGTCGCGCTTGACGCGGCACTTAACGCAATAAGACTGCAAAGTCCTAGTCTCGGTATCCGTCATATCTCATCCTTCTCAACGCGTGGCTTCATCAGAGATATTCTTCGTTTCCGTTTTCCCGCAGGTAATCCACAACTTGTTTGACATCTTGCGTACGATCTTTGTGGCATACGAGCAGGACATCGTCCGTATCCACGACGACGATATCTTCGACGCCGATCGCCACCGTGAGGCGATCGCTGAAGACCAAGGTGTCCCGTGTGTCGAGTATGACGCGGATATCGCTTGAGTCGCCCTTGATGCAATTGCCGAAGCTGTCTTGCGGCAGGATGTCAAAAAGCGACGCCCAGGTGCCGACATCGCTCCAGCCGATATCGATGGGAATCACAGCGATATTGTCCGCCTTCTCCATGACGCCGAAATCAATGGAGAGCTTGGGCATCGTCTCCCAAATGTCATTCAGTTTGCTGTCATAATCGGGCGAGCCGTATGCCGATTGCAGGTAGCTGCACATGGCGTAGACGGCGGGCTGGAATCGCTCAAGGTCGCGCATCGCGCGGTCCACCCGCCAGATGAACATGCCGGAATTCCAACTGTATTGCCCCGAAGCCAGGAATTGGGTGGCGCGGACGATGTCCGGTTTTTCCGTGAATCGCCTCGATTGGTAGACCTTGAAATTGCTGTAGTCGCCTATGAAGGCCCCCTGCTGTATGTAGCCGTAACCGGTGGCGGGATGGGAAGGCGAGATGCCCAGGGTGACAATCTGGCCCTCCTGCGCCACTTGCCAGGCCGCCTCCAAAACGGCGCAGAATTTATCTTGGCGGGCGATGTGATGGTCGGCGGTCAAGATGGCGACGGTCGCCTCCGGGTCCCGCCTTTGAATCGCGGATAGGGCGAGGGCCAAAGCCGGCGCGGTGTTCTTGGCGTAGGGTTCAATGATGAAATTGTCGGCCGGGATTTGCGGCGCCTCCGCTCGCAGATCTTCCGCCAATTCGCGTCCGGTGACGACGAAGATGTCTTCCGGCGGGAAAATCGGGTTGATCCGCGCGATGCTTGTGGTGAACATGGAATCATCATCGACCAAGGGCAGCATCTGTTTGGGCAGCTTCGCGCGGCTCATTGGCCAAAGCCTGGTGCCGTGCCCGCCGGCGGCAATAAGGGCGTAGTAGTGTTCCATCGCTGAGTCCCTCACTCCGGAGAAAATCGCGCACGGCAGTATTGCATAGGTCCGGCGCTCTCGGCAAGCCCCTTTAGTTCGAGCAGCGTCAGGGTGCTGGTGACTGTGGCGGTCGGCAATTGTGTCTGACGCACGATGAGATCGACATGAACCGGGTCGGCGCTCAATTGCTGATAGACCAAGCCTTCCAACTCATTCTCCGGTTGAATCTCCTGGACTTGAATTCGCGTCCGGACATTCAAATGCGACACATCCAACTCGTCGAGAATGTCCGCGACATCAACAACCAATTTCGCCCCGTCTTGTATGAGTTGGTTGCAGCCTCGGCCTGTCGGGCTGAAGATATTGTGCGGCACGGCAAGGACATCGCGTCCCTGATCGATAGCGTGAGAAACGGTATTGAGGGCGCCGCTCCGGGCGGGCGCTTCCGCGACCAGCAGCGCCAGAGACAAACCGCTGATAAGCCGATTCCGCTGCGGGAAGTTTTTCCCCAGCGGCGCTGTGCCGAGGGGCATCTCGCTCATGATTGCGCCGGCGGTGCAGATCTCCTCGGCCAGGTCGGCGTTCTCCCGCGGATACACCCGGTCGATGCCGGTGCCTACAACCGCGATCGTCCGTCCGCCGGCGGTCAGCGCGCCGCGATGCGCGGCCGCGTCGATGCCCTGCGCCAGGCCCGATACGATGGTGATGCGCTGCTGCGCCAGCTCCTCCGCGAGTTGATTGGCGACATCCCAACCGTATCGGCTGGCTTTTCGCGTGCCGACGATCGCCAGGCATTTGTCGTCAGCGTCAGTGAGCTCGCCGCGGACGTAGAGGACCAGCGGGCGATCGGGCAGCGAGCGCAAGAGTTGAGGATAACGCGCGTCTTCAAGCGTGACTAACGATGCGCCCGCCTGCGCGACCCGGTCCATTTCCCGCACTAGATCAATCTCCCCCCGGCCGGCGCAGAACTGCCGCAGCAGCGGACGAGGCAAATCCAGGCGCATCAGGCTGGCTTCGGGCTCGCGCCACAAGGCTTCCGCCGAGTCGAAGTGGGCGAGCAGGCGGTTCAGCTTGGCAATGCCAAAACGCGGGATGAGGTGCAATCCCAGCCAATAATGTTGATTATTGATTGACTGCATAAAGGTCCGTCAACGAAGAGTGATCACGACCAGCATATCAGCAACGGAATTTTCTTGTCAAGTCTGCTGCGCCGGTCTCAGTCGGGGATCAAGCCTTCCGGCAGAGTCATCGAAACAATCTGCGCGTCGAAATCTATGTCGGCGATGGTTTCGTCATGCGCCGGGATGAGCAGCTCGCCATGAATGTCGCTATCGACGATATAAACATCATTAGCGCCGGTTTGCAGAACTTCCTTGATGGCGCCCAGTTCCACGCCCTCAGTAACCACGCGCATGCCGACAAGTTGGAAAAGATAATACTGACCGTCTTCCAGCGGTGCCGCCTGATCCATGTCGATTAAGACGGACTTGCCGCGCAATGCCTCGGCCTCATCACGACTGTCCACGCCGACAAAACTCAGGAGCGCGTAGGCTTTGTTGAAACGTACGCCTTCAAGATCAAGTCTGTTCTTGCGCGTATCCGTGGGCGAATCCGCCAGGTAGACATATTTCAGCGACGGCAAATGCTCGCGATTGTCGGTGAGCACGCGCATACGCGCTTCACCGCGCACGCCGTGTGGTCGGAGCACTTCGCCGATGACCAGATGAGCCGGTTTGTCTTGAGGCTGTGTCACTGAAGCCTTATTCGATTTCGAGGATCACGCGGCGGCGGCGCTCGCGCCCGCGTTCATCAGCCGGGCCGGCTGCCCGCAGCAGCGCTCGAATGGAATTCGCCACGCGGCCGCTGCGCCCGATGACGCGGCCCATGTCCTCCGACGCCACCGACAGCTCCAGCACAATGTTTCTGCCGCTATCCTTGCGGCGTATGCTGACTTCCTCGGGCGAGTTGACCAGGTTTTCGGCGATATATTGAAGCAGTTCTTCTTCGACCATGATTACGACGCCTGGCTCTCGGCCTGAGCCGCTTGCTCGGCGGCTAGCCGCTTGGCTTCACGCGCTTTGATCTTGCTCTCGCCATCGCCGGGCGCGGGATAATTGGTCTTGGGGCTGGGCAGCTCGCCGCGGTTGGCTTCCGCCTCGGCCACCAGATCTTCGAGACTTTCGCCGGCGCGCAGCCGCTGAAAGCGTTCCCATGTGCCCGTGTGCTCCAGCAAGCGGCGGACGGCGTCGCTGGGTTGCGCGCCGACGCTCAGCCAGTAGAGCGCGCGTTCCTCTTCGATGATTTCGGTAGCCGGGCGCGTGCGCGGATTGTAGTGCCCGATGTTTTCCAGGTAACTGCCATTGCGCGCCTTCCGCTGGTCGGTGACGACAACGCGATAGCTGGGCTGGCGCTTCAAGCCTTGACGGCGCAAACGAATACGAACCATGCTAACTCTCCTCTTTGCCGGCTCAAGCGGTCAAGCCGGGTATATTGGGCAACTTCCCTCTGCTGATTTGATTCATGAGTCGGCTCATCTGCTTAAATTGCTTGAGCAACTCGTTAACATCACGAACTTCGACGCCGCTGCCGCTGGCGATGCGCTTCTTGCGGCTGGCCTTGAGTATACGCGGGTGGCGTCTTTCATGCGGCGTCATCGAATTGATAATCGCCTCGACTTTCTTGATGCGCTTCTCGATATCTTCGTCATTGAAATCGCTCTGCATCTGCAATTTGGACATGCCCGGGATCATACCCATCACTTTGCCCAAAGGTCCCATGCGCCGGATCTTCTGCAACTGGTCGAGAAAATCTTGCAAAGTAAATTCGTTCTTCATGATTTTACTTTGCAGGCGCAGGGCTTCTTCTTCCTCGTAGAGCGACTCGGTCTTTTCGATCAGCGACATGATATCGCCCATGCCGAGGATGCGCTGAGCAATACGGTCCGGGTGGAATAGCTCCAGGGTGTCGGCGCTCACTTTTTCGCCCGTGCCCATAAACTTGATCGGTACGCCGGTCACCGCGCGCATCGAAAGGGCGGCGCCCCCGCGCGCGTCGCCGTCAACTCGCGTCAAGACCAAACCGGTGATGCCCAGGCTTTCATTGAAGCCGCGCGCGATATTCACCGCTTCCTGGCCCGTCATCGCATCGGCGACCAGCAGAATTTCGGCCGGCGAGGAAATCCGCTTGATGTCCTCCAACTCGCTCATGCGCGTGTCATCAATCTGCAAGCGGCCCGCAGTATCAATCAGAACAATATCGCAATCCAGCTCTTTCGCGCGTTTGAGCCCCCGCTTGACGATGGCGGGCGGCGAATCGGAAATGCCTTCTTCGTAATAAGGGATATTGATTTGCTTGGCCAGCGTGACGAGCTGGTCAACAGCGGCGGGTCGATAGGTATCGGCGGCGATCATCAAGGGCTTCTTGCCTTCGCCGCGCAGGTGAAGCGCCAACTTCGCTGTATTGGTGGTTTTGCCCGTGCCTTGCAAGCCGACCATCATGATCACATGCGGCTTGCTGCTGCCGCTGTAATTCAGGCGCCCGGCCTCCCCCAGCATCTCCACCATTTCTTCGTGGATGATCTTGACGACCTGCTCGCTCGGTTTCAGCGCCTTGTGGACCTCCTCGCCAAGAGCGCGCTCCCGCACCTCCTTGATGAAGTCCTTCACGATCGGCAGGGCGACATCGGCCTCGAGCAGCGCCATGCGGACTTCCCGCATGACTGCCTTGACGTCAGCTTCCTTGACGGTGCCGCCTTTGCGCAAGCCTTCAAAGGCCGTATCAAGCCTTTGCGAAAGCGTTTCGAACATGTTTGCCCCTGATGAAAAGAACGCCGAACAATTTTATGACATGCCTCGGTGATAGTCAAGATGTGGCTTTACGTGGCTAACTTATACAGGGAGTGGTGAAATTGAGGACATGGCAACCAATTATCCTGACTCCGGAATACTAGATGTAGGGGCGCTCCTTGGATCGCCCGCAGTTTCAGATTCTTCGACCCCGCCAAACATATATCCGCACAGAAAACCATAAGCGCGACTTGTCAACCCGCCCGCAACCCACCGTATGAAAATCCTAATGCGTGAACATTTGTTCTTCCATGCCTGTTCTTTTTCTGCTACCCTGACACCATGAACGCCAAATCGCCAATCCAGCATCTATCCGAAACCATGCTGTCCCTAATCCAAAATACAACTATTATCGCGCCAAATCCGCAATTTCAGCGCCCAGACTACCGCTGTATCCATACTGTATTGATAGAGACCAGCAAACTTGCCATCCTCTGCCTATGTTTACTTCAACTTTTTTATCTTCTGTTGGTACTGTATTTATCCTCTGTGGGGCTTTTTGGGGTCTTTTTTTATCCTTTGCTTCTTTGCCGGAATGATCTTGAAAGGACAAAAAAATGCCGAAACATTCTCGGCTCCTCTTCCCGAGCGCTGCAAGCGCGGCGGACGACCCTGCGGCTGCCAGCGGTCAGAGCCGTTCAGGCTGCGCTCTGCCCGTCAGACGGCACGAAGCGCCGCATGACGACGAAAGCGACAAGACCCAGCACGCCGGCCACCACGCCGATAAGCAGGAAGTTGCCTTCGCTGAACTTGTAGATCAGCGCGCCCAGCGCAGCCCCCGCGACGCGCCCGAGCGAATGCGCGCCCATATTCGCGCTCATCATCACCGCGCGGGACTTCGGCATGATCTCGGTGAAGAGGGGCAAGGCGGAGACGATAGCCGTCTCAATACAGATGAACATCACAAATATGCCGAACATCGCCAGCGGCAAACTGAAGTTGAGATAAGGAATGATGAAGAAACAGATGGCGGCCACAAGCATGCCGTACATGGACGTCTGCTTCGTGCCGAAGCGGTCCGCGACTGTGATGACGATGAACTCGCCGATGACCTCCGCCACAGCGATCACGATGGTGATAGCGCCGAGAGCGGTGAGCAGCAAGTCGAAGGAGTCTTCCATCCACAAGCCGTAATTGATGAAGAAGATTTCGTGCGACAGCGTCAAGCACAGGGAGTAGGCCAGGGCGGCCACCGCCGGTCCGTGTGCGCTGACGGCGCGCATGGCCGTGAGCGGATTGACGACGCGGATGGGATGGTCATGGCCGGGCTCCCGGTCGGATTCAACCACGAGCCAGATGGCAAGCGCGCCCGCGCCCAGCATAATCGACAGGAACAGGAATACCGCTTGCAGGGAACTGGAATCGAGAAGAAAGCCGGCGACAGGCGCGGCGATCAAGAGGGAAAGCGCCCAGCTCAACTCGGCGAAGCCCATGACACGGGCGCGGCGGGTGAAATGGATGGTATCGCCGAAGTAAGCTTGAATGGTCGGATCGTAGATGATCTTGCCGACGCCGAGGGCGAACATGACCACGACGAAGATGCCGTAATTGGCGAAGAGCGCGCTGAGCAGGCTGATGCCGGACATAAAGACGAGGACGCCAACCATCACGGCCTTGCGCCCGTAATGGACGAAGATCGTGCCGAGGATGGGGCTAAGCAAACCGGCGCCGTTCGTCAGCGCGATGACATTTTGAATGCTGTCGGCGGAGACGCTGAAGCTCGCGCCGATGGCGGACACAAAGGGATAAGGAAAGCGCCGGGAGATGTTGATGACCAGGCGGCCAAATACAATGGCTAGGATGGACCAGACAAGTCTGTTCTTCACTGGCGGCTCAATTCCAACGAGTCGATTCAGGCATGATGAAAGAGCATTCTATCACAGGCGGGAACGAAGTCGGTCAGACTTGTGAAGCCTTCCGCGAACACTTTGGCATGGGCGCCAATGACGACCGTCGGCACATCGTTCAGAGTGTGACGGCGGCTGCTGAGGTCTTCCATGTTGCCGTGATCGCTCGTGATGACGACCAGACCGGCCGCTTCATCCCACTCATCCAGCAGGCCGCGGAGCACGGCGTCGAAGCGTTCGAGCGTTTCAACGCCGCGCTTGAGCGTGCCGCGATGCCCGATGCGGTCCGTCAGCCAGTGAGAGTGGAAGCTGAAGTCGTATTGAATTGCGAGCCGCGCCAGGAGGCGCCCGGCATCGCGCGCGGCATACGCGGGCAAGTCCGGCAGCTTGAGGTAGCTGCGCCAGCTGTCGGGCGTCCATTCCGCTGTCAAGGCGCGCTGCTGGATGACATCGGCGAGCGTGAAGTGAGGCAAGCCAGAGGCAAAGGCGGCCTGCTGAATGCTGGAGCGCAGCGTCTTGCCTCGCGCAAAGTCCGATAGCAGGCGCGGCGGATAGGCGGTCAACAGGCGCGCGGATTTGCCGCGTTCCGTCAGGCGGCGGAAGTAGCTGTGCTCGGCGATGATTTCGCGCGTCGTCGCATCGGGTTTCGGTCCGTAGTGACGGCCAACGAGATTGGGCACGTTCAGGCCGGTCAAGAGGCTCGCTTGTCCGGTGCCGCTTTGCGGGCGCCCGGGCACGCCGAGTCTCGCGTCGGTCGGGATGAAGATGGCGCGTCTGCTCTCCTGCAAGCCGGTAGTCGCCAGCCAGCGCACCCCATTGCTCAGGCTGAGCATGGTTGGCGTATCGGCGGCGGCGAAAGGGTTGATTGCGGGATCGTCTTCACCCAAGCCGATGCCGTCCAGGAAGAGCGTCAGGATTCGCATTGCGCGGCGAGGTTAGAGTCGGCCGCCATACGAGAGCAAGAAGGGGTTGCTTCGCCGTTCCCGCCCGATGGTCGTCGCGCCCATGTGGCCGGGCAAGACCCGCACATCATCGTCCAGCACCATGATCTTCTCGAAGATCGATGCCATCAGCAACTCATGGTCGCCACCGGGCAAGTCCGTCCGGCCGATGCTGCCGGCGAAGAGGCTGTCGCCGCTGAAGAGGATCTTTTGCTCGGGCAGGTAGAAGCTGAGATGACCCGGCGCGTGGCCGGGCGTATAAAGGCTGTGAAGGCGGATCGCGTCCTGCGCGATGACTTCCGGTTCGGTTTTCAGAAGGCGGTCCGGTTTGGCGGCGGCGGGTAATTCACCCAAACCAAAGAAGAGTCCTTGCAGCGGGATTTCATCCAGCAGCGTCTCACAGTCTTCGTGGATGTAGAAGGGAATACCCAGCGCCTCCTTGATCGCCGCGCTCGCCAGAACATGATCGAGGTGGGCATGGGTGGCGATCATCAGCTTGATGGACCAGCCTTCGGCGGCGGCCGCCTCCAGAATCACCGCCGCCTCATCAACCGGATCGATCAAGACGGCGTTGCCTGTCTGAGTATCGGCGACCAGATAGGCGTTGGTGGCGAAAGGACCGAGCGTCAAAGACTTTATTTTGATGGGCATCTATATCCTCGTTAAGCTGGGCGGCGTATTGTGATGATCCGCCATAGTTCCGTCAATTCACTCATGCGCAGGAGCAGCGCCGCCAGCGCAAAAGCCGCCAGGCCAGCGACAGCCTCAACCGCGAGCCGCGCGATGGTGACGGTCAAGCCGGCTTGAGGAACCAGTTGCTCCCAAGCCGCGTCGACAGCGACAATGACGCCAGCCATAATCAGCGAGGCGGCGAGTGTCTTTAACAGGCAGAGCGAGAGCGCGTCTTCGTGAATGCCGCGCCAGCGCCGGCGCAGAATGTAAAGCAATAATACCACCTCGAACATGACGCCGAGCGAATTGGCCAGCGCCAGGCCGCTCACGTTGCCGACTTCCGGCCGCAGCGACAAGCTTGGCAGCGAGCGGGCGACCGAATTGAGCAGGCTGTTGGCGCTGACGGTATTGACATCGCTGAGGGCGAGGGCGAGGACGAAGTTTATGAGCGCGCCGCCCAACGCGGCGAATAGCGGCGTCAAGGTGTCTTTATCGGCGTAGAAGCTGCGCGCGATGACTTCCAGCGTGGAATGCACGATGAGACCGAGCGTGAACATGGTCAACGCGCTGTAGACCAGGGCCGAGGCGGAGGCGTCAAAGGCGCCGCGCTCCAGCAGGCTAATCAGCGGACGGCCGAGCACGATCAAGCCGATAGCGGCCGGAATGCTGCTGACCAGGATGAAGCGCAGGGCGCCGGTCATGGCGCCGCGTTTGCCCTCGAGATCGTTCATCTCGCTAAGGGCGGCCAGGGTGGGGAAGATCACGATGCCCATCGCTGTGCCGATGAGGGTCTGCGGAATCTGCATCAGGCGCCAGCCCCAATCCAGCGCGCTGACCGAGCCGACTCCGAGCCGCGAGGCGATATTGTTCATCACCAGAAAGTTGAGGCTGAAGACGCCCAAGCCGCCAATGCGAGGCAGCATCAAGCGGATGACCCGCCACAACTGCGGGTTAAACAAGCCCAATTCAAGGCGCCAGCGCATCTTGTAACGGATCAAGCCCGGGACCTGGATGCCGAAGTGCAAAGCGGCCCCGATTACAGCGCCGACGGCGATGCCGTGGACGCCCAGGCGCGGCAGCAGGAAGATCACGCCGAAGAGGATGCCGATATCGTACATGATCGGCGCCAGCGCCGGCAGCAGGAAATGCTGGTGCGAGTTGAGGATGCCGCTGAATATCCCGCTCAGTGCGAAGATGATCGTGCTCAATAGCAAGATTCGCATCATATCGACCGTGTCGCTGGCGGTGCCGGCGTCAAAGCCGGGCGCGACCACGTTGGCGACCAGCCAGGGCGCGGCAAGGAATACACCGGCGCTGATGACAAGTGCCAGCATGAAAATCGTGTTGATGAGGTGGCTGGATAGTTGCCAGGCGGAATCAAGATCGCCTTTCGCCAGGAAGCCGCTGAAGATCGGGATGAAGGCGTGGGTCAAGGCGCCGCCGGAGATCAGAATGACAATGAGTTCGGGAATGCGGTTGGCGGCGACATAGGCGTCAAGATCAGACCCGACGCCAAAAGCCTGCGCGATGATGATGGTCTGCAGCAAGCTGATGAGCTTGGCCGCGCCAAAGGCGATCATGACCGTCAGCGTGGAGCGGGCGATGCGACGCGCCATTTGTCTTTGCGATGCGGGCTTGACTGGGTCGGTTGCCATCGGCGTCTTAGTTCAAGTTTTCCAGCGCGTCGCGCGCGTCATCGTAATTGGGGTTGTATGCCAGAGCGCGGCGGTACAGGCTTTCCGCTTGGGCGCGGTTGCCTTGCGCTTCGCGGACGCGACCTTGCCAGTAGTAGGTCTCCTCGAGCTCGCTGGAGTTGTTCTGATTTATCCTGGCCAGGCTCAGCACATCATCGTAGCGCCCGACCGCAAAATAGGCTTCGAAGATGCCGAACTGATACCAGAAGATGCGCCAAGGCAAATTGCCGGTGCGATTCGCTTGATCAAAGGCGACGGCGGCCTCCTCGTGCCGGTCCAGCGCCACCAGCGAGGTGCCCATATTGAGCCAGGCGAAGGCATTTTGCGGCTGGCGTCGCGCTTCGGCTTGGGCGGCGTCGAAGGCGAATTGCGCCGCGTCCCGCTCATCCCAGTGGGTATCCAGCAGGGCGCGCAGCAAGGTTTCGCGTTGTGGCTCGTAGACGACGATGAAGGTGCGGTTGAAGGCTTGCCAGTCGCTATCGACTTGGGCGTAGCTGGTAGCAACGCCTTGCGCCGCAGCGCCAACACCGAGGAAACTATCGAAGAAATAAAAGAGTTCAAGGCTGTCGTCGTAGGCGATGACGACGCGATAATGCCCGATCCAGTCGTAGGCTTCGAACATCGCGCCCGTCTCGATGATGACGGGGAAGCCCTCGTTCACCAGTCGCTTCAGTAATTCCAAAGTGCCGCCCATGCGCACGATCGCTTTCACGAAGGTTTCCTCGGCCACGAAGTCGGCCAATTCTTGCGGGCTGACGTTTTTGTCTTCGCGGTTGGGTTTGAGCCGCGAGCCGGCGTAGGCTTGGTCTTGCTGCCAGCCGTAATAGCTCAGCGCCATGGTGATCGTTGCCGGACCGCAATTGTTCCAGGTTTGCTGCTGGTGGCGCACGCCTGATATGCGGGCGGCGCTGGGCAAGGTGTTGGACGGCGCGGCCGCGGCAATTCTTGTCGCCGCGCTGGCGCCCGGCTCGACTACCGGCTCGCTTGCTGTTTCGGTTGTTTGTTCGATTGCCGCAGTCGGAGTCGGCTCGTCAAGGATTGCTGGCTGGGGCGTTTCTGTTGGCGGGGCGGGGGTCGGCTGGGGCTTCGTTGGCGTGACCGCTGCCGCCGGTTCGGTAGCGGCGGGCGCGGCGATATCCAACGGCATATCCAGCAGGGCGAGGGCGCCGCCATCATCGGCGGCGACCACCAGGGTCGGGAAGACGCCGCCGGCCGGCGTCGGGCGTCGCAGCGCGCTCATGAAGGGAAGTTGGTCTATGATGCGCTGCTGTTGCGCTGGCTTCAGGATCTCGCGAAAGCCAATGACTACGCCGGCGATTCCCGCCACCACCAGGATGAAGATGAGGATAACGCCCCAAAAGAGAAACCTGGGCGGCGCCGGGGGACCTTGATCCCGGGGCTGATAGTAATAACTTCGGCTCGGCTGAGTGTCATGCAAGTCGGGCACGGCGGCGGTCTCGTTCTATGCGTGGCGTCAATATAACACAGCCATGTCGCTTTTCCTGCGAATGGCGCGGCGCTTTCCACGTCACCTACTAGTATAATCGGCTATTGCTATGCGCAAATGTCTTCTGGGGGAAACGTAGCGGAACCGCAGCTTAAGGCGTCCAGGAAAGATTGCAGGATGATCCGCGCGGCGAGGTCGTCAATGGGGGCGTGCGGGTCCCGCTTTTGCGCTTTTGCCAGTTTCCGCGCTTCATCGCTGGTCAGATATTCGCTGATTTCCACGATGGGCAGGGACACTGTCTTTCGCATTTGCCCTATCCATTCGCGCACAAGATCGGCCTGGGTAAGGATGCCGGCCGGCGCGTTGGGGTTCAAGGGGACGCCAACGACAATGCCGGTGGCCCGCTCTCGTTCGGCGATGTCGCGGATGCGGGCGAAGTCTGCCTCAGGGCCGCGGCTTTCGATAATGTCGAACTCCCTCGCGCTGATGCCGAGGGCATCGCTGATGGCCAGGCCGATACGCTTTTCACCGTGATCAACGCCGAGCAAGCGTCCGATCATCTCTGGTCCCTCGCTTGGTCTCTCACCTGCACATCAATACGCACGGCCAATTGGGGCATCCGCCGTAACCCGGAAGGAAAGACTTCAATCAGCGGCGGATCGACCGTTGAGATTTCAGGTTTGCCAGCGAGCAATTTGCGCGCCTGTTCGAGAGTCGCGCCGGCCAGCCGCTCACGCAAGTCGTCGCTGTCAAGTTTGGCGATGACGGAAGCGCGGCCGTTGACGGTGAAGCTGATCTGTCCGTTGGCGCGGCTTTGCGAGAATGGTCCGCGGGCGTAACTCACCGAGTCAAGCTGCAACTCCTTTCCTGCTGGCGTGGCCGCTTTTAGCCGGGCGAGCAGGAGTTGCCTGCCATAGCGGTCATCAATCGCCAGCGCGGAAACAACCGCGCGCATCGAAAGCGAAAGCTCGCTCGCCATCGTGCCGACATCGGCGGAGAAATTGGTCCATTCCTTGCGTTCGTCTTCGATCTTGATCGACTCGATGATGATGATCTGACTTTCGGAGAGAGCGCCGCGCATCTGCTCATAAGCCAGCGATTGAAGCTGGATCCTTAAGATTTCAAGCAGCGTATCTTGATCGGCGACCGAGACCGATTTCACTTGTCGGTTGCTGCCGCCGGCCGCGGATGTCAAGTTAATGACGGATACACGTTCGGCCAATCCGCCCAAGACCGAATTGATCATGCCGGGACCGACATTGCCGATGCTGCCGCGGTAGCTCTCCATCGCCACAACCGCGCCGTCGGCGCTTTGCCCGACCCCGCCCAGCACCAGCACATCGGCGACTGTCTCGAAGAGGATGGGCTCTCCCGCGCTGGTGCCGAGGATCGTTCCGCGCGGGATCACGACGCTGTCCCCGCCGAGATTGGTGAAGGTGACGGCGGCCGCGGCCGAAACGCTATCGAGCCGGACGCTGCCGGTGGTCGGGAGGGTCGCGGTCGCCTCGACGGTCGCTCTTATGGTCTCGGCCGGGATGATCCCTTTGGCCGCGTCAACCGTCTTCACTTTGCGATCGGCGACAATATCGAATACCAGGTCGATATTTTCTTCGCGCAAACTGACGCTGACCACCGCGCCCGGCACAACTGTGTACAAGGCGGCGGCGACAGCGGCGAAGAGCAGGACGAGGGCGATCAAGCGCTCGAAAAAGGCCCGCCAGGGCGAGTGCCTTTGCCGCCGGGCGCGCATGAACTCCAGATCTTCCGCCAGAAGATCAGCATTCGGTTTGTGATAACGCGGAAGGAAGATTTTATGTCGGCCCCGTTTCCAGCGTTCGCGTTGGCTGGCTTCTATCGATGGGAAGCAACTGATATTGAGTTCGGCGGCGAAGAAGCGGAGGCTTGGCTCTTGCGCGACGATGGCGAGCTGAACGGCGCGACGATAAGCCTCGCGCTGTATAAGCACTAGGTCAAGTTTGCGCCTCAGGTTGCTGCTGCCATCGGGCCAAACCAACAGCACGCGCCGACCGCGCAGACCGGACAAACGGTCGCGGATGGCGACGACGGTATCGCTCGCTTCGAGTTGGATCAACTCAACTTCGGCTGACATCAAGGTGAAGTATACGACGATTTTGTGAAGCGCGGTGGTCGCGGATCGGGGTTATGCCTTGGCAATCAAGTCTCGCGCTGTTTGCAGGGCGTCCTCGATTTTGCTGCTGTCTTTGCCGCCGGCTTGCGCCATTTGCGGGCGTCCGCCACCACCACCGCCAACGACTTTGGCGATAGGCTTGATCAAGTCGCCGGCGCGCAAGCCCGTCTTTACCAGGGCATCGGAAACCGCCACCACAATTTGCGGACGTCCGTTGATGTCGCTGGCCAGGACCATGACGCCCTTGTCGACGCGGTTGCGGAACCAATCGGTCATTTCGCGCATGGTCTCAACCGGCGTGTTTTCAAGCTCAGCCAGCAAAGCCTGCTTGCCGTTCAGGCTTTCCAACTGCTGGTCGATCATTTCGTCGAAGTTGTATTTCGCCTGTTTGCGGCGCAAGGCGCCAATCTCGCGGCGAGCGCTGGCCAGCTCGTTCTGCAATCCGGCTATGCGGCCGACTGCTTGATCGGGAACGACGCCAAGCTGCCTCGCGATATCGTCAAGCGTACTCAGCGCGTCGCTCAGATGGGCATTGGCCGCCTGTCCCGTCAAGGCTTCGACGCGTCGTATTCCGGCGCTGACGCTGCCTTCGCTTGTGAATACAAATGCGCCAATCTCAATAGTAGATCCGACATGCGCGCCGCCGCAAAGTTCGTAGCTGTAACGGTCGTCGCCGGCGCCGATGATCACCGTCCGCACGGTCTCGCCATATTTCTCGCCGAAGAGCGCCATCGCGCCATCGCGCCGTGCTTGCTCCAGCGATTTGATTTCGTCACGCACGGCAAAATTGGATAGAACGGCGCTGTTCACCTCGGCCGCAATCCGGGCGAGCTGTTTCGTTGACACCTTCTCGGGATGAGAAAAATCGAAACGCAGCCGATCCGGCGCCACCAGTGAACCTCTCTGCTGCACATGATTGCCCAGTTGATTGCGCAAGGCGGCGTGGAGCAGGTGAGTGGCGGTGTGGTTGCGCGTGATGTCTTTGCGGCGGGCGCGGTCAATTGCGGCGGTGGTGCGGTCGCCGACGGCGGGATTGCCCTCGACCACTTCGCCTACATGCGCGATCATGCCGGCAAGCGGCTGTTTCATGGCTTCGACTTCAATGACCCAGTCCTCGCCGCTGATGACGCCGGTGTCGCTAACCTGTCCGCCGGCTTCGATGTAGAAGTTGGTTTCCGCCAGCACGACTTCGACCTTGTCGCCGACGATGGCGCTCTCCAGCGGCGCGCCACCCTGCGCCAAAGCCAGCACCGCCGTCTCGACAGGTTCAGCCGAGTAGGGCTTATAGGCGACGCCTTTGGAAATCGCGCCATTGGCTTTTAAGTCGGCGAGCAGTTGCCGGTAGAAATCGGCGCTCTCGATCGCGCCCATCGCTTGCCCGCCGCCGCTGATGCGCGCATGTTCCGCTTCGGCAGCGTTGAAGCCGGTTTCATCCACGGTGTAGCTGCGCTCCTCGGCGATGTCTTTTGTCACTTGAAAGGGCAGACCGAGGGTGGCCTTCAGATAAAATGCCTGATCGCCGGGGAGCAAAGCACCGGGTTCAAGGGCGTCAAGCATCGCGCCCAGTTCATTGAGTCCGCGCTCCATCGTGCGGAGGAAGCGCTCCTCTTCCAAGGTGATGGCGCGCTTGATGCTTTCGGCTTGGTCGAGCAGATCGCTGTAATGTTCGCCCATCACTTCAAAGACGACATCGGCGACCTCGGCCAGGAAGGGGCGGTCGAAACCAAGCTTGCGGCCGAAGCGGGCTGCTCGCCGTATCACAATACGGGGAATAGCGGCGCGTCCTTTGGCGCCGGGCATAACCCCATCGCCGATGAGAAATACCGCCGCGCGGATATGATCGGCGATGACGCGATAGGGCACGATGTTCGCGTCGCGCTCGGCATCGCTGTGGGCGGTCAGTTCTTGCGTGCGCCGGATGATGGGCATAAATAGATCGGTTTCATAAGTGGCTTCAACGCCTTGCAGCACGGATACGATTCGCTCAAAGCCCATGCCGGTGTCAACGCCGGGAGCGGGCAAGGGCACATCCCATTGGCCGCTGTGCTCCGGATCGGCTTGCTGGCGGTTGAATTGCATGAAAACGAGGTTCCAGATTTCCAGGAAGCGCTCGTCTTCCGCTTGCAAGAGTGGAATGATGCTGTCTTCGCCTAGTTCTGGCTGACGATCCCAATGGATTTCTGATGTCGGGCCGCAGGGACCCGTATCCGCCATTTGCCAGAAATTGGTGTCGGGTCCCATACGCGCGACGCGCTTGGGGTCGATGTTCAGGTTTTTGACCCAGGCGTCATAGGCTTCGTCATCGTTCTCGTATACAGTAAATACCAGCCGATCGGCCGGCAGCTTGTAGACTTGGGTCAGCAGCATGTAGGCGTACTTGATAGCATCCTGCTTGAAGTAATCGCCAAAGCTGAAGTTGCCGAGCATTTCAAAGAAAGTGTGATGCCGTTCCGAAGGGCCGACATTTTCCAGATCGTTGTGCTTGCCGCTGACGCGCATGCACTTTTGCGAGGTGGTCGCGCGCGAATAGTCGCGTTTATCCAGCCCGAGGAAGACATCCTTGAACTGCACCATGCCGGCGTTCACGAAGAGCAGCGTGGGGTCATCCGCCGGCACCAGCGATGATGACGCCACCGGCTTGTGCTTCATTTCCTCAAAGAAATCGAGAAAGGCCTGTCGTACTTCCGCGCTGCTCATGGTTTCCATATTTATGCCCCGTGCGCCAACTTCTTGGCTATCCGCATTCGTCCGTTCTCCGCGGCGAATCGGCAGGAATTATAACGATAGCGCCCGCGCCTGAACAGGGGCGTATCCCTATGGTATACTGGCGCTGCGAGAGTCAATCTGACGAAACGGGATGATGCAATGGCGACCATTGACGAGCAAGTCGAAGTGTTGATGTCCGGCGCGGCTTATGGCGATCCGGAGACGCGGGAGAACATGCGCAAGGATTTGCGCGAGCGTCTGCTTGAGTGCGAGCGGGAGGGGCGACCTCTGCGCGTGTATTGCGGCTATGATCCGCGGACTTCCGATTTGCATTTGGGTCATACCATCACGATGCGCAAGCTGCGTCAATTCCAGGATCTTGGCCACGATGTGACTTTTCTGGTCGGCACATTCACCAGCTTAATCGGCGATCCTTCCGATAAAGAGAGCGCTCGCGATCAGTTGACCATGCGCAAGGTGGAAGACAACATGCGGACTTATGCCGAGCAGGCGTTCAAGATTTTGGATGAAGATCGCACCCGCGTTCGCCGGAACGACGAGTGGCTAGCGCCGCTCGATTTCGCCGACATCATTCGCTTGGCAAGTCATTTCACGGTGCAGCAGTTTCTCGTGCGCGAGAACTTTGCCAAGCGCATTGATGATGGCAAGGCGATTTATCTGCACGAATTTTTCTATGCGCTGATGCAAGCCTATGACGCGGTAGCGCAAGAAGCTGATGTGCAGGTCGGCGGGCAAGATCAACTTTTCAACATACTGGTGGCTGGCCGCAAGTTGCAGGCCGGTTTGGGACAGAAGCCGCAGATCGCCATCATCATGGGCGAGAGCCTGCCGGGCACCGATGGCGAAATCAAAATGTCCAAGAGCCTGGGCAATCATATTCCGCTGCTCTCGGAACCCTGGGATATGTTCGGCAAGGTCATGAGCTTGCCCGATAAAGCGATGGGCGTTTATCACAAGTTGATATTGGGTTGGACGCAGGCGCAAGTGGACGAGCTGGAGGCGAACCTGCGCAGTGGAGACGCGCATCCCAACGAAACCAAGATGTCGCTGGCCCATGAAATCGTGAGCATCTTCCACAGTTCGGCCGGTGCTGAGGCGGCGCTGGCGCGCTGGAATGAAGTATTTCGTGGCGGCGGCGGCATCCCCGATGACCTGCCGGAGGCGGAGCTGGCGGCCGAAGCGGAAATCCGCGACATTCTGGTTCGGCTAAAAATGGTGAGCAGCCGCGGCGAAGCCCGACGCCTGATTCAGCAGAATGGCGTGCGTCTGAACGAAGAAAAGGTCGAGAGCCTGCAAGCGACGGTGACGCCCGAGATGCTGCCGGCCGTCCTGCAAGTGGGCAAGCGGCAATTCGTGCGGCTGGTGAAAGCAAACGGCGGAGGCGAATAGCGCCTTGTCCGCCGCGCTCGATTACACGATTGACGAGTTGATCAGCGTCTGCATCTCGCGGCAGGTGCGGGATGGCGATGTCTGGGCGCAGGGCATTAACACGCCGCTTGTCTCGGCCGGCTTGATTCTTGGCAAGATTCGGCATGCGCCAAAGGCCCGCTTCACCTCGGCGATCGGTCAGGCGCTGGTGCAAGATTGGGGCCCCCTGGGCATCTCGAATATCGAAGATTTATGGGTGGGCAAGGGGCTGATCCATCTAGGTTTCGCCGCCGGCGCGGCCGAGATTTTGCCCAAATTCCACCCCAAGGAATTCTTCCGTCCGGCGCAGGTGGACCAGCGCGGCAATACAAACAATATCGCCTTTGGCCAAGATTATCGACGGCCGCGGATGCGCTTGCCCGGCAGTGGCGGCATCCCCGATGTGACGCCCCATTACGATCATACTTACCTTTACGTGCCGCGCCATACGCGCCTCACCTTCGCGGAGAAGATCGACTTTCTCAGCGGGATGGGGCATGCGCCGGGGCGGAAGACCGGTAGCGGACCACGGTATTTGATTTCCGATCTGGGGCAGTTTGACTGGCGCGAGGGGAAAATGCGCTTGACGAGCTTGCACCCCGGCGTCCAAGTCGAGCGCGTGCAGCGCAAAACCGGCTTCGACTTACTGCTGGCCGATGACCTGCGGGAAACGCCGCCGCCGGACGAGGAGGATTTGCGTTTGCTGCGCGAGGAGATCGACCCTCTGGGCACACGCAAGCTGGAAACATTGGGCGGGGCGGCGAGAAAGACGCTGCTGCGTGAAATCTTGGGGAGGGAGCGCGCAGGCTAGCTGGCGGCGGTGGCGGGACGCCAATGCTGAATGCCGCGAAAGCGATCGGCCGCGCTGGTCATATAGCCGAGTTGGATGCCCTCAAAATCGTCCCGAACGACAAAAGTGTAAACCGGATAATACAGCGGAATGGCGATCGCCTGCTCGGCGAATACTTCCTGAATTCTCTGATAAAGCAGGGCGCGGCGCGCCGCGTATATTTCGCCCCGCGCGTTTTCAAGCAACTCCGAAAGTTCATTGTCTGATGCCGCGCCGAAATTGGCCCCGCCATTGGACTGGGCCGGATGCCAGAAGCGAAAGAGGTCGGCAACGGCGCCGATGCGCTGCGCGACAATGGCGGCATCAAATCTTCCCGTACCCAGACGATTTCTGAAGTTGGCGGCGTCAAGCGGCTCAATGACAAAGTCCAGCCCCAGCAACTGCCACTGGGCTGGGATCTCGCTCGCCAGACCGCGCAAATCCGCGTTGTCTTCAATGATCAGGGTGTAGGGTTGGTCTTGCTCAGTTGTGGAATCGTCTGCATCCGCGTCATCTTCGTCGCTCTCCGCGTCGGCCGCCGCCGAGTTCAATATGGTTTGCGCTTGCGTCGGGTCGTAAGTCGACCAGAATTGTTGAGGTTGATACTGCGGCGACCCAGGCGCGTAAGGGCTGTCGGCGTAGGTGGCGGCCGCGCCGAAGCGCGTCTCTACTAACTGCGGCAGGTCCAGGCTTAGTGATAGGGCCTGCCGCACGCGACGTTCCTCGAAGGGCTCGTTACGCCAGTTGAATATCAAGATGGCAAGCGTCGAATCCACTTGCCGATAGATTTGGCTTTGCGGCAGCGAGGCCAGCTCGGTCAGCGGCGCCAAACCCGAAACTCCGTCCACATCGCCAGCCAGGTAGGCGTCCAAGACGGAGCCGGTATCGATGTAAAGCTGGAAATGCAGTTCGCGCAAGAGATATCCGCTCTGCGCCTCCGGACGTCCCCGATAAGTTGGGGACAGCGCCAACCGCAAGGCGGTGATGCTTAGTCCGTCATTGCTATCCAAGGCCGCCAGTTGATAGGGGCCCGTGCCGATCGGCGACAGGTTGAAGGGATGGCCAGCGAGTTGCTTGATAGACGTGCCGCGCAAGGCGTGTTCCGGCAATATACCCATCGTCAGCAGAGTTGGAAAGCTGCTGTAAGGTTGCGCCAACCGGAATCGAACCAGGTCCTGGCGTAACTTTTGCGTTTCCACTGTTTGCCAGAAGTCGCCAGCAGGCGAGATCTCGGCATATTGCGGGTCACTCAGCAGTGACACAGTGTAGATGACATCATCGGCGCTGAATGGCAAGCCGTCCTGCCACAGGACGTCGCTGCGCAACCGGACAACATAGTCCAGGCCGTCGCTCGAAATAATCACTTCAGCGGCCAGTTGTGGCACGGTCTCGCCATAGTCATTGAGCGCAAAGAGGCCTTCGAATACCAGACTTGTGATATCGCGGTCGGTCGGGTTCAAATGCGCGAACAAGGGATTCAAGCGCTGGATGCTGCCGACCAGGCCTTCGCGGTAGACGCTGGCGCTGGCTTTCGCTGGCATGTTGACCGCCGCGGCTGTGGCGGGCGCAGGGGTGTCAGTTTGCGTCGGCGCATGGGTGGCGGCGGGCGTCGCTTCCGGTTGTGGCGCGGGGGCGGATTGTCGGCTGAGGCGGAACAGGGCGGCGGCGGCAAACAATAAAAACGCGACGACAAACAAGATGAATTGCCAGCGGAAACCCCGGAACATAGCGCGCCTCGCTAAAACAAAAGCAGCGCTCTGTATGGTCTACAAAACGCCGCCCGAGTCTTGTTCATGGTGCTGTACAGCACGAAACCGGCCGATCTTTAGCCCGGCGTCGATACGGCAAAAAGCGCGATGCCCAAAAACGCGATGGACAAGAAAATCGTGATGCGGAAGAGAGTCTTCTCCAGGCCGCGTCGCGTTCGCGCGATGCCGCCGCCGGCATCACCGCCCAGCAAGCTGCCCAGCGCGCCACCCTTGACCTGAAGCAGAATCAGGACAATCAGTACGACTGAAATGACGATTGACGAGACTTGCAGGACTGCGCCCATGATTGGACTCCCGACATAACTGCTAGTTCAAAACCAAGTCACTATAGCATCAGCCCGGCGATTTGAATAGCGCCAACTGCGGATCAGATGCGCCACCTTGATAGTGTATACGCGAAAAGAGCGGGCTAGTCGCGCAGTGATTCCAGATAGGCGATAGCAGCCTGTAGCTGTTCGTCGTCGGCTTCTTCTTCTTCAGTTTCAGGATTCCACTCGACAATGATGTTGGGCGTGATGCCCTGTTCGTGAATCCAATGACCATTTGGCGTGAGCCAGCGACGCACAGTGATGCGCAAGCCGCCGCCGTTTGAAAGCGGCGGGATGTTCTGCACCGTGCCTTTGCCGAAAGTCTTTTCGCCCATGATGGTGGCGACGCCGTAATCTTGCATTGCGCCGGCCAGCACCTCGGCCGCGCTCGCGCTGGTTTCGTCGACGAGGACGACGATGGGCGCCTCGATATCGGCGTAGCCGCCACTGCTGCGGGTCACTTCCTCGCTTTGGTCACGCGCGACTTGACGCAGCAAGACGCCATCTTCAATGAAGGCGCTGCCGATTTCGATCGCGCTCGCTAATGTTCCGCCCGGATTGCCGCGCATGTCGAAGATAAGTCCGTTTGTCTCGTTGATATTGACCGCCTCAAGCGCGTCATCCAGTTGCTCTCGCGACAGATCGTTGAAGTCCACCATCGTAATGTGGGCGATATTTTCGCCAACCAAGGCATACGACACATTGGGGAGGGGAATGGTTTCTCGGATAATCTCGAAGGTAATCAGTTCGCCGGCGCGCCTGAATTTGATGGTTACCGTAGTGCCGCGCGGCCCCGGAACGAGGGCTGATAATTCGGCCTGCGACAATCCCGCCACACGCTGACCATCGACTTCATAAAAAACATCGCCCGGCATGACTCCCGCTTTTTCAGCGGGCGACTCCGCTATTACTGACACGACTTCGATATCGCCGCTTTCCTCATTGGTTTCGATGATCACGCCTATACCGGTGAATTCTCCAGAAAAGTCGATGCTGCGCTTGTATAGCTCGGGGCGGATGTAGCCGCTGTGCCGGTCGCCGAGCGAATCAACCATGCCGTCGATGGCGCCGTCCACGAGGCGCTCGACTTCGACTTGATCGACATAGCGTGACTCGATCAGCGAGAATGCGTCCCAGAAAGGCTCGAAGGCTTCATCGGTATCGCTGAGAGCGACAATGCGGTTCTCCGCTACTGTGCCGACGACAAAGCCAAGCGCAAAGACGACCAGGGTCAGGAGGATAGAACCTGAATGATTGCGGGCGCCATTTTCTGGCCGAGCATTACTCATCACAAGACTCCAAGTATATGTCGAGGTTTCCCAGCAGTTAAAGTATACGTTATTATGTTTTCGCTTCGGAACAGTATTCTGCCTGATGCGGAGCAAAATCCGGTCCATCATGCATATTAAACGACAGGTGAGCGAAAACTGAACATACGAACGGATCGTTATGTGTCAATGGAAATGGCTGCTGCCGCCGTCTGCCATGGCGCGACGTTGGCGCTTGGCGGGATGACGCTCTATCGGCGGCCTCTCACTTTTGTCAAGGCGCTGCTCCGGCGGGAAGAGCGGCCGCGAGATCTGACGCTGCTCAGTTTCACTGGCGGCATCGAATCAGACTTGTTGATCGGGGCGGGCTGCGTGAAGGCTGTGCGCTCGGCCTACTTTGGACTGGAGGTCTTTGGCTTGGCGCCGATGTTCACGCAGTTCGCGCAGCAGCAGCGCATCACTCTTATCGAGGAGACCGAGGCCAGCATCGTGATGGGCATCCGCGCAGGGATCGCCGGCAGTGGATTTCTGCCTTCGCGCGCCTGGCTGGGCACGGATCTGCCATCGCTGCGTCCCGATGTCAAGACAATTCGCGATCCGTATAACGGCGAGGAAATGCTGGCCTTTCCGGCGATAGCTTGTGATGTGGCGGTGATACATGGGCTCGCCGGTGATCGGCGCGGCAACGTGCTCATCAACAACAATTTGGGGATAGACCTGGAATTGGTCTATCTCGCCGACAAGGTAATTGCCACAGTTGAGCGGGTCGTGGACGAATTGGAGCGCACTACCGACGGCGTCATCATTCCGTATCCGGGTTGCGATATGCTCGTTGAAGCGCCTTTGGGCGCGGCGCCTACCAGCTGTTACCCGCTCTATCCTTTGGATGGGGAAGCAATACTCAGGTACACCGAAGCCTGCAATGCGGGAGGATATGAAGATTTTCTAAAGTCCTTTACGGAATCTTAATGCCAATTCGTTGCCGTATATTGCGCGGCATAGTATAATCTTTATTGAGTACATATGTCTTGACTTGGGGAGCTCGCGGGGGCGGGCTGAGAGGGCGACTGCCGACCCATACACCTGATCCAGGTAATGCTGGCGTAGGGATGTCCGCAATACCCTCGTTTTGCCACCCCTGTACACACCCCGACAGGGGTGGCGCTTTCTCCACAACTGTGGCGCTCGCCCGGTCACGACTCTGAGATCAAAGGGAGATCTATCATGTTCAGGCGAGTTGTCGCGACTGTTCTGTATGCGCTCTGTTTAATCGGAAGCGCTTTTGCCCAGGAAGGCGAAACCCTTGTCGTGCTGACGCATGACAGCTTTGCAATGTCTGAACCTGTTCTGCAAGCGTTTGAGGAATCCACTGGCTTTACGGTGGAAATCCTGCGATCCGGCGATGCCGGGCAAATGGTGAATCAAGCGATTCTGAGCAAGAACAATCCCTTGGGCGACCTGCTATACGGGGTGGACAATACCTTCCTCAGCCGCGCCTTGGAGGCTGAAATCTTTTTGCCCTATGAATCGCCTCAATTGGAATTTGTAGCCGACGGCTTCATTCCGGATGACACCTATCGCGTGACGCCAATCGACTTCGGCGATGTCTGCCTTAATTATGACATTGCTTACTTTGAGGACCATGAGCTTGCCCTGCCGCAGAGCTTGAGCGACCTGGCCGAGCCAGACTACGCCGGCTTGTTAGTGGCGGAGAATCCAGCGACATCATCACCGGGCTTGGCGTTTTTGCTGGCGACCATCGCCGAATTCGGCGACGAGGGCGGGACGACCTATCTCGATTATTGGGGAGCGCTGGCTGATAACGATGTCTTGGTGGTGGATGGCTGGACTGACGCCTATTATGGCGAGTTCACGATTGGCAGCCGTGGCGTCGGCGCGCGACCGCTGGTTGTAAGCTATGCCAGCAGCCCGCCGGCGGAAGTCATATACGGTGAAGATCCTGAGGCAGGCGCGGTGACGGGCGCTATCATCGGGGAAAATATGTGCTACCGGCAGATTGAGTACGCGGGCATCCTAGCCGGCGCGGCCAATCCAGCAGGCGCCAGGCAGTTTATCGACTTTATGCTCAGCCCGGCTTTCCAGGAAGAGATGCCGCTGAATATGTTTGTCTTCCCGGTGGTGGAAGGGATCGCGCTGCCGGAAGAATTCACGGAGTACGCTGAGATACCGGAGGATCCGGCGGCGCTGGATCCGGCGCGGATTGAAGAGAATCGGGAAGCCTGGATTCAAGCCTGGACGGAGGTCATGCTGCGTTGACGAGGGGAATCCGCCGCGCGGCCAGCCTGCTGTATCTCATACCGCTCGTCTTTCTCGGCATCTTCTTCCTCTATCCGCTGCTGGCCTTGTTTGACTTAAGCCTGCGACCCGATGGGATCTTGGACCTGTCGGCATTTATCCGGCTCTTCTCCAGCGATTATTACATTGGCGTCTTGATTTTCACCGTATATCAGGCGCTGGTATCGACAGTAGCGACGATTGCGCTTGCACTGCCTTGCGCTTTCGTATTTGCGCGCTTTCGATTCCCGGGCAAGTCGCTGCTGCTGTCTCTCGCAACGCTGCCGTTCGTATTGCCGACAGTGGTGGTGGCGCTGGCTTTTGCGGTGGTGCTTGGGGACGCCGGCTTGCTGAATGATCTGCTGCGAGCGCTATTTTCGCTTGACTATAGCCCAATTCAACTCGAGCGCACCCTGACGCTGATCATCATTGTGCACGTCTTTTATAACTTTGCGATCGCCTTGCGAATTATGACGAGCTACTGGTCATCCATTGGATTCGCGGCGGAAGAAGCAGCAAGAACGCTGGGCGCGAACGAGCTGTCGCTGTGGCGCGATATTCGCCTGCCCTTGATACGCCCCGCGCTCTTGTCCGCCGCGGTGCTGATTTTCATCTTCTGCTTCACCAGTTTTGGGGTAGTGCTGATCCTGGGGGGCATACGCTTTGCCACGCTGGAGGTAGAGATCTATTATCAGGCGGTCAGCATCTTCAATCTACCGCTGGCGGCAGCCTTGTCTCTGGTGCAGATTCTGTCGATGCTCTTCATGCTGGTCATCTATACCAATACGCAGCGTCGGCTGCAGGTCTCGCTTGCCAGCGGCGCTGCCATCGCTCGCCGTCCGCGTACCCTTGGCCAGCGCTCAGCCGTCTTCGCTTGTGTACTGTTGATTGGCGCCCTGCTGTTCACGCCCTTGCTGGCGCTCTTGTGGCGCTCGCTCTTTCTCACCGGCCAGCTTGACTTGAGCGGCTATCTAGGCTTGTCGCAGCGATCGCGGGCGTCGCTGCTCTTCATTACGCCGCTGGAAGCTGTCTTCAACTCCCTGCGCTACGCTCTGTTGTCAATGACAATTGCCCTCGCGCTGGGACTCATCGCTTCGCATATGATCAACCGTCGTGGGCCCTGGTCGCGCTTAAGCGATCCGCTTTTCATGCTTCCCTTGGCGACAAGCGCGGTCACGCTTGGATTCGGCTTCATCATCGCCCTGGACGAGCCGCCGCTGAACCTGCGCTCATCCTGGCTTATCATTCCGATTTCGCATACTTTGGTGGCGCTGCCCTTCGTAATTCGCAGCGTTTTGCCCAGTTTGCGCGCGATTCCGCCTACCATCGGCGAGGCGGCGCGTGTGCTTGGCGCTACTCCCTACGTGAAGCTATGGACGATTGACGCGCCGCTTGTCAGCCGCGGCATTGTCGTGGGCGCGACTTTCGCGTTCACGGTCAGCATGGGCGAGTTCGGCGCATCGCTATTTGTGGCGCAGCGCGAATCAGTGACGATTCCCGTCGTCATCTATCGGCTGATAGGCGATCCGGGTCTGGCGTCGTATCGGCAGGCGCTGGCGATGAGTGTAATCCTGATGTTGGTCTGTGCTGGCGGCTTCCTCATTATTGAGCGACTGCGCGTCGCCGGGATCGCCGAGTTCTGATGTTGAGGATCAGCAATATCTCACATGTCTATGGCGAGCGCGTCTCTCTCAAAAATGTCGCGTTAGAGGTTGAGCCGGGCGAAATTGTCTGCCTGCTTGGCCCCAGCGGTTGTGGCAAGACCACTCTGCTGCGCATCATCGCCGGCCTGGAAGCGACCCCGGAGGGCCGGATTATGTTTGCTGGCGCCGACATTGGCGATACGCCCGTACACCAGCGTCAGTTTGGGCTGATGTTTCAGGACTTTGCATTGTTTCCGCACATGAATGCCGCCGACAATATCGCTTATGGCTTGAGGCGGCGCGGCTTCCCCCAGCGGTCGATCGCCCGCGAAGTCGAGTCGCTGCTGGAGCGTGTTGGATTGGCGGGCCTGGGCGATCGTGACATCTCGTCGCTCTCGGGCGGGCAGCAACAGCGAGTGGCGCTCGCGCGCAGCCTGGCGCCGAAGCCGCGCCTGCTGATGCTCGATGAGCCACTCGGCTCGCTGGATGCGAAATTGCGCGACCAATTGGCGCTCGAACTGCGGCAGATCATCAAAGACGAAGGCTTGAGTGCGATCTATGTGACGCACGATCATCGCGAGGCTTATGCTGTCGCCGACAAAATCGCCATCATGAATATCGGGAGAGTAGAGCAAGTGGATACGCCGCGCGGCTTGTATCGGCGGCCGAAGAGCGCTTTTGTTGCGGAGTTTCTGGGCATGTTTAATATCTTTGATGTCGAGGGCAGCAGATTCGCCGGACTGATCTGTTCAGAAGCTCTGCCACATAAGGCCAACACAAAGATGATCTTGATTCACCCGGCTGGAATCCGGATTGGCCAGGCGACTGCGAGCCGCTCCTTGCGCTACGATGCCGTGCTCACGAGCGCGGTTTTCCGCGGCGATTATTTTGACGTCGGCGTGAAGCTCCAGGACGAAACGGCGTTGCGCTTTTCCAACCCCACGCTCCCGGCGCAGATAGGCGAAGCGGTTTCAATAGCGATTGCTCTGGACGCCGTGATTGCGCTGGAGAGCTGAGTCCCAATCCCTTCCCTGTACCGCGCCTGCTACGCCTACTATAATCGCTGTACTGTCGCAATAGACGTTTAGTCATGAGGACTTGACATGCCAAGGGCTTTATTCAGCGTATCAAGCAAGCGCGGTCTGCTTGGGTTTGCCAAGGCATTGGTTGGGCTTGGCTGGGAAATTGTCGCGAGCGGCGGCACGGCGCAGACCTTGACCGATGCCGGGGTAGCGGTCACAAGTGTGGAACGCGTCACGAGGCAGGCGGAAATGCTGGGGGGGCGCGTGAAGACGCTGCATCCCGCTATTCACAGCGGCATCCTGGCGCGCGACACGGACGCCGATATGCAAGAACTGGCGGCTAATGGATTCGCGCCGATCACGATGGTCGTCTGCAATCTCTATCCTTTCAGCGAGACTATCAAACAATCTGATGTCCGCCTCGAAGACGCCATAGAACAGATCGATATCGGCGGCGTGACCTTGCTGCGCGGCGCGGCCAAGAACTTCGCCCGTGTGACAGTCCTGTGTGACCCGCTCGATTATTCCGAAGTCATCGTCGCTTTGAAGACGGACGGGACTACGAGTTTGCAGCAGCGGCGCGACTTGGCGGTCAAGGCTTTTGGACATTGCCGCGAATACGACACGGCGATTTATGCCTATCTGAGCGAATCTGATATTGCCGAGCCTGAGGAAGACGATGTGCCTGATAGCATCGCCTTTGGCGTTCAGCGAAGCCACGATCTTCGTTATGGGGAAAACCCGCATCAACCGGCGGCCTACTACACCCGCGGCGAGGCTGGCACGCCGTTGGGCGCGGAACAACTGGCGGGCAGGCAACTCTCCTACAACAACATTCTGGACGTCGACAGCGCCTGGCGCGCGGTCAGCAGTTTTGAAGAGCCGACAGTCGTCATCGTCAAGCACCTGAATCCGACCGGAATCGCCAGCGCCGGCTCGGTCGCCGAGGCCTTCCCGCAAGCGCTTGCCTCCGATCGTGTGTCATCCTTTGGCGGGATCATCGCCGCCAATGGAGAAGTGGACGAAGAATTCCTGAAGTCCCTGGGAACCTTGTTCGTGGAAGCCATCATCGCGCCGTCCTATAGTGAGGCGGCGGTCGCGCTCTTGCGGAGCGGCAGGCGGAATTGCCGCGTGCTGCGCATCAAAGAGCCTTTTCGCGGGCGCGGCTATGAATTCCGCAGTGTGATGAATGGGCTGCTCATGCAGCGATATGATCTGGGAGATCCGGCAGGCGCAACCATGAAGACAGTGACCAAGCGGGCGCCTATCGACCAAGAGATGGAATCGCTCGTATTCGCCTGGAAGGCGGTCCAACACGTGAAGTCGAATGCGATTGTCCTGGCGCAGGGCAAGCGCACGGTCGGCATCGGCGGGGGCTTGCCGAGCCGGGTGGATGCGGCCGAGTTGGCGATCAAGAAGGCGGTAGGGGAGACGACCAACGCAGCAATGGCGTCGGATGCTTTCTTCCCGTTTCCCGATAGCATTGAACATGCGGCGCGCGCCGGCGTGACCTGTGTCGTGCAGCCGGGCGGCTCAATCCGTGATAGCCAGGTCATCGAAACGGCCGACTATTTTAACATGGCGATGGTATTCACCGGCAGCCGACACTTCCGGCACTAAAAGAGCGAACAGCTAGGCAGACTCCGCTTCCAACTCTTCCGCCGGCGCGCCCCGCCCGAGTATCGGCAGCTCGCCCTTTTCCCATGCGACCAAAAGCGGGACGGCCGTGAAAATCGACGAGTAGGTGCCGGATAGCAAGCCGATGAAGAGAATTGCGATGAATTGCTTCACTGTCTCGCCACCGAAGAGCAGAATCGCAATCATGATGAAGAAGGCATTTAGCTGAGTCGCCAGGGAGCGGTGAATTGTTTCCCAAATGCTGCGATTCACGATCGTTTCGTATGGCTCGCCCAGATGTTTCGGGATGTTCTCTCGGATGCGGTCGAAAACCACGATGGAATCTTGCACGGAAAAGCCGACCACCGTCAGCACGGCGGTGAGGAACAACGCGTCGATCTCCCAGCCAAGCAACAGGCCGAATAAGGACATCACGCCCATCACCACCAAGATATCGTGGATCATGGCGGCGATTGCGCAGACGCCGTAGCGAATGGCGTTCGGCACCTGCCGAAAGGCGATTACGATGAAGCCCGTAATGACCAACGCGCCGACGGCGACGGCTGCCAGCGCCGAGCGCGTGACTTCTTGTCCGATCGTCGCCGAGACTGTCTCCACGCGGAAACTGTCGCGATCGATTGGCGCCAATTCACCAAGACGGGCGAGGATATCGTTTGTGACGCTGACATCATGGAAGCCGGCGCGGACAGACCAGCGCCAGGCATCCGCGCTTCCGATCTGCTGGATGATGACGCTGTCATCGCCGACTGATGTGAAGACGCGGCGGATGCCATCTTCGGTCGCGCCCGCATCATTGAATTTCAACTCGTAGATGCTGCCGCCGAGGAAGTCGATGCTCAGGCGAAATGGGGCGCCGGTGGAGATGGTCGAGTAGGCCATGATGGCCAGCCCCGGCACGATGATTAAGGCGGAGAGAAGGAAGAACCAGCGGCGTTTCTGTACGATGTTAAACATGGCTCTCCACCCTAGGCGCCCAGGATCGCGCGATTGTTGGCGACGGCGCCGCGGAAAAGGCTGACGAGAATATACAGGAAGGTGCGCGTTACAATTACCGCGGTGAAGAGGTTCAGCACCAAACCGATGGCTAGCGTGACAGCGAAACCGGCGACAATGCTGGCGCCCGGCGTCTGCCCGAACATGAATAGAATGCCGCAAATGATAATGGTAGACAGATTAGAGTCCCGAATAGATGTCCAGGCGCGGTCGAAGCCGGCTTTGAGCGCCGCCTCCAAAGGCAAGCCGGCGCGCAATTCCTCCTTGATCCGCTCAAATATCAGGATGTTGCCATCAACCGCTGTGCCAATAGAAATCAAGAAACCGGTGATGGCCGGCAGCGTAAGCGTCACGGGCAGCAATTTGAAAACGGCGATGTTCAGGAAAATGAAGACGACCAGCGCTAGATCGGCGGCCAGACCGGGCAGACGATAGTAGATAAGCATGAAAGCGAGCACCACTATGACGCCGACCACGCCGGCTTGCACACTGAGGCGGACCGATTCCTGGCCCAGCGTCGCGCCGACTTCTTGCGTGCTTTCGATGCGCAGCGGGATGGGCAAGGCGCCGGAACGCAATTGCAGCGCCAGCGTATTCGCTTCGTCTTCGGTGAATTGACCGGTGATGACGCCACCCGTCGAGAGCTGCGCCTGAATCACCGGCGCCGACAAGACTTCGCCGTCGAGCACGATCGCCATCGGCTCGCCAATGCGGTCGCGCGTGAAGCTGCCGAATATGTCCTGAAACTCTTCTTTTATCTCGAAGTTGATCATCCATTCCGGGCTGCCGGTGCCTTGTGGCGGCGACAGGACAGCGCTGGCCGCCTGCAAGCCGGCGCCGGTCATAACAGTGCGGAAGGGCAAACCGTTGACCGGGTGCGCGCGGCGATCCGCCAGCGGGTCCTTTTCGCCTTCCGCCAACACGGCATCTTTCCGCAAGTCCACCTGTTCGCTGGTGACGATCTCGGCACCGACGAAGCTGCGCACTTGATTGGACAAGCCGCCGAAATCGACAAATTCGAGCAAGGCAGTCTGCTGTATGGTTGCGATTGCTTGGGCCGGGTCACGCACGCCAGGCAACTCAACCAGGATGCGGTCGCGACCCTGCACCTGCACGGTCGCCTCGCTCAAGCCGAGCGCGTTAACCCGGCGCGATACGTTATTTGCGGTTTCGTTCAGATCTTCCGGCGTGAAGTTCTCCGCCGAGATATCCGCCTGCAAGAGAACCCGCAAGCCGCCGACCAGATCCAGCCCGAGGCTCTGGGTGATGTTCAGCGCGAATTCGTTTATGCCGTCGCCGTTTGTATCGATTTCCAGGTTTTCCGTGCATTTGAGGGCGCCCGGGTCAGCGCCTTCTAGCGCGGCGCAGGCTTCAGCCTGTACGCCTTTGAACTCGGGCGGCGTGGCGACCCAGACGCAAAATGCGCTCAATAATGCGATAAATACAAGCCAGCGAGCATGGCTGCTCATTCAGGATTTCCTTCCTCTCCATCAGTCAACTTCACGACGATGCCCGCTCGGTCTCCGGCTTCTTGATGCCGATGCCGGCGGCATAAGCGAATTTGTCCGGGTCGTAGACCTGTTGCACGGCGGCAGTCAGCAGCTTGATTCTTACGCCTTCAGCAATCTCGACATCGGCTACGCCTTTGTCCGCATCAATATCCATGATCTTGCCAACGATGCCGCCATAGGTCACGATTTCGTCACCGACATGCAGTGAGCGCACGATTTTCTGCTTGTGCTGGAAGGCGCGCTGCTTGGGGAAGACGACCAAGGCCCAATATCCGCCCAGGACAAGCGCAAGCACCGCGAAGACCAAAACAAACTCTGCCATCAGTTTCGTCCCTGTTTCAGGCGCAACGCGAACATTATAGTGACCCGATTGCGCATAAGCCAGTCCCTGTCGCTTGCTTGACCAATACGTGAATCGAACTTACAATACTCATTGATGATTCGCAAGGCAGTCGAGGTGGAATGAATCATGCGCAAGACACTGAGTCGCCATATACATGGAATGGGTATCTTGGCTCTCGTCGCTGTACTGGCTTTATTGATAGTGTATCCCACGGCTGCCGGCGATACCTTATTGAGCAACAACAGCGGCGACGGCAACGCCGTTTTCTTCATCGATGGCGAACCATCGGTCGTGATCAACGGATTCGACCTGACGCCCTTGGGTGTGGCGCTGCCGGTGGCTCTTGACGCCGTCAGCATTTCGGTCCAGACGGCAGTGCCGGGCGCCAATATCGACTTGCTGGTCTACCAGGATGGCAACGGCGGTTCGCCGGTGGACGCTTCGCTGGTGTACCGGGAACAGGTCGGCATTGGCTTAACGGGCCTCAACCGAATTGAATTGGCTGAACCGGCTATTATCACCGAGCCGGTCGTATGGGTCGGCTTCAACTTGCCGGTCGGCTTTGAATTTCACGCTGATGCTTCCGGCTCATCGGTCCTGACTTACTGGGCTTGGACGGCCGGCGGGGTCTTCGACCTTGCGTCTCTTGCGTCCGCGGGTGTACTGGGACCGGGCGACGGCAGCGAACCGGTCAATATCGCCATGGATGGGGTGGCGCGAATCAATGCCGAATTACGCAGGCCGGATACCGAAGAGGTTTCCGCTGGCATTCCGCTGGGCAGGCAGATCGTGTCCAATGTGGCGCAAGATACATCAATTATGCGAGCCTACCCCAATTGTGCTTCTCTGCTCTACGATCCGGAAGACATAGAGGTGTCGGCCAAATCTTCGTTTAGCTTGGATTGTGTAGAGCAACATGGGTTCCACTCGCCTGCAACACTCGCCCACCCCCAAGATCACAGGCTTGAGTTGCAGAGGTTAGGCACGCTTTACAAATTATCGGCTGAAATCCCTCAGAAGTTGCATGCGCCCGGCGCGGTCAATACCCTGCCAGAGCCGGTGACGCATTGTATGCGCGTTCCGGCCGAAGATCTCAACGTCGCGGTCATTGGCGAGGTGCGGGCGGCAATCGCGCCGGCGCTGCGCCCCGAGAACTGGGTCATTCTGCCGACAGTGCGTTTCGGGGAACTGATTTGCGCGGAAGTGACCCTGGCGAATTACATATCTTATTTCGTGCCGGAAACTCCAGAGTCACCGCAGAACGTGAATCTGGTGCTGGGCTGGACGGAGGTGAGTCCGCATCCCTTGTATTGCGGTGTTGACGCCTCTGTGAAGGTGCCGATTGTTAATACAGGCCAAGACTGGTTCGACACGGAAGACACCCACATCACGCTCACGGTCCAGGATATTCATGTGTCCTCAGGCCTCATCACCGAGACGAGAAGCTTTGATATCGCGACCAGCCAGTTGGGGCCGGGCGCTCGTCAGTTCTTTGAACTTGGACCAGTCAACGTAGATGTCTATATCGACCAATTGCATCGCCTCCAAGTGACGGTCGACGGGGATCAAGAGGTCGATGAAATCGACGAATCGGATAATATCTGGTTTACCGAATACATATTAACTTTTGTACCGGGGCGCGATAAGTGCGGGCCGGCGCCATTGGAATGGAAATTCAAGCGTTGCGATTTCGAGTTTGAGGAAAGATACGATGGAGATGATGAGGACCTCCTTGACGCGATATCGGATCTGGAACGCAGCTACCGGTTCCCGAGAAAAAGGGGCTTCACAAAGGATACCGAGACGGACGTCTTTGAAAAGTATATCGTGGGCGCAGTCTCTGAGGAGAATTGGGAATTGCTGGAAGGTTGGTTCTTCAGGACTCGCTGGGCAATCGCTAGAGTGATCGCGTCTTCAATGAAAAAAGAATTCGCCGACATTAATCGTTGCCCGGACTATCGGGAAGAGTGATCGCAGGCAACTGGCGCAATAATTGAGGCATAACAATGCGTATCGTGACAAACAAGAAGCTCGCCCGGCGGAATCGCAAGATCACGAATTATCTGTTTTTTGGCACCTTCGGCGCCTTGATCCTGGGCTTCATTGTCATTAACGCCTCGCTCTTTACCAATGAAACCCCGGATACCTTGACGCTAATCGCGCAGTCGGCGATTTTGCCAATAGCTTTCGTGCTGACAATTGTATCTGTCCGCATGACCAACCTGTGGGCGCGCGTGCCGCGTCCGGAAAAAGCGATCGCGGATGGCTTAAAAGGGCTTAGCAACAAGAGCGTCTTGTACAACTACTATCACTTCCCGGTTCGCCATGTCTTGATTTGCCCCCAAGGCGTATTTGCGATTGTGACCCGTTGGCATGATCAGAAATTCCTGCTGCGCGACGGAAAGTTTCGGAGCAAGCGCAGCTTCATAAGCAAGCTCTTCTCCGTGATTCGTTTTGACGGCGTCGGCAAGCCCTTTCGTGAGGCCGAAGTCGCGCGCGAACATATCCAAAGAGCCATCAGCGAAGTTGCGCCGGACGTGCCCGTGCGGAGTTTGATCGTCTTCGTCGACTCGTCGGCGGAAGTTGAATTTGAGTCCGAGCCCGAGATTCCGGTTCTCTATGCCGATCCCAAACGGGGCCCTAACCTCAAAGAGTATATGCGCGACGTCAAACGCCAGCTTGCCGAGGCGGCCGGCGACGCCAAAAACGCCAGTTTGATGCCTCTAAGCGACGAAGAAATCGAAGCCTTCGAAGAAGCTACTATCTGAACGCGCATGGCTTTGCTGCGCGAATTCGGCCTGCTTGTCATCGTCATTTTGCTCGGATTCGGCCTGCGAGCGCATGAGCTTGAGGCGGTGCCCCTGCGGGGCGATGAAGCTTTCAGCGTGCTTTACTGGGCCGATACGCCGCTGCAAATCGCACTCACCGAGATCGCTCAGGGCGAGCCGCATACCCCGCTGGTATACGCGGTCGGTCGCTTCTGGAACGCTGTCATCGGCGGGATTGATTCGGTCTTCGCCTTGCGTTATCTGTCGGTCTTGGGCAATAGCATTGGTATCGCGGCCATGTTCGCCTTGGGCTGGCGGCTGTCACAGAGCCGCAGTTGCGCTTTGCTCGCCGCCCTGATGTGGGCGCTTCACCCATTTGAGATCTGGCATAGTCAGGAATTTCGCAACTACGCTTATTGGGGCGGTCTGAGCGTCACCGCCCTTTGGCTGGGTTTGCGCCTCGTCGATCGACCGCGGCCTGCTGACTGGACGCTCTACGCTCTTATTGGCGGTTTCTCCGCTTTGACGATTTATACCGAGTCGTTCACGACTCTCGCGCTTGCCTGCTTCGCTTTGGTCACACGCTGGCTAGATTGGAAGTTTCTGCGGCGTCTTCTATCCATACAGTTCGCGATGGCTGTATTGCTGCTTGCCGGCTTGCTGCTGATACAAGTGCGGGAAGGTTTTATCGACGCCTACCCGGGCTTGGTGCAGCCCTTCGCGATATCCGACTACATTTTTCGATTCATACCCACGTTGTCGCTGGGCAGTACGCTGCCGCTGGATCAATCTGTCTTGGGTCCTCGCTTTTCAATCGTCTGTCTGGTCTTGGCAGTTGTCTTGTATCGGCGGTCTGCCCGACAATTCCTTTTTGTGATGTTGACCGGGCTGCTTCCGCTGCTCCTGCTTGGCATTGTGTCGCAGCGCTACAACCTGTTTCATCCGCGTTATGTGCTTTCCGCCGCGCCGGCGTTTATCTTGCTTTTTGCGCTGGGCGCCAAACACATCGCAGACTACCTGCGGCCTTCGATGAAAGTGGCGGGCTGGTTGCTGACGGCAATCTTGTTGACGCCCTGGTTTGCGTTAGCGCTCATGGCATTGGACGCGCACTTCAACGATCCCGCGTTTCGTCGGGCGCCGGCCTGGGATGAGCTGGGCGCCTTTCTGAACTCGCGCGTGACCGCCGACGAACTGGTGATTCAACTGGCGGTGGATCCTGCCTTTGGCTACTACTACAACGGAGCGGCGCAAGATATCGGCCTGCCAATCAAGCCCTACCAAGATGCGGACGCAATCAAGTCTGCCCTTGCTAAATATACTGACGAATTTGCGAGCATTTACGTCGTGGCGAGGGAGCAGGCGGGCTGGCCGAACGCCGGCGTGGTTGTCGAGTGGATGCGGCAAAACATGCAAGAAGTATTAAGTACGGATGCTGCCGGGCTGCCCATTCGACAATATATGAACTGGGACGCGCCTGCCGACATCGGCGGCGAGTTGGCGCGATTTGACAAGGCGGTCGCTCTGCTGGCCGGCGAAAATTGCCCCGCGCTCTTGCCGACAGAGGAGTTTGTGTTGCGCCTGTATTGGATGCCCCTGTCGCAGACGGCGGATTCCTTAATGACCTTCGTTCACGTCTATGGCGCGTTTAATGCGGCCACTGGCAGCGCCCTCTGGACGCAAGATGATCAGTTCCCGCAGGAGGGACGCTTGGACTCCACCACTTGGGTTGCAGGCGCCGCTTTCCGCGATGTCTATTACATGCCCATCCAAGACCTGGCGCGCGGCGACTATGAAGTCCATGTCGGCTGGTACGATCCTGCCAGCGGCAATCGACTTGAATTGCCCGATGGCAGCGACTCCTTCGCCCTGTGTTCTGTTGAGGCTGGTCGCGCCAATTGACATACTATGTGATAGTTAGGACTTGATTGGCGCGTTTAAAGGCGCAACTGTACACTTTTGTATTGAGACTAGTTGGTCTTTCAAGGCGTGTGTCATGCTTCGTCTGCGCACAATAGCAATCATTGCGGCATTGATTTTTCTTTCCAACGTATTCTTGCAGGCCCAGGAATCAGATTCTGCTGGCAGCGCTGCTGACCCGCCCGTGGATTTGCCCGCAACTTTCGATGCCTACATCGTGCAAAGCGGAGACTCGCTCTACACCCTTGCGCAGCGTTTTAATACCACCGTCGGCGCCTTGGCCGAGGCGAATGACATGCAGGAGCCGGGGCAGTTGCTTGCCGGCCAGAGTATCCTGGTCCCGACAGGCGCAAGCTCTTATGTTGAAGTCTATGAAATCCAGCCCGGTGATACGCTGTTCAGCATTTCCAAGCGCTTCAATACCAGTATCGGGTTATTGCAGGGGCTGAACGATATCGCGGACGGACGGCGCATCATCGCCGGTCAGACGCTTCTTGTGCCATCCGTAAATCAGGAGGGGCTGCAAATCCACGTCGTGGGGCCGGAGGACTCGCTAAATAGTATTTCGCGCCGGTACAACACGGCTGTTTCGGTGCTGATGTCGCTGAACGGCATCACGGACGCGCGCGACCTGCAAGCGGGCGCCAGGATCCTCGTTCCCGGGAAAGATGAGACCAGGTATGAAGTTTATGAGGTTGCCGCTGACGATTCTCTGTTTAGCCTGTCGCGGCGCTTCGCCACGACCGAAGAGGAACTGATCACGCTGAACGGTTTGACCGGATCGCGTGATTTGGAGCTGGGCCAGACCATTCTCGTCCCGCGTATAGACGAGACCAAATACGTGGTATACGAGATAAAACCAGGCGACAACCTGTTCAGTATATCGCGTCAATTCAACACCACCATGACGCAATTGCGCGCGCTGAACGGCATTGGCAGCGGCCTGGACCTGACCGTTGGGCGCAGCATCATCGTGCCGCGGGTCGATGATGCCCTCTTCGAATCGGTTCTTGTCCAGACCGGCGATTCGCTCTTCGCCATTGCGCAGCGCTATGGGGTCAGCGTCGCTGTCTTGCAGGCGCTCAACGGGCTGCCGAATCCACGAGATATTCAGATTGGCCAGGCGATATTGGCGCCAACACTGGAAGATGCCGTTTTGGAAATCCATATCGTGAAACGGGGCGACAATCTGACGAAGATTGCCGAAGCCTATGATTCCACAGTGGAATTCCTCCAACTGCTCAACGGCATCGCCGATCCCAGCTTGATACAACTTGATGAAATCATTCTCGTGCCCGTGGCCAAGGGCGGTCTTCTGCGGCCTGGCTTCGGCTTTGGCTTGCAGGTCTTTAGCGATCGCGCAAATGCAAGCGCTCTGGCGGAGCAGGTGTCCGCGCTCGGTGTCGACTGGGTCAAGATTGATGTGCCCTGGGCGGAGATCGAAGCTGAACCCGGCATTTATGATTATTCCGCTCTGGACGCGACTGTGGCCGCGATGGAACTCAAAGACGTCAACATCCTGCTGAATGTCTTCGCCGCGCCCGCATGGAGTCGCGCCGCCTACACCGAGAAACTCAACAGTCAATTGCGTGACTTCGGCGGACCGCCGGAAGATCTGAACGACTTCGCGACATTCTTGGCCAATCTGGCGACGCGCTACGCCGGGATTGTTGATGCTTACGAAATATGGAAGTCGCCTAATCTGCTCAAATTTTGGTCGGTTCCCATCTACGAACGTGAGCCGGAGCTAAACGCGGACGGCGATTACGGGATTCCTGACAAAGTTCAGTTGGGCGCGCGTTTCTACCTGCCATTGCTGCAAATTGCCTTCGAGACGATAAAGTCGCATGACGAGGCTGCGCTGGTCATAAGCGGAGGCTTGGCGCCGGTCGGTTTCTCCGATGGCTACAATTCCATCGATACCGGCAGCTACTTGCAAAATATGCTGGAAGAGGGCGCGGCCGACTACAGCGACGCGATCGGCGCGGTCTTCAGCGCTTCCGCCGTGCCGCCCGCGCTCCGCTGCTGTGACAAGCCGCCTGGCGTCGAGTCTCACTATGAGTCCTTCCTGCAATATTTCCCCGAGTTGATGGAATTCTACGAAGAGGTACTCGCGGAGAATGACCTGGCGGGCACGCCGATTATCGCGACTCAGGTGGGCTGGGGCACGCGTGACGGCGTCAATATCGCCATCCCGTCGAGCGGGTTCGAGTGGCTCAATTACACCAGCGAAGACGAGCAAGCGCTGTATGTGACGCAGGCTTACGAGATCGTGCAGGATATGGACAGCATCTCGGCGATGTTCTTATACAACCTCAATGGCTGCGCGGTCGCCGATGAAGAGGCCTGCTTCTTTAGTCTGGTGGATGCCGCCGGAACGCAGCGGCCCGCTTACGCCGCTTATGCGGCCCTGCCCAAGGCCGCCGAAGCCTGACCTTTTTTGCGTCTGTGATGCGCTTCTTTTGAAGCAGCTCCGTAGGGGCGTCTCGCTGGGATGCCCGTCCGGTTCCTTTCGTGTTTCGGGCGGCTCGCCGAGTCGTCCCCACATATCGTTACTATGATGAAGTCGTGATTCAGCGTGAGCCAAGTCATAATTTGCGAGCGGCTGTGCCATAAAAGCGCTGAAACATTCTGCTCAGCCGCCGAGCCACTCAAACGTACGCCATTCGCCCTCAGCGCCGACGTAATTGTAAACGCCTTGCGCGTTTGACCGCGCCACAGAAACGCGCCACTGAATCACATGTCTTTGACCATCAGCGGGCAGGAAGGCGGCAGGCACGCGGAAGGAATTCGCGCGAGTTACCTGGCGCAGCGACTGGTTGAGCGTTTGGTCGACCAGTTCTATCAAGTATTCGTCGGCCTCGTTCATCCCGGCGAGGCCGACCCATTGAATCAGCAGCGGTAACGCCGGCACGGTGGCGCCATCGGCCGGGTACAGCAGGCGCGGCGCCAGCTTTGTCGCCGTGGGCGTCGCCGTTTCGTCGCCGCTTGGCGTTGGGAATTTAGTCGGCAAGGGCGTCGGCAAAGGGACGCGAACGCATTGACCGATGCTGAGATAAGGCGCGCAGTTTTCGCCGCCGCTCGGCAAGGTGAAGTTGCAACCGAACCAGTTAAGATCGCGGTTCAAGCCATGCAGGATTTCCAGTGTTGTGTTGTGCTGCACGGCAACACCGATGATGGCGTCGCCGGCTTCGACCGTGTGACAGCCGACGGTGGCGCCGGCCGGCAAGACTACGCCCGAGCTGTCATCGGCGCCGATGGTGGCGAAGAATTCTTGCGTCGATTCCGCGCCAAGGGGTGTTGGAGTCAGCGTCGGGCGCGGTATTAGAATCGTTATCCCGCCGCGAACCGAGTCCGCATCGGGGATATTGGCGTTTAGGGCGACGACTGTCGCCGCCACATTCGGCTCATAGCCATAGCCGTGTTGCGGCAGTTGCAAGATGTAATACATCGTCTCGCCTTCATTCACCAGATACTCGAAGTAGACCGATGTCGCTGTTGGCGATGCCTCTGGCCTTGCCGGCGTCGGGGTATCGCTCGGCGCTTGGCTGGCGATTTCCAGCGGGACAACCGTAGAGGTCGGCGCTGGCGAAGGCCTGGGACTCGGCGGCGCTTCGGTCGTCGAGATTATTTCGATGACGTCAGTCGGCGCCGGCGGCTGTTCCGGCTGATCGATATTGCAGCCAGTTGCTGCCAATAGCGCCACTGCGAGTAGAGCAAATATCAGTCGACGCATCATGCCTCAGCCTGCCCGGTGCCTTGCCAGACGAATGTTCGCAACCCGGTCGCATAAGCGCTCGTGTTGTTAACTGTATTCATGACGCGGACTTGCCAGGAATAGCGATGGCTTTCGGCATCCTGGCTCTGCCATTCCGCCGGGACGATCAAGAAGAGTTCACGCGTATCGGCCCGGAAGCGCTCGCCGCTGTCCATATTGCTGAAGTCGATTCGATAAACTTCATCCGCTTCCAGCCGGCCGGTCGCCACCCAGCGCAAGGTCACCTGCTCGAAGGGCGAAAAATACGCCTCGTTCGCCGGGCTCTGCGCGATCGGCGCGTTGAAGGTCGCGGTCGGGGGCGGGGTCGGTGTTTCGCTGCCGGAAGAAATGGGGATTGCTGTCACCGTTGCCGTGGGCGCGGGCACACGCACATGCTGATTGACGCTCAATTGTATGGTGCATTCCGGCCCGCCGAAGACCTCGCCAAAATCGCAGAGAAGGAAATCGATCTCCGGGTTGAGATCCGAGAGCTCTTTGACATTTGTGTCATAGACCGCCGCGATGTAGATCATATCTTCGTCCGGTTGCACGATATGCCACATCAGCCCGGGCAGCAGCGTCGGCGTCAACGTAGGCGCGAAGGGGTCAAATGCCAACCGTTCCAGTTGACCCTCGTCGTTCGCCGCCGCGGCGGAGTCGCTGGACGCACCGACGCTGGCTGGGTCGACAGTTGGCGCTGGATGCGGCACGATGATCTCCTGCCCGATCTGAATCTGCGTCTCATCCGTGATTCGATTCAGCGCCATAACTGTAGGCAAGATGGCCAAACTGCTATGCCCACAGCGCGAAACGATCGAAATCAGGGAATCGCCTTGGGCAACCTTGCGCGCGCACGGGGCCGCGGTAGGCGTCGGCGTCGGGATCGCGGTAGGCGGCGGACTGGCGGTGAAAGTGGCTGTTGGCGTCCCGGGCGTGATCGACGGACCCGCTTGCCGCGTCGGCTGGGCGGTATCCACGGGGCCGGCAATCGCCGCGTCGATATCGCGCAGGCGCGGCGCCAAGGCGATGGCCGCGAAAATACCGGCAATGATCAAGACCAGGACGACCAACACGACGCCCCCGACGCGTCCTCTAAGAGCCAGGGACGATTCCGCCAGGTCGGCTTCGCCATAGCGATAATCGTAGACATCGCTGCGAGCATCGACCTCATCGGAGTCTTGCCTCGGCGCGACATCGGCGATGGTCGTGCCACAAGTCGCGCAAAGCGCCGCGTTGTGATGGTTGCGCGCTTCGCAAATCGGGCAGACCTTGTAAGTTCTTGTCAAGCGCAGCCCTCGGAAATCCGATTCGCGTCCAGCCTATTATAGCGGATAGAAGCGGCCGGTTTGCGTCCCCGTAGGCGAAACGGCAGACAGCAGCGTCTGCCTCCTCCGCGCCGCTATGGACACAAGCTCGCAATCCGCTCTTGTACCTGCGCGCTTGCCGCCTCAAGCTCGGCCAGGCGCTCGCGCTCGCGCTGCACCACATCCGGGCGGGCCCGCTGTACAAACTTCTCGTTGCTCAACATCTTTGCCGTGCGATCAAGTTGCCCCTGCAGTTTCACCTGCTCATCAGCCAGGCGTTTGCATTCGGCCGCGATATCCAACATGCCTTCGAGCGGCAGATAGAGCGTGAATTCGCCGGCGACGATGCTGGCGGCATTGGCCGGTTCGGCATCGCTTTCCGGTATGAGTTGCAATTCCTCCACGTTGCACAGGCGCTGCAATAGATGGGCGTTGGCGGCCAATTCCCGCGTCAGAGCTTGGTCATAGGCGATTGCGCCGATGCGCCGGCCCGGATCCACGTTGTATTCGCCGCGGATATTGCGGACCTCGCGGACAAGCTCGAGGAAGCTGTGCATGCGCGCCTCAGCTTCATCGTCGATCAAAGCCTCATCGGCCTTGGGCCAATCGGCCATGATCAGCGCTTCGCCGGCGTGAGGCAGATAACGCCAGGCTTCCTCCGTCATGAAAGGCATGAAGGGATGCAGCAGGCGCAGGCAGCTATCTTGAACATGAACCAGGACGCGCCGCGCGCTATCGATCTGGGCGTCGCTGCCTTGATACAAGGCCTGCTTGCTGATTTCCAAATAGAAAGGCGCGAACTCATCCCACATAAAAGCGAGGATCTGATTGCCCGCCTCGCCATACTGGTAGATGTCGAACAGATACTGGATATTCGCGATCAGGCGCTGCAGTCGGCTTAGTATCCAGCGGGCGGGCAGGTCCAGGTCAGCGAGCGGGGGCAGGCCCAGCTCCAGCTCGCCATCCAGGTTCATGTTGATAAACGATGTCATCTGCCAGATCTTGTTGATGAAGCGAAAGCTGTGGTCCAGCCGTGTCGCATCCAGATGGCAATCATTGCCGGGCGTGCCGCTCGTTACAAGCGTGAAGCGCAATGGATCCGCGCCCAGCTTGTCGATGACCGTCAGCGGGTCGACCGCGTTGCCCAGGGTCTTGCTGAATTTCTTGCCGCCTTCGGCCCGCACCAGGCCGTGCAGATAGACTGTGTGGAAAGGCGCTTCATCCGTGAACCACAAGCCCATCATGATCATCCGCGCCACCCAGAAAAACAGGATGTCGTGCCCTGTTTCCATCACTTGCGTTGGATAGAAGCGCTCAAGGTCTGTCGTCTCTTCAGGCCAGCCCAAGGTGCTGAAGGGCCACAAGCCGCTGCTGAACCAGGTGTCCAGGACATCCCGCTCCATCACCCAGCCATCGCCGGCCGGCGCTTCAATGCCGACGTAAATTTCTCCCTCCGGGTCGCCATCCTTCTCGCGATACCAAGCCGGGATGCGATGCCCCCACCACAGTTGACGGCTGATGCACCAATCCTGAATATTCTCCAGCCAATGGAAGTAAACCTTCTCGAAGCGCTCGGGCACGATCTTGATTCGCCCTTCGCGCACGGCCGCCATGGCTTTGTCCGCCAAGGGTTGAATGCGGACGTACCACTGCGTGCTCATCATGGGCTCGACCACTTCGCCGCCGCGTTGGCTGCGCGGCAAGCGCGTTCTGTAAGGCTCGGTCTTGATGACCAGGCCGGCCGCGTCCATATCCGCCCAAAGCTGCTCGCGGCAGTCATAACGATCGAGCCCGGCGTATTTGCCCGCCTTGGCATTCATGCTGGCGTCTTTGTTGAGAATATTGATCGTGGCCAGGCCGTGCTTCTGCGCCAGCTCGTAATCGTTGAAATCATGCCCCGGGGTAACTTTCAAAGCGCCGGCGCCGAACTCCATATCGACGTACTCATCGCCGATAATCGGAATCGCCCGTCCGAGGATCGGCACAAAGGCCTGCTTGCCGATCAAATGCCGGTAACGCTCGTCGGACGGGTGAACGGCGACCGCCGTATCGCCGAGGATGGTCTCCGGCCGGGTGGTGGCGACCGGCAAATGCTCGCCGCCTTCGGCCGGGTAGCGGAAATAATACAGCGTCACTTCTTCTTCGCTGCTCTCGACCTCCAGGTCGGAGACGGCGGTCTGCAAGCCCGGGCTCCAGTTGACCAGCCGCGGACCCCGATAGATCAGTCCCTGTTCCCAGAGCGTCACGAAGGCCTGCAAAACCGCCTGCGACAAACCATCATCGAGAGTGAAGCGCTCGCGGTCCCAATCACAACTGGCGCCCAAGCGCCGCAATTGGCTGATGATCTCGCCGCCGTATTCTTCTTTCCACTGCCAGGTGCGGTGCAAGAATTCTTCGTAGCCCACTTCCTCGCGGCTGGTCCCCTCTTCGCGCAGCAGGTTCTCCACTTGCAGTTGCGTCGCGATGCCGGCGTGGTCCGTGCCCGGGAGCCACAAGGCCGCTTTGCCGCGCATCCGCTCGTAGCGGATCATCAAGTCTTCCAGCGCGGTGAAGAGGGCATGCCCGATATGCAGGCTGCCGGTGACATTCGGCGGCGGCATGCTGATGACAAAGGGCTCGGCATCGTCGCCGGCCGCTTCCGGCTTAAAGTAGCCATGGCGCGCCCACCAGTCATAAAGGCGCGGCTCGGCTTCAGCGAAGTCGAAATTGCGCGGCATATTCGTTTCGGCGCTTGCTTTCATGGGACCCACCTCCGATCCTGCAAATAAAAAGCCTTCCATCCCACACAAGGACGAAAGGCTATCTTCCGCGGTACCACCTTGTTTCAGCGGACGATCATCCGCTGCGCTTTGGACGCGTTGACGGGCGTGAACCGGCTCGAGTCTACTGGCTTTCGCGTTCTTTCGAGCAACTCCCGGGCGACTTTCGGCGGCCTGCTGCCAGCGGGCTTCCAGCCAATGGCCCGCACTCTCTATGACGTACCGATCCGCCTACTCTTCCCGATCGATGTTGTTAAGTATTCTGTTGTCAGTTGCCCCGACAGTTTATCTGCGACGCAGAGCCACCCATGGGACTTGAACCCATAACCTATCGCTTACGAAGCGATCGCTCTGCCAATTGAGCTAGGGTGGCGCGATCACGCGGCGCAGTATAGCAGTTGCGTCCGCGACATTCAAGGATTGACTGGGAAGCGGCGAAAATGGTGGATATAGCCACATTGCGAGATCGAGGGGATTCACCACAGCCGCTCGCAAGTTGCGACTCGGCTCACACAAAATAACGATCCCAAAAGATGCGTATATGTAGGACGAGCCATTGGGTCGCCCGTCGGTGTCAGAATGAAGGATGCGGGAGGCTCAGCAAGTCGCCCCTACACGGCTTCGCAAAAAAGGGGCACAGAGTGCGCGGAGTAACTAATGAAAGAGACTTTCTGCCCTTTGCGCCTGCTTGTCTTTGTGGTCCATGTTTCTTTTTCCAAATATGAACATATGTTCCCATTCTGCTCGGGATCTGCTATACTCATCCTATGAACACATACGCCCATATCGCGATCGTCCGCGCCTCGCTCGCCCGCCAGTCAGATTGCCAGATTGCCAAAAAAACATTTCCGTCGACAAAGGCGATTCGGTTATTGGAATCCATTGGACAAAAACTTTCCCTTTCCCAAACTTCCAATGGCAATTCCAAAACACCATGCATCCACTCCGCCCGCTTCTTTCAAGCCAGAATCAAACGCAATCAACATCGTATATCAACCAATTCTTCCAAAAATCAAAGCTGTATGCATACTGTATCGATATAGCGGGGAAAAACTATATCCTCGCTTTATCCTCTACCGGTCCTTTCTCTATCCTTTATGGGTCCTTTTTGGTCCTTTTCTTATCCTTCTTTGTAGCTCGCTTCTATGTTTTTCGCTCCGCCTGCAGTTTCTCTGGGTCATCTGCTTCGGCCTGCCTCAGAAGCCTGCCGGACTTGTGAGTAAAACAGCGGAGCCAACACGGCTGATACAAGCTAAACTATAGAACAGATCGTATTCTCTGAGCGGAATGGCGCAAAGCGAAGAATCAGGCGAATGCCAATACAAATCTTGCCCGATGAGGTGGTGGCGCGGATCGCCGCTGGCGAAGCGGTCGAACGGCCCGCATCGGCCGTCAAGGAGCTGATCGAAAACGCCATTGACGCTGGCGCAACCTCGATTCACATCGAAGTCAGCGGCGGCGGGCGCCGACTGCTGCGCGTCAGCGATAACGGGACGGGCATAAGGTCGAGGGAAATCGAGCTTGCCTTCCAGCGCCATGCCACCAGCAAACTGCGCAGCGCCGAGGAATTGCAGGCGCTGACCACGCTCGGCTTCCGCGGCGAGGCGCTGTCGAGCCTGGCGGCGGTCAGCCAGGCGACCATCGTCACCCGGCATCGCGCTGAAGAGACCGGCGTCATGCTTAAGTCCGTCGATGGCAGCCTGCGGCAAGAGCCGATTGGCGCGCCGGCTGGCGCCGTCGTCACGATCGAGCATCTGTTTTATAACACGCCCGCTCGCCTGAAATTCCTCAAGAACGACAGCACCGAGAAGCGGCATATTCACTGGGTGGTCGCGCGCTATGCGATGGCCTATCCCGCTATCGCCTTCGTCTTGAAGCAGGATGGCCGCGAACGTCTGCATACTTCCGGCAGCGGACAACTCGCGGATGTTGTCATGACCGCCTTTGGCTTGCCCGCCTACAAGAATATGCTGCCGGTGGAGGCTGTCGATAGCGCCCGCGCGAACCGGATCAGAATCGGTGTGGAAGGCTTCGTATCGCGTCCGGAACTGAATCGCGCCAGGCGGGACCGGATCATTCTTTTTGTGAATGGCCGCGCGGTCCAGGACAGCGCCTTGACCCATGCCGTCATCCAAGCCTACGACGGCCTGCTGAAAGCGGGCGTTTTTCCGTTGGCGGTCTTGCTGATCACAACGCCAAGCGATTTTGTCGATGTCAATGTGCATCCGACCAAAGCCGAAGTCCGCTTCCGTGAGCCGCAACAAGTATTCCTCGCGGCCCAGCGGGCGGTCAGGGAGGCGCTGCAAACCTCAGGCGATATACGCGCGGCGCCCGATCTGTGGTCGGAGGGCGGCTTTACCGATCAGTATCTGGAGTACGCGCGGCCGACGCCAAACTGGCAGCGTTATGACCGGGATGATCTCTTTGACCCGGCCGGTTTGAGTCACATTCCCGATCTGGCCGAGGGGCCGGCCAAGCCGCGAACCCTGCCCGTGTTGCGCGTGGTGGGGCAGGTCGGGGCGACTTATATCGTGTCCGAAGGGCCGGCCGGCATCTATCTCATCGATCAGAACGCGGCGCATGAGCGGATACTGTACGATGAAATCTGTGAGAAATTGAGCGCGGACGAATTGGCTGGGCGAGAGTCGGGCGAGAGCCAGACAGTTATGCTTTCGCCGCAGGATGCCGACTTGCTGGAGGCGACCGGCGAGATCTTTAGCGCGCTCGGCTTTGAAGTAGAAGTGTTTGGCCCCAATACCTTTGTCGTTCGCGCGCAGCCGAGCTGTGCCGCCGGCCTGAGCGCCGCCGATATGATCCCGCGCATGCTGGAGCGCCTGCGACATTCCAAACACGAACTCAGCGACGGGGTCGCCGCGCTCGCCTACGCCGCGGCGCTGCGTCGTGGGCAGGTCTTGCCGGACGAAGAAATGCGCGCGCTGGTGAATAAGCTGGAGCGCTGCCCGGATCCGCTCGAATCCCCAAGCGGCCGTAAGGTGCTCATTCATTTGACCAGCCAGCAATTGGCGGATGAATTCGGGCGCGGCTGATTTTACAGGAGGGGGAAGACCCCGAGCAAATAAAGCGGCGCCAAGCCCGCGACGGCGATGAAAGCCAGGATAACCAGGATGATCGTGACGACATCGGCGCCTTCCCGCTTGGCTTGTCGCTGCGGCAAGAAGGGGCCGCTATAGCCGCCTGTCGCTTCGACATTGATGGTGCCGTCGGGATTGAACAGCGAGTTTGGCGGGCCGGGAATGGCTGGCGCTTCACCCGTTGCGCTTCGGGCCGCGGGCTGGCTGGCGGCTGCCGCCGGCTCCCGACGCACCGGCACGGGCGGCGGCGCTATCTTCGGTGAGCGGGTACGGGCGGCTTGTGGGCCCGGGGACGTCCCTTGTTGCTGGACCGCTGTAGGCGGCGCCATCCGTTCGGCGGTTCTCGTACCCGGCGCGCTGCGGCGGCGCTCGCGAATCTGCTGCAAGATATGACCAAGCTGATCGGCATGTTTGTAGCGGTCGTTGGGGCGCTTGCTCATCACCTTGGCGATTACATTGCTAAGCTCGGCCGGCAACTGCGGATTGAAGTCAAGCGCCCGCGGCGCCTCCGCCTGAATATGCGCCAGCGCCAATTCACGCTGGGAACTGCCGACGAAGGGCAGACGCCCGGTGAACATCTCGAACAAGACGACGCCGATGGAATAGACATCGGAGGCCGGCGACGGCTTTTCCCCGCGCGCCTGCTCCGGCGCGAAATAATGCGGGCTGCCCCAGACTACCTCGCTGCGCGTCTGCGGCATGGTATCGGTATAGGCCTGGGCGATGCCGAAGTCGGTGACTTTGACGACGCCATCGCGGTTGATGAGGATGTTCTGCGGCTTGACATCGGCATGGACCAATTGCGAACGATGGGCGAAGCCCAGCCCGGCGCAAATCTGAATGCCGAGGTCGAGCGCCTTTTCCAAGGACAGCGCGCCGCGTGTCTTGATCAACTTCTTCAGATCATCGCCTTCGACCATCTCCATGACGATGTAGTGCGTCGAGCCATCGCTGCCGACATCGTGCACCGTGACGATGTTCGGGTGCGACATCCTGGCGACGCTGCGCGCCTCCTGCTGGAATTTCTCGAGGAAGGCGGGATCTTTCGTCAGATTGGGGCGCAATATCTTGACGGCGACCATGCGGCCAAGCATGCGATCGAGCGCGCGATAGATGACGGACATGCCGCCCGAGCCTTGCTGGGCGACAAGCTCATAACGCTGATTCAGAAGGGTCTCGCCTGGCATGCCTTAGCCTCGATCAAGGTCTGCTAATCGGATCAAATAGCTGCTGGAATTCGCGCAAGGCGCTGCGGTCGGTCAGGCTGGCGATATAATCGGCGACCACGCGATGCGTCGATTCCTCCGCCAATTTCGCGCGATAAACTTCCGGTAGCTGGCGCGGCTCCTTGCAATAGCTGCCAAAAAGCCCTTGAATGAAATGCTCGGCGCGCGTCTGCATGCGCACGATCCGATAATGTCGGTACATGGCATCGATGAGAAAGTCCTTGAGCTCGGCGTTCAACTGCCGTTGCGCGGCGCTGTGGCAGACGAGCGGTTCACAATGGTGTTGCACATCGAGGGATGACTTCGGTCCCAGCGCGGCGAGGCGGCGCTCGGTCTCGCACAAGACATCATCCACCAGGGCGCCGACCAATTCGCGGATGATCTGATGGCGCGACACATCATCAAGACGCTTGCCGGCCCAATTCAGCCGCTCCGCCACCTGGCGCCACAAGGTCAGCTCTCCCACCTGATCAATGCTTATCAAGCCGGCTTTTAAGCCATCGTCGAGGTCATGCGCGTTATAAGCGAGCTCGTCGACGATATTGGCGATCTGCGCTTCCAGGCTGGCGCCGGTGTCGGTGGCGATGCCGCTGAAGGCGCGCCTGTCGTAACTGCTCTCGTGTTTCGCGATCCCTTCGAGCGTCTCCAAAGTCAAGTTTAGCCCCTGCCACTTGGGATATCTCTGCTCCAGCCGTGTGACCAGGCGATAGCTCTGATGATTGTGATTGAAACCGCCGTGCTCCCCCATCAACTCATTGAGCGCATCCTCGCCGGCATGGCCGAAGGGGGGATGGCCCAGGTCATGCGCCAGGCATATTGTCTCGACCAAATCCTCGTTGACGCCGAGGGCGCGCGCCAGCGTACGCCCGATCTGCGCCACTTCCAGCGTATGGGTCAGGCGCGTGCGATAATAATCGCCGGCGTCAGTGACGAAGACCTGCGTCTTGTATTCCAGCAGGCGAAAGGCGGCCGAATGCACGATGCGGTCGCGATCGCGCTGGAAGGCGGTGCGGTAACGCGGTTCCGCTTCGTGATGCAAGCGCCCTCGTGAATCGCCGCTGAAGAGGGCGTAGGGCGCAAGCGTCACCCGCTCATTCTCTTCTAGGGTATGACGACGGAAACTCATAACATCTCCTCAGTAACTCTATTCTAATATTCCTAGCGGAATCGCGCATCTCGATGATCAAAAGGATTCCTGCCGCCATCGACGCGCGGCACGATGATTCCGCGGCAAAACGGGCTTGTGGCGCAGAACGAAGCGAAAGCGATCAGCGGAGCAGAATTTGACACGGGCGCGCGAATGTGTTCCAATCCCGCGCAGATGAAAAGTGTTTGGAATACAGGTTTTTGTGAGCGATTCGGTTTACCGCGCTGAAGCCTTGCGTCCAAGTCTATCGACAGCCACAGCCAAATCATAGTCCGGACCCCGGCGATTGGTCGCCGGTGTTTCGGCTTTGTCATTGGCGGCTGGGTGTCACGTATAGCTTGCAGAGGCTCCAGAGAAAGGTCTCGCCTATGTAAGAACTCAAACGCGCTAAAAGCGAGGTTGGTCAACAATCTGGCATTCGCGCTTTATCGGGATTGTTTCTTAAGACCCTAAGGAGTAACTGAAATGAAGAGAACCATGTTTGCGTTGCTGATGATTCTGCTGCTCGCGTTTTCGGCGGGCATCGCGACATCGCAAGATGTCACGCTGGAATTCCAGCAGTGGTGGGAGCCGGAACTGCCAGAGGGCTCGTTCCGCGCCATATTGGACGATTTTGAGGCGGCCAACCCGGGCATCAAGGTTGAGACGATTAGTGGACCTTACCTGACCACAAAGGATCAGATCATCGCCAGCGCGGCCACCGGCACGATGGCGGATGTGGTCGGCTTGGACGGCGCCTGGGTCAATGTCTTGTGGAAGCAAGGCGCGCTGCATAGTTTGACGCAAGCGATGGCCGACGCAATGTACGATGACAGCGAGTTGGCGGCGCAGATTCAACTCGCCGGGGAGACCTATATGATCCCCATCGCCAACTTCATCTATCCGGTTTTCGTCAATCTGGATATGCTGGCAGCGGCCGGCATCGATCCGCCGTCGACGCGCGCCGAATTCGCCGCTGCGGCAGAAGCCTTGACCGACCCCGACAACAACGTCTACGGCTGGGCGCAGCCGCTCTCGCTGGAGCAACCCAATGGCATCCAGAATGACACCATGTCCTGGCTCTGGGCTACCGGCGGCAGCATGCTCGATGATATGGGGCAGCCCAACCTGGTCGGCAATGAGATGCTGGCCGAGACGATGGCCTACATCAAGAGCCTGCACGATGCCGGCGTGGTCGCGCCCGGCGCCTTCGCCATGAAGGAGAACGAAAAGGTCGAAGAATTTGTCAACGAGCGCGTCGCCATGATCATCAACACGCTGGCGCACTTCACCTTGATCCGCGAGCGCAACCCGGACCTGAACTTCGATATCACCGCGCTGCCGGCTGCCGAAGGCTATGATGGACCGCGCGGCTTGCCCTACGCCTCCTGGGGCATTGGCATCTCGGCGCATACTGAGCACAAAGCGGAAGCTTGGAAGTTGATCGACTACTTGACCAGCGTCGAAGGCAACACGAAGCTGACTTCGATCGCGAATGCCTTCCCGGGCAACGTCAACGCGACGCCGGACTTCATTCAGACCGATCAACTCTTCATGACAGCCTTTGAGATCTTCCAGGAAGGCTACCTGGCGAATGAATTCACCGGGCTTCCCGCTGCGGAAGAGTTGATGCGCCAGTTTGACGAGCCCTTCCAGCTATATCTGGAAGGCGATATGGAGTTGGACGAGTTCCTGGAAATCGCGCAAGAAGAGTGGGAAGACATCTTCGAGTAGTCCGCCGGGACGTGTACTTCTCGTGAGTTCTTTTGTTGAGGCGGCTAGTGTAATTTGCTGGCCGCCTCAGCCCAATCGGAGTGCGAATGGTTAGCGTCAGTCCGTCCGATATCAGTCGATCCTCGCGCATCGGGTGGGAGCAGCGTAAGCGCAAGTTCTTACCCTACGCGTACCTTTCGCCGACCCTAATCTTGCTGGCGGTTTTGACCGTCGTGCCGATTGTGACGGTTTTCCTCTATTCTTTATTTGATAACGTCATAGTGAATCCAAACCCGCCCGAATTTGTAGGATTGGAAAACTATGAGGAGGTGCTTACGCACCGCAAGTTCCGCGCGGCGGTGGGCAACACATTGTACTTTGCGCTTGCCAGCGTCATTGTGCACTTCATCATTGGCTTGTCGTTCGCATTGTTGCTGAATTCGCGGCTGCTCGGCACTAATGTAAAGGCGTTTTTCCGGGTCCTTTACATTCTTCCCTGGGTATTTACAGCCTCCATCATTGCCATTCTTTGGCGTCTATTGATGAATCCGCATGGCGTCATCAATTTTGTGTTGCTTGAGGTCGGGCTGATACCGGAACTGTTAGAGTGGCTGAGCGACCGGAAACTGGCGATTCACTCGGTGACCTTTATTAACATCTGGTCTGGCTACCCGTTCTACCTGGTCAGTTTTCTGGCGGGATTACAGGGCATCCCGGATGACTTGTATGAAGCGGGCCGGGTCGATGGCGGTAATGCCTGGCAGCTATTCTGGCACATTACGCTGCCGCAGCTTAGACCCATCATTATCAGCCTGGCGCTGCTGGATTTCATTTGGACCATACACCAGTTTACTTTAGTCTGGATGACAACCGGAGGCGGCCGCAACACCGAGGTCCTGAGCACTTATACCTACAAGGCAGCATTCAGTTCGTATGATTATTCGGAAGCGTCGGCCACGGCGATGGTGATCTTGGCAATATGCACTTTTGTAGCGATCTTTTATGTGCGCAGCCAGCGCATGGCGGACGATTAAAATGATTGGAAGCCGCAGGCAGATTCTAATCAGGAAGATTCTGGTCTGGATCGCGCTTATCCTGGGCGCCTGTTTTGCCGGATTGCCGGTGCTTTGGATGGTGTCTTCGTCTTTCAAGTCCAACCTGGAGATATTCGCTTATCCACCTGCCCTGATCGATGAGTCATTTTCGTTTCAGGCATATGAGGCTGTGTTGAGCGATCCGGGGCAGTTGCGCTTCTTTTTCAACAGTTATCTCGTTGCGATTCTGGTGACGATCTGCACCGTCATCACCAGTATCCTGGCTGGCTACAGCTTAAGCCGCTACGACTTTCGATTTAAGAAAGTCTTGAGTCTGATCATCATCGGCGTGCAATCCGTGCCGCCAATCACCTTGATGATTCCCTATTTCGGGCTAATCGTCTGGCTGGGGATATACAACTCCTACGCCGCGCTGGTGCTCACCTATATGGTGTTCACGCTTTCATACGCCATTATCATGATGACCGGTTATTTCAACACCTTGCCGCGGGATCTGGACGAGGCGGTGATGATCGACGGCGGCGGCAGTTTCGTGACGCTGTGGCGGATTCTGGTGCCGATATCCTTGCCCGGGATTGTGGCGGTCGGCGTCTATACTTTTATGCTGGCCTGGAACGAATTCCTCTTCGCCCTGACCTTGACCCGCACGAACGACATGCGCACCGTCCCGATCGGCATACATTTGCTCATGGGACAGCACTCCTTCGAGTGGAACCAGATGCTGGCGCTGAGCGTGCTCGGCTCGCTGCCGGTGCTGATACTGTTCCTCTTGTTTCAGCGTTATTTCATAGCCGGTATGTCCGCTGGGTCGGTTAAGGGATAAAATCCGCAAGCAGGGTAAACTGAGCAGACGAGGAACGATAGAGCGACAATGTTACTGAATATGAAGGATCTTCTGGCGGTGGCGCGCGCCCACCGCTTTGCTGTGCCCGCATACAACATCAGCAGCAATATGCTCCTGCGGGGCGCGCTGGAAGCGGCGGAGGAGTCCGAAGCGCCCGTCATCATCGCTATCCATCCCGACGAACTCGCTTTCGTTGGCGCGTCTTTTGTCACAATGGCGCTCGAAGAGGCGCGCAAGGCATCGGTGCCGGTGGTGATTCACCTGGATCACGGCTCGTCTATAGAGCAGATTATCGGCGCTATACGGGCCGGCTTCACATCGGTCATGATGGACAAGTCGATGCTGCCGCTGGCAGAGAATATCGCCGCTTGCCGAGAGATCACCGAGCTGGCTCACAGCGTGAACGTATCGGTCGAGGGCGAATTGGGCACCATCGGCGAACTGGACGAAGAGGCGGAAGCCGGCGCGGATGAAGTCATTTTCGTCGATCCAGACGAAGTGAAACGATTTGTGGACGCCACCGATGTCGACACGCTTGCGGTCGCGATTGGCACATCGCACGGTCTGTATCCCAAAGATATGAAACCGGAAATTCGGCTGGACTTGCTGCGGGAGATCAGCGAGAAGGTTGATATCCCGCTGGTCTTGCACGGCGGCTCCGGCAATCCGGATGAGGAGATCGCGCAGGCAGTTGCGCTGGGCATCTGCAAGATCAATATCTCGGCGGATATGAAGAGCGCCTTCTATTTGAAAGCTCGTGAAGTACTGGAGAACCCAATTCTTCGTGAGCCGAGCAGCATCTATCCTGAATGCATCGACGCGATGAAAGTCGTTTGCCGGCAGAAATTCGATCTCTTCAGCACAACAGGCAAGGCGGCGCTGTATTGAGCAAGGGTTTCCACAAGCGCCTTCCTCCGGGGCTAATTGCATGAGCGAGAAGATCGCTCTGGGTTTCTGCAACAATATCGATTACGAGATCGTCTGGAATGCCGAAGCGCTCGAAGATCTTGTGAAGCGGTACAAGATCCGCGAAGAAGAACTGACCGTCGCCGGGCAAGTCAATAATGAACGCGACCTCGTCGTCTCGATTCTGGGATTTATGAGAGATTCGGCTGGCGGCGAGCGCTTCGTCGGGGATTCGGCGCTGATCGAGCGCTTCGCCCGCCGGTTCGAAAAGAAAATCACGCTCGGCGGCACATCCGTCCGGGCCGCCATCGCCATGCGCGCGCTCGGTTACAGTTCTGCCCTCCATCTCATTACGCAGAACGACCATGTGCGCCGGCTCATCCCGTCGGATAGTCCCTATGTCTGCAGCAATGAGCGCGACAGCGCATATCCGCATCTGATTGTGCAGTTCCCCAAAGGCGCCCGAATTCGCACGGGCGAGATTGATATTCGCGCGCGCCAGCCAAACCGCCTTATATACCATTGCAATGCCGACCGCATCGCGCTGAAACTGAACGAAGATTTCGCCGACCTGATCACCGACGCGGAGGCGCTTCTGATCTCCGGCTTCAACGCCATTCAAAGCGAGCGCGTGCTCGCCGATCGCAGCCGCGCAGTCAGTCGCATGATCGAGGCTTTGCCCAAGAACGCCACAGTTTTCCTGGAGGACGGCGCATACTTTGACCCCAGTTTCCGCCAGTTGATCTTTCGGCTCCTCGGTTCAAAAATCGACATCTTCAGCTTGAATGAGGACGAGCTGCGCAGTTATCTCAAACGGCCCGTCGACTTCCAGGACGCGGATGAAGTGCGAGCGGCGCTGACTGAATGGCGCCGCCAAGCGCCAGTGCGCACATTAGTGCTTCACACGAGGGATTGGGCGCTGGCTTATGGAGAGGGCGCTAGCCAGTACGCCACGGCGCTGAAGGCCGGCGTGACGATGGCGACGACGCGCTTTCGCCACGGCGATGACTTCTCTGTCGAGGATTATCACGAGATTGAGGGCAGACCGCCCCTTGAGCGAAATGCCAGATTTGCGCGCGCCATGAATACCGCTGCGGGGGACGAGATTGTCTGTGTGCCCGTCGCCAGGGTAGAGCAGTCCAATGCGACTACGATCGGGCTGGGAGATGCCTTCGTCGGCGGCTTTTTGCCGGCACTGCTTCCGTGAAATGTTCTTATAAGTTCCTGCCTGCTTTGCGGATATCGCCGACGCGCTGTGTGACACCGAGCGAGTCGAGATGTTCCAGGACGGCGATCGCGTATTTGCGCGATGTGCCAAACATATCCCGCACGGTTTTGGCATCGACCTCGCCCTGTGATTTAACGCGCTCGCGAATGCCCTTGACCAGCTGCTCGTAGTCGGCGGCGGCAAAGGCGATCGTGTCGCTGACGTTGACCAGAACGCGCATGTCCATCAGCGCGCGGACGACTCCTTCGCCCGCCAGTTGATTCATGTCGGCGATATTGGGCGGCGTGAAAGGCGCTGCCGCCAGGCGCTGCCGCAGGCGCTCCGTCTTCGCTTCTTGCTCGGGGCTGAACACGATGGCATGCTCAGCCAACTTGATAAAGTTGCCTTCGGCCGCCAGCCGGTCATCGCCTGCGACAGCCCGATCCAGCAAGCTCAGCTTCAGGCCCAAGCGACTGCGCAATTCGGGGCGAGGCATGCCCAGCCGCAGCGGACTCGCCTGATGATAGATACTCAATTCGGCAATGATCGTGTGCAGCAGCGTTTGCCAGGATTGCGCCGCCCAATACATCTTGCCGTCAAAAGCCAGGATCAGGCCTTCGTCCAATGCCTCGTTCAGGGCGGAGCCCAACTCCTCATTGCTATAGCCCAGCTTCTTCTGCAAGTCGGTCAGTCTTTGCGGTTCGTCGCCGATTGCCGCCTGAGCCAGCCGTTCTCCGGGCGAGCCGTGAAGGCGCGTTTCCAGATCGCTGACGACTTCGGTCTGATAGCGTTTGTGTCGGCGGCCCGGGTGGGCGTTGACGATCAAGCCGCCGCCGATGGTTTCCGCCGGCGAGGGATAACGCAGGATGAATCGGTCCCCGCGCGTTACTGGCAGGGCATCGCGGAGCCGTAACTGCAGCCAGCCGGTCTCGCCGGCCCGCATCGTCTCTTTATCGATGAGGCGGACATTGGCGATTGATTCCGCCGCGCCGCAAAAGACCTTGACCTCGGCGTTGTGCTTCAGCGGGCGCTCGACATCGGCTAGTTGACTGAAATGGACATCAGCCAGCAAGGTAGGCTGGATCTGCCCCGGATAGGCAAGGACCTCGCCCCGACCCACTTGGGCGCCGCTGATCCCAGCGATATTCACCGCCACGCGGCTGCCGGGCAAAGCCGTCCGAACCGTTTGCTTGTAGCTCTGCAAACCGCGGATGCGACCAATGCGGCCGGATGGCTGCAACTCGATGTTATCGCCGACGGAAATCGTGCCGCCCGATAATGTACCGGTGACCACCGTGCCGAAGCCGCTGACGACAAAGACGCGGTCAATTGGCAAGCGCGGATGATGATAGTTGGATTGTATCGGCAGATCGTCAAGCGCCGCCTGCAATGACTGCAAGAGCGCGCCTAGTCCGGCGCCGCTATGGGCGGAAACCGGGATGACAGGCGCGCTGGCCAGCGAATGCTCGGCCAGCAGGTCCTCAACTTCCAGTTGAACCAGTTCGAGCCATTCCGGGTCGTCGATGAGGTCAATCTTGCTCAGAACGATCAGGAGATTCTTGATTTCCAGCAGTCGCAGTATGGCGAGATGCTCGCGCGTCTGCGGCATGATGCCTTCGTCAGCGGCGATGACGAGCAGCGCGGCGTCGATGCCGCCGACGCCGGCCAGCATATTTTCGATGAAGTCGCGGTGGCCGGGCACATCCACAATGCCGATGGTTTCGCCCGAGGGCAGATCAAGCCAGGCGAAGCCAAGATCGATGGTCATTTGGCGGCTTTGTTCTTCCGCCAAACGATCCGGATTGATGCCGCTTAGTTTTTCAACCAGGGTGGATTTGCCATGATCGACATGCCCGGCAGTCCCGATGACGCGCATGGGTTATGCGCCGCCGAGGCGGCTGGCGGGTTGGCGGCTGTTGGCCAACAAGCCATCGGCCGCATCGCTGGTGTCATATTCGTGCAGCATGGCCTGGTAGCGCTCGCGGTATAGCTCGGCGCGCGCGCGCTCAAGCAGCCAAAGCCGGTCAATATGACTCTGCAAGCCCGGCATGAGGCGCTCGACTTCGTCGACTCGCTTGGTGAAGGTCTCAAATTCCCGGTCGTGATTGCGCCAGACCTCATCGCTCGAAAGCGTCAACTGTTTCCAGCGCTTTTGATCTTCATCGCGCCAGTCATTCCATTCTTCGCGGAAGCGTTCCTCGCTCAGGCGCTGCATCTCCGAGGCTTCGCTGATGCGCCGCTCCAGGCGATCGCCGATGCGGTTGAAATCGTCGATGATGCGCTTCATCTCGCGGTAGGCTTGGGCCCAGACTTCAAAGCGCTCGATATTCTTCTGAAGCTCTTCATCGTGGATGCCGAAGCGCCTGGTCAACTCCTGCAACTGTTGATCGCGCTGCTGCGCGAGCAACTGCTGCTGATCGATGAATTGTTGAATCTGCTCGCGGCGTTCGCGGTCCACATTTGTGACATCCTGCAACCGGCGCTCGTTGCGCACCGCCAATTCCTCGATGAGCGCCAGCTTGGGTTGGATGCCATCCACGGATTTCTTGTATTCCGGCAGTTCGGTTTCAATCTCGGCCAAGCGGCGCGCGTCTGAGCGGCGTTGTTCCTCGAGAAAAGCCAGGCGGCGGTCAGGCCCTTCCAGCTTCTTGCTCAAGTCATCGATTTCTTGGTTGAGCAGGCGCATGGCATTAGTCAGGCGGTCGCCTTCGGTTTGCAAGTCGCTGATATTGGCCAATTGCCTTTCGAGCCGTTCCGCTTTATCCGATACCTCGCGCACGGCGCGCTGGAAGTTCTCGCGCTGCAACTCGATGCGCCGTTCCGCTTCACGTTCAGCGGTGAGCCGGCGCGCCTCGGCATTCTCCAGCATTTGCTCCGCTTCCTGGCGCATTTGGTCCAGAATGTCGCGTTCTTTGGCCGCTGGCATGACCTCTTGCTTCATCACCGTTTGATCGGATTCCACCGCGTTGACGCGGCGCTGCATGGAGTCCATGGAATTTGTTTGTTGCGCCAGGCGCTCTTCCAAAGCGGCGATAAGCGCCTTGTCACGGCGGCGCTCCTCATCGAGCCACTCGATCATGCTGGCAATCTGGTTGATCTCCACAGCGACAACTCCGGACGCCACGACCACGCGGCACAAGCTACGGATTATGATAATTATATCACTTCGCCGCCCCCGCTTCAATCAGCGCGGCTCGGCGGTCCAGAGCAATCGCTTCAAGTTATTTCTTAGCGCCGAGTACAGGGATGGTCGCGTGGACACAGCCCGCTGGCACAGAGTTTTTATATGCTAGAGAAGTTATCATGCAGTCAGCTTGCAGTCGCTCTCGGATAGTATTTGTTTTCGGTTTGTTTATTGTCCAAAACGGACAAAGTCGGACAATAAAAAACTTTTTTCGGACAATAGACGGGGTTTTCTGGGCGAAACGGACAAAAGGCAGGCGGCTGCCGGTATGATTTTGGTATGGCGGCGCAGCGGATCAACCGCCGGCATACTGGCGGGCATCGGTTGGGCGCTGCGATTGAGGGCCTGCGATAATTGCTCCATAGGGAGAGTGTATCATGATTTTGAATAGAAGGAAAGAACGAATGTTCGTTGCTTTTCAAAGTCGCCGAAAAGCGATTTCGCGCGTCTGGCAGGGTCGCAGGTCACGTGGACATTGAGCTCCGACACAGCCCTTTGCCACTGACCCTCGGCCCGCTCGGCGGCGAAATTGAGTTTGAAACTTGTCTTCGCGGCGGATGTCAATTTTGATGCGATTGTCCGGCTCGGCGTCAAGTCCCTGCTTGACAGCCGAGGGGCGGGGACGTATACTGCGGTCGGTAACATCGTGAGTGGTCGAATGAAAATTTTTCGTCATCATCATTGCTTGGTCCCGAAACGAGCGTTGCGCAGCGCTTAGTGTTTTGCTTGCTTATCGACTTAGTGCTGCCTCGCCAAAACGCGGGGCTTTTTCTTTTCTGTATGTTTAAGGCGGTGGAGGCAACCTATGCTCGCGGTCATTGATTACGGCGCTGGCAACCTGCGCAGCGTTTTGCACGCGCTAAAGCACCTCGATGCCCGCGATCTGCATCTCGTGCGGCGCCCCGAGCAATTGCGGGGCGCGAGCAAAATCATTTTGCCCGGCGTCGGCGCTTTTGGCGCTGGCATGGCGCAAATGCGAAAGCAGAAGTTGATCGAGCCATTAAAGGCGGCGCTGGCGGCGGGCACGCCCTATTTGGGCATCTGCGTTGGCATGCAGATGCTCTATGAGGTCGGCGAGGAAATGGGCGAGCACGAAGGCTTGGGCATCTTCTCGGGCCGGGTCCGGCGTTTCCCGCATTTCACCGACCGCAAAGTGCCGCATATGGGCTGGAACCAGCTCAACATCAGGCGGGAATCGGCGTTGCTACGAGGCTTGGATGAGCGCAGTTATGTCTATTTCGTGCATAGTTATTATTGCGCGCCGACGGACGAAGGCACCGTCGCCGCCTCCGTCGATTACGGTATCGACTATGCCGCTGTGATTCAACGCGACAATATTTACGGTGTGCAATTCCATCCGGAGAAGAGCCAGAGCGTTGGTTTAAGCATCTTGTCGAATTTCTTGAGACTTTAGGAGCGCCGATGATTATCTATCCGGCAATTGACCTGCGCGCGGGCAAGGTCGTGCGCTTGCGAGAAGGCGACCCGCGGCGGCAGACGATATTCAGCGATGACCCGGTATCGACCGCGCAAGAGTGGATTGATCAGGGCGCGCGCTGGGTTCACATGGTCAACCTGGACGGCGCATTTGCCGAGGCGAATGACAACCTGGGCATTCTTGAAGCTGTCGCCGCTTTGGACGTGAAGATTCAGTTCACCGGCGGCCTGCGCGATATGGCTGCGCTGCGCAGCGCGCGAGACGCGGGCGCGGATCGGTTGGCTATCGGCACTATGGCGGTACGGGACCCCGCGTCCGTAGCCAAAGCGATAGAGTTGTTTGGGGCCGAGGGAATCTGCGTAGCGCTTGACGCCCGGGGCGGGAAAGTCGTTACGCATGGCTGGACAGAGCTGTCGGATTATACGCCCATCGCGCTCGGAACTCGCCTGCGCGAAATGGGGGCGCGGCATGCGCTATACACCGATGTCAAACGCGATGGCGGTTTGTCCGGCGTCAACATCGCCGATACAGTAGCTTTGGCGAAGCGGACGGGCTTGCGGGTTATCGCATCGGGCGGCGTCCGCGCCTTGGCCGATATCGAGCAGCTCGCGGACAGCCGGGCGGTAGCAGGCGCGATAATCGGCATGGCGCTTTATCAGCGGAAGTTCACGCTTGCGGACGCGCTCAAGGCGGCGCGTGGAGGTTGAATATGTTGGCGAAAAGAATCATCCCCTGTTTGGATGTGATGGATGGGCGGGTTGTCAAAGGCGTGAACTTTGTCAATCTGCGCGATGCCGGCGACCCGGTCGAGCAGGCGATCGTTTATGACCGCGAGGGGGCGGACGAGTTGGTCTTTCTCGATATTACCGCCTCGCACGAAGCGCGCGCAACGGTTCTTGAAATGGTGCGGCAAGTGGCGGATAGCATCTTCATACCCTTCTGCGTCGGAGGCGGCATCCGCACCATTGATGACATCCGCGATACCTTGCTGGCCGGCGCCGATAAAGTCTCGATCAACAGCGCCGCCGCGCGCGATCCTGAGCTCATTACGGCGGGCGCTTGGGGCTTCGGCAGTCAGTGTATGGTGGTGGCGATTGATCCTCGCCGCGTCGATGGCAAGTGGGTCGTGCATATCAATGGCGGCCGCATCCCCACGGATAAGGAAGCCGTGCCTTGGGCCAAGGAAGTTGAAGATCGCGGCGCTGGCGAGATCCTGCTGACGAGCATGGACAAGGACGGGACGAAGTCCGGCTACGATATTGAGATGCTGCAAGCGGTTGCGGATGCCGTCTCGATTCCGGTAATTGCCTCGGGCGGGGCCGGGACGAAACAGCATTTTGTCGAAGCGCTCACGGAGGGCAGGGCAGACGCCGCCTTGGCGGCCAGCCTGTTCCATTTCAGCGAACTGCGGATAGGCGATCTAAAGGAGTATATACATGACGCTGGCGTTCCTGTACGCCTGAACGGCTGGGAGGCTCTCGATGAATCTTGACGCCGATGTGTTGGCCGCTTTCAAATGGGATGACCGGGATCTGATCCCGGCCATCGTTCAAGATGCGCGGACGCGCGAGGTACTGATGATGGCCTATATGAACGCGGCATCGCTGCAGCGCAGCTTGGACCTGGGCGAGGCGGTTTTCTGGAGCCGGAGTCGTGGCGAGCTCTGGCGCAAAGGCGCGACCTCGGGCAATACCCAGCGCCTGGTCGAAATACGCGTCGACTGCGATGCGGATACGTTGCTGCTGCTGGTGGAGCCGGCCGGACCCGCTTGCCACACGCTGGAGCAAACTTGCTTTTTCCGCAATCTCGATGAATTTGTCGCGAAGCCGCAGCGTTTCTGAACTGAGTAAAACCAAGTTAGTCATGCGACAAATGAAATGTAGTGGATGTTGTAAGCGGGCGACTCACAGAGTTGCCCCTACAATGATTTCGGTTTTGCCATTCTCTTTACCATGCAATATTTTTCTCATTACTTTATTGGTTCTACTTGGAGTCACCGATGGCCGATATGCTTGAAGCACTGGAATCGATCATTCAAGACCGGCGGAACAATCCACAGGCCGGCAGCTATACCACTTCGCTTTTCGACGCCGGGCGGGGCAGGATCGCGCAAAAGGTAGGCGAAGAAGCAGTTGAGGTCATCGTCTCCGCCTTAAGCCAGGGGCGGGAGGCGCAACTCGACGAATTGGCCGATCTCTTCTACCACACGCTCGTGCTTTTGGCCGAGCTTGACCTGACGCTTGACGATGTAAAGCAGCGACTGCGCCAACGTCATCAACCGCCGGCATGAGCCCTAAGGCTGATGATCGAATTCGCCGTCCATGTACTCGCTGTATGTCAGATAGCCCTTCCAATGGTCAAAGGGCGTCGCATCGAAAGCGTTCGCGAGCAGCGCTTCGGTCGCGTAGATCACTGAAACGATCGGCGATGACTCCGTTAGTTGGCCGTCCACGCCCGGAACAACGGCGTAAAGCAGCATGAAGCGCTCCGGATAATAGAGCATCATGACCGCTTCTTTGTCACTGAAAGGCTGGCCGGTTACGTAAGTTGGATCGCCGTAGACATCCAGCACTTCCCCGAGTTCGGTTTCAGGCGCAAGTTGCAGCAATATCGTCTCGACCAAGCCGGCATCCGTGCTGGCGATTTGACAGCATGGTTCACTCGCGGACGCCTGAAACGCGAAGCCGGTATCAACTACCTGCACGATGTTCAAACCCTCCAGCGCCGAGACGGATTCCAGCGCGGCTGACATGTCTGTCAGGCCCGGCGTGATATTCTGCCAGCAAGGCGGCGCGCAGGGCTCGCCACTGATCAAGCCGGAATCGCGCAGGAAACCGTCATTGAGCAGGCTGCGCTCGGGCGCGCCGATGGTCACGCCCGCGGCGCCTTCCGCCAAGGCGGTTAGCACTTCCAGCGGCGGTCCGCCACGATCCAGCGGTTGCTGACCGGTATAGATGACATCAAGGGTTCCCTGACTGTCGCGGGCGCGCACGGCTGGCGTACCGGCGGCACCGGCGCTTTGACCCAACTGGGTATCCGCCAGAAACTGTATCGAGCGGTCAAGACAAGCGTTCAACGCGTCCGCATCCAGCCCAAGCAGATTTGCCAGTTTTGCCGGCAGATCGGTCAGACTGCCGCTGCCGGCGAATTCAAACAGCAGATCATGCGCATCCCAAAACAGTCGCAGATCCTGCACAGCGACGCATTCCGCCGCCTTGACGAAACTCGTCGAATATTGCGGGTTCACCAGCGGATAGAAGCGAAACTCAAAACTCGCCTTGCCGGCGCGCACCTGCTCGTCGATGAATCGCTTCACTGTTGCGGTATACTGCTGGCAATGGGGACAGAGAAAATCTTCGAAGGCGACAATGGTCAAGGGCGCGTCCGGATCGCCGAGTACAAATCCGCCATCCGCGCGCCTGTACGTTTGCAGCCCGGCGTAGTTGCCTAATTCTATCGACATCGGTTCCGTCGACTCTGGTCGTATCGCGTTCACAATAGCCGGATAATGCTCCGCCAACGGCAAGGCGATCGGAGTCGGCTCGCTATCGCCATACTGGACAAAGAGCGATGGCGTCCCGGTAACACCGAGGCCAAAACCGTAGGCCGCGTCTTGGATGTGCTGTCCGGCGTTGGCGGCGCATCCCGCCAAAGCATCGGCGTCAAGGTCCAGGGAAGCGGCAAATTGATCCGCAGATTCCGCCGTGAATCCCTCTTGGATCGCCATGTCAAACATCAGGTCATGCGCAAGCCAGAATGAGCCAGGTCGCAGGGTATCGGCGCATTCGACCAGGCTGGCGCTTTGCACGGACAATACCGGGTCGATGACAGGGAAGATGCGATATTCGAATTGCGCCTGTCCGGTCATCACATAATCCCGGATGAAACCGGAAATTATTGGCTCGTAGTTCTGGCAGCTCCCGCACAAGAAGTCGGAAAACTCAATCAATTTGACGCCGGCTGCCGGATCTCCCAAGATGAATCCGCCATCCTCTGCGCGCGACTTGGGCGCATCGACATAGGGATCAACGCTGTCTTGCGCCAAGGCCAATACGGCACTGAGGCTGATCATGACAATTATGGCCAGACGGGAAAGACTCGGCATTAGATTTCCTCTTCACATTCTTCCTGCCCCAAGTCTTACACAGATGACAGAAGTTTCAAAGCTTGTATCTCGGCCATTGGGAGCAGTACACTATCTCGGCCGAAAGCAGAAGTATGAGTCTGTGATGCCACCGGATAAACGATTTGCAAGCGAGATCACTTTCCATGTTCGCTACGCCGAGACGGACAGCATGGGCTTTGTGCATCATGCGGCATATCTAGTGTGGTTTGAAGAGGGACGCAGCGCATTCATACGAGAACGCGGCTGGAGCTACGCCGGGATTGAAGCGTCTGGTTACTTTCTGGTGGCGACTGATCTGGAAGCCCGCTACCTGCGAGCGGCGCGCTACGACCAGCAGGTCACAGTAAGGACCTGGATCGTCGAGGCGCGCAGCCGCGCAATCACCTTTGCCTGCGAAATCTTTGAAGCCGACGATGACCGAGCGCTGTTTCGAGCCAGACTCACCTTGATCTGTTTGGACTCCGCCGGACGGCCCACTCGCATTCCTGAAAGCTGGCGGGCTTGGCTTGAAGGATGACGGTTTCAAACTGTCGGTAGCAGCTCTTCCCGTGCGACGTGCACGAAATTCGCGTGTATATTGGCGCATCGCGCAATAATATGGGTTATCATTAGTATGAAGGATTTGAAATCTTCAGTCGGCGCGTTACGTAGCTCATTGAGGAAATTAGTTATACTTGTTTTGTCGCGTAGCGTAAGGATATTTCCAAGGCGAGGGGTAAATGGCAAGTTACGCTGAAAGGCCGTGGACCAAGAATTACGATGTAGGGCTGCCGACGTCGCTTGAATTTCCCGAAGTCCCCTTGCATCAGTTTTTGAAGGACACTCGCAACCGTATTCCGCACCAAGTGGCGCTGATCACGCCGGCTGAGTTGCCGGTCATTGGTCGCGTTAGCCGGTCGGTAACATACGAGGAGTTGGACCGGGCATCGGATGCTTTGGCGGCGGCGCTCGTGGATCTTGGCTTAAAGAAGAGCGACCGCGTCGCTATCGTCATGCCCAATTCTGTCGCCTTTGTCATCAGCTTCTACGCCATTCTCAAGGCAGGCGGCGTTGTGGCCGCCACAAATCCGACATATCCCGCCGACAAGATGGCGCAGCAGATCAACGACTGCGATGCCGAGTTTGTCTTGACCATGACGCTCTTCTATGACTTGGTCAAGCGCGTCCGCCCGAAGACGAAGGTCAAAACCATTATCGTAGCCAATATTAAGGAATATTTGTCCGGTTTGGCGAAGTTCCTCTTTACGATCGCCAAGGAAAAGAAGGAAGGTCACTTCGTTGCCGAATTGGAGGCGGGAGACCATTGGTTTCAGGACTTGCTGAAGAAATACGATGGCAAGCGGGCGAATGTAGCGGTGCAGCCGGATGACCTGGCGATCTTTCAGTATACGGGGGGCACCACCGGTGTGCCTAAGGCGGCCATGTCCAAGCACCGGGCTTTGGTGGCGAACATGCTGCAGACCGAGGGCTTTCTTGACCTCTTCGATATGCCGGTCGAGGATCATATTTTCCTAGGCGCCATCCCCTTCTTTCACGTCTATGGCTTGGTCACTGTTGTCAGTACGAGCGTTTATCGGGGCTGCAAGGTCATTTTGGTCCCCAATCCACGCGATATCGACGATGTGCTCGGCAATGTCGAGACATTCCGCACGACTTTATTCCCCGGCGTGCCTGCGCTCTATAACGCCATCAACAATCATGCCAAGGTGCAAACCGGCGAAATTGACCTCAGTTCGCTGCATCTTTGCTTGAGCGGATCGGCGCCTCTGCCAGAAGCAACCAAGGCGGAATTCGAGAGGCTGACAGGCGGCACGGTTAGAGAAGGCTTTGGCATGAGCGAAGCGCCAACGGCAACGCATGTGAATCCCATCTATAAAGAGAACCGACCCGGTTCCATCGGTCTCCCCTTGCCGGAGATGGACATGAGAATCGTTAGTTTGGAAGACGATGAAACCGATGTCCCGGTTGGAGAAATTGGCGAGTTGGTCATGGCTGGTCCAAATGTCATGGTTGGTTATCACGGCATGCTGGAAGAAACTCAGAACGTCTTGCGTGAGAAAGATGGCAAGCGCTGGCTGTACACCGGCGATATTGCGCGCATGGACGAAGATGGCTATTTCTACATCGTTGATCGCAAGAAAGACATGGCCCTGATTGGCGGCTACAACGTGTATCCTACCGCAGTTGAAAACGCCATCGCGTCTCATGCTTCCGTTCTGGAGGTCGGCGTCGCCGCGATTCCTCATCCGGACCGCCCCGGGCAGGAAGCGCTAAAAGCATGGATCGTTAGAAAGCCGGGCCAAAGTCTTGATGAAGAGGAGATCATCAACTTTATGGGAGAGAAACTCGCGCCATACGAGATTCCTCGTCGGATTGCATTCATTGATGAATTGCCCAAGACCGCGGTAGGCAAGACCTTGCGGCGAGAATTGGTTAATTTGGAAGCGAGTCAGGGATGACAGCAAGTTTATGCGCGCCGAGATTGCATTGCCGGGCTCAGAGCTTCAGCGCTCCTGACGCCGCTGAGTTCGATCGCAAAAGAATTTCAAGACTCTCTCGCCGCCAGTTTCTTAGCTATTGTGATATATTTTAGCTAATGTGGTATACTATCGTTCTGCTGCAGTATGAAACTATTATGAAGTTAGGGAAATGAACACTCAACTCCGCATCCTGCCTGTCATTGAAAAACTGCAGTATTTCTCCAGCCAATCGAAAATCATCTTGCTTCATCCGACCAGCCGCTATCGGTCGCTGCTGGTTGCTCGATTGCTGAGCGACGCATCGACGCGGACCTACTACTACGCGCTGGATATTGACGACATCAACCTCTACAATTTCTTGACCGGGTTGATGAACACTCTGGCCAAACAGCGCAGGACCTTTGGCCGCCACTTGAATTTACTGCCAGAAGATGCCCTGCGTGAGCCGTACAAGCATCTTGACCTGGTGCTGGACACCTTCCTAAAGGAATTAGCGGAAATTGATGACGGCGACTTCTTCCTCATATTGGACGAGTTTGATCGCGCCGATGCCGCCGACGATGTGCATCGCTTTGTCGAGCGCTTGTCCCACCTGATGCCAGACTGCTGCACTATCGTGCTTAATGGTCGTACGTTGCCCCGATTGCCCTGGCTGTCGATGATGGCCAAGCGTCATGGATTGATCCTGCGGGACGACGAACTGGTCACGAAAAATATTTATGGCGTCCGCAAGTCCGAAAGCGTTAGCAGCCTCAAAGTTCTTTCGCTGGGGCCTGGCTATGTCTTTCTTGACGATTACCTCGTCGACAATTGGGAAGGGCATTTGCCGCGCCTGCTGCTCTTTTTCGTCATGGATCGCCCGGAAGTCACGCGCAATCAGATCTGTGAAACATTCTGGCCCAACCTGGATATTGACCAGGCGGTCAACGTATTCCATGTGACCAAGCGGCGACTTCACAAAGCCTTGGGCATTGATATTCTGTCCCACGACGGAACCTACTACCGAATCAACCCCGATGTCAGTTTTTACTTCGACGCCTTTGATTTTGTAGAATCCCTGCTGGCTTGCCGCTACGAACAGCCGGAAGACGAGTTTGCGCAATGGCAACGGATCGCCAAGCTCTATCGCGGTCCCTTCCTGCATGGGCACCATGCTAGCTGGATTGAAGAGCGCCGCTCGGCCTACAGCCTGGCTTATATCGAGTCATTGTTACGGACCGCCGATATCTGGACGGAGCGCGGCAACGAAGAGCTTGCGCTGCTGACGCTGGGCCGAGCGATAGATGCTGATTATTCCTTGGAGCCAGTGCACTTGCGTTTGCTACGGCTCTATGTGAAATTGGGCCGGCGGGCCGAAGCTGTCGCGCATTATCGCGAGCTGGAAAAATGGGCGAAGTCGAAGCGAACGCCGCTAAGCAGCGAGGTCCAGCAACTCTTCGCCGATATCACCGCTTGAGTTGCTCTGGGATCAACAAGGCAGAAAACGCGAAGGCGCCCCTGGCAGGACTCGAACCTGCGACCAACGGTTTAGAAGACCGGTGCTCTGTCCACTGAGCTACAGAGGCGGGCAACAAAAATTGTAGAATCTGCCCCCTGCGCTGTCAATGGTTTGCGGCGTATTTGGCCACTCTTCGGATTGCCCGTCGCCCTCGTCTGTAGTAAAATATACGCACAGATATCGGTTGCAATCTCAAGCATTTCGTTTCATTGATATTGTATAAGCAGATCGTATTACGACTTGAGAAGCTGGCATCTCTCAATTGTGATTGTCAGGAGACACAATGGCGAAAGATCAAGAGCTCGTCGCCCGTCAGGAAAGCAATTACAACGCTAGCAATATTCAGAAGCTGGAGCCGCGCGAGCATATCCGCCGGCGGCCGGGCATGTATGTCGGTGGCACAGATGAGAGAGCCTTACATCACCTCATATACGAAGTGGTGGATAATTCCATTGACGAAGCGCTGGCGGGCCGATGCGATAGGATCGAAGTGATCTTGCACCGGGATGGGTCGGCAACAGTTGCGGATAACGGCGTTGGCATCCCGGTCGACAAGCACGAATCGGGTAAATCCGCGCTGGAATTGGTGATGACCGAGGTTGGCTCGGGCGGCAAGTTTGATAACGAAGCCTATAAGGTGAGCGGGGGTTTGCACGGTGTGGGCGTGTCTGCGGTGAATGCGCTATCGGCGCAGCTAACAGCCACCATCTCACGGGATGGGCATGTCTGGCGGCAGACCTACAGCGAGGGCATCGCCACCAGCAGCGTGGAACCAATCCGCCCCTTAGAAGATGGTGAGGAAACCGGCACGGTAATTACCTTTGTGCCGGACTTCACAGTCATGGACAGGAACGAATTCAGCTTCAACACCTTGATGACTCGTTTCCGCGAGATGGCTTTTGTGACGCGCAAGGTAACCATCGCGCTTCGGGATGAACGGGAAGAGCCGCTTCCTCGCGAGGTGAGCTTTTACTTCGATGGCGGATTGCGCTCCTTCGTGCGTTTTCTCAATCGGAACCGGCGCGAAATCCACCGCATCATCCACGTCGAGCGGGACATTGAATACGTCGACCGCAACGACAATCCTTATATGATCGGCGTGGAAGTCGCCTTCCAATACGCCGATGTCAGTTCGAATATCGAGCTGGCCTTTACCAATACCATCAACACGCCCGATGGGGGCACTCATATTACCGGCCTCCGCTCCTCCATTACCGGTGTAATCAATCGCTACGCCAGAAAGGCGGGCTTGCTGAAAGACAAGGACGGCAACTTTTCCGGCAATGACACTCTGGAAGGCTTGACGGCGATCGTCAGCGTCAAACATCCTGATCCCCAGTTCGAGAGCCAGACCAAAGTCAAACTGCTTAATCCGGAAGTCCAGGGCGCGGTGTCACAGGTTGTGACGGAAGCCTTCAACGAGTTTCTCGATACGAACTCGCGCGAAGCCCGGCGGATCATCGACAAATGTATGACCAGCAAACGGGCGCGCGAGGCGGCGAAAAAAGCGCGTGATCTCGTGCGCAGTGGACCGAGCCTGCTCGAAAGCAGCACCTTGCCTGGTAAATTGGCCGATTGCTCGGAGCGGGGCGATGGCGCCGAGATCTATATCGTCGAGGGAGATTCGGCCGGTGGCAGCGCCAAGCAAGGGCGCGACCGACACTTCCAGGCGATTCTGCCCTTGCGCGGCAAGATATTGAATACGGAACGGGCGCGCATCGACAAGATTCTCGATAACAACGAAATCAAGGCGATGATCTCGGCGCTTGGCACAGGCATCCACGATGAGATGACCATAGAGCGTCTGCGCTATGGACGAGTCATCATTATGACAGACGCCGATGTCGATGGCAGTCATATTCGCACGCTGCTGCTGACGTTCTTCTTCCGCCATATGCCACAGGTCATACAGCAGGGGCATCTCTATATCGCGCAACCGCCGATCTTCCTGCTGAAGAATGGCAGGCAGATGCAATACGTTTATCCGGCGGCGGGCTTTACCGACGAACAGTTGCTGAAGCGCTCGCTGAAGGATTTCAAGAATCCCGACAAAGTCGCCGTGCAGCGTTATAAAGGTCTGGGAGAAATGAATCCCGATCAGCTATGGGAGACCACGATGGATCCTGAGACGCGAACGCTGCTGCAGGTGACCATCGAGGATGCGGCTGATGCTGACCGGGTTTTCGATATGCTCATGGGCGCCAGCGTGCCGCCGCGGAAAAAATTCATCCAGACGCACGCCAAACAGGTGCGAAACCTCGATATCTGATACCAGGGCTCGCCGACTACAAGCCGGACGACCTCGCGTCTTCCTCAGTCCAGCCACGCGCTTCTTCGGCTCCCATAGCGCGCGCCATCGGTCCGCGCTCGACCACGGAATGCAGCAGCGCGAAGAGATAGCTGCCAAAGCCGAGGGTGAGTACCGCCAGGATCAGCGGATGCCAGACGATGCCGGCAAAGGTCACATTTTCCGGGCGCAGAATGATCACTATTATTAACACCGTAGGCAGAATCGCCGCGAAGCAAGAGGCCGACAGATAGTTGAAAAGCGATGAGGCGGCGCCACCGTGAATCCGCCGCTGTGATGCGGAGCGCTGGTGCACCTCCCAACCCAACAGCAGGCCGATAGCGACCATCGCGATTAATGCGGGAAACTCAAATGCTGAAGCGTCCATGCCTGCCACTCAAGCCTATCGTCTAGAACAAAGTGTAGATGAAAGCGCCTGCCGGGCTGGAGCCGCCGAGTACGATCAAGAGCGCGAAGACCAAAAGCGTAATCACCATCGGCAGCATCCAGTAGAGCTTGCGCTTCCACAAGAACGCCAGTAGCTCGCCGAGAACGCCAAGCCGCATGAAGAAGTCCTGAAGCGCACTTGGGGGCTGGCCGCTTTTTGGGGATTTTCTTGTCATGATCAAACTCAACCTCGCTGTCGTGGTTAGCTGGATTTCCGCACGATGTGCGAACCAAGCACAAGCATGTCAATATCGCTGTTCCGAAAAGTATTGTATGCCTCGCGCGGCGTATTGACAATCGGCTCGCCGCGCAAGTTGAACGAGGTATTCAAAACGACGGGTACCCCGGTCGCCTCGCCGAAGGTCTTGACAATGTCGTAGTAGCGCGCGTTGGTATCGCGGTCAATCGACTGCAGCCGGCCCGTGCCTTCATGATTGACGGCGTGGATCTCTTGCTGCTTGTCTTCCTTAATCGGCGCTACCATAAGCATGTAGCGCGGTGTGTCGTGTTCGGCCACTTGCGGATAATCAAAGTACTCCGGGGCGCGATCCCTGAGAATGACAGGCGCAAAAGGGCGAAACGGTTCGCGGAATTTGATCTTGGTATTGACGATCTCTTTCATGTCAGCGCCACGCGGATCCGCCAAAATGCTTCGATTGCCCAGCGCGCGCGGCCCCCATTCGAACCGGCCTTGATGGAAGCCGATCACCCGCTTGCGCGTCAGCGCGTCAACGATGATTTCAGTCAGTTTGGCTTCGTCGTCAAAGCTTTCATACTTCAGTTGCGCGTCATCAAGGAAGGCGCGGCACTCATCGTCGCTGTAGCTCCTCCCGTAGTAGGCATGCGTCTGCACCCATTTGCGCGGCTTGCCCAGCAGGGAATGCCAGACCCAAAGGGCCGCGCCCAAAGCGCCGCCGTCGTCGCCGGCCGCCGGTTGAATCCAAAGTTCTTCGAATGGCGATTCATTTAGGATGCGCCAGTTCGCCTTGGTATTCAGCGCCACGCCGCCCGCCATCACCAGTTTGCTCATGCCGGTGCGCCGGTGCAAATATGCCGCGATCTTGACTAAGGCGTCTTCCGTGAATTGCTGGATGCTCGCCGCGATGTCGGCGTAATATTGATTGCTTTCGATGGCGGCTTTTTCGGTGGAACGTTCCGGATTGGTGTTTAGGGTGAAGAATTCGGCATCGGCATCGCGCTGGTCGCCGAAGAGTTCAAGAAATTTGCGACTGTAACTCCGGGTCGTCGAGCGATGGAAGTCGAAGTATTTCATGTTCAGTTGAAAGGCGCCGTTGGCCTCGTCCAGCGATACGACCTTTTGAATCTTGTCCATGTAGCGTGGCTTGCCATAGGGACTCATGCCCATCACCTTGTATTCGCCGTTGTTCACGCGGAAGCCAAGCCAGGCCGTGAAGGTGGAGTAGAGCAGTCCAAGCGAGTGGGGAAAGCGCTGCTCTTCAAACAGCTCGATGGATGGCGCGGCATCACTTGACTCGCCCAGAGCGCTTTTGCCCGCGCCAAGTGTTGTGGTAGTCCATTCGCCGACTCCGTCAACGGTCAGGATGGCGGCATCCTTGAAAGGGCTGGCGTAGAATGCGCTGGCGGCGTGGCTCATGTGGTGATCGCAGAAGAGCACTTTGTCGTAGGGCACGCCAATGCCACGCGCCACATGGCTGCGCACCCAGAGTTTGTCGCTCAACCAGGTGAGCATGGATTCACGCCAAAAGCCGGCTGAGCGCGGGAATGTATTCAGAGCTGTTTGCAGGATGCGCTCGAACTTGAGTAGCGGCTTCTCATAGAAGACCACGTACTCGAGATCCTGGGGCATGATGCCCGCTTGCTCCAGACAAAAGCGCGCCGCCAAACGGGGGAAGCCATTATCGTGTTTTACCCGCGAGAAACGCTCTTCCATCGCCGCGGCGATCAACTCGCCATCCTTGATTAGCGCGGCGGCTGAATCGTGATAGAAGGCCGATATGCCAAGTATGTACATCGTCATCCTTGTTCTCTGGCGGAGGAAATGTCAGTTGGGGCGGAGGGCCGCTCCAACCATCTGTTTTCAATGCGCTTGCGGCGTAGCGGATCCATAAAAATCGTCGAAAGCAATCCAAACGGAACGAAAATCGTAAAATAGAACAAAGTCGCAATGAAGCGACCGTTGAGATCGGCGACGATAGCGGTATTGATGCTGAAGCGTTCCCAGGCGATTTCTTTGATCCGCTTCACGGCTCTACTCCTCGACTGTCCAAACACTCAAGAGATTGCCAAGACTAACTTGATAACTAGGAATGTTGAATCACTTATCAAGGTTAGACTGATTCAAGCGCTCTAGCAAGGCGATTCGCGCGATATTGTGTCCGACCTGGTTCCAGTGTGTGTCGGCGAAGAAATAAGGCCGCTGCCCCTCGGCGATAGCTGCGGCCAAGGGCGCGGTCAGATCGAGAAATTCAATGCCCAGCTCTTCCGCCAGTTCTCGCAGAAGCACACGCTGAACAGACAAGTTGGCGTCGATGTTCTGGAAACCGTCGATTTCGTATACTGCCTCGAGCTGCGACACGATTGCTACTCTGCTCTGGTCGCTCAATAACTGCCAGTAGAGTTCGGCCTTTTGCGGCATATACATCAAAACGAATCGCCCGCCGCGCGCAAGCTGCGACGCCGCCATCTCAGCAATACTTACACCGGTCAAGCGAAAGGACTCACTATCGCGCATTATCGCATAGTCCAGCGCCAATACGGGAAGGAACTCATCATAGAAGGCGAGCGGCGTCGATGGTTCTGTCATGGCCATTTGTGGGTAATGGCAGGACCCCGCGGCGGGATCAATCGCTTTCCGCAGGTATAGCGCAAGATTGAACAGGATGGAGTAATCGAGCAAGTGTTTGCCTTTATGCGCCCGTGTCCTGAATGTTTCGCCTAATCTCAGCATTTCTGCGTAGTTGGCATTGTCCGAGAGATCGTTCCCGCCGAAGTAAGCCAGCACAACTGTCTTCGGCTCACGCGCGGCGGCGAAGTATTCATAAAGACGCTGCTGCTCCAATGTCCCGCTGCCGGGCAAACCCAATACCAGCGAGGACTCAGGCAGATCGCGCCAGAAGGGGATATTAATGGCTTCGGCGGCGACGAAGGAATCACCGATGATGGCCAGGTCAACGCGATCCGGCCACGGTTCCTCATTGCGGAAACCATGCGCATCGCGCCTGAACTCGACATGATACGGTTGGAAAGGCGGCGCGTCCTCCGGTGACAGACAAGTCAGCCGATACAAGTCGCCACTTGCCTGTGTAATCTTGTAGTCGACTGTCTGCCCCGCCGGGTATTCTCGCGCGCCATGCGCCGTCTCGAGGCGAAATCCGCTGCGCTCCAGATACTGAGGCATCTGCTCAATCAACACCTGCGGCAGTTGGAGGAAGGCGAATTGCAGCGCGCCTTCCAAAACCAGCAAGGTCAGCAGCGCGACGACGCCAAGAATTGTGAGGGTTCTAGCTAGCCTGTGCAATCTCTGTTTCCTCAAGGACGCGCTCGCTGTCTACGCGGCAAACAGACCAACGCCCTGGCGCGGGTCAGCATAACTCGCAACGCGAACCCGGCTCATATCAGCTCAATTGCGCGAAAACAATCCAATATTGAAGTCCTCGCCCGGGGGCGAAAGCCGAATCTTCAACAGCATCGTCTCGAGCCGATAAATGTCGACCAAAGTGATCAGCAGATTAGACAGGCTGTCCATCGCCAGCAGTTCTTGTTTTTGCGGGTTATCGGTTTGCAGCAGAATCGAAGCGATTTGCGCGACTGCCCTCGGTTGCCGCGGAAGCTTGCTCGGATCAAAATGCGAATCCGATGACGCAGCCAGGATATCAATGTAGCGCAACAGAAGCGGACGCAAAACCTTGCTGTATACATGCGCCAACCTCGGCCGATCATCAGCCGGCGTAAAATATTCAACATCGCCGGTAAGATAAGGCTGACTCTTGTCCAGCGCTCTGATTCGGAATCGCCTTTTGCCCGTTGTGACAATGTTCAGGCGCCCCAGCGGCAGGCGTTGCGCTGCCGTAATATGCGCCGTGCAGCCGACTTCATAAGGTGTAGCGCTCGGCCCGTTTGCTGCGGCGCCTTGGCGAATCAAGACGACGCCGAATGGTTCTTCCGCATCGATACAACGGTTGATCATGGTCTTGTAGCGCTCTTCAAAAATGTGTAGCTTAAGTTGCATTCCAGGGAAAAGCACAGTATTAAGAGGGAATAGAGGGAGCGCCGCCATCACCATTTAGCTTAGGTCACAGAATTCAAACATTTACTGGAACAATTATAAATTGACTTCCCATGTTGAAACAGATTAGAGCTTGAAGCTGTGGCGCCGATTATGCGCCGCCTAAAGAACTTATGACCGTTTGTCCAGCAGTGTATTGCGTTTGATTTCCTCTTCAAACAAGACTCGGCGCAGAACCTTGCCGATGAAGGAACGCGGCAGCGCCTTTCGAAATTCTATCTCCCAGGGCACGGCATATTCTTCCAGGCGCTTCCGGCATAACTCCAGCAACTCTTCCTTGGATAGCGCGCTATCCGGTCTCGGCACAACGAATGCCTTGATCTTTTGCTGGCCAGCCTCATGCCCGACGCCGACAACGGCCGCTTCCAGCACCTTGTTGTGTTCATAGAGCACTTCTTCAACATCGCGCGGGTACACGCTGTAGTCGCCGGTGAAAATCGTATCGCGCTTGCGGCTGATGATTTTGAAATAACCGTCATCGTCCATCACCGCCACATCACCGGTATGTAGCCAGCCATCTCTCAGGCCAGATTCTTCGTCCGCTGCTTGCCCCCAATACCCATGCATGACTTGCGGACCTCGCACGATCAACTCGCCGATCTGTCCGGTTTTCAGGTCCGCGCCGGTCAAGAGATCAACAATCTTGGCGTCGGTATTCGGCAAGGGCACACCGATAGAACCTACTTTCCGCAATCCATAAAGCGGATTGGAGTGCGTCACGGGGCCGGCTTCAGTCAAGCCATACCCTTCCACCAGTCTCCCGCGCGTCAGTTTTTCGAAAGCCTCTTGCACTTCTACCGGCAGCGGGGCGGCCCCGCTGATGCAGGCTTTGATCGATGAGAGACCGTAACTGCGGACGTTCTTCGCCTGGTTGATGAGCGTGAACATCGATGGTACGCCCGGGAAGAGCGTAGGCTTGTAGCGGCGAATATGCTCCAGGACCTGCCGCAATTCAAAGACTGAGATGATGACGATTTTGGCCGCGATCACGATCGGCAGATTCATGGCTGCCGTCATGCCGTAACTGTGCTCAAAAGGAACCACCGCCATGATAACTTCTTCGCCATACGTGATCTCTTTCATCCAGTGCCGGCTCTGCAGGGCATTCGCCACCAAATTCAAGTGCGTCAAACAGACGCCCCGTGGCTCGCCTGTAGTGCCGCTGGTATATGAAATCACCGCGAGGTCCTCAGGTTGAACATCGGCGCGGGGTGGACTGCCGTCTTGCTCGTCCGTGATTTCTGACATAAAGCGACCGATTCTGCGCGCCCGCGTTTCATCTTCTTCGCTGGGGTGCTTGTGCCGGCCAAATGCCGAATTGCTGCTTGTTGTTACGTGCTTGCCGATGCCGGTGAATATCACATCATGCGTGTCGCTGGTCTCCTGGATCAGTTGCGCCAGCTCGCTGAAGGCGCTCAAGGTGACCAGGACCTTCGCTTCCGTCTCGCGCGCATGGCTCACGATCAACTCGGCATTGGCATCGGGATTGGACAATACGACAACGGCGCCCAACTTCAAGATAGCGTAATAGGCGATGATGAATTGTGGCGTGTTCGGCAAGACGATCTGCACGCGATCACCCTTGCTGATGCCCATTTGACGCAGGCCGCGCGCGAATTGATTGACTTTCTTCTCCAACTCGCGATAGGTCAGCGTCTTGCCGTAAAACACCGTGGCAATTCGCTTCGGCGCCCAATCGGCGGCGCTTTCCAGAAATCGGAATAGCGGCTGCTGTGGAATCGGAATCGAATGCGCCGTGTCCCGGTCGTAATGGCCAAGCCAGGGGCGTCCCTTGGACAATTCATCAACAGCCGAGGTGGAGCGCCAGGTAGCCCGCCGCTTGGACTCGATGAAGCGCTCAATGGCGCGATTCACCGCCTCGTGCCGTTCCAGTTGCACCTTGTGTTTGGCCGTGCCAACATCTTGCACATCGGCGCCCGGGATGAGCTTGGCGACATCGTCATAGACATAACGCGGGAAATAATTGTCCCGCTCGCCGGTTATCACCAGCGTGTCATTCGAGATATTTCGCAGTTGGGACCAAGCCTGCCAGCCGTACATATTGTTGAGGAACATATTCTTGAGGGCGTGATACTCGGCGTCCCATTTGCGGCGGTAGCGCCAAAAGGGCAAGGCGATATGCACCGGTATACGAAAGAGCAGCGCGGCGATCTTCGGCAAAGGATATTCACCAGCGCAAGCGACTAGAATCAGCTTTTCAATTCGCTCCGGATAGGCGTTGGCGAATTCTATGCAAACTGCGCCGCCAAAGGAATGACCGGCCAAAACGAACCGATCCGGGACGTTCAGGCTCTCAATCACATCGTGCATATCTTGCACCAGCTCCGGCATGGAATACGCGCTATGCGGCGCATCGCTTTGCCCATGCCCGCGCAGATCAGGCGCAATGACCCGGTAGCGATTTGCGAAATGAGCCAGTTGATATTCCCAGGACTCGGCGACTCCCGCGAAACCATGTTGAAAAAGTATCGTCGTTTCGACGCCTTGCGGATGCAGGTCAATGACGCTCAGATGCTCCCCGGCATAATCGCGAATCGGGACCCTGACACGATACAAATTGAAATCAAGATGAGTGATGGAGAGTTTATGCCCGCGGATTCGTCTCTTCATATGCCAGTTTCTTGATATTTGCGGGACCTCGCGCGCGGGGATCAGCTTGTGGCACAATCATTTGCCGCTTCGCCAACTGTCTGCCGCCAGATCACGATGCAGGCATTATATCTGAATATCCGCCCATAGGAAAACGGCGCCGCACTCGCCCACGCCGGCCATACTGAGTAAAATTGAAAACATGCGCCGATAGTAACATCAAGAGGAGTCGAGCATGCCATCGCCCCTTGTGACAACCGACTGGCTGGAAGAACATCTGAACGACGCCGATATTCGCATCATCGAAATTCGCGGCAAGGTGCTGCCGCCTAGCGAGCCGCCTCCGCATTATTTCACTGACCGCGCCGGTTACGAAGCCGCGCATATTCCCAAGGCCGTCTTTGTCGATTGGCAGGTCGATATTGTCGAGCCGGGTTCAGAGTCAAACGACATCGCCTCGCCGGAACGATTCTCGGAATTGATGGAAAGTCTCGGCGTAAACAACAGTTCCGTTGTCGTTGTTAGTGATGACGCGGCCAGCATGTTTGCCTGCCGCCTGCGCTGGGCGCTGCGCTATTATGGACACGAAGCGGTCTACGTGCTTGATGGCGGCTGGGTAAAGTGGCTGGCGGAGGGGCGGCCGGTCAGTTCAGAAATACCACAATTCCCGCGCGGCAAATTTGCGGCCGAGACGAAAGCCGACTTGAAAGCGACGTCGCAAGACATCCTGCGCGGGCTGGATGCCGGTACGACTCAGCTGGTGGATCTGCGTTCACCGGCCGAGTACAAAGGCGAAGCATCACGAGCGCGCCATGGCGGGCATATTCCATCCGCCATCAAC
>JAJEBE010000043.1 GCA_022822545.1 Anaerolineae bacterium
CCACTCTGCGGGCATAGTTCAGCGGTAGAACATTTCCTTGCCAAGGAAAAGGTCACGGGTTCGAATCCCGTTGCCCGCTATGTGAAACCAATCGTCTGCATTGGTTTTTTGTTTGAATCAGACTGGATAGCAATCAGGTAAGAATCGCGCTTGTCGCGCTGTCCGCAAGGATGCGCGCCTTCAAAATTGGCCGGGCGCGGATAGAAAGATCAGGAGTGTGTCGCGTGGAAAGCACTGCCAAAACCGCCGAGATAAGAGATGACGCGCAGCTGGTGATTGAGGTTATCAGCGAGAAGGAAGACATCCAGTTGGATTATACGGCAGCGTCGATTTCCTGGCTGGATACCTATATCGATGAACACCGCGCCGAACTGGACACGCGGGAAAAAGCACTTTTGCAGGAGAAATTTGGCGCCTATCTGGGTGAATCAATCCGGCGCAATTTCGGCGGCGAGTGGGTGCGCGAGGACGAAGATCGCTGGTTGATCGCGTTCGGCGAAACCGCCCGGACGTCGCCATATGAAATCATCGGCGAACATCTCGATCATCACATTCCGCTGTCAAGCATATTCGAGCATATCCCCGATCAGTTCAATCGCCGCGCCGCGCAGAACTAGACGGCGCGCGGTCAGCAATCGCGAGCGAAGAGTGTCACAAATGTGGCGCCCCTTTTTTGTCCTAATGCAATTGGAATTGTGACTGGGAAAGCATCGCGTCAATTGTAGTTATAGGCGTTGGCGGCGTATTCCTTGGCAGTGCCCGCCACCACCGCCAGCGTCATGCCCCGTTCAGCCGCCTGCTTCTTGGCGGAATCCACCTCGCTCTTGAGCCGGAGCAATTCACGGTCATCGGCATCGTAGGTTAACCCGTCATTGACCAGCAATTCAGCGATTGAAGACAAGAGCGTGTTGCGCATCATCAGGCCGACCAAATCGCTGATGACGGCGACGATATCTTTTGCATGCTCTGCTTCATAGGCAACGTGCAACGCTTGCCGATAGCGGGTCAACGCTTCCGGCAGGCGATTGGCTGCGGTCAAGACCTGGCCCAGCAGGCGCAATTGCTGCGCTTCGGCCGCTCGGTCATGGATTTCCCGCGCAATATACAGCGCCGATGTATGAAAGTTGACCGCTTCGCTCCAGCGCTCCATTTGCACATGGACGGCGCCGAGGCCGCGCAATACCTGGCCTTCCATCGCCCGATTGGATTGCCGCTTGAAGTGATCGTTGGCGCTTTCCAGCATGGTAATCGCCTGCCGCGGGTCGCCGATATCGAGCTGCGCCAAGCCCAGCTTGAAGAGTATTTGCGCTTCGTTCTGCTGATCATCGCGGTTGCGCGCAATCGTCAACGCCATTTCCAGCGCCTCGACGGCAGTGACGGATTCGCCCAATTCAAGGTGGGCATCGCCGCGATTGATTTGCAGGAACATTGCCGCTTCCTGATCGCCCAGGTCGGCCGCCAGATGCAAGCCCCGCTGAATGTGGTTGAGCGCGGTCACCGCGGCGCCTGTCCGCACCAGCAACCCCGCCAGCATATCGAGGCTGGAGAGAATGCCGGCTTTGTCGTCGGTGTCTTCGTGGATTTGCAGGACTTCATTGAATGTCGCTACGGCTTCGTCTTCGCGATCGCGATCAATCTGGATTTTGCCGATCGCCTCCAGGATTTCCAGCACGCGCGGCGTATCGTCATGCTGTCGCGCCAAACTGAGCGCCGTTCGCAATTCGACGCCTTCGATGGCGTTGGGCGGGCTCTCGCTGCTGATGAACAAGCCGGCGAGCAAATCCAGCGTTTCCAGCACGCCATCTTTGTCGGCTTCGCTTTCGTAGATGTCCAGGACTTCGCCATAAGTGGCGATGGCGTCACCTTCGCGGCCTTGCTTGATCTGCAGCTTGGCGATCGCTTTGAGGATCTGTAACTGGCGCGCGATTTCGTTGTTTTCGCTCGCTACGTTCAGAGCCGTGCGCAACTGGTCGATGCTGACGGACTGCAATTCGTCATCGTCGACGGGCATGAAGGTCGCGTCGTCAATTGCGGTGTCCACCGGCTGCGCGATTTCAGTTTCTTGGTCCTCTTCGTCCAGACGGTCAGCCACTGCGACAGCTTCCGCCTCGGGATCTTCGCCGCCGGCGTCGGGAATGGCTTCCTCGTCGGCTGCGCTTGGCGTCTCGTCGGTTGAGTCTTCAACCTCGTCGAATTCGAGTGTATCTCCCGCGGCCAGCGCTTGCAGCAGCGCCAGTTCGTAGGCATAGCCGGTTTCAATGACCAGCGCGTCATTTGACGACAAGACCGCTGCGATATCGACGGCCAGGGTTGCATCGCCACCCTCCGCTGCCGCAGCGGCGGTCGCCACGATATCGTCCATCTCGATGACCAAGCGCTCCTCGGCGTTGGGTCCGTCGAGCAAGTCGTTCAAGTGCGCCAGCGTCGCGCTTCCGATCTTTTCTCTCAGCGCATCCAGCTGCTCATTCTCTCGCGCATACGCTTGCAAGTAGTCTTGCACGATCGGATGCAGGCGATAGACATCGTGGTCAGCGCGCTGAAAGCCATCGACCAGAAACAAACGCGACAGCACAGTCATGGACTTGTTGACTGCCGCCATGGGCAGATCTGTGAGTTGGCTCAGAAACGCGCCGGACGCTTCCCCGCGCGCGGTGGCGCCCAGCGTGACCAGCAAGTCTTGCAAGCGGGGATTGAGCGCGCGGAATCCCGCGTTCAAGGCGGCCGCGCTTCCGTTGCCATCCGCTTCGTCGAACAGCTCCTCCAAGGCGGCGTCGAATTCAGCCGGGGATTGCTGGGCGACAATCATGCTGCGAGCCGCCACCACCAGCGGCAAGGCTTCGCCCTCGAAGCGGCCGACGATCGCGTCTATAGCGTCATCGGTCTCGTCGTCCGCTAGGCCCGCCTTCTGTTTGAAGAGCAGGAGCGCATCTTCAGCCGACAAATTGCCGATGCCTTGATTGCGCCAATCGCCTCCGCCCAAAGCGCGGTCACTGGTCACCACCAGCGAGATACCCTGGCAGCAGCGCTCATAGAGTTGGGTCAATACGGATTCCTCGATCGCGCCATCGAGTATGAGCAGCGGATTGCGCCGGCGCAGCAATTCGGCGACCGCCGCTGCCTTGCTTAATGGGTTGGCGGCGTTGCAGATATCCTTGTCGCCGTAGGCTCGCCCGATGCGCGCCAGCAGCTCGACCAGCGTGGGCTGCCGCGCCCCCAGCCACAAGACCGATTGCTCGCCGCGCTGCAGGATGACGTTGGCGATGGTGGCGGCGATGGTGGTCTTGCCGATGCCCGAGACGCCGTGCAGCACCAGGGGCTGGCTTTGCCGCAAACGAAGCAGCAGCGCCCGCAGGGTGTCGTCCCGCCCGACCGGCCGCCCGAAGCGGCGCAAGGGCAAATCAGACATCGCGGTGACGGCAGCTTCGAGGGGTTTACGCTCTGCCATGTCTCCCCCAGGGTGTGGAATATCGCGTCAACGAGCAAGTTCAGCAATAGTATAGCATTGACGTCAAAATTAGGACAATTGAGCGGGGGCGGTATATTCGCCGCTAACAGCCGTCGCCAATCCCGGTAGCGCGCTTGATTGGGCGCAACGATTCTGGGCGCGCGAGCCAGCTTTGGCTTGAAGAATCGCGCTCCCTTGACTATACTGCGTGGCTGTTTGGGCGCGTGGCGCAATGGCAGCGCAGTTGACTTTTAATCAATTGGTTGCAGGTTCGAATCCTGCCGCGCTCACTGCCAGATCTGTTCCGTCTCTCGCAATAGCCAGCCTCAGTGCAGCAGGCGTGCGCCGCGTTATATAATGGCGCTACAGCATGTCCGGGATCCAAGCCAACGGCGCGATGCCCGCGACATCGGTCTTCACATCGATTACGGCCGGACGACCGGCGGCGAAAGCCTGCTCCAGCGCGGACCCGATCTCGCTCGACTTGCGCACGGTGACGCCGAGGCAGCCCATCGACTCCGCAATCGGCGCGAAGTCCGTATCCTCAAATAGCCATAGCTCATCCGAACCAGTTGTCCTTCCGCCATAAACCGCTTCCACACCCGCCTGCTCTTGATTGAGCGAGTGGTTGTTATTGACTACAGTTACCGTATTGATGCCACAGCGAAGGGCCGTCTCTAGTTCCGCCAGGTGGTACCAAATGCCGCCATCGCCGGTGAAACAAAGCACAGGGCGGTCCGGCCCCGCGCACTTGGCGCCAATCGCAGCCGGCAGTCCCCAGCCGAGCGAGCCGGAGCAGCGGATGAATGACTGCTCAGGATGCCGCAAATCAAGCATGGCGCCGGTCCAAATACCGGAGTGCCCGGTATCGGATACGAGGATCGCGTCCGCTGGCAAATGCTCGCTCAAGGCCTTGCAGAGGCGCTCGGGGCGGATAGGCTCTGCCTCCGAGTTGTAATGCCTGCCGACATCTTCCCGCCAGGCGCCTATCCGCTCGCCTACCCGCTCAATCCAATCCGTTCGGGCAGGCGCAGTTTTCGCGCTATCCAGCATCTGCCGCAGCGTGGCGCGCGCGTCCCCCTGCAAACCGACTTCGACCGGATAGTTGCGGCCGATTTCTGCCGGATTGATATCGAGTTGAATGGCGCGGACGCCCGGCGGCGGAATGGTGTAATTGTTGGTGAGCTGCCCACCAGTATGACTGCCGATATAGAAAACCAAATCCGCTTCACAAAGGATCTGATTGGCGCAAGCGCGCGAGTAGGAGCCGGGCAAGCCTACGGCCAGCGGATGATCCGCCGGAAACATGGCTTTGGCATTGAGCGCGGTCGCCACCGGAATCGATAATTTTTCCGCCAGCGCGATAAGCTCGTCGCGGGCATCAGACGTGGTTACGCCGCCGCCGGCGATGATCACCGGGCGCTGCGCTGATTCCAATAGACAAAGTGCAGCAACGACTGATTCTTGATCGGCAACCGGACGGAAGGGCGGCAAATTGGCAAATTGGCCTTCGACGATGACCTCCAGGTCCGCCTCGACATCCACCACACGCCCGCCATCGATGCCCTCCAAGTCCAGGTGCGTCGGCTGTGGCGTGCCGGTGGTGGCGGCGCGAAACGCCTGCCGCAGGTGATGCGACAACTCTTCCGCTTTGGCGACGTAAGCGCTGTATTTTGTGACCGCGGAGAAGGGAGCATGATGATCCACTTCCTGGTAAGCATGGCGCAATTGACGCGGCTGCTGCTCTCGGCCGGTGATCGCGACCACCGGCGAGCAAGACAGCCAAGCGTCTTGCAAACCGGCCGCGAGATTGACTGCGCCGACCGACTGCGCCATACACAAACTCGGAGCGCGCTTGACGCGAGCGTAGGCATCGGCCATGTAAGCGGCGGCTTTCTCGCCGTGCGTCTGCACCCGTTTGATGCCGAGCTTCTCCATCTCCATCAGCGCGCGCGGAGCAATGTAGGGCATGAAGAATACATGCGATATGCCATAGCCATATACAGTTTCGGCCAGCAGCCTGGCGCCTGTCATCCTGGGCATATTGTCTTCCTCCGCCTGAAACAGAACCGCGCAGAGCATAACGCCTGTAGTAGGCAATTGCCAGGTATCGAATCGGGCGCGCTTTGCGGAAATCATGACCGCTATGCTACAATGCTAATCAAATTGCTTGACAAATTCGTCCTGCTGCGGTAAAGTTGCGCAAATCGGGTTAATCGGTTAACAGAGTACGCCAATTGTGCTTGATTTAGACGGCGTTTTCGGTGCTGGCGCAGGCAATTGAGGAGGTGCGCGCGACAAGAGAGAAGTGCTGCATTCGAGTAATTAGTTCATGTCTTGAGGAGAAAACAATGTCTGAAAAAGAAAAACTTGGAAGAGAACAGATCAGCCGGCGCGACCTGCTGAAGATGCTCGGTAGCAGCGCTGCTGGCGTGAGCCTCGCCAAAGTTGCCGGACTCAGCGGCGCGGCGACTGCCTTGTTGCAAGGCATGCCGGCTGGCGCGCAGAGCAAAGTCGAAATCTGGACCGGTTTCGGCCAGGGACGTATGGCTGACGCTATGACGAGCGCCATCGAACAATTCGCTGCCGAAAATCCCGGCTTTGCGCCCGAGCATATCATCGTACCCTGGGGCGAGATCACCGATCGCGTGCTCGCCGCCACCGCCGCTGGCTCCCCGCCCGATGTGCACCGCGGTTGGTCCGGGACCGTTGGCAATGCCGCTATCGGCGCGCTGACCAATTTGCAGCCTTATGTTGATGCCCAGAATGTCGATCTAGATGATTTCTGGCCCGCTACTCTCAGCCAAATGAAGCACAATGGCGATGTGCACGCGATGAGTATTTCGACGATTGTGCAGTTCTTGTACTACAACAAAGATCGCATGAGAGAAGCCGGCTTGGATCCCGATAGCCCGCCGAGCACCATTGCCGAATTGGATGAACAAGGCGCGGCGCTTAACGATGTGGCTGATGACGGAACAATCAATCGGCTTGGGTTCTCCCCGACGGTGCCGGGTCTGCAAATCTGGGACTGGGGCGCTGCTTTCGGCAGCCAATACTGGGATGAGTCCGAGGGCAATATCGCCATCGATGAAGAAGCCATGATCGCCTTGTTTGAGTGGTACAAGTCCTACTCCGATGAGTTTGGCGCCGAGAATTTGCAGGCTTACGCCAGCACCTACGGCGGCAACAACTTCGGTCGCAATACCCCTCAAGGCATCTATTACACCGGCTTGATCACTTTCTGGGTTCTGGGCAGTTGGTCCTATAACGATATGGGCGAATATGGTCCGGATGTAGATTTCGATGTCGTTCCGATCCCGCAGTTGGAGAGCGCTGATGACTCGACGCCGGGCACGTCCAACGGCAACATGTACCTGGTGCCGGCCAATTGCGCCAATCCTGATGGCGGCTTTGCCTTCGCCAACTTCATGAGTTCGTCGCCCTTCGTGGCGATCAACAAGGCGCTGCCCGACAGTGTCATGCCTTCAAGACGCTCCCTGGCGAACCTGCCGGAAGTGGACGAAAAAGAAGGCGGTTGGACGATCCTGGCGCGCGACGAAATCCTGCCGAATACCCTGCAACGCCCCAGCTTCGGCGGCAATGGCTTCTTCGGCCGCGCGCTGAGCGAAGGGGCAGAAAATGTCATGTTCCACGGCGCTGACCCAGCCACTGTGCTGGCAGACGCTGTCGACCGCTCCCGCCGCGAGGTGGAACGCTTGAGGGGTTAATCCCCGGAATTGTATGTGTAGGGGCGACTCTGTGAGTCGCCCCTACTTCAATGTTTCGTCATGACCAACGGGCGAGACAAGTCTCGCCCCTACAAGCGTCTACTGCGGTCAGATTGGACAGGCGCATTGTTGAGCCGGCCGACGCCAAGAACGTTTCGCGTTGAGATGAATCCATGTTCAAACTGAAACGAAATCCTGCCAGCCAACCTAACAGTTGGCGCACCGACAACCTCCCGGCCTGGGGTCTGTTCTTCGTCATGCCCTGGATCATCGGCTTTCTCGCCTTCACGGTTTATCCCTTCTTCGCCTCCTTATATTTCAGCTTCACCAACTTCAATATCATCAATTTCAGCCCACGCTGGGTGGGCTTGGACAATTATGTCGAGCTTTTCACCTACGATCCGCTCTTTTGGATTTCCATCGGCAATTCCATCAAATACGCGGCGCTGCTGCTGGTCTTTGCCACCGTATTCGATATTTTTATCGCCTACCTGCTCAGCTTGAATGTTAAGTTTCTATCGATCTATCGCACCGTTTTCTTCTTTCCCGTATTGGTGCCAGTGGTGGCGGCCAGCCTGACCTGGATTTGGATCCTCAATCCGCGCTTTGGATTGATCAACGGCTTGCTGGATTTGATTGGCGTCAAAGGCCCGAATTGGTTGGCATCGCCGGACACCGCGATGTTATCCCTTATTTTCATTGCCGTTTGGGGTAGCGGCCGTCAGGTGATCGTCTATCTCTCCGGCTTCAATGACATTCCGCGATCCCTGTATGAAGCGGCCGATATTGATGGCGCGTCGGGCTTACAGAAGTTTCGCCGCATCACCCTGCCGCTGCTGACCCCGCAGATCTTTTTTAATGTGGTCACGCTCATCATCTTCTCGCTGCAGTCGTTCAGCGAAGTCTACATCATGACAGGCGGCGGACCCGCCAACTCCACCCTGCTCTACGCCGTAAATCTCTACAACCGCGCCTTTCACGATTTCGCCATGGGCTACGCCTCGGCGCTGGCTTGGATCATGTTTCTGCTGATTTTGGGTCTGACACTTATCATCTTCAAATTCCTCAGCGGCAAAGTCATCTATGAACGTTAGGACGAGACAATAATATGGCAGTTTTACGACCTGCTCTCGCCAACGGACGTACCCTCAGCGATGAAGAGCGAAAGTACTTTCTCGTTCGGCGAGCGAAAACCATCCTCACTCACTCGGTTCTGATCATATTCGGCATCACCTTCATGCTGCCCTTCGTATGGATGGTCAGCAGTTCGCTCAAGCCCAATGTCGATATCTTCGAGTTGCCGGTGCGCTTGATACCCAAAACCTATCGCCTCGAGAATTACGTTGACGCCACCAACGCCATCCCCTTCTGGCAATATCTTTGGAATTCCACCTATTACACCGTATTCGCCACCATCGGCTCGGTGCTTTCCAATACCTTTATCGCCTACGGTTTTTCGCGCGTTCGCTGGCGCGGGCGGAACGTGCTCTTCATTATCGTGATCGCGACGATGATGCTGCCCTTCCAGGTGCGCATGATCCCGCTCTACGTGCTCTTCGCCAAGCTGGGCTGGCTGAATTCATTCCTGCCGCTGATCGTGCCGAACTTCTTCGGCAACGCCTTCTATATTTTCCTCATGCGACAGTTCATGATGACCCTTCCGCGAGAGCTTGACGATGCCGCTCGCATTGACGGCGCAAGCGAATGGGGCATCTTCTGGCGCATCGCCGTGCCGCTCTCCAAACCCGCAATCCTGACCGTCGCCATCTTCGAGATCATCCACACCTGGCACGACTTCGTCGGTCCGCTGGTCTACTTGCGCCACCCGACCAAGTACACCCTGTCCATCGGTTTGCGGCTCTACTTCACGCAGTACGGCGCCGAATGGGGCCTGCTGATGGCGGCGGCAGCCATGTTCACGATACCGATGGTGATCTTCTTCTTCTTTGCTCAGCGCTCTTTCATCGAAGGCATTACCCTGACAGGCCTCAAAGGTTAGCTGCATGAGTCGCATCCTGCTGCAGCCGCATACGCGAGAAGCGCTCAAATCCGGTATCGACACGTTGGCCGCGGCGATAACGCCGACCCTGGGACCGCTGACCGGGCCGGTGGCGCTGGATGATGCCATGCGAAAAGGCTCTCCCGAACTGCTTGATGACGGCGGCGCGATCGCTCGGCGAGTTCTCCAGTTGGAAGACCGGGACGCCGATGTCGGCGCGATGCTGTTGCGCGAAACGCTCTGGCAGCAGCGAGAGCGCCATGGCGATGCGACGGCGACCGCCGCCGTCTTGTATCAGACCGTATTCGCCGAGGGACATAGATTCATCAGCGCGGGCGGCGATGCCATGTCGCTGCGGCGTCACCTGGATACCGGGATGAAGTTAATCCTGCGCTCGCTGCAGGAGCAGGTCCATCAAATCCTGGGCACTGAAGCGATTGAGCAGTTGGCGCTGTCAATCAGCGGCGACGGCGATGTGGCGGCAGCCCTGGCGGACATTTTTGATGTGCTCAGCCCGCACAGTCCGGTTGAAGTGCGTGACGGCGGGCGTGACCTGCAGCATGAATTTTTCCTCGGCTCGTTTTGGGAGAGCAAAGTCCCCTCCAACATCGTCTTTGAGGGAATCGTCGGCAATCGGCTCGAGCTGATTAATACAGCTTGGCTGATTAGTGATTTTGAATTGAACGATGTGCAAGCCTTGGTCGCCTTGGTGACCGATGTCTACGAGGCCGGGTACGACTCGCTGGCGATCGTGGCGAAGTCGTTTTCCGAACAAGTTGTCGCGGCTCAAGGCGCCAACGGGCGCATGGAAGATTTCACCCTGGTCTACTTGGAGCCGACCGGGCTGGTCGATGAGCAGGAAGCGGCGCTTGAAGATTTGGCCCTGCTCACCGGTGGCCAAGTCCTGCGCGCGATCGCCGGTCACAAGCTTGAAGACTTAGATCGCGGGTCCCTCGGCAAGTCCGAACTGGCGTGGCTGGACCGCAATCGCTTTGGGATCATCTCGGGAGGCGCCGGCGACGCTGATGCCATAGGGCGTGAAATAACTGCGCTGGAGAGGCGCTTTGAAATCACCGACGATGAACGGCGGCAAGATCTGCTGGGGGCTCGTATCGGACGGCTGCGCGGTGGCTCGGCTGTGATCTATTGCGGCGGCAGCAGCGAAAGCGAGATGCGCTATCGGCAAGAACGGGTCAATCGGGCGATCACCACCTTGCGCGCTGCTCTGCTTAAGGGCATATTGCCGGGCGGCGGAACCGCGTTAATACGCTGTATCAAGTCACTGCAGGCTGCTCACGATATGAGCGACGACTTTCACGAACGCGCAGCCTACAAGATTCTGATGACCGTCGCACAGGCGCCTTGCCGCCGACTGCTGGAAAACGCGGGCCACGAATATCCCGGTGTCGTCATCAATGATATTGTGCGCAGCGGCAATGGCTACGGCCTTGCTTTGAGCGCAGACGGCGCGGCAGAAATTCATCAGAGCGGCATCGTGGATTCGGCGGCGGCCTTGATGGCGGCGGTGCGAAACGGTATCGGCGGCGCGGCGCTGGCGCTGACGGTCGATACAATTGTGCATCGGGTGAATCCACCGTTGGCGATTGAGCCCGGTGGACTGCCCGCCTCAGCCAAAATGGGAAATATTGAATTGAAATAGTGGACAACTGCTGAAGAAAGGCAATGCGAAATGGCTTGGCAACCAACTACGGAACAAAAGCGAAATTACGAAGAGCGCGGCTATTTCACCGTCGAGAATGTGATTCCTCGGCAGACAGCGACCGAGATGCTCGGCGTGATTAAGAACGCGATTCTGACGCCGGAGACGGGTGACATCCGCGCCGATGCCGATCCGATGGATCCAATGAACGATGACACACCCGAGGCGCGTTCCGTACGTTTCCGCAAGCTCAGCAAATTCAATCAAAGAAACCCGCTGATCTGGCATAACGCCCACTGCGGCAAGCCCGTCCTCGATATCGCCCGCTACTTCCTCGGCGATGACATCCTGCTCAAATATGACAGTTGCTTCCTCAAACCTGCGCGTTCCGGCAGCGCCACGCCCTGGCATCAGGACAACGGCTTATGGCGCGATGGCGATACAGAACCGTTCAACTTTTGGATGGCGCTTGATCCGGCGACAATCGAGAACGGCTGCCTGCAGATGATCCCCGGCAGCTACAAGACCGAGATTGTGCCGCATGTCCTGTATGAAGACAGCGTTCACGGCGAACTGCCGCGGGAACGCGTCGAAGAGATGATCGATACCTACGGCGTCGAGCATATCGAGTTGGAGCCGGGCAGCGTCGTCGTTTGGCATAGCAACGCCTGGCATTACAGCCCGCCAAACACGAGCGACATGGGCCGTATTGCGATTGCCGGTGTATTCAGCAGCCCGGAAATCGTAGAGACCGGCAGAAGCGGCGATGTCGGTTACAAGTGGCTGATGAGAAACGGCGAGGTCATGACCGACTTCCCGGCGCCAGAATACCAGATGCAGCGGCAGAGGTTCTATAAGGCCGAGCCTTGGAAGAAAGTCAGTTAGGCGCCGCGCTGACCAGCGTTGCGCTTGAGTCCCGTATAATCAGTTGCGACGGCATGATGACACGTTGAACCGGCATATCCGGTTCGGCGATGCGTTGGAGCATTAGCTTGGCCGCCTGCGCGCCGAGCGCCGTCGGATCGGTCGCGACAGTCGTCAGGCTGGGCTGCCAGAGCGAGGCTTCAACGACATTGTCAAAGCCGACTACGGCGAAGTCCTTGCCCGCTTCAATGCCGGCGGCGCGCAAGCCCAGCATGACTCCAAAGGCATTCACATCACAATAGCAAAAGGCGGCCGTGGGCGGCTCCGCCGTGTTTATAATCTGTGACACGGCGTTGAAGCCACCTCGGCGCGTGACGCTGGTCTCCCTACAAATCGCAGGGTCAAAAGCAATGCCATACTTTTCCAGCACCCGGCGATAACCGCGCAATCGACTTTGACGCGAGGGGCTTTCCACTGGGCCGCCGACGAAAGCGATCCGTTTGTGCCCCTGCTGCACTAGGTGTTCGACAGCGCGCGCCGTCCCGTTCTCGTTGTCCATGTCCACGCTGTCGAGTTCTAAGTCGCGGTAATGTTGCGTGGTCAGAACAAGCGGACAAAAATCGGCGATTTTCTGCAGCGTGTTCGGCTCCGTGCCGGTGACCGGCGATAAAATCAAGCCGTCCACGTCACGCTCCAGCATGGTCTTGACCACGCGCAACTGCTTATCGTAGTCATGAGTCGCGGTGCCCAAGAGCAGGCCGAAGTCCTCCAACGCCAACTGCGCTTCGGCGCCGGCAGTTAGTTCAGCGTTAAAGGGATTTGCCAGATCATTGATGATGAAAGCGACCGTATAGGAGCGCTGCGTGCGCAGGCTGGCAGCACGTCGGTTGTAGACGTAACCGAGTAACTCGACGGTAGCCAGAACGCGCCGGCGGGTGGGTTCCGAAATGCGCGGATTGCCCTGCAAGGCCAATGAGGCAGTGGCAATGGAAACAGATGCGGCGTCAGCGACATCTTGCAATGTGACTTTGCTGCGTCGTCTCTTATTCTCCTTCCGCGCCATGATTCGCTTCGACTTTCATTTGGCGCCCGTCAAGATATCATGTCATGGCGGGTATATCGAATGAAAACTTGTAACGAGAGTTTATCATAAAGACGCGCAAACAAACATGATGACCGGCGCGAGGCGTCTGCGGCTGGAAGCTCCAACCTGTCAAAGCGCGACCCTGCTGCTAAAATTGTCCCCGCGACAACACTGGAGGGATGCAAACATGGAGAATCTAGCGGATATCGGTCTGGTTGGCTTGGCAGTGATGGGGCAGAACCTCGCCTTGAACATCAACGACCATGGCTATCGCGTCGCCGTCTTCAACCGCACGACATCAAAGGTCGGACGCTTTCTCAAGAACGAAGCGGCAGGCACAAACATCATCGGAACTTATTCGCCGGAAGAATTCGTCAAGAGCATCAAGCGGCCGCGCAAGCTGATCCTGATGATTCAGGCGGGCGAAGCGGTCGACAAATCCATCGCCCAGCTAACGCCTTTGCTGGACGATGGCGATATCATCATCGACGGCGGCAATTCCAACTTCAACGACAGCATTCGCCGCACGCGCGAAGTCGAGGCGCTGGGTAAATACTTCATCGGCGCCGGCATCAGCGGCGGCGAAGAAGGCGCGCGTCACGGACCGTCAATCATGCCCGGCGGATCAGTTGTGGCTTGGGAAGCGGTCAAGCCGATCCTGCAGGCGGTGGCGGCCAAAGTCCCTGACGGGACGCCTTGCTGCGATTGGGTCGGCGAAGATGGCGCCGGTCATTTCGTCAAGATGGTGCACAACGGCATCGAATACGCCGATATGCAACTCATCTGCGAAGCCTATCATCTGATGTCCGCCGCGCTGGGCATGAATGAAGCGGAGATCAGCGCGGTCTTCGCCGGCTGGAACGCGGGCAAGCTGGAATCCTTCCTGATTGAGATCACCGGCGAAATCCTGGCCTACCAAGACGAGGACGGGCAGCCGCTGCTGCGCAAAATCCTCGATGTCGCCAGCCAGAAAGGCACGGGCAAATGGACTGCGATCACCGCGCTGGAAGAAGGCACGCCGCTAACCCTGATCGGCGAGGCGGTATTCGCGCGCTTTTTGTCCGCGATCAAAGACCAGCGCCTGGCCGCGTCAAAAGTGTTGCCTGGTCCCTCAGCCGAGTTCACGGGCGACAAGGCGCAATTCATTCGCGATCTTGAGGGGGCAGTCTACGCGGCGAAAATCATCAGCTATACGCAGGGTTATATGCTCATGCAGGACGCCGCCCGCAGTTATAACTGGAATCTCAACTACGGTGGCGTGGCGCTGATGTGGCGCGAGGGCTGCATCATCCGCTCGGCTTTCCTGGGCGAGATCCAGAAGGCCTACGCCAAGAATTCAGCATTGGCGAATCTGCTGCTGGACGACTACTTCAGCGCGGCCGTGATTGAGGCGCAGCGGTCCTGGCGCGAGGTTGTGGCGACCGGCATCAAGCACGGCATACCATTGCCGATCATGAGCGGGGCGCTAGCCTTTTATGACGGCTATCGTTCGGCAACCCTGCCGGCCAATCTCTTGCAGGCGCAGCGGGATTACTTCGGCGCGCATACCTACGAGCGGGTCGACCGTCCGCGCGGCGAGCATTTCCACACCAATTGGACGGGCACGGGCGGGGATGTGACGGCTGGGAGTTATGATGCTTGAGGCCAGGCCTAGGGGCTGGCGTCACCTTCAGCATCCAGGGATGCCGCGTTGACCAGCATAACATAACCATCGTGTTCACTAATGCTGACGTTGCCGTCGCCGTCATAGGCTTCCCACTCGGCGAAAGTTGGCAGACACATTGACTTCAATTCCTGCTCGAAGCCTTCCAGCCGCTGGTAGTTCTCGATTAGGATTTCCGCCCTAGGGAGAGCAGTTTCGTAAAAGGGCGACTCATCAAGACGAGAACCTATGCCCCCAGTATGTAGGCGTTTGATGGCTTCGCCATCCCAAAAGCTGTGACGATAGGCTTGAACAATTTCGGGTAAAACGACGCGCTTGCCGCGCAACCATCGTTCAACATTGAGGTAGCGCTCGAAATATTCATCGCTTACGGACTCGTGAAAAAAGAGCGCCCGAAGGTTTCCCAACTGTGCGCGCACATAGAGCCGCACACGCTCGCGATGTCCGCGTAGGATACCGCCTAGCCACTTAAGCGCTAAGTCCTTTTCGCCGATTTCAAGCCAAGAACGAACAATTAAGATTGCGGCTTGCATCGATAGAATTTGAAAACGCAGCGCCTGTTCAGCATTTTCATCGTTCATCTCGCCATTCAGCAATTCGAGGGACTCTTCGCGCAAATGCTCTCGCGCTTCGAGCAGACGGTCGGTTACTTGCCCTGCCATGAGTCGCTTATACGACACGTCTTTTACGGCTGAAAGATTGCGTCCGATCTTTAGCGCCGTGACAAGATTCGCCAGCCTGTCCTGCCAGAATTCTTCTTCCAGGCGATCGTAGATTAGCTCCATGTCCTGTCGATGCTTGTCGATTTGACCTATGATCTCTAACAGTAGGTAGCCGGCCAACGCTATGTCCAGTATAGGAAATACGGAGCCGAGGATTGCGCCAACTCCTTTCGCTGTGATCCCGCCTGCACGGAGAACATCATCCAGCAAGCCCGGCTTAAGCAAGAGATCATCTGCAAGTTGGCCGCCCTCGCGCAGCCACGCAACAATTTGCTTATTGTCGCTATGCCGAATCACTCCGCCGACGCGCTCCATTGAGCCGTCTACCAGCCCCGCTTCGATAAATTGCGGCACTTCCAGATGAACTTGTATAACTGACATGAATTGATCCTTCGCAGCAGAAAGAATATAGACAGCGCATCACCGATAGCCAATTCTGTCAGCCTCGATGTTATGCCGTTACCAGAGTACAGTATATTCGCTGCGAAATAAATTACAGTGCAAAAACCTTCAAGGCAAGTCAGGCACGAACATATACCCCGGCTCGCCACGCTGACGCCGCAGAATCGGAATAATCTGCCGCCAGGTCCCGACCACCCCGCGCGTCGGCTCGGGCGTATTTCCCTTCACCAAGTCATGCAATTCCGCCAGATGATAGAAGGGCACAGCCGCGTACATGTGGTGCTCGATGTGATAATTCATCTGCCAATAGAGAAAGCCCAAAACCGGATTCAACAAGATCGTGCGCGTGTTCAGCCGATAATCACTCACTTCATCCGACAAGCCGATGTGCTGCGCCTCGTTGAGCAGAAACTGAAAACCGCCGCCGTAGAAGGGCGCCAGTGTCACGAGCACGGGCAGCATCCACCAGCCCAGATACAGCGAGACGGCAACGATGAATCCGTGCCCGACGAGCAGCAGGCGCGCCCAGTTGAAGAGCGCGCGGCGTCCCGCGGTCGCTTCCGGCGGGAAGAGCGCCCGCTCCCACTCGTTATCGATGTGACCGAAGCTGAGGCGAATCACCGACTTAAGCCGCAGCAGCAATCCGCGCGGATTGACGATGGCAAAGCCGAGGTAGGAGCGCAGCGTCAACTCCCGCGGCAAGACCACCTCCAGGTCATCGGGCGGGTGCAGCGTATAACGATGATGCGCTTGATGGCTCGCCCAAAACGAGATGTGGTTGTACCAACCCAGAAAGCTGTAGAGGTTGCGAAACAGGATGTTCATCGCCTGTGTCTTGAAGACCGTCTTGTGACAGAGTTCGTGGAAGCCGTTGACCAGGAAGGCATACAGCGCGCCATGCAAATAGATCAAGGCGAGCGCGATGAGCGGGTGGGCCCGACCGACGGCGACCCAGGCGATGCCGCCGCTGCACAATAGCACAGCGAGAAAACCCAGCGTCTGCAGCATGCCTTTCCGGTCGCTGCGCTGGTTCAGCCGCGCCAAGTCTTCCGCGGGGATCGGACTACGATACCATTTGATTCGCGGTTTGGCTGGCGCGTGGCTCATTGACTCAAGTCCTCGTCTAGTCGAAGCTGAGCATGGCTTTGATGACGCCATTGGCCGGGTCAAGCCAAGTCGGGAAATCAGACACGATGGTCTCCGGCGCCGCCCGATGGGTAATCCAGGGCGCCAAGTTTATGCCGCCGGCGCGCAGACTCTCGATGACCCAATGAAAGTCGGCCGGAGTGGCGTTGCGGCTGGCAATCAGCGTCAGCTCATGCGAATGGAAATGGGGATCGCTGAACCTGAGATCGCCTTTGATATGCCCCACGAGTACTAGCGAGCCGCCATGCGCGACAAAATCGAAGGCGGCATGCATTGACCTCGCGCTGCCAGTGCAGTCGAAGACCAGCGTGGGCAGCTCTCCGCCGAGCAGTTGCTTGATCTGCCCGATCGCGTCATGGCGCCCGTCGATCAGACGGTCGACGCCAAGAACGTCGGCGCAGAAATCCAGCCGCCCCTGGTTGACTTCCATCACCATCACCTCAGCACCGACGACCTGGGCAAATTGCGCCGTGGCTAAGCCGATCGGTCCGGCGCCGATGACAAGCGCGTTCTCGCCGGCTGCTACCCGAGCCCGCTTGGCCGCATGAGCGCCGATACAGAGCATCTCCACCAGCGCCAGTTCTTCAACCGCGATGCCTTCCGCCAGCAGCAGCTTGTCGACCGGTAGCGTGAAATGCTCGCGCATCCCGCCGTCGATATGCACGCCCAGGACCTGCATCTGCACACAGCAATTGCTCTTGCCCCGCCGACAGGCGATGCAATTTCCGCAATTCAAATAGGGGACGACGCAGCATTGATCGCCGGCGCGGTAAGGCAGATCCTGCTCGGACGGTCCGATATCAAGAACCTCAACCGCCAGTTCATGTCCTATGATGCGCGGGTAGCTGAAGAAATTCTGGTTGCCGCCATAGGCATGCAGGTCCGTGCCGCAGATGCCGACCCGCCGGACGCGCACAAGCGCTTCGTCTCGGCCGACCTGCGTCGGCGCTGCCATATCCCGCAGTTTTAGCTGACCCGGTTGCTCCAGCACGATAGCTTTCACAGATGCTGCTCCTATACCGTTCAGATATCTAAGACGGGCGCGGACGTTGTCGCCTTTGATCGCCAAACGTCAAATCGCGGAAGCCGCGGCGTCGCTACAGGCCGGCACAGCCGCACGCACACATTCATTGTAAATGGCGTCGTCGCCGAGACGAATCGCCAACTTCGAGCGACAGCCGCGCCAGAGTCTGTCTGTCTTGCCCTAACCTGCCAGGTTGACCGCTCTACTAATGGCTCTGGAGCCAGGCCAGGCTATACGCCAACGCTTCGTCTATCACCGCAGTGACATCTCCAACCAAGACATCGAAGACATGGTCGCCATCTAGCACCACCAGCGCTTCCTCGCCCTCATGATAATCGAGGAAGACCTGACCGGCCTGCGGCTGCGGCGTAACGGTGTCATCCCGTGAGCCGGTGATGGCCAGCAGTGGCCCGCCGAAACTGGCGATTTCGGCCACCGGGTCCACTAGGAAGATATCCTCGAAGAATGGACCTTTGAGCGAGGTCTCGGCGCCCCAGGGCAAGGTGATGGTCAGCGCCTCATCGCCGGCCGACGCGCCGCTCAACAAGGTGTCATAACCCAGCAGAATGCCGTAGCTCATGACCGGGTTCGACACCGCCGACCAGAGCACGAGGTTGCTGACGCGCGCATCGCGCCCGGCTGTCCCCGCGCCAACCAGACCGCCCTGGCTCAAGCCGATGATGCTGATGCTGCCGCTATCGACGCCCTCCAGCATTTCCAGATAATCCAGCGCCGCCATGGCATCCGAGATCTGACCGTTGAAGGTGGTGTCCTCCCAGGCGCCTTCGCTCTCGCCGGAGCCGCGGAAGTCGATGCGCAGCGTGGCAAGGCCGCGTTCCCCCAGCCAGCGAGCCGCACGGCTGAACATCGTGTCTTCAGTGCCAATAACCGGCAATTCGTGCCGCATGCCGGTGAAGCCATGCAGCAGCAAGACTGCCGGGAATGGGCCGTCGCCGTCCGGCATGGCTAGCGTGCCAATGATCGTCTGGCCCTCGTTGCTGAAACTGATATCGCTCTCGCTGACACTGTACTCAGCCATAGAGTCAGCGGCCGCGGCGGCCGCTTCAGCCAGTTCGTCATGCGCCATCACTGGCGCCGCAACAAGCGCCAGGCACAATAGCAACGCGACGAAGCACAGGGTTACGGTGACGCTTTTGGAATTCTTTTTGGGAAACATAAGGTGCTCCAGTCAATGCCTTATTTGAGCCGGTGATTCTGGCACAGCCTGCGCTCCCCCGCAACCTTTGCCGATTGTCCGCGCTCAAGGAAGCTGATAAAAGCTGACGGCGTTGCCGCCCATCACCGCCGCCTGCTCATCAGCGGAAAGCGCGGCGATATACGTTTCCACGATGCCGACTACCTCGCTGTAATTGCCGGCAAGCGTGCAGACCGGCCAATCGCTGCCGAACATAATCCGCTCGGCGCCGAAGCAATCAAAGACCACATCAAGGTAAGGCCTGTAATCATCCTGACGCCAGGCCTTCCAGGCCGCTTCGGTCACCATACCGGAAACCTTGCACCAGACATTGTCAAAAGCCGCCAGCCGCCTGATCTCGCTCGCCCAGGGTTCCAGTATGCCATCTTTGATGAAAGGCTTGGCAATATGATCCAGGACAAAGCGCTGCCCCGGAAATCGCCTGACCACATCAATGGCGATAGGCAGATGCCGTGGAAAGAGCAGCAGATCATAACTGAGATCGAAAGCTTTAAGCTTCGTCAATCCACGCAAGAAATTACCGCCTAGCATGAAGCGATCATCGGCTTCGTCATGCACAATGTGGCGTATCCCCACCATGCGCGGCTGCGCGGCATATCGCTCCAGTTGCGCCTCTACATCGTCCGCGCGCATATCCACCCAGCCAACGACGCCGCGAATGAAATCAAACTGATCGGCAAGCTCAAGCAGGTAATCGGTCTCGATCTGAATTTGCCGCGCTTGCACCGCCACCGTGCCATCCATGCCGGATGCCGTCATCAGCGGCTGCAAGTCAGGCGGTAGGTAATCGACCTTCAGCGCCCCGCGCGACTCATCCATCCAGGGATAGTCGTCGCGGTTGTAATGCCAAAAGTGCTGATGTGAATCGATACGCGCGCTCATACGACTTTCCCCCTTGTTCTATTGGCGCGGCGACCTAATCCCGAACCGCCGCCGATTACAGGCTGGTATTGCGTGTGATCTTGAAGACGCAGGCGTGTTCGCAGGGCTTGTGATCGGGGCGTTCGATTTTGATGCCGTCAGCCGTCATCTGCCAGGGCAGCTCGCCTTCGACACCCAGCATCTCCACCGAGCGCACTTCGCCGGGATAGAGGACATGCGTCGACTCGATCACGAATTCCTTTTGGGGCCAGCCGAGCGTGATGGCGTAGAGCACATTCCCGCGCACGGTGAAGCGAATGTCGCGCGCGGTGAAATTCAGCTTCTCTTTGAGTTCGCTGAAACCGCCGACATGGGTCATTTGCGTCGGTCCCTCGCCGTAGGTATTCCAGGGCACGGTATCGTAGATCGCCTCGCCATTCAGCCGGAGCCACGCGCCCATGCCCTCGAGGGTCGCCTTTGCTTCGTCCGGAATCGTGCCATCCGGTTTCGGTCCTACATTGAGCAGCATGAAGCCGTTCTTGCTGACGTTATCCGCCAGGTAATGCACCATCTCGGTGACGGTCTTGTACTCCGCCTCCTTGACATAGCCCCAGCCTTTTCCATCATCGACGGTGGTATCAGTGATCCATTCATAATGCGTCAACTCCGCCGTCTTGCCCAATTCAAAGTCGAGCAAGGCGGCGCCAGGCGGGATATCGTGCCACTTGTAAGTGGCGACAACTTCCCGTCCCCATTCGGCTTCTTTGTTGTAATAGTAAGCTAGGAAATCTTGCTTGTACTGATCGTGGATGAAGCGCAGGCCTAAATCGAACCAGATATAATCCGGCTGGTAGCGTTCGACGACTTCGATCAATCGATTCTTCCAGCGATCAAGAAAGGCGAGGCTGGGCTTGTCTTGAGCGCGCCATTCCGCGAAATCAAGCCCCGGCTCGTAGGCATCAAAATCAAAATCGAGATTGTGCGGCTCGCCATAAAGCCCGGCGTAACGCGGATCGGATGTGTCGTACTCCGGCTTCCAATGCGGGAAGAACCACCAATGCTCCGCGTGGTGCATGGCGACCATGAAGCGCATGTCTTGGGCGCGGATCGCTTTCTCGAGCTCGCCAACGACATCGCGCTTCGGTCCCATCTTGCCAGCGCACCAATCAGTATCGCTCGCGTCCCACATCGGGAAGCCATCGTGATGCTCACCGACTGGACCGGCGAACTTGGCGCCCGCGCGCTTGAACAGCTCCGCCCATTCATCAGCGTCAAAACGCTCGGCGGTGAACATCGGGATGAAGTCCTTGTAACCGAAGACAGAGGGATGCCCGTAGGTCTTGCAGTGATATTCGTACTGCGGATTACCCTCGCGGTACATGTTGTAGGGATACCAAGTGGCATTCGGTCCCTTCGCCGGCACGCAATAGATGCCCCAATGCGTATAGATGCCGAACTTCGCCTTGCGCATCCATTCGGCGGTCGGATGCGTCTTCAGCGACGCCCAGGTCGCCTCGTAGCGCTTTGTCATGTCGATTCGCCTCCAGAAGCTTGGTCAAAAGACATTGAAAACGATTCCGTTAAGGGCGAGGCAACAGGTCACTCCTACATGCTCGTATTCCGCGTGATCTTGAAGACACAGGCGTGTTCGCAGGGCTTGCGATCGGGGCGTTGGATTTTGAGGCCGTCAGCCGTCATCTGCCAGGGCAGCTCGCCATCGACGCCGAGCAACTCCACCGAGCGCACCTCGCCGGGATACAGCGCGTGCGTCGATTCGATGACGAATTCCTTCTCGGGCCATCCAAGCGTGATGGCATAAAGCACATTGCCACGGACAGTGAAGCGAATGTCTTTAGCCGTAAATTGCAGCTTCTCCTTTGTATCGCTGAAGGCGCCGACATGGGTCATTTGCGTCGGACCCTCGCCGTAGGTATTCCAGGGCACGGTATCATAGATCGCCTCGCCGTTTAGACGCAGCCACTCGCCCATGCCCTCGAGGATGGCCTTCGACTCGTCCGGAATGGTCCCGTCCGGCTTGGGACCGACATTGAGCAGCATGAAGCCGTTCTTACTGACGTTATCGGCCAGGTAATGCACCATCTCCGTGACAGTCTTGTACTCCGTTTCCTTGATATAGCCCCAACCCTGACCGTCATCCACGGTCGTATCGGTGATCCACTCATAGTGAGTAAGCTCGGCGGTCTTGCCCAACTCGAAATCGAGCAGGGCGGCGCCGGGCGGGATATCATGCCACTTGTAGGTGGCGACCACCTCGCGTCCCCACTCGGCTTCCTTGTTGTAGTAATAGGCGAGGAAGTCTTGCTTGTACTGATCGTGCACGAATCGCAGGCCAAAATCGAACCAGATGTAGTCTGGTTCATAGCGCTCAACCACTTCCACCAACCGGTTCTTCCAGCGCTCAAGAAAGGCTTTGCTCGGTTTGTCTTGCGCCCGCCATTCGGCGTGATCGTGCCCGCGGCCGTAGCCATCAAATGCAAAATCGAGATTATGCGGCTCGCCATAAAGCCCGGCGTAGCGCGGATCGGAAGTGTCGTACTCCGACTTCCAATGCGGGAAGAACCACCAATTCTCCGCGTGGTGCATCGCCACCATGAAGCGCATGTCCTGGGCGCGGATCGCTTTCTCCAATTCGCCGACGACATCGCGCTTCGGTCCCATCTTGCCGGCGCACCAATCGGTATCGCTGGCATCCCACATCGGGAAGCCATCGTGATGCTCGGCGACCGGACCGGCAAAGCGCGCGCCCGCTCGCTTGAAAAGCTCCGCCCATTCATCCGCGTCAAAATGCTCGGCGCTGAACATCGGGATGAAGTCCTTGTATCCAAACTTGGAAGGATGCCCATAGGTCCTGCAATGGTATTCATATTGCGGTGTGCCTTCGCGATACATATTGTAGGGATACCAGGTGACGTTTGGTCCGGTAGCCGGCACACAGTAGATGCCCCAATGCGTGTAAATGCCGAACTTTGCCCGGCGCATCCATTCGGCGGTGGGGTGGGTCTTCAGCGAGGCCCAACTCGCTTCGTATGTTTTTGGCATGTTGTTCTCTCAAGTCTCGGTGAATTCGATTTGGTCACATAATCGGGCGACTCACAGAAACATGTGGACACCCACTAGGCCGTCAGTCCCCCTACAGATTCTCACAGTTGAGTCTGAGTTAGTCGCAAGCGGTCCCGCGCCTTCAGGTCGAATGCCGCGCGACAAGTTGGCAACTAAAGAGCGCCGACGGAATCTCGCTATCGCCGTCGTTGAGCGCCTTCAGCACTTTGTGGGCCGCCGTCTCCCCGATGGCGAAGGTCGGCTGCCGCAAAACTGTCAGCGGCGGATTCGAGACCTGCGCCCAGGGATGGTCGTCAAAGCCAACAATGGCGACATCATCGGGGCAATTCAGGCCCATCTCCTGTAAACCCATCAGCGCGCCCAGGCTGAGCAGATTGTTGCAGATGAAGACCGCCCGCGGCCGCTCCGCCTGCCCCATCAACCGCTGCATGGCGTGTTTGCCATCTTCGATAGTCAAGGGGCTGCTGACGCTCCATTCAGGGCGTATCGGCAAGTTCGCCTCCCGCAACACCTCTTCATAACCCGCCAGACGCTCGCGCATGGTCGAAAGGCGCTGAAAGCCCGACAGTATGCCGATCTCAAGATAGCCGCGCTCCACCAGGTGCCGCGTCCCGAGCGCGGCGCTGTCGTGATTATTGACGCCGACGTAAGGCGACTTGGCATCGTCGAAGGTGCGGTCAAGCATGACGATGGGGATATTGAGTTTCGCCGCTTCGTTGAGAACATCCCAATTCTGGCTGGTGGCGGCGGCGATGATCCCGTCCACCCCCTGGCGCAATAGGATATCTATATAATACTCTTCGCGCTCCAGCACCTCATTGGTATTGCAAAGCATCAAGCTGTAGTTGTTGGCGATCAAGACATCTTCAATCCCGCGCATGATCTCGCCGAAGAAGGTGTTGGTAACATCGGAAACGATCAGCCCGATAATGCGCGTGCGCTGAGTCGTGAGGCTGCGCGCCGCCACATTGGGGCGGTAGCCGAGGGCGCGGATGGCATCGCGGACACGCGCCTTGGTGGCCTCCTCAACGAAGCGCGTCTCATTGATGACATGCGAGACCGTGGCTTTGGAGACGCCCGCTTGCTCTGCGACATCGCGCATGGTGATTCGTTTCATTGATGCCTGTCTCCGATCATGTAACCTGTTACGCAACCGATTCATCAAAGTGTAGTCCATCGGCCGACATTCGTCAAATCAAGGCGGCTCAGCCTCCTTTTTCAAGCCGCCGATTGGGTAGCCGAACTGCTTCAATATTTTGCCCGAGCGCGGCAGCTATTATCGCCGGTTACGCGCCCTACGGCTGTTGCGGCGTATTTTAGGCTGTGTTATAGTCCCTCGTCATGTCAGAAAACCGATTGCTTGACCGGGGCATTTGTCCGCTGGAGCGTCCATGAAACAAGTTTCAGTCACTGGCAAAAGGCGGGCGGGCATTGAAACTACCCCACGGCCGAGCGCTCGCGACAACTGGGTTGTCGTCAAGGTGCAAGTCGCGCCGATGTGCACCGAATATAAAGCCTTCGCCGAAGGTGTTAACCACCCCGTTTTCGGGCATGAAGCGGCCGGCGAAGTCGTCGAAGTCGCCCAGCCCGGCCGTGTGAAAGCCGGCGACCGCGTGGTGGTGATGCCCTTGAACACCTGCGGGAAATGCGCCCTCTGCCTCCGAGGCGACTATATTCATTGCCAAGACGGCCTCGATTACATCGCTTTGCACGGCAGCCAGACGGGGCGCGGCACGATGGCCCAATACCTGCTCAAGCAAGACTGGATGCTGCTGCCCATTCCGGCGGGCATGAGTTACGAACATGCCTCAATGGCTTGCTGCGGCTTGGGGCCCGCCTTCGGCGCCTTTCAGACGCTGGGCGTCGATGCACACGATACCGTGCTCATCACCGGCTTGGGACCGGTCGGCTTGGGCGGTGTCATCAACGCGCGCTATCGGGGGGCGCGCGTGATCGGCGTCGATTCCAATGCCTACCGGGCTAACTTGGCGCGTGAGTTGGGGGCGGAAGCGGTGATCGATCCTTCCTCCGATGACGCCTTGGGCCGGATTATCCGGCTGACAGCCGGCGAACGCGGCGTCGACAAGGCGGTCGATTGCTCGGGCGTGGTCGCGGCGCATCGCCTCTGCATTGACGCGACGCGGCGTAAAGGGCAAATCGCCTTCGTCGGCGAATGCAACGATGATACCCCGCTGCGCATCAGTCCGGATATGATCCGCAAAGGGCTGACCCTGACGGGCAGTTGGCATTACAATCTGGCGGATTCACCGCGCATGCTGAAAATGATCGCCGACACCGGCGGGCAATTGGACAAGCTAATCACGCACCGATTTTCGATTGCTGATATTCAGAGCGCCTGGGAGACTCAGCTATCCGGGCAATGTGGCAAAGTGATTTTACAGCCTTGGGAGGGAAGCGATGTATAAATCGGTCATCATCGGCGTCGGCGGCGGGCGGGCGCATGGGCACGCGGATGCCTACCAGCATGTCAAACGCGGCCGCGTGGTGGCGGTCTGCGATATACGGCAAGAACCGCTGGACGAGTTCGGCGACAAGTTTGATGTGAGCGCGCGCTATACCGATTACCGCGAGATGTTCGAGAAAGAAAAGCCCGATCTGGTTCAAGTGAGCACACCGCCGGATACCCGCCTCGAAATCATTCTGGCGGCGGAAGAAGCCGGCGTGCCCGCTATCATCGTCGAGAAACCGCTAGCGATTCAAGGCGAGGATTATCAAGCGATCCGTGACTTCGCCGCGGGGAAGCCTCGCATCAAAGTCGCTATCAATCATCAACTGCAATTTCATCCGCGGCGACGGCAGTTGCAACAATTGGCGCTGGATGGCGCTATCGGAGATATCCGCTTCATTGAGGCAAGTTCCGGCATGAATTTGGCCTACCAAGGCACCCATTCGCTGCAAGCCATCGGCGCATTTAACCCAGCGAGACCGACGACCGTCTTCGGGCAAGTCGCCGGCGCGGACGGATTGCAGCCCAATATACGCGAGCATTACGCGCCCGACCAAAGCCTGGCGGCGGTTGAATACGAAAATGGCGTGCAAGCGACCTTGCGCTGCGGCGAAAACGCGCCACGCGTGCCACGCGGCGACGCCATCTATCAACACAAACGCATCGCCGTTTATGGCATGAGCGGATACCTGCACTGGACCATGTGGGGCTGGGAGACATTCATCAAAGGCGTGTACGAGAGCGGCGAGCATGAGTATCCCGCGGAGGATGTCCTGGGGCAGGCCGCGATGTGCGAGGCGATGTTCGACTGGCTGGAAGATGACAGCGCTGTGCATCCGCTGAATCTGGATCGCGCCCTGGTCGACTTCAATGTGATACTGGCGCTTTACGCCAGCGCACTGAACCATCAGGTCATTGAGCTGCCCTACGAGCCAGAAGCGAAATTGGTGAAGAAATTGCGGGACGCTCTCTAAACCATGGAAACAGAGAGTCGAACGACACGCATTCTGGTCGCGATTCGTCCGAGCTTGTACAGAGTCCTTTTCAACGCTGAAGCGGAAAATCAACTGGCATCGCTGGGCAAAATAACCTGCCAAAGCAGTGACGACATTCTCACATCAAGCGATCTGGCGAACCTGGTCCCCGGGCAGGACATCGTCATCACCGGCTGGGGCACACCCGTCTTCAACGCGGAGGTGCTGGCAGCCGCCGATCGCCTCCGGCTAATCGCCCATACGGCCGGCACGATAAAGCGAATGCTGCCGCCTCCTGTCTTCACCGACAGCCGACGCGTCACACATGCCGCCGCCGCTATGGCTACGACCGTCGCCGAGACAACCCTGCTCCTCATCATGCTCGTTCTGCGGCAATTTCACAAGATCGACCGTGTTTTCCATGAACATGGCTGGGCAGCAGCCAAGTCGATAGCCATCGGCAATGAAATAGCGGCAAAACGCATCGGGGTCATCGGCGCCGGTCATACCGGGCGGGCAGTCATAAAGCGACTGAAGGCCGTGGAAGCCGAGATCTGGCTGTACGATCCATATATGAGCGAGGCGGCCGCGACCCAACTCGGCACGCGAAAAGTGGCGCTAGAGCCATTAATGCGGGGCTGCTCAATCATTACATTGCAAGCGCCATCGACGGCTGAAACCTACCGCATGATCGGCGCTGAGCAACTGCGTTGGCTGCAAGACGGCGCGGTTTTCATCAACACGGCGCGGACACATCTCGTCGATGAGGCAGCGTTGCTGGCGGAATTGCAGTCGGGGCGGATTCAAGCGGCATTGGATGTTTTTGAGCATGAGCCACTGCCGGATGACAGCCTCTTTCGCGGGTTGGGCAACGTCATCCTCACGCCACATGTCGCCTCACATACGCTGGAGACGCGCCTGCGCCAAGGGCAAATCGTGACCGATGAAGTGGCGGACTTCCTGCGCGCGGGCAGACTGCGCTACGAAGTCACGCATGATATGCTCGACATGATGGCATGATAAATTGAGGAGCTAAAAATGGGAGACCTCTCCGGCAAAACAATCATCGTGACCGGCGCGAGCAGCGGCTTCGGCGAGGCGATCGCCATTGCCAGCGCTGAAGCAGGCGCGAATGTCAGCCTGGTCGCGCGGCGCAAGGACGCGCTGGAGGCAGTGGCGCGAGCGGCGGAAGCGCGGGGCGGCAAGACGCTGGTCTGCCCGGCCGATGTCAGTGATGACGCGCAGATTTACGCCGCCCTGGAAAAGACGCGCGCGGGCTTCGGTCCTATTGATGTCTTGGTGAACAACGCCGGCACAAATATTACCCAGCGCTCGATAATCGATACCACCGCCGAGCAATGGCGCGAGCTACTGGAAATCAACTTGTCGAGCGCCTTTGTCTTCACCAAAGCGGTATTGCCGGAGATGAAAGCGCGCGGCGATGGCTTGATCGTCAATATCGCATCGCGCGCCGGCATGTTCCCGAGCTTGTTGGCCGGCGTCGGTTACAGCACATCGAAGATCGGCATGGAAGCACTCAACACCGTCACCAATGAAGAAGGCAATCCCTTCGGCGTCCGTGCCTGTCTCTTTAATCCGGGTGCGGGCAACACGCCGATAATAGACCGTCGGCCGGTTAAGTTCAGCCAGGAAGCGAAAATGAAAATGATTCAACCTGAGGACATCGCCGCGACTGTCGTCTTCCTCGCCTGCTTGCCGCCGCGCGTCAACATTGATCTCATCTCCATGATGCCCACCAAGAGCTAAAGAAGTGGAGCCAGCCATGAATAAATTGGCGCTATTCGTCAAACCCTGGAAGACGCTGAGCCTGCCGCAACTGGCGCGGCATGTCAGGTCCCTGGGCTTTGATCTGATCGAATTGCCCATCCGCCCCGGCTTTCAAGTTGAGCCGGCTGAAATCGAAAGAGCTTTGCCCGCCGCCGTCAAGCTTCTGGCGGACGAAGGTATCCGCGTCCTCAATGTGACGGCGGATATCGCGCTCGACGATGAACGCTTGTACAGCGCTTGCGCCTCCGCCGGCACGAAAATGAATCGCGTCATGTTCTGGCAAGGCCAGGACGACTACTGGACCGCCGAAGCCACTGCCCGTCGCCAATTGGATGCTGCCCTGCCCTTCTGCGAGCGATACGGCATTCAGATCGGCATACAGAATCACTCGCGCCGCTTCGTGCCCGTGAATGAAATGGGCGCCCATAATCTGCTCAAAGATTATGATCCGCGCCATATCGCCTTGGTCTGGGATCCGGCGCATAATTCGCTTGAAGGTATGGATAGCGACGCCGCGCTCGATATCGTAGCGCCTTATCTTTGTGTGGTGAACTTAAAGAATGCCTACTGGCGGCGGATCAGCGGGCCGGAAGCGAACATCGCCGAGTGGAGCATCTACTGGACATCCGGCGCGCAGGGACGGGCCTCCTGGGCCCGCGTCATCGCCAAACTGAAAGCGATCAACTACAGCGGTCCGATCTGCTTCTCGGCCGAATATACGGATGAGGAGCGGGTGGATGAGTTGATCGTGAGAGACTTGGCTTTTGCGCGAAACTTGTTGGAAGCATGAATCTGCCCAGCGAGACATCGTAGCCCGCAAACTCATTAAATGCGAGAAACGGGCAACCCAAGAGTCCTCCCCTACATTTAACTGTGGTCAAGAAAAAAACATACGGGCAAGCCTGAGACCTGCCCGAATGTCAAATCTTACTATGTCGCTAGTGCGCTACAACTAGCCGCCCAGCAGTTCGTTGGTCTGGTCGTGCGCGCGTTGCACGACGACTGAGGCGTCGCGTTCCTCGCCCGTCCAGAGCAGGTCCATATTGGCCACCCAAACGGAGGACTCCCATTCCAGGTATTTCGAATGGTAGGGCGGGTGGACGCCATCGCGCGCGCCGATGACCGAGAAGACCTCATGATAGGCATCGGCGTAGGGGGCGTCATCGGGTGCGGCGCAGTTATGGAACTCGGACTGGCTGACTAGTGCCGCGCCCATGGCGGCGGTGCGGCAGAGGTGATCCGGGTTCGCCAGCGTGAAGCGAATCAACTCATAAGACAGATCGGGATGCGCCGCCGAAGTCGGGATCGAGAAAGCCGAACCGCCGATGAAGTTGTAACGTCCGGCCGGACCGGTCGGCGTCGGCACGACCGTCCAATTGAAGCTGTCGCCGGCCAACTCCCACATGCGGGAAGCGGCGTCGTTCAGCGCGTAGTGCATAGCAACGTTGCCGTTGGCGAAGAGGAATTCGGTCGTGAAACCGGAAGCGGCGATGCTTTCAGCCGTCGGGTGCGCGCCCGAATCCCAGAGCAGGTCGGCCATCCATTGCAGGGCGGCGGTCGTCTCCGGCGAATTCATCACCGATGAGGTGATCTCTTCGTTGAACAACTCGCCGCCGAAGCTCTTGATGATCCAGTAAGCGCCGCCGGCGCCGCGGCCGACGCTGACCAGATTGCTGATGCCCCAGATATCGGTATCGCCATCATCGTCGGTATCCTGCGTGAGGGCGATCGCCAACTCGGTGAACTCTTCGAAGCTGGTATGCTCGCCAGGCGGCTCCAAGCCGGCTTCCTCAAAGAGATCGAGATTGATATAGAGACCACCCGGCGCCAAGTCATAAGGAATGGCGTACTGGCTGCCCTGGTAGTTGAAGGCGTCGACTTGGGAAGCGACGAACTTATCGGGCCAGCCGGGGATGGGGCAGGATTCCAGGTAACTGTCGAGGTTCAGCGCCCAGCCGTTGGCGGCGAAGGTATCGTTGCGGGTGTCATGCATCCAGGCCATATCAATCTCGGCGCCGCCAGCCAACTGCGCCGGCAGGGTCGTCCAATAATCGCCCCAGTTTACGCCCGTGTTGAGGATCTGTTCCACGTTGGGATAGTATTCGCCGAAGAATTCGTCGAAAGCCAGCAAGAACTTGTCGACCTCGCCGGGACCTTCCCAGCCGGTGATGGTGATGGCGCCCGCCATGTCACCATCGACGGTGCCGCAGGTCCAGTCGGTCATGTCCTGCGCCGAGGCCGCAAAGCCGAAGCTGAGCAGCGCCAGGATGGTCATTAGAAATGCGATTTTGCGAATCATCTGATTGTCCTTTCACATTTGGCAATTATTTCCGAAGCGAAGCATAAGGTCGGTCGCTAGCCACCTCCTTTGATGCCGCTGGTGACAATGCCGCGGACATAATACTTTTGCCCCAATACAAAAGCCATGAGCACGGGAATGACAACAAAAGTGGCCGCCGCCATGATGAGGTGCCATGGCGTCCTCATGCCGGACTGATTCTGCAAGGATGCGAGAATCAGCGGCAAAGTCTTGACCTTGGGCTTGCCCAGAATAATCAGGGGCCACAGGAACATATTCCAGGTATTGACGAAGGTGAAGATAGCCAGCGTGGCCAGCGCCGGCTTGGTCAAGGGCAGGATGATGAGCCAATAGGTGCGAAAGAAGCCACAGCCATCGATGCGCGCCGCGTCCTCCAACTCGCGCGGAATCGTGACCATGAATTGGCGCATCATGAAGGTGCCCCAAGGCGTGAACAAGAAGGGGATGATTACCGCCTGCAATGTGCTGACCCAGCCGAAGGCGCGCATCTGCACATAGAGCGGGATCATCAAAACTATGAAGGGCAGCATCATCAGCGAGATGTAGAGCAGGAAGATCTTGTCCCGTCCGGGGAAACGCAGCCGCGCGAAAGCATAACCAGCCAGGCTGGCGGTGAATAACTGCCCCAACACCACCGCCGCCGCCACAATGGCGCTGTTGAGGAAGCCGAGATCGAAATAGGTCATCGTCCAGGCTTCGACATAATTCTCCGGCTGCCAAACTTCGGGGATGAATGTGGGCGGGTAGGTGTATATGCCGCGGATATCCTTAAATGAATTGGCGACCATCCAGGCGAAGGGCAGGATGAAGATGATGCCCACGACCGACAAGACCACGTAAAGGACTAGGTCCGTCAGAATCTTGGTCTGCTTCTGGCCGAAGAGGCTGCCTTTTCTCGCGCTCGCGGTAGCCATCGCTTTTATCCTGTTCCGCCGCCCTTATTCATCTTCCTCAAATCCAAACACCCAGCGCCGCGCCAATTGCCATTGAATGATGGTGATGATGAGAATGATCACGAATAACACTGCCGCCAGCGCCGCGCCATAACCCATTTTGAAAAAGCTAAAGGCATTCTGGAATATGTACAAGGTGAGCGGCGTGGTCGCGTGGGCTGGTCCACCCTCGGTCAACACATAGAATTGATCGAAAGATTGGAAGGCTCCGATCAGCGAGGTGACGACCACAAAGAAAATCGCTGGCGAGAGCATCGGCAAGGTCACGTAGCGCATGCGTTGCCAGCCGCTGGCGCCATCAATGGAAGCGGCTTCATAGTACTCTTCCGGGATGCCTTGCAAGCCCGCCAGCAAAATAAGCATGGCGAAGCCGATGCCCTGCCAGTTGCTCATGATGATGACGCTCGGCATAGCCCATTTTGTATCGTGAATCCATTTGGGCCCGTCGATGCCGAATATCTCCAGAATGTGGTTGATCATGCCGATTTCCGGCTGGTAGATCCAGCGCCAGATAGTCGCCGCCGCCACCGTCAGCGTGATCTGCGGCAAGAAATAGACGGTGCGGAAGAAGATGATCCCGCGCATCTTGCGGTTGAGCGCCAGCGCCAGCCAGAAGGCGATGAAGATGCCGGTCGGCACGGCGACGAAGGTGTAATAGAAGCTATTGCCCAGCGATTTCCAAAAGAGCCGGTCATTGACCATCGTTTCGAAGTTCTTTAAGCCGACGAATTCGGGCGCTTTCGCCAGGCTCCAATCGGTGAGCATGATGTAGAAAGCGAATAATATTGGGAAAAGCATGAATACGATGAAGCCGACCAAGTTTGGCAGCAGGAAAAGATAACCCGCGATGGTCTCTTCTCGGCGCAAGCCGGTGAAGGCGTGTCTGAGTTGGGCGATGGCGCCCGGTTTTTGTGGCGCGCGCTTGGGCGCGACGGCGGACTCAGCAGCCACTCGAGCCTCCAAGCCTGGCAGCCAGCGCGCGGCGGCGAGTATATTCGGGAGAAGGCGCAGGTGTAGTCATAGAAGAATCAGAGACTTGTCTAAGCCACTATATTTGGCTGTCGCAGGTCATATAACCGATTGCGCAACCGAAACACCACTCTAGCACGGCGCGCAGAAGTTGTCAAATAATCGGCGCAAAGGCTGTGGATATTTCCGTGGACTTAAAGGCTCCGCCAATAAAACCGCGTCAATCGCGCGAAATGGTGATCAGCGTATTAGGCGCGAGCCCACTCACCTCGCTGTGAGCGCCATCGCCCCAGCGTATGCTCAGGCGCTGCGGCTCTTCGTCGGCGGGAAAGCCGAAATGAACCCGGCTGCTGTCGCCGGAGAGGTAGCCGCTCAAGGCGGTCACCGCGCGCTGATATATGCCTTCATCAGTCTCCAAGCTTAGCTGCGCGCCGATGGCTGTGCCCTCGTTCCAACGCAAGTCCACTTCGACCGCAGCGCCGGCGCAGAGCCGATTCTCGAAGACTTTCGCCGGTGTCAGCAGGTTGTTGACCACCACATCCAGATCGCCATCGTTGTCCAGGTCCGCGAGAGACATGCCGCGCCCGCTTGCCCGGTCATTCAAGCCCCAGCCCGGCTGCCGCTCGAAGCGCTCGCCGGCAAAGTTGCGATAAGCCAGGTTCTCTTCAACCAGCTCGTTGTTGGGCAGATGCGAGAATAGCTCAACCGAGATCATGCCGTTGACAACATAGAGGTCTTGATAGCCATCGTTGTCCAAGTCGCCGAATTTCGCCGACCAACTCCAGCCGGTGCCATCCAGCCGCAGGTCACGCGCGATATTTGCCGCGCCGCCGCGCCCGCTGTAGAGCACATTTTCCATGATTTGTGGATCGCCATCGACATGGGGCATAGCCATCATCATGTCCATCACCGGCTGCCACTGCGCCATGGTAGTCGCGTCATCGGCATAAGGTTTCATATCGACAGCGAAGATTTCAGGCAAGCCGTCATTATCCAGGTCGGCGGCATCGTAGCTCATGGTGCTGTGCGGCATGACCTCAAGCGGCGCCAATTCTTGCCAGTCGCCATCGACAAAGCGAAAGCTGCGGTCCGGCACGGCGAAGTCGTTACCGATGGTGATCTCCGGCTCGCCCTCTTGGTTCAGGCGCGTCAGAATCGCCAGCGTATTGGAACGGTCGGCGAGGCGGCGCGCGCGGAAGCTGCCTCCACGATTTTCATAATAAATGACGCCTGAACGCGGCGCCGTCTGCCCCAGCAATTTTTCGTTCTCAACATCATAAGAGCCCGTCACCAGGTCGAGGTCGCCATCGCCATCGGCATCAAGCCAGTTCATGGCGTAGCCAATATAGGTGACGCCGCTGAGCACTTGCGCGGCGAAGGTCTCGTCGCCGCGGTTGCGCCAGTAGATTGGCGCCGCCGCTTGCTGCGTGAAGACGATATCCAGCCAGCCATCGCCATCGACATCAACCGTTGCGGCTGCGCGCGCCGGAGTACGCGATGGCAGCGCCAAACGCTCAAAGCGCAAATCGCCGCGATTCCAGAATACATGACTGTCGCCCGCCAGATTGGCCAAGACTATATCCAGCCAGCCGTCCCGGTTGAGGTCGCCAACCGCGAGACCAGCGCCGTTGCTGTCGTAATAGCCGACCGGCTCCGCGCTTGCAGTCGTGATGTGGTCAAGCTCATGCCCGATGAAGCCTCCGCTGCAGGCGGCGCGGGCGCGCAGGGACTGAGTGTCCACCGCGACCGGCGCATGCAGGCGGAGCGCGTGAGCGGCCGAGGCGACAAGAAGCAAGCAGAAAATAGCAGTTAGGCGTATAGGTCGGGTACGGCGCATGGCGTTGCCTCGGTCATTGGCCACAATGCCAAGACGATACCATCAGTCAGTGGCGTTCGCAATTCGCGCGCCTTTGATCGCGACGCAAAAGAAAACGCCCCTTGATGGGACATCTTCTTCGCTTCTTGTTTTGGTCCACAGTGTTGTCTAACCCGCAGTGGAGAGCAAAGACCTCGATTACTCCGACTCGGTTTCCGACTCGGGCGGATTTTCCAGGTCTGCTAATGTCGGCATTGACGCCTTGCGCGAGTGAACGCCGGTGGCGCCATCCGGACGCGTACCGCGGCTTTCCAGGCTTTGCAGCTGCCCATCGCCGTCATAAGCGCGGACCTCAAAGGTGTATTCGCCTTCCTGGAAGCGCCAGTCATAACGCCAGATGACCCAGGTCAATTCCGAGAGCGGCTGCCGCAATTGCGCCTGCTCCCATTCGCCGCTGTTGACGCTGACTTCGACGCGCGAGATTTCTTTGGCGCCGCTATAGGCGATGCCGCCGACCGGCACGATGTAGCCGTCATCGTCCTTGAGGATGGCATCAGTGGCGACTGTATCCACCACCGAGGTGGTATTGACAATCGCGTCTCGGCTCCAGCCGCGCCGCACCCAGTAGCCTTCCGCCCAGGCATCCACAAACTCGATGCTCTTGATCCACTTGGGCTGCTTCATACCGTAGTGGTCCGGCAGGTAGATGCGCAGCGGGAAGCCATGCTTCTGCTTCAAGGGCTGATCATCCCATTCATAAGCGAACATGATGCGCTCGTCCGAGCGGATGAGATCCAGCATGACATATTCATCGAAGTTGTCGGCGCCCGTGATCTTCAAGGCGACCGCGTTTTCTTGCGGCTGCACCAGCTCGAGGAAGTCTTTGACCAGGAAGCCAGACCATTTGGTCGTGCTGATTAGCGTGCCGCCGATGCGGTTGCTGATGCAAGACAAGGTGATGAAGCGATCGACGCGGTCGAACTTGTCATAGAGTTCTTGCAGCGATAGGCTGACCGGATTATCGACCAGACCGGTGACCTCAAGCCGCCATTCGTTAGAATCGATCACCGGCGGGCGCGAACTAATATCAATGCGATAGTGGTCATCAAGCGGCGTATACTCCGGGCGCGTCCCCGGCGCCGGCTGCATATTGTCGTTGATGTTCGGCAAGTTGCCCTCCGCCGCGCCCGCGGGCAATTCGTCCACCACTTTGCCCTCGCCCGGTTTACCGCCGACCAGAGCGCCCAAACCAGCGCCGATGACAGTCAAGACCGCGCTCGCGCCGCCAATGCGCACCATGAATTGCCGCCGGTCCAGCGCCTCGACCGTGATCGTCTCGCCGGTCTCCTCATCAATCTTGGTCTTGACATCGCTATGCGCCAGGACGTTGTAAATCCAGTTGGCGGCAACGCCCCAAAGCTGGAAGGCGAGCAGCACCCAAACCAACTGGACATACTCATTAGCGGTAGCGGTCAGGTTGACCTGTGCCGAAACCAGCATCATCACCGCGCCCAGCGCCAGGCCGAGCATCAGACCGGGATATAAACTGCGGCCCCCCCCTTTGCTGCGATTGAGCGCGCCGAAGAGCAGCGCGATCACCACTATGCCCAGCAGCAGGAAGGCGCCCAAGCCCATCACCTGCTCGGCGGTTTTTGCCGCAGCGGACGTTTCGCCCAGGTCAAAGGCGATGATCATTTCCACCATCGCGTCTATGCCGAAAGTGAGCAGCGGTCCTGGCAATTGCCGCGAAACGAAATCGAAGACATCAAAGGGGATAAAGGGCAGACCTGCTAACATGTCGGCCAGAAAGAGCAATGACGTCAGCGTCATAGTCAGCAGAGCGCCGACCAGCGCGCCAAGCCAAATGGATGGTTTTCGTATCGTATCCATGATCTTGTACGTTCTCCGTCAAACTCCGATGCTGTTATTATAATCGAGCTTCACTTGCATTTCTATTTCGATCAGATTACAGGCGGATTACAGTTGATGTCTCCAGACTGCTTCGACCGGCGCGAATGCGTCCCTCCCCGCCTGAAGCTGTCGCTGAGAGGATGATATCAGCAATGACAAAAGAGACCACCCTTTGGAATCGGCTAAGCGCTGAGCAAGACAAAGACGCCGCCTATCGCCTTGCGTTGGGCTTCGGCTGCCAATATCTGCAAACTCTGCCTGACCGGCCCGTATTCCCCGCTGCCGAGGCTTTGGCTGCGCTGGCAGCCTTCGACGAAGCCCTGCCCGAGCGCTCATTGCCGGCGCGGACGGTCCTGTCACAGCTTCACGAGTTGGGCTCGCCAGCGACAACGGCGCAGGGCGGCGGCCGTTATTTTGGCTTCGTCAACGGCGGCGCGCTGCCGGCCGCGATGGCCGCGCGTCTCCTCGCCGATTTTTGGGATCAAAACGCCGCGCTCGAAGTCATGTCGCCCATCGCCGCCAAGCTGGAAGCGGTCTGCGAAGGCTGGCTGGTCGATCTCTTCGCTCTGCCGGCCGGGAGCGCCGCCGGCTTGGTCAGCGGCACATCAACCGCCACACTCTGCGCTTTGCTGGCGGGCCGCAACACGCTGCTGCGCCGCAACGGCTGGGATGTCAACGAGAGAGGAATCTTCGGCGCGCCGAGGCTGCGCGTAGTGATGAGCGATGCCGCCCATGTCACCGTGCGCAAGGCATTGGCGGTCATCGGCATCGGCGCGGAGCAACTCATAATCGTTCCGGCCGACGAGCAAGGCCGCTTTGATCCGGGTCAATTGCCCGCCTTGGACGAACGGACCCTGTTGATCTTGCAGGCGGGAAATGTGAACAGCGGCGCATTTGATCCTTTCGCGCCCCTTTGCGAGGCGGCGCGCTCCGCCGGCGCCTGGGTCCATATCGACGGCGCCTTTGGCTTGTGGGCCCGCGCCTGCCAATCCACAGCGCATCTGACCGCCGGCATCGAGGCGGCCGATTCCTGGTCGGTTGACGCCCACAAAACGCTGAACAGCCTCTACGACTGCGGCATCATGCTCTGTCGCGACCGCGGCGCCTTGGTCAGCGCTCTGCAAGCGAGCGATGCTTATATTCAATTTGGCGACGGGCGCGATGGCATGCTTTACACTTTGGAGATGTCGCGGCGGGCGCGCAGCGTCGAACTTTGGGCGGCGCTGAAGTCCCTCGGTCGGGCCGGCATTGACGAACTGATCGCGCAACTCTGTCAACGAGCGCGGCAATTCGCGACCGAACTCCGTGAGCATAACTTTCGCATACTTAACGATGTCACCTTCAATCAAGTACTCGTCGCTTGCGAATCGCCCGAGCAAACCGAAAGCGCGCTTGCCCAGATTCAAGCCAGCGGCGAGTGCTGGTGCGGCGGCTCGCAGTGGCAAGGCAAGCCGGTCATCCGCATCAGCGTCTGCTCCTGGGCCACCACCGCTGACGACATCAGTCGATCGGCCGCCACTTTCGTTGCGGCTCGAGATCATGCCCGCGCTTCGCTGGCTTAGGACGCATAGAAGTTCGCGATTCTGCCGCGTAGCCGCGCCGCCTCGCGCAGATCGGTATTGTCGCTGAACAGATCAATACTGCCGATCAGCGAGCCTTCGGAAATTGCCTTCACTTCAGGGTCGACGATCTTCGCCAAAAGCGGCTCGATATAGCGCCAGGCATTGCTCACGAGAAAGCCGCGCCCATGGAAATCTTGTGTCGCCGGCTGGATTGGCGGGGTCAAGCGCCCCCCGTTGTGCAGCCTGTTGAGCGCTTCGTATGCCCGGCCGAGGCTCCGCTCCCGTTCGCGCCAGTTCCGTCCGCGCAGGGCGGCATGCAGCATCGGCGCGAGCTCGGCGGCGCAATTCAGCTCGGCAAAAGCGCTGCCCAGCCACTTGGGATAGGGCGCATATCGCTTCTCATACAAAAAGCAGAGCAGCATGATGGAACGCGCCAATCGACCGGCGATCACAGCCGAGCCGAGTTCATCGCCGCGAGCGCCGGCGCGCGGCGCCAGATGCTCATCCTGCCCGATGCGGCTCCAGCCGCAAGCGAGCAAGTACAGCCAGATATCGCGCGGATAATAGCGGAATCGGTCGCGGAGCAACCCCAGCCCAACCTCATCGCGGAAGACACCGCCGCCCGTGAAGCCCAGGAGCTTCTGCTGCGGCAAGCTCAACCAATCCGCCGCGGTAAGCTCTTGCTCAGCTGAGAGTCCCAGTGTGTCCTGCAAGTAGCCGTCAAGCGTCAGAATTTCGACGCGATGATTAACCGCCCCGGCGCTGATATCCTGCATGAGTTGTGTGCCCTGGTCGCCGTCGCCGGTCTTCGGCGCGCTGAAGTTGGTCGAGTAGCCCATGAAACGATAAGGCAATTCCGTCGCGAGAGCCTCGTGCAGCTCCTTAGCCAGCCGATGGTGATCCGCCGGCGCGAGGAAGAGCATGGCGCGCGGACCCCAGTGATGGTCAGCCGACACGGCGTCATCATAACCCAGGACTTCCGAGCCGCTGCCGATTAAAGCGGCGCTATAGGGCAAGCCGGGCCAGCGCCGCGCGATGATGGGCCGCACCGCCTCGTGAAAGAATGCGCGCGCCAATTCCAAGCCGGTTACATTCTGAGGCGCTTCATACTCCTGCATGGTTCCTCCTGCGCTCGTTGCAGCGCCAGTGGTCCCGCCATTAGGACGCCCGCCTTCAAGATAGGGGTCGGGCGCGGCGGACGTGGTGAATTTCAAGGATACAGGACATGTTCTTAATTCCATGCCGGGGGGAATCGCCACTGCCGTCTTTGTTGGCATTGTGGCAGTCTTTGCGGGCGGCTTGGGAGTCTGTCGGCGGTTGCATGGAGGGATCGGAAGTAAGCGTGAGATTATCTCGTAGTTTATGATTGGTTAGGATTTTGTCCGACATTGTCCGTTTGTCGGACAAAGAAAAATCTTTTTCGGACAAAGTTGCTATTTGCCGGCCGGGCAGATTTCTGCGCCAGCGGGGAAGGGTATGCCTGCAAGCAGGCGGACGGCGAAACTGTCGTCATGGATATCGACAGGTCCATGGCGTGGCGTTTTTCACGGTCTGAGAAGTATCTGGTTTTGGGCATGGCGGTTCTCAGTTGGTTAGGATTGAAGCTATTGTAGCACAGGTGTTCTGAAATACAAGGGCTGAAAGAGGCGATTTTGGAGGCGCCGCGAAAATCGTGGATATGTCGCTCGTTTCCTCCGCCCCCTGCCGCCATCTGCGCCAATTCGCCCCGGCGCCAAGGTCAGTCGAGCTTCGCAGTTTCGACCGCGGCGCCTGCGCATAAATCTGACCATGCCTTTTGGCAATAGCCGTGTATAATACGTCTCATCAAGATTTTAGTGTCAAAGGGGAGTATACAGGCCGTGTCCGCACCAAGTCGACTAAAAGAATTGCGTGACCAGATAGACCCGATCAACCTGCAAATCCTGGAGCTGCTGAACAAGCGCGCCACGATTGCGCGGGAAATCGGCCAAGTCTTGCAACAGGTGGGCACGCGATTTTATGACCCGCAGCGGGAAGCGGAAATGCTCACCGCGCTGCAAATGGCCAACGAAGGTCCCTTCAGCAACGAAGCCATCAACAAAATCTTCAGCGAGATTTTCCACGCCACGCTCAACCTCGAGGAGCGGGACGCGCGGCAGACGATCCTTGTCCAGCGGAAACAACCGGACCAGCACACCATCATCGAATTCCGCAATGGCTTGCGCCTGGGCAACGATAGCTTCGAGATCATCGCCGGTCCCTGCGCGGTGGAAAGCTACGAGCAGATGGACAGGGTCGGCGCAGTCCTGGCCGAGCGCGGCGTCAAGATGATCCGCGGCATGGGCTACAAACCACGCACCTCCCCTTACGACTTCCAGGGCATGGGCGAAGAGGGTTTGAAAATCGCGCGACAGGTCGCCAACAAATACGGTCTGGCGGTCATCAGTGAAGTGCTTGATATGTCCCTGATTCCCATGATGGACGAGTATGTCGACGCCTTCTGGGTGGGGGCGCGCAATATGCAGAACAGCTTCTTGCTGCGCGCGCTGGGCAAGCAGAGCAAACCCGTCTTGCTCAAGCGCGGCTTCGGCGCCACCCTCAAGGAGTTCATCTACGCCGCCGAATACATCATGGCCAGCGGCAATCAGCAAGTCATCCTGATGGAGCGCGGCATCCGCACCTTTAGCGAATGGACGCGCAATACGCTCGATATCAGCGCTGTGCCCCTGCTCAAGCAGGAGACGCATCTGCCAATCATTGTTGATATCTCCCATTCGGCGGGCCGGCGCGATATCGCCAATCCGCTCGGTCGCGTCGCGCGGGTCAGCGGCGCCGATGGCTTGATGGTCGAGGTCCACCCGAATCCGGATGTGGCCATGTCCGATGCCAAACAGCAACTCAACCTGGAGCAGTTCAATCAGTTGATGGACGATATCGAATCCGTCAGCGACCGCTATCAGCAGCCGGCTGAATGAGAAACTGACGGACTCAGGTGAAGACCGCGGAAGCGCCTCACTCTCCAACGAGATCGGGGCGCTTTCTTTATGATCGGGCTCTTGTCGGCGCGAAGCGTATTCCACCGCTAAACTGAGCATTGTCAAGCTATCAATCATATATGGATTTATGAGCAGCTGGGTGAATCAACACAAGTTCGGCCTGGTCGTCGCCAGCGCAATCCTCGCCCGGCTCATCATCCTCCTCGCCTTCCCCGATATCTTCGCCTTTACCGAACTAGCTGTGGAAACTCACGGCTCGGTCGCCTACGACGAATACGCCTTGAACCTGCTGGAGACCGGCGTCTACGGCCGTGAGCCGAGCGTCCCCGACGCCGGTTTGCCGCCGCTGTACAGCACTCTGCTGGCTCTGACTTATAGCATATTCGGACGCCACTACATCGCGGTCGCCGCGGCGCATATCCTCTTTGATACGCTGTCCGTCGCGCTGCTTTATGACATTTGCCGACGCCTGTTTATCGAATCCGGCGACACGATCGGCGCGCTGGCCGGATTGTTCTTCGCCCTCTATCCATACCTGATATTCCAGAATCTGACGCTCAACGATACCGCCCTGTGGATTCTGCTGCTGCACCTTTTCGTCTGGCTGTTAATCCGCTTGCGCGAGCGCGAAACTCTCGACCGGCATACCCTGTTGATCGCGCTATCAGCGGGCGCAGTGCTGGGGCTATCCGCCTTGGCGCGGGCATTGCTGCCGCCACTGGCGCTGCTGGCGGTGGTCTGGTTTCGGCTGCACCTGAACTGGCGCGAGACCCTGCTGCGTCTGTTGCCTGTCGCGGCCGTGAGCATCCTCGTTCTCCTACCATGGGTCGCGCGGGGGCAGCGCATTTACGGCGGCTTCGTGCCCATCGCCCTCAACAGCGGCGAAAATATCTATCAGGGCAACAACCCTTGGACGGTCGCGGTCTTTCGCGCCGGTTACGATGCACAGTGGCTGCCGCCGCCTGAAGCCGCTCCCCTCGATGATCCGCTGGCGCGCAATGCTGCGCTGGCCCAAACCGGCTGGACCTATCTGCGCGAGCACCCGGAGCGCATAGCCGAACTGCTCTGGGTCAAGCTGGGCGTGTATTGGAATGTAAACGTCACGCCAATCAACAACCTGCGCCAAGGCGAAAAGCTCGCCATCGATGACAATGGCGCGGTCGTCATCGTCAGCGGCGAAGGCTCGCACATCGGCGTGACCGCCGCCAACGCCGCCTACCAGGACAACAGCCTATTTAACGTGGTCGGACGTCGCGTCCACGTCGTATACTTCGGCGGCTTGTGGCTTCTCGCAGTCGCGGGCGCCTGGTTGAGCCGGCGGCAGTGGCGCGCCTTGAGCTTGCTGGTCTTCGTGCAACTGAGCCAGACGGCGATGTACCTGCTCTTCCACCCGTCGACGCGGTACAGGTCGCCGACCGATCCGTTGCTCTTCGTGTTCTCGGCGGTTGCGGTGCTGTGGTTGTTGAGGTGGTGGCGGGGGCGGCGAAGTCAAACCCTATGAGCGTCGCTTGTCAGCCATACAGATTCACAATAAACGCAGTTGCATGGATAGCACTTGTGTTCTAACATGACATTCAAGTGGACATTAGGATGGACATTTGCGGCGAATATGAACAGACAGAAGCCACCCAAAGGAATCGAATGGACGCGAATACGCCGGGCTGACGGCACTGAATTGCCCGGCTACACCTGGAATCCCACGGGTGGTTGCTTCCACGGCTGCACCTGGCAGATGCCCGACGGATCTGTAACCGAGTGCTACGCCAAGACAATCGCCGAGCGTTTCACTAGTGGCTACCCGAAGGGTTTCGAGCATCACTATTGGAGGCCGCACAGTCTGGACGCGCCGCGAAAGCTGAAAACACCGGCCGGCATCTTCGTCGGCAGCATGGCTGATCTTTTTGGTCACTGGGTGCCAGAAGAGCAGATTCAGCAAGTGTTGGATGTGATGGAAGAGGCGCACTGGCACATATTTCAGACGCTGAGCAAGTTCCCCATCCGGCTGCCAGAATTTAATCCGTTTCCCGAAAATGTGTGGGTGGGTGTGAGTCTGCCGGCCGGGCATCTGATGAGCGAGACTGGCGGCGCGCGGGCATTGGGCGCTTACCTGCGTCACATGAGGAATATTGAGGCGGAAATCCGCTTTATGAGTATTGAGCCGCTCTGGTTTGATGTGGCGCCGGTGTTTGAGCAGTGGTTGGAGACTGAGGGCGAGTTGCCGTTTGAGTGGGCGATTATTGGCGCGGCGTCGAATGGACGGCAGATCTTTCAACCCAAAACGGAATGGACAATATCTTTGCTTGAACTCCTCGAGACTCACGATGTACCGATTTTCTTCAAAGGAAATATGGATCGCGTGATATGGACTAGTTGGCGCGATGATTTCCCTATCGCCTCAAACGGATTTCACAACTAGAGAAGCGGCGGCTGCCGAACCTCTTTAACTGCCCCATTCCAGAACTTTATTCCCAAGTCATGTTTGCTAGCAAATATCATAGTGTAGACCTGAACATTGCGCTGGTTCCTGAATGGTTTCTCCTGCCTTTCAGTCTGAACGTAACCCATGTCATTCAAACGACCTAGATAAAAGTCAATCAACTTACGCCTAACCGATGAAGCTCCATCGACGCGAAACCGTTCATACACTGATCGCCACTCGCGAGTGCCAAAGAATCGGTCAACTACCGTGTCACCTTCATCGCGTGCCGCCATCCCAGCATTGCGTGTGATTCCGCTCGTAGAGAAGTTTACGACAAGATCCATACGGTTCAGGCTAGCAAGTTTCTCAACCGTCTTCCATTCGACTTCTAAGCCTTCCGGATCTAGAAACGCCAGATTGAGACTAGACCACTTACCAGGCAGGAATTCTTTGTCCACCTGTTCGATACGCTCAACGATGTTGTCAACGGCAACATTGCAGTCTTTATGAAATAGGTGGGTCCTTGATCCAAGACCACTTTCGAGGGCTCGTTTCTCAAGCGCGTCAAACTCCGCATCGCCCATCTCAACCAAAAAAACGTTGTGAAACGGAAAGCGCGTAGTCAACGCTAGTAATGGCGACCCTAGCATAATATCGCCGCTCGGACTGAACTCATTCTTTCCAGGACCCGCCTGCAAGTCGATATAATTCAGTGTACGCCACTTCTTATCTTTCATTGCTGTTGTGAATCGAGCCATGTATCCCTTAAGAATCGTCAACTTGTCCTTCGCATAATCTTGGCTGTCACGCATCGGTAGGCCGTCATGTTCCGGTTTGAGATAACTCGGCACCATTCAACATCCTTTCGTTTCAGAAGCGAGTATAGCACACTAATTCTATGCCTGCAATCTCCTACTCCCGATCCGGCGCGAGCAACTCCCAGAACCGCGAGAGCAGGTAGCGATACTTCAAGCCATGCGACGTCAACACCAGCGTCAACAAGAACAGCGCCGGAATCGCCGCGATCATCAACGAGCCGCGCCCGCCATCCCAAACCGGCGGCTTGAACTCGAAGATCGCCCCCTCAAATACCGGATCCACATACATCACCAGGATCGTCAGCGCCGTCAACAGGCTGCTCAGCAGCAGAATCCGCCGATGCGCCCAGAAGGTGCGCGGCTGATAAATGTCAATGCCCTGCACATGCCAGGTGATCAGCATCCCGTAGAGCGCGACCATGATCGTCACCGACGAGCGCGTCATCATGAGGTCGCCGCCGCTGCCGAACCAGGTGATCAGATAGAGCAGCGTAATGCAGACCGCGCCGATGAAACCCATCGTGAATATGTAATCGACCACATCGCGCCGGAATCGCGACATGAACTGCGGCCGCAGCCAGCCGAAGGCGATCAGAGTGGCGGGCAGGTTGACCGTGCCGAAGGTCGCCCAGCTGATCTGCACCGGCGTGATCGGAAAGGGCAGCGCCATGAAGGCGATGAAAATGAAGAAGGCGATGCCATAAAAGTTCCGCACCAGGAACATCTTCATCGTGCCGAAGATCGTCTGCGTGGTCTCCTTGCCCTCGCGGAAGGCGCGCGGCAGCGTCGACATAGCATTGTTCAGCAAGACGATATCGGCCACGTCCTTGCTAATCTGCGTGCCGTCATTCATCACGATCGCCAGGTTCGCCGCCTTCAGCGCGGGCACATCGTTGACGCCATCGCCCACCATCGCCACATACTCGCCTTGCCGCCGCAGCGAATCGACTATCCGCTGTTTGGTATCCGGCTCAATGCGGGCGAAGACATGGCTGTCGCGCACGGCGCTGTCAAATTCGCCCTCGCCCATCGCATCCAACTCGGCGCCGGTGTAAGCGCGGCTGCCGATATCCATGCCAGCGCTCTGCGCGATCGCGCGGACCGTCTCCAGGTTGTCGCCCGAGATGACCTTGAGCGTCAAGTCTTCTTCGCGGAAGGCATCCAGCGTCTCCTGAATATCTACGCGGATCTCATCGCTCATGACGATAAGCGCCAAAGGCTGCGCATCGTAGGAGACAACGCCCGCGTCCATATCCGGGTCGCCGCTCATCCGCGCGAAAGCCAGCACCCGCATGCCATCTCGCGCCAGCGTTTCCGCATCGTGATACCAGGCATGATCCGGCGGCAGCAAGCGCTCGGGCGCGCCCAGCAGCAGCGTCCTATCCGCCAGGCAGACGGCCGACCACTTCCGCCCCGAGGTGAAGGGAATCTCGCGCAGTTTCTGCGGATAGGTCTCGTCGACCACGATGCGGTCGATATAACGCTCAATGGCCTGTGCCGTGTTGTTCAAATGCGCCAGGTTCTTGAGGTAAATATGAAGCTCGCTGTGAATCTCATCGCTGCCCGTCTCGGCAATTTCGATGATCTCGCGCACGGCCAGCTTGTTCTGCGTCAGCGTGCCAGTCTTGTCAAAACAGAGCACGGTCGCATTCGCCAGCGATTCGACCGCATTAACGCGCTGAATGAGCGTCTGCTGCATGCTGATTTTGACCGCGCCGATGGTCAGCGACAAGATCGCAACCAGCACCAGCCCCTGCGGCACGAGGCTCGTCGTGAATACCACCGCATTACGCACGATCTCGAGGAAGGCATTGTCCAAAAAGAAGCCGGTCACGAAGATCATCGGCACGAAGACCAACATGATCAGCACCGTGATTTCAACCGTGATGTCGATCTTGATCTGCGTCGGCGTCTTGACCACCTTGTATTGCTTGGCGAGGACGGACAGTTGATTGATGTGACTGTCCGCGCCGACGGCGGTGGCGCGCATGATGCCGCTGCCAGCGACGCAGAAGGAACCGGACAAGACCTTGTCATCGGTCGATTTGCTGACCGCGTCCGATTCGCCCGTCAGGTGTGATTCATCCAGCTCCAGCGAATCCGCGCGCGCGACCAGGCCATCGACCACCAGCCGATCGCCCGGATTGAGGCGGATAATCTCGTCTTTGACCACCTCGCGCATCGGCACGTCGATCCATTGGCCATCGCGCAGGCAAGTCACCGACTGCTCGGATAGCGCCGCCAGCCGGTCCAGTTGCCGCTTGGCGTTGAATTCCTGGATCATGCCGAAGAAGGTATTGGACACCACGCTGAAACCGGCGAAGAAGGCGGTGGCGTAATCGCCCAGGGCGATAACGATAATCAGCATGCTGCCCAGCACGATGTTGAAGAGGTTCAGCACATTTTCGCGGAAGATCTGCCAATAGCTGCGGCCGACGCGGGCTTCGAAGTCATTGCCCTGGCCGCGGCGCTGCCGATCGAGGACTTCCGCCCGGGTCAGTCCAGCGATACGCTCAGTCTGTTCCTGCTGTCTTGCGATGGCGCTCTGCATGTCCGCTTCGTTCTGTTTATTGGAAAGCGTTTAGCACGTATACGAAACAATCGGTCAAAAGATGTATCTTCGCCGGCAAAAGCCGCCCGCTATTTTAACAGCGAGCGCGCCTTCGCCAAGCCTTCGCAATCGCCGCGGGTGGGAGCGATGCACGGCAAACTCTGGTATGCTCCCCCCAAACACGGATCCCCCAGTTGAGGACGACCCATGATTCAAATTGCAGAAATGCTCCCGCCAGTTTATTCGCCGCTATGGGATCTGGTGGCCCAATGCGGCGTCAACAAAGTCGTCGGCGCGCTCGATCTGGAACATCGGCTTGGCGACGAAGCGCCTTGGTCCTATGCCTCGCTCCTGCGCGTCAAGAAAGCTTATGAAGCGCGCGGCTTCGAGCTTGCCGTCATCGAAAGCCGTCCGCCGCTGACCAAAGCCAAGCTCGGCCTGGACGGTCGCGATGAAGAGATCGCTACCGTTTGCGAATTGCTGGAAAGCATGGGCAAGTTGGGCATCCCCGTCTGGTGTTACGAGTGGATGCCGGTCATGAACTGGCTGCGTACCTCCACAACAATTCCGTCGCGCGGCGGGGCGCTGGTCACCGGTTACGACCACAGTCAAATGCGGGACGCGCCCATGACCGAATATGGGGAAGTCAGCGAAGCGCAGCTCTGGGACAATCTGCGTTACTTCCTGGAGCGCGTGCTGCCTGCCGCCGAGGCGGCGGGGGTTAAGCTAGCGATGCACCCCGATGACCCGCCTCTGTCGCCGATTCGCGGCTTGGGGCGCATCATGCGCAGCATCGAGAACTTTCAGCGCCTGCTCAATCTTGTCCCGAGCGAGATGAACGGCATCGCTCTCTGCCAAGGCAATTTCGCGCTGATGACGGACGATCTACCCCAAGTCATTCGGCAATTCGGCGATAAGATATTCTTCGTGCATATGCGCGATGTGGCGGGCACACGGGAGAAATTCGAGGAGACTTTCCACGACGCCGGCCAGACCGACATGGTCGCCTGCATGCGCGCCTATCGCGATATCGGCTTCTCCGGCGTGCTGCGCCCCGATCACGTCCCGACGATGGCTGGCGATGATAACGATCATGCCGGCTACTCTTCTATCGGACGGCTCTTCGCCATCGGTTATATCAAGGGAATCCGAGAAGTTGTATACGGCGCGAACGATTGAGGCAGTCTAGACGGGAACAGCGACCTCTTCCCGGTCATCATCGTCTTCGACATCCTCGCCTTTCTTCTGTTTCAATTCACTGTCACTGATCACGAACAGGGCGACCACCGCGCAAATCGCGCAGGCGGCGGCGCCAATCCACATCAGGATGCTGAAAGTCGCGGCAAAGGACTGCTTGATGACCTGACGCACATTTTCCTGCTCTTCAAGCGTCAGCGATTCGGGAATGCTCGTCTCAACCAGGTCGCCCGCGTCCGCCGCCAATGCCAACTGCGCTTCGGCCGGCAGCGTCTTTATATACGGGTCATTTATCAGCAGTTGACCAAACCAGGTGATGGCGAGCCCGCCCAGTATGCCGACGACCAGCACTTGTCCGACGCGAACCATGGTGCTGTTGACGCCAGAAGCGATACCCGCGTTGTTGGCAGGCGCCGATGCCATTGCCGCCATGGTTAAGGGCGCAAATGTCAGGCCGAAGCCGAAGCCGAAGAGAACAACTGGCAAAAAGAATGAACTCAGATACTCCGATTCTCCGCCGGTCACACCAACGTTGGCGAAGGCGACGAAGCCGATGGCGACAAAGACCAAGCCTATCGCCATCGGCAGGCGCGGTCCGCGGCGATCCAGCAGGGGACCAACAAGCGAAGAACCCAAAGTCGCGACTACGATTAAGGGAATGATCGAGAGCCCGGTGAAAGTGGCGCTGTAGCCTTGCACCTGAATCATGTTGAGCGGCAAGTACAAGAGCGCCGGCTGGATCACGCCATGAAATACCAGGGAAATCAGGTTGGATGCTGTGAACGTACGCGACCTAAACAGCCATAGCGGCAGAATGGAGTATCTGCCTTCTTTTTCGTGAAGCAAGAACACAACGAGCGCAAGCAAGCCGCCAAAAACAGTTACGATGAATGCCGGACTGCCGAAACCGATTGACGAACTTTCGATGAATCCGTATGTGATTCCGGCCAGGCCAATGATCACAAGTATCGCGCCAATAAAACTCATTCGATTTGGCGCGTTTCGATTGAAGCTTTCGGGTACAAAACGGATTATCAGGTATGCGGCGAAAATGCCCAAGGGAATATGAATGAAGAAGACGAACCGCCACAAGCCAAGATCCGTGAGAATGCCCGCGAAAAACGGCGCTATCCCCGCGCCAAATACCGTAAAGGCCGACCAGATGCCAATGGCCCAGCCTTGACCTTTGCGGCTGAAGTACGCCGACACGATCGCCAGGCTATTCGGCACGATCATTGAACTGCCGACGCCTTGCGCCAGGCGCCCAGCGATAATGATGTTGGTGGTCGTCGCAAATCCGCAGATTATTGAGGCCAGCCCAAACAGCAGAATCCCCCACAGGCACACCCGATTGCGCCCGTAATGATCGCCCATCGACCCGGTCACGACAATGAGCGAGGCCTGGACCATCACATAAGCGTTGGGAATCCAGATAAGGTCGGCCCCGCGCGCCCCCAATTCGACCTGGATGGCGGGCAGCGCGACATTGAGTGACGAACTGGCGACAAAGGCCATACTCGCCGCGCATATCGTTGAGACAAGCACAAAAAAGCCGATTGCTCGGCCGCTGTCTTGCCGCGCAACTGCAATCACTGCCTCATCCTGAACTTCGAGAAATCTATCAACTCATTCCTCCAGCGTATCACACCGAACGCGATTAGATGCTGAAAACAACTAAGATACTACGCATTACAAATATTCGCGATAGCCTCTTAAGAGCGCCTAGGCAAGTGACGCGCGCGCCCGGACTTATTCTGGAGGCAGTTCCCTTTCGATGACCAAAGCCGCCAGTAAACCACAAAAGAACAGCGTCCCGGCCGCGATCCACATAATGACGCTGATCGAATCAGCAAAAGACCTGTTGATCAAGCTCCGCAAGTAATTTCTCGTTTGCGGCGCCAGACCGACCGGCAAGCTGGTTTCCGCCAGCTTTACCGATTCCTGGTCCAGCAAGGCGCGCGCCTCAGCGGGCAAGGCGGCTACAGTTGGGTCTCTCAAGAGCGCATCTCTGAAGAGCAGAAGCACAATCCCGCCCATGACAGCCAGAGCCAATACTTGCGCCGAACGCGATACGGTATTGTTCAAGCCGGACGCCATGCCGGCATGATGCTCATCAACCGATGCCATAACCGCTGTCGTCAAAGGCGAAAGCGTGATGCCCATGCCAATTCCAAACAGGCAAACCGGCAGAAAGAGCGTCCGCCAATAGGTATCCTGGCCGCTCGATGAATCCAGCATTGCCAACAGGACACAAGCCGCGCCGATTAAGACCGGGCCAATGATAAGAGGCGGCCGCGGACCAAAGCGATCGATTATGCGGCTCATAAGCAATGAGAAGCCAACTAAAAATACAGTCATCGGCAGCAGGGCTATGCCTACAGCCGAGGCGGTATAACCCTGCACTTGAATCAAGCTGAGCGGCAAAAAGAAGAGCACACTGTTCATCGCGCCATACAGCAGGAGCGTCAATGTATTCGCGCCGGTAAACGTGCGAGAGCGAAACAGATTCAGAGGCATCATCGGATGATCACTGTGCCCTTCGATCCAGATGAAGACAGGCAATATAGCGATAGCGGAAAGACCTGCGAGCAAAACTATCGGATCATCAAAACCGCGTCGCGGGCCCTCGATGCAGAAAAAACCGCTGAGCAAAAGCGCCAAGGTGCTCAAAACGGTGCCAGATATGTCCAACTCTTTTGGCGCGTCTTCATCGAAACTCTCGGGCACAAATCGGATCAAGATCAAAATCGCCAGCAAGCTCAACGGAATGTTGATCACGAAGATCAGCCGCCACAACCCGACCTCGGTGAAAAGCCCGCCCAATACGGGACCGGCGCCCGAGAATAGCAGTGTGAAGGCGGACCAGACCCCGATGGACCAACTGCGGCGATGGTGGGCGAAGAAGGCGCCCACAAGCGCCAGACTGCAAGTGATCATCATGCCGCTGCCGGCGCCTTGCAGCGCGCGCGCCAAAATAAGCGCCTGGGCAGAATCTGTTGTGCCACAAACGAGCGACGCGAAAGCGAATAAAATAATGCCGACAATATAACTCCGCTTGCGTCCATAATGGTCGCCAAATGAGCCGCTGAGGAAGATAAAAGCCGCTTGCGATAGCGTGTAGGCGTTGACGATCCAGATGAGGTCGGTGCCGCTGGCGTCAAAGTCACGCTGGATCGCCGGCAGCGCCACGTTCAGCGCCGTGCTGACCATGAATACCATGCTGGGTCCCAGAATGGTAGCGAGCAACACCCAGATGTCCAATCGCCATGTGTCGCTCAATCGCTCGCCCGCATTCAAGGTGCTTATAAGATTTTCCTCAAGAACTTGACTGGTTGGCGGAAAGGCGAGGCGCAGGCGCAACCGAGGCCACCAACTCAAAGCGCAAATACGCGCGGGCATCCGACGGCGCCAAGCTTCCCTTCGTCCCGCTAGATGGAGTTCGGATATTCAGACGCAAATGCTGACGCTGTTCGGGCCTGTCCCGGTTCCGGCGCATGATTTACGAATGGGACCGCCAAAGGCAAGACAGACTTAGCAATTATAGTTTATTTGAACTCTTTCCCAAATCCGCCAGTTCTTGTTCCAATTCAGAACGCCGTTCCGCGCTCGCCTTGCGGCCGGCGGCCAGCGCGCGTTCGTAATGTGATCGCCACTCATCGGAAGTCAATGGAGAAAAGAAAGCGACAAGCAAGGCGCCAATTGCCGCGCCTATGCCCAGACCAAAAAGCATACTCAAGAATTTACGCACGATAATAGCCTAAATTGTTAGCGCCTCTATTCATTGCTATGAATTCCATCCCAATTGCCGTCAGAATGAATCATAGAAAAACTATCAGCGGCGGCGCAGCGACAATTATGCCAAAAGCCCCCATGCCGTAGGGCAGTTTCAGGAATAGCAGGCAGCCCGTCGCAAAGCATATCAAACCCGCATCGCGACAAAACCGCTCCCATTTCCGCGTGGAGGCACTGCCGAAGGACTTGCGAAACCAGGGAATCTGATCGACCGTCGCCCAGACCACCGCTTCACGAAAGAGCAAATGAATCCCGATATACCACCAAAACGAAGCGATACAGATTTGGATGATCCACATAACTCCATCTCTTTCGCCGTCTTCAGCCACATTGTAACGTGGATTATACAAGCGTCAACACAGGCCGCTTGCCCGCTAGAGAATATCCAGTGGATCGACATTGATCTGCCAGCCCGGCTCCGGCTTCAGCGCCCGAATTGCAGCGCGCGGATCGGGCCCGCGCAGGAGCAACTGCCAGCGGTACTGCCGGTCAATCCGGCTGAAGAAGCAAGGCGCCGGGCCGATGATGCTTGTGCCAGATAGATCTCGCTCCCGCACAATCTCGCGCAGGTTTCCCGCGGCGCTTTCCGCCTGCTGCCGGGCGCGGTCGGGAGTCGTCGCGCTGAAGACGATGCGCGCCAAGCGACGAAAAGGCGGGTAACCCAGCTCCCGTCGGAAGCTGAGTTCCTGCTCCGAAAAGCCGACATAATCGTGCTTCACCGCCGCCTGAATGACGTAGTGCTCCGGCTGATATGTCTGCAAGATGACCCGGCCGCCCAATACACCACGACCGGCCCGTCCCGCCACCTGCGTCAGGATCTGAAAGACGCGCTCGCCGGCGCGGTAGTCGGGCAAAGCCAGACCAAGGTCCGCGCTAACCACCCCGACCAGCGTCACCAGCGGCAAGTCCAGCCCTTTGGCGATCATCTGCGTGCCGATAAGCACATCCGCCCGGCGATCGATGAACTGCTCCAGGATATCGAAATGCATCTTTGGCGATCGGGCGGTATCGATATCCCAACGCAGGGTCTTGGCGGCAGGAAACATCTCTTGCAGCGCCGATTCCACCTGCTGCGTGCCGGCGCCGAAATATCTTATCCGGCTTGACCCGCAATCCGGGCAGGACGTCGGCTGCGGCTGGCTCCCGCCACAGTGATGGCAGCGCAAGCTGCGATCAAAGCGATGATACGTCAATGGACTGTCGCAGCGTTCGCATTCCAGGACGTAGCCGCAATCTCGGCAGAAGACATAGGTCGCCTGCCCACGGCGATTCAGCAAGAGCATCGCCTGCTCTCCGCGCGCCAATACCTCCGCGAGCGCCCTTTTTAATTCCAGGCTGAACATGCTGGTATTGCCGCCGCGCAGTTCCGCCCGCATGTCGATAAGGCTGACGCTTGGCAACTCGATCGTGAGCGCGTCTTCTGTTTCATTTCGATAAGCCGTCTCCCGGCCCAGCCGGTCGGCCTGCTGCTGAATGCGCTGACGATGCCCCATAATGCGTTTGGGCAATTGTAACGCCGTAAATTGTCCCTTCTGCGCCCGTTGCCAACTGCCCAAGTCCGGCGTTGCGCTTCCCAATATAAGCGCGGCGTCATGCCGCTCCGCCAAATACATCGCCGCCTCGCGCGCATGATAATGCGGCTCCGTCATCCACGGCGCCTGCTTGTAGCTGGCGTCATGCTCCTCGTCCAGGACGATCAGACCGATATCCGGCATCGGCGTAAACAGCGCCGACCGTGTGCCCACTATCACCCTGATGTCGCCGGCCCGCGCTCGCTGCCAACTGTCGTAACGCTCGCCCATGGGTAAACTGCCGTGCATGAGCGCCACTTGGCCGGGAAAACGTTCCCACACACGCCGAACCGTCTGAGCGGTCAAGGCTATCTCGGGCACCAGGAAGATCGCGCTGCGCCCCTGTGCCAGCGCTTCGCCAATGCCGCGCAAATAGATCTCGGTTTTGCCGCTTCCAGTCACGCCATGCAAGAGAAACTGCTCACCCTTCTTCCGCTCCAATTGAGGGCGAATCCGCTCCCAGACCGCGCGCTGATCCGGCGTCAGCTTTGGCGCGCTGCTCGGCACGAAGTCAAAATCTTGCAGCGAATCCCGCCAAACTCGCTCCTCGCGCAGATCGAGCAAACCGGCTCGGGTAAGTTGCTTGATACGATGCTCGGTTGCGCTGGTCTCACGAATAGCCTCTGGCAAAGTGGGCGGATCGGGCATCTCGGCAATCTGACGCAAGATCTGTTCGGTGAAGGCCTTGCCGCGCCAAATCCCCAACATTTCCTCGACTCGCTCCGGCGCCGCATCCAGGATGATCAGGTCTTGCTCTCCTCGCTCTGTCGGCTCAATGAAGACAAGCCCCTCGTCAATCAGCCGCCTCAGCGGCGCGCGCGACTTCGCGCCGACCAGCGCCAGCGCATCACGCACCCCGATAGCATCTTCGTCTCTTTCCGCGATGGCCTGCAGCAAATCGGCATGCCTGACGCGTCTCGACAAGCGCTCGACCAGCGCCGGTATCTCTTCCAGGCGATAAAGCGGATACAGGCGTTTCACCGTCTTCTTACGCGCTGATGGCGGCGCCAACACCGACTCCCCAACGACCGCGCCAGCGGCGACCAGCCGCTCCAACTCCGCCTCGACCGGCTGCTTGGGAAACGTTCGCTTCAATTGGCTCAACCGGCGGGGGCCTCGCTCCCGCAGATGGATCAGCAGTCTGTCCGGCAGGGGCAAGCTGGCTTTGGGGTCAGCGCCGGGCAGGATCATCTGCTTCGGTTCGTCGCTATCCATATCGCCGAGGTAACGAAAGGATCGGTCGGACTTGCCGGCAAAGCCAGGCGGCAGCATCAACCAGACGCAAGCGCCGATCGGGGAAAGCGTCGTCTCGCTCAGCCATTTCGCCAGGTCGAGATATACATCGGACAATACCGGCTCTGGATCCAGCAGTTCCATAATCGGCTTGGTTTGCGGAATGGCAGTCTCGTCGTGCAGGGCGAGGACCACGGCCGGCTGCATCGCCACGCCGAACTCCACCCGTACCAGGCATGCCGGCTTCAGGCTGCCCGCCAACACATCCGGAATGTGGTAGGTGAAGGTCTTGCGCACCGGCACATTAAGCGCGACTTCTGCGTAGCGCATGGGGCGAAATCCTGGAACGTGTCTTTCATTAAAGGTACGAATTTATGGTATATCATGGTACACGCCAACAATCGCTTGTGACAGGTGGCGGCGACTGTCATGACGCGGAAGAATCAATTATGATCAGGTAACGGCATACAGAGAGGCTCCTTCATGAGCGATACTGCGCCAATCTCGAAAGCGCTGTCACAGCGGATTCTGCGGCATTTTGCTTTGCCCGCAAACCCGCCGCCGAATCTTGACACGCTGCGCCAACTGGTCGAGCGCTATACGACAACTGTGCCTTGGGAGAGCGCCTCGCGCATCGTTCGCCGCGCAGGTCACGCAAAGTCGGCCGATTGCATCCTTCTGGGCGAGGCATTCTGGGAGAGTCACTTCGCCCACGGCGCCGGGGGCACCTGCTACGAAAGCAATTATGCCTTCTTCGCGCTATTGCAGCGGCTGGGATACGATGGCTACCTGACGATCAATGATATGGGCAGTTCAATCGGCTGCCACAGCGCAATTGTTGTGCTGCTGGAAGAATGCAAGTATTTGGTCGATGTTGGCTTTCCGCTCTATGTCATTGTGCCGGTGCTTAGCAATCGGGAGACGAGCGCAGCCTGCCCAATCATGAACTACAGTCTCATCCCCAATGGCGACAACCAGTTCCAGCTTCGGCGAGAACTCGGCACGCGCGTTCACAGCTTCCTGCTGCACGACAAGCCTGTCGCTGACACCGACTATCGCGCCATCGGCATCCACGACTACCGACATGATGGCGGACAGTTTCTCAATGAAATAGTCATCCACAGGGTCGTCGATAAGCAGTTGTGGCGTTTTCACAGCGATGAGCGTCCCTTTTGCTTGCAGCAATTTGTCGATAAAGAGCGACGAGATCACCTACTGGGCGGAGACGTAGCCGGCCATGTTGCGACGAAGTTTGGCATGTCGCGCAATATCTTGGCGGAAGCAATGGAAATACTAGATCTAGCCCAAGATTGACAAGAGCGAACGCTTCGTGAGGTCGCCCGACGACTGTCTAATCGGATTCCGGCAGCTAGGCGATTGTCACGCTATCATCCAGATAGACATCCTGAATCGCATTCAGCAACCGCGCCCCCTCGTCCATAGGTCGCTGGAAGGCTTTCCGCCCGCTGATCAAGCCCATGCCGCCGGCGCGCTTGTTGATCACCGCCGTCTTCACCGCTTCAGCGAAATCATTCGCGCCGCTTGCGCCACCCGAGCTGATCAAGCCTACCTTGCCCATATAACCATTGGCGACCTGATAACGCGTCAAATCAATCGGATGGTCGCTGGATAGCTCGCTGTAGATCCGTTTGTCCAGCTTGCCGTAGGAGGAGTCGCCGCTGTTCAGCGCCGTGTAGCCCCCGGTATGCGTCGGCAGCTTCTGCTTGACGATATCAGCGCTCAGCGTCACGCCGAGGTGGTTGGCTTGGCCGGTGAGATCGGCGCTGGACTCATGATTGACGCCGTTCACCGTGAAGGCCGAATTGCGCATGTAACACCAAAGGATCGTCGCCAGGCCCAATTCGTGAGCGTATTGAAATGCTTCCGCCACCTCGACCATCTGCCGATTCGAATCCTCCGAGCCGAAATACACCGTCGCGCCGATAGCGACCGCGCCCATATCCCAAGCCTGCTTGATCGTCCCGAACATGATCTGCCGGTGCGAATTGGGATAGGTCACCAACTCATTGTGATTCACCTTGACGATGAAAGGTATGCGATGGGCGTAGCGTCTCGCCGTCATGCCCAGCACGCCAAAGGTCGATGCCACCGCGTTGCAGCCGCCTTCCAGCGCCAACTCGATGATATTGGCGGGGTCGAAGTAGGCCGGGTTCGGCGCGAAGGAGGCGCCGGCCGAATGCTCAATGCCTTGATCGACCGGCAATATCGAGACATATCCCGTCCCGCCGAGGCGCCCGCCGTCGTAGATCTGCTGTAAGCTGCGGATGACCTGCGGGTTGCGGTCACTATCCAGCCAGACGCGCTCGGCGAAGTCCGGTCCCGGCAGCGCAAGCTGCGACTGCGGGATGCTGCGCGAGACGTGATTCAACAGATAACCCGCTTCGTCGCCGAGATAATCGGCTATTCGGTCATTAGTAATGTCAGGCGTCATTAATGTCATTGTGGTTTCCTTTGGCTGGTCAGGCTCATCAGAACAGATTATAGCAGGAAGCTACGCATTGCTCTGTACCCTCTGCGCCCTCTGTGGTTAAAATTAAGTTCATGAGCGCGACGAAAGAATCTAACACCGAGACACTGCAACAACTGCGACAAGCCGCCGAAGCGCGCGATCCTGAACGCTGCCAATTCCTGCTCAAGTCGCTATTTATGGAGATGGACTTTTATCCCGCCCTCGCCGTCGTTATCGAACGGGCGCAGTCCTTCCTTGATACCTTCGAGCTTTATTACCCCGATGGCCCATTCGCCCGGCAGATCCTGATGCAAATGGTGAATACCGGCACGGCACCCGCTCGCCTGCCGCCGGAAGCCATACGAGACTTTCAATCTCCCGGCGCGGCAAACTATATGAAAGCGCTGGCGGACCTGGCGCGCGCGCTGCAGCAAGGTCCCCTGCCGCCGCGCATCGGCTACCTCGTCAGCGCAACCGTCAACGCGATCATGGCCGAACTGGTCGAACACTATTATGGATGCCGGCCGGAGGCCTGGTCCCGCGTTCGGGAAGCGCCTGAGGACAGCCTGTCGACGCAGATCGCCTATGAATTCTGGACGGACGAGGAAGTCGCCTTGCTCGATACCGACCACTGGCTGCAAGTCGCCGATAGCATCGAACGGCACTGGCAGCGTCAATACCGCTAGCAGGCAGCGCATGTTAAACTATCGCCAACAAATGGAGCGCGTCACATGAGCCTGGACAAATACGGCATCGAAGCGCCACCGGCCCACCTCTACCAATTCAGCCAACAGATTACGGCGGGCATAAGCGGCTTCCCCGCCGTCACCGATGCCGATATCAGCAACTTTGAAGCGCTGGGATTCATGGTCATCCACAACGCCATTGACCGCGCCGCCATTGAATCTGCTCGTGCCGGCCTCCGCGATCTGATGTTGCGGCGCGATACGGACAATATCATGTTCGAGTCCGCGGTTGGGCAAGCTTATGCCGACTTGCCCGATGAAGAACGCCTCGACAGCGTCCGCAAGATGATGCCGATCATTCCCTACGACAACCGGTTACAAGCAGCGGCGGAGAACGCCGAGCTGCTCGCCGTCATCGAGCGTATCATGGGCGAAACGCCCGTCCTCTCCCAAGACATGGCTTTGCTCAAACCCCCGCGAATCGGCCGCGAAAAGCCCTGGCATCAGGACATGGCTTACTTCGACTTTCCGGCCGACGCCGCCATCGTCGGCGCCTGGATTGCCCTTGATGAGGCGATACCGGAAAACGGCTGCATGATGGTCATACCGGGCAGCCACCACAGCGGTCCAACGCTGCATTGGACTCGGCGCGACTGGCAAATCTGCGATACCGAGGTGCAGGTGGGGCGGAGTGTGGCCGTTCCCTTGCCGCCCGGCGGCTGCTTGCTCTTCCACTGCCTGCTGCATCACGGCACGCCGCCGTCTCGCTCGACCCGACGGCGCTGGGCGTTGCAATTCCACTACCGTCCGGGCAGCGTGACGCCCTTGCCCAATAGCGATTACCGTATGAGCATCTTCGGCACAGACGGCAAAGACGCTGCCTGCTAGCGCCGGCTCGGAGCACTATGACCATCCTCGTTTTCTTCATCTTTAATCTGCTGTTGATGGGCGCCGTCTTTGTCTACGGCATGTATCAATTTATGCAGGTGGAGGAGAAACGCAAGCGCCGGGATCTGCTGGCTCAGGTAGACCTGGACGAGGCCGAGCTATCCGCGCTTTTGCAGGCGCAGCGATACGATGAGGCCCTCTCAAGGCTCATGCAACAGGCGGATGTCGACCGCTTCACTGCCCAGTCTGCCCTTGAACAATGGACGAACGCCGCTGAAGCCGCTCCCGCTACTGACTAGATTTAGGGCCGCCCGCGGGTCGCCTAATCTCTCAAGCCGAACGAATATGCCCCAGTATCTTCTTCGCGCGGGCCTCCCAAGTATAATGCGCCAGCGCCCGTTCGCGGGCCCGCTTGCCCAACTGCCCCCGCAAATCCGAATCATCACGGAGCCGCTCAATTGCTTTTGCCCAGGCTAGGCTGTCTTCCGGCGGCACGAGCAGCGCCGTTTCGCCATCGCTGACCACATCCGACCAGGCGGGCAAATCCGAGGCGACGATTGCCCGGCCCGCTGCCATATACTCGAAGAGCTTGAGCGGCGACGTATAGTAGGCGAACTGTGTCGCAGCGGGATGCGGCAGCAGGCAGACATCCGTCATCAGCAAATGCTCCGGGACAGTCGGCGGCCTCACCTGACCGGCATAAATGAAGCGGTCGGCTGGCAATCCCAATTCCAGCCAGCGGCTCCGCAGATGCGCCACCATCTCATCCGGTCCCCCAACCAAAAGCAGATGCGCGCCCGAGACCGCCGCCAGCGCCTCGACAACACCGCCAAGGCCTTTGTCCAGGCCAATCATTTGCAGATGTCCGAGATAACCGACAACAAATGCGTCCTCGGGAGCGGCGCTCTTGCGGCGCGCTTCAGCTTGCGAGGGCAGTTCGTCAAAGCGCTCGCGGCGGATCCCGTCATGAGCGACGATCGCCCGGGCCGGATCCCCCCCGCGTTCGGCTATCAGATCCTCGCGCAATCGCTCGGTGATGGCGATCACGCTGCCGGCTCGCGAGGCGACGTAACGTTGCAGCGCCGCGCCGCGCCCGCTTGGCGGAAACAGATGCGCCTCGTAGACGATCTTACGCTTCGCTTTCATCCGCGTGAGCAGCGCCAGGATGAATTCGTCGCGGCTGTAGTAGATATCCGCCCGCGTGAAGAGCAGCAGGAAAGCGCTCACAAAAGCATAAGACAGAAGGAGCAAATAGAATGCCAGGCGCGCGCCAAAGCTATCGGGCGGGAAGAGCGGGAATATGTCGATACAGGGGATGCGGTGAATGGTGAACGTCGGCCGCAAACCATAATAAGCGAAGGGGTCGCGGACTCTCCGCAACTCAGGCCTATTCCAGCGTCGCGCCACCCAGAGTGTCACCTCGCAGCCGGCCGCGGCGAAAGCATCACAATTCTCCATGATTTGCAGGCCGTGCGCCTTCTCGGTCGGCAGGCGCATCAGAGAGATGTAGAGCAATTTGGGCATGTGGCTTCGCCCTAGGCTTTCGCCTGCCGCGGCAGCAGCAAGCTGAGCAAGCCCGCCGCCGCGATGATCACAGCGACAATCTCAAACGTCGCCCCCAAGCCGATCTGATCCGAAATCGCGCCGATCGCCAGCGAGCCGATCGCGCCGGTGCCGAAGATAAAACCCAGAATCGCGCCCGAGGCGAAGCCCTTGCGCAGCGGGATCAAATCTTGCGCCATGACAACGATGAGGCTGTGCGCGCCGCCAGACAAACCACCGGCCGCCATCGCCAGGAAAAAGGCGAATGCGCCCTCATGCGCCGGCAGCAGGAAGAAAGCCGGCGCCGAAAGTATCATGCTCAGCATCATCACCTTGCGGCGGTCGAAATGGTCGGCCAGACGCCCGAAGATCAATCCAGATATACCGGAGGCGATCCAGTACGAACTGGTGATGATGCCGTAAGCGGCCGGGCTCCAGCCCTTCTGCTGGAAGAGCAGCGGTACAAAAGCCACCGATCCCTGTTGACCCAGGCCGCGCAGCACCACAATCAAACCGAGGATGACAAAAGCCAGCAGCGGGAAGTGCTGTTTCGCACCGTTTTCGCGCTGGGACTTGCGCTCGTCTTGCGCCGCGTGATGCTCGTGGTGCCTGGGAATGCTCGTCCACATGAGCGCGATGCCCGGGATCGATATCAGCGATAGCAAGAGTATCGGCGTCACATCGCCTTGGATGCCGAAATGCGAGATGCCAACCAACTCGCCCATGCGACCAAGCAGATTGGGATTGGCTTGGTCGAGCAGGATGCCGGCGATGGCGGGTCCCAGCGCCAAACCCGTCTGCCCCATCAAGAAGAAGATCGCCATGTGAAAGGCCGAGCGGCGCGGCACGGATTCGGCGGCGTGCAGGGCGCCAACCGGATGCAAGGCCGCGCTGCCGATGGGGGCGATGACCAAGGGGAAGAACATCAGCCAGTATTGGCGTGTCAACGCCGCGAGCGCGACCGCAAGCGTGAACAAGCCGACATGGAGCAGCAGACCGAACGAGCCGAGGCGGCGACCGCCGCTGCGATCGGCGCGCAGGCCAAAGAAGGGCTGTGGCAAAGCGTTGAGTAGCTGGGCGATGCCAACTGTCAAGCCGATCTGTATATTGCTCATCGGCAAGATGCCGGCCGCGAGGAAGGTCAGCAGGACCGGCGTCATCGATGCGAAGATGTCATTGGTCAGGTGCCCGATGCAGACTGACCACAAAAGCCGATAGCGGCGCGGCATAAGTTGCCCCTCTCGCGATAATGGCGGCAATGATAATGCTTGCGGCGGCGGATGAGAATGTGGATTGCAGGAAAAAGTGATGACGCTTGGGGCTGCTCAGGCAATCGTCCTAAACATTAATATCCCTTAGTATTCTCCTGAGTTCGCTTGGGCTTGTCCCGGCTTTGTCCGACTTCGAATAAATGTGAATGAACAACAAGGTATCATCATCTTGGCGCACATATAGGACGCGAAAGCCGCCACTTTTGCCACGCTGTGCAGATCTGCTTCTTACTCTAACTTTGTACACCTCATAACCGGTATGGGAGACACGGGCGCCACGATAGCCCATTTCCGACATTTCAGCGATTAAGTCGCGCAGGTCTTCGCCGATGCGCCTGAATCTCTTATTCAATTGTTTGACTTCTTGATCAAAGTCCGCGGTGGTTTCTACTTTGAGAGGCATCTTAGGAACTGGCTAACAGTCACTTAGTTCGTCAAACAATTCCTCTATGGGTCTGGTTTCCCCAGCCAGAGCTTGCAAATAGCCCTGCTTGATGCCTTGCAGAATCTCCTTCCTGGTAGGCGTTCGATAGGGCTTGTCGTCATCATCTTGATCCGAGACGTCTTGACCTGGTTGGTACAAACCGGCATCAAATTCAGCTCGCGCCTCTCTTAGGACCGCCGCTATCTCTTCGTCGCTCGGCTCGCCAAAGATCGCCTCAAAGACCTCTGGGGCCTGAAGCGCCTCGACTATCTCCTCAGCGGTCTCGCCAAGCTGGCGGATATCAGTTAGCTCAGGCGTGGTGTTTTTCGTTGTCTCTTTCATGCTTGTCTCCTTATCGGGTGGCTGCAATATCTACCACCCGCGCGCAGCCTATTGTATCATGCGCCCGACCGTTAAGCACAGTTCCCGCAACCGGGATTATCTGTCCCTTACGACCATATCCGGACTAAAGCTATTGAGGATGCGATATGCCAGTTGACTACGACAAGCTCCAGCCAGCGCCAAAGCGCGACGAGCCCTACCATATCGTGGTGACCGCCGCCCATCATGACGACATCGAATTCGGCGCCGCCGGCAGCGTGGCGCGTTGGATCCGCGACGAGGGCGCCACCGTCACCTACGTTATCATCACCGATGGCGGCTCGGGCAGCAATGACCCGACGCTGTCTCGCGCCGAGCTCGTGGCGCTGCGCCGCGAAGAGCAACTGAAAGCGGCGGCCATAGCTGGCGTCCATGATGTGCGCTTCCTCGATTATCCCGATGGCGCCTTGCAAGCCTCGCTTGAACTGCGGCGGGACTTGACGCGCATCATCCGCGAGACGAAGCCCTACCGCGTCGTCTGCCAGGACCCGACCACGGTATTCGTGCGCAGCCAGTACATCAACCACCCGGATCACCGGGCAGCCGGCGAGGCGACGCTTTATGCCGCCTTCCCCAGCGCCGAGACGCGGCCCATCTTCCCCGAACTGCTGGCGGAAGGCTACGAGCCGCACAAGATCGGCGAGCTATACATGGACTTGACACAAGAGGCGACGCATTTCGTCGATATCAGCAGCACGGTCGAGCTGAAGATGGCGGCGCTGGGCGCGCATATCTCGCAGATCGGCGCGGGCGAAGACTTTGAGAACGGCGCGAAGAAATGGATCACCGAAGCCAACCTTGAGGGCGGCAAGCGCGTCGGCGTCGACTACGCCGAATACTTCCGCGTGATGAAATTCGACGAAGAACGCAAGAGCCTTTTTGACGAGGAGCGGGAGCGTCTGGGCGCGCAGGGCTGATTCATCGGGTCTTCAATCAAAAGTTATTTGCTCAGATTTGCGTGGAGCGCGCTAAAAGCAAGCCAGCATAATTTCTAGTGAGATAGGCAACTGTATGTTCGCGCGCCAAGGGCTTGTCCGGCGCTCGGTCAAAGCCATCGTTCGCGTCGCTCGTCGGCTCCCGGCGGGCAGTTTGGCGCTCCTTCAATGTCGGAAACAGCCCGCAGTCATCTACCCTACAGCGCCGCTAAAATCGCTGAAAACGCGGGGAAATGCAGGGAAATTCGCATCTGTATCGATACCGTATAGATATAGTGAGGTAGTATCGGGGGGGTATGGTAGCGTAGCGCTTGTACGTGAGCGACATGGCATGCTTGGGGAATAGATGCTCAATGGGCGAAATGGCGTTCATGACAGTCAGTATAGCACAAACAGGCATGGCATAGGCGACCAAATGTTCGCATATTGAAGCGAGGCGGGAAAGCGAACTTGACACGGGATTTCCAGTAGCGGACAAGTCATTAAGCATCGATTCAGCATTAGACGGCAATTGCCGCGCATCGCCATGAAAGGGTAGAATGAGCGCCGATTCAAATACTGGCGAAAAGGACAATCATGATTCTGACAAGCTATCATACCGACGCTGGCATCAAGCTGGGTATCAAGACAGGGCGCGGGATTCTGGATGTAGCGGCGGCGGCAGCGGCGACCGGATTGAAATGCCCAGCGAGCCCGGACGAAGTCTACGCGCAGGGGAACGAAGCTCTCGCGGCGCTCTTAGCACTCGCGGACGCGGCGGACGATGCGGCCCTCTATCTAAATGAAGCGGATCTGAGCTACGCGCCTGCCGTGCCGAACCCGGGCAAGATCCTCTGCGTCGGCTTGAATTATCAAAAACATGCGGCCGAGTCCGGCATGGCGCCGCCCGCGGAGCCGGTGCTCTTCAGCAAGTTCAACAACACAATCGCCGCGCCAAACGAAGACATCCCGCTGCAAGCCGATTGGAAGACGGTGGACTACGAATCGGAATTGGGCGTGGTCATGGGAGCGCGGGCGCGCAATGTCTCGGTGGACGAGGCGCTGGATGCTGTTTTCGGTTATTGCAACATGAATGACCTCAGCGAGCGCGATTTGCAGATGCGCAGCGGGCAGTGGTTGCTGGGCAAAACGCTGGACAAATTCCTGCCCTTGGGACCTTACGTGGTCACGGCGGACGAGATCCCCGATCCGCAGAGCCTGGCGATCAAGGGCTGGCTGAATGGCGAACTGCGGCAGGACAGCAATACGGCCGATATGATTTTCAGCGTCGCCGAAGTCATCGCCTACGCCAGCCGCATCATGACGCTTGAACCGGGCGATATCATCAGCACCGGCACCCCCGAAGGCGTCATCCTGGGCATGGACCCGCGCGTTTGGCTGAAACCCGGCGACGAGTACATCGTCGAAGTCGAAGGGCTGGGCAAGCTGGCCAATCGCATGGTCGAGGCCTAGCCATGGACGATACCTATCTCGTCACCGGCGGCATGGGCTGCATCGGCGCCTGGGCGCTCACGAATTTGCGGCGCAGCGGCAAGCGGGCGGTGAACTTCGATCAAAGCACAGACCGTCATCGCATCAACTGGCTGATGAGCGCCGAGGAACAAGCGGACATCAGCTTCGTGCAAGGCGACCTGCGCGACAGGGACGCGGTGAAGGGCGTCTTCGCCGAGCATGAGATCACGCACGTGATTCACCTGGCGGCATTGCAAGTGCCTTTCTGCCGCGCCAATCCTGTGCTGGGCGCGGAGGTTAACGTGACGGGCACGGTCAACGTCTTCGAAGCAGCCAAAGCGCAAGGCGTCAATCACATCGCTTTCGCCTCGTCGATCGGCGTCTACGGCCCGCCCTCCGAGTTCCCGCCTGGCTTGATCGCCAACGACGCGCCGCAGAATCCGCGCACGCTCTACGGCGCTTACAAGGTCTGCAATGAGCAAACGGCGCAGGTCTACTTCCATGAAGACGGCATGACCAGCGCCTGCCTGCGACCCTACACGGTCTACGGCGTCGGGCGGGATCAAGGCATGACCAGCGAGCCGACCAAGGCGCTGGCAGCGGCGGTCAAGGGGCAGCCCTACAAGATCGGCTTCAGCGGCGCGATGCAGTTTCAGTTGGCGGCCGATGTGGCGCGGCAATTCATCCTGGCGGCCGAGCAGCCGCTCGATGGCGCTTATGGCTTCAATCTGGGCGGCAAGCCGGCGACCGTTTCGGAGTTTGTCGGCTTCGCCAAAGATGTTTTGCCCGAGGCGGAGATCGATGTGGCCGAGCAGCCGCTGCCCTTCCCCGAGGGCTTTGATGACAGCGCGCTGCGGGCGAGCTTCGGCACGGTGTACGAGACGTCGCTGGCGGAGGGCATCGCCGAGACCATCGCGCATATGCAGCGGTTGGGGGATGGTATCTAACCACAGAGGACACAGAGAGCACAGAGTGGGTTGTAATGGCTAACTGTCGCTTTACGTCGGTGCTTGTGTTGCTGGCGCTGTGTTTAATTGCAATGCCGAACTCCGCTGCCGACATCGCCGTAGATGCGGACTGCACGCTGGCGGACGCGATCATCGCGGCGAATACGGATGAGGCGGTCGGCGGCTGTCCCGCTGGTGACGGCGCGGACGTGATAACGCTTTCAGTTGATGTGACGCTCGAGTCCGAACTGCCTCACATCACCACGGAGATGACAGTCGAAGGCGGCGACTACAGCATCAGCGGCGCGCTCGCCTATCGCATTTTCTATGTAGACACGAGCGGAACACTGACAATCGAGCAATTGACATTAGTTGACGGCAGATCGGGACCCGAGAATGCGCCCGGCTTATGGAGTGGAGAAGGCGGCGCCATTTACAATGAAGGCAAGTTGAACATCATCAATAGCGTCTTTTCGCAAAATATGGCAGGAATAGGCGGCGCAATAAGCAACGGAGGAAAGCTGAACGTCATAAGCAGCACCTTTGTCGAAAACTCAGCGTTCGCAGGTCCCGGCGCAATTGAAAATCTTGCAGGTGCGGAGTTGAACGTCCGCGAGAGCCACTTCATCAATAACGATGGACACGCTGGCGGCGCGATCGCCAACTTGGGAGCGCTGCTCCTCACAGATAGCCTGCTAGAACTTAACAGGGCTGGCTACGGCGGCGCGATTCACAGCATTGGAGAGTCCATTATTCAACGCAGCACCATTACTTTCAATTCAGCCGAAGACGGCGGCGCGATCATAAACTCTGGAGAGCAAACTATAGCCGACAGCCTATTCATTCGAAACTCTTCAGTGCAGGACGGCGGCGCAATCATTAACTCTAAGAAATTGAATGTAACTCACAGTGTCTTTGAGGGCAACATAGCGGGTGCCGGCGGCCATATAGTCGCATACGGAGAGTTATTAGCTGAAACCGATCGCAACTACCATCCCTACGTAACGGGCGTGGGCGGCGCCGTTTACAATACAGAAGATGGAGATCTGATAGTCAGCGAGAACAGCTTCACTGAAAACGCGGCGGGAGTTGGAGGCGCTATTTTTAACGTCGGCGCGCTAAGAGTTATGAGTACGGCCTTCAATGCTAACGGCGCCGATAAACGAGGCGGCGCCATATTCAACCTGGGACAGCTAAGCATTGACAACAGCAGTTTTGTCAGCAACTCGGCCGCGGAAGGCGGAGGCATGCTCCTTTTCGACAATGGGTCACAGTCATCGGTGGCGACTCTCTCTCATCTGACGTTGGTGGCCAACTCTGCCGAAACCGGCGGAGGCATTCATGTGGACGCATTTCCACAAGCCACCGTCCGCCTGCACAACAGCATCCTCGTTCAAAGTAGCGGCGGCGATTGCGGCGGCGAAGTCAGTCAGGCAAAGGGCAATCTCATTGAAGACGGCTCCTGCGACGCCGAATTAAGCGGGGACTCCATGCTCGGCGACCTCGTCCAACCCGAAGACGGCTCGCCGGCGTATTATCCGCTCCTGCCCAGCAGCCCGGCGATCGACGCCGCGGTCAGCGACTTCTGTCCGGACACCGACCAGATCGGCAACGCCCGTCCTCAAGGCGAAGCTTGCGACATTGGCGCGATAGAATACGTACACGAAGAGTAGAGGTCAGTTCGCGGAAACCGTATCGCTTTCCTCTATGCCCTCAGTGTCTCTGTGATGAAAATGGGAAATACGAAACCATGTCCAAAACCATGCGGATGATCCAGCAAGTAAGCGTCAGCCTGCTCAATATGCAGCGGGCCCGCGTCCAAGCCATCGACTACGTGATGATCAAAGTGCCCAGTTCCTTCGCGCCCGTGCCCAAAGAGCGCAACTTCGTGCAGCGGCAGATTCTGGGCGCGCCGCCGATGAGCCTGATGGAATTCGTCGACGCGCTTGAACGCATCGCCGAGGACCCCCGTCCGCTCGGCGTGATTCTGTATTTCCGCGGCTTATCCGCCAGCACAGCCGACTTGCAGACCATGCGCGACGCCATCCTCCGCCTGCGCGAAAAGGGCAAGCGCGCCCTCAGCTACGCGCCCGCTTATCGCACGCGGGAGTATTATGTCGCCAGCGCCTGCGATGAAGTGCTGCTGCCGCCAGGCGGCATGCTGGAGACATCGGGCATATTCAGCCAGCAGGTCTTCCTCAAAGAGGGCTTGGGCGCGGTCGGCCTGCTATGGGATTCGGTCGCCATCTCGCCCTATAAAGGCGCGGCCGATAGCCTGGCGCGCAGCGAACCCTCGCCCGAAGGCGCCGAACAGACGAATTGGCTGCTCGATTCCGTGTATGACGCCATCGTGGATGGCATCGCCGCCACGCGCAAAATGAAGCCGGAGGAAGTGAAATACATGATCGACGGCGCGCTGCACATGAGCGACGCGGCCCTCGACAGCGGCTACGTCGATGGCGTCATGAACGAGGAGCAACTGCTCGAGTATCTCGGCATCAGCAAGATCACGATGTGGGAAGAAGCCAACGGGCAAATCTACCTGCCCGAGCGCGATTTCAGCGGCAAGTACATCGGGGTGATTTACGCCGGCGGCGCGATCGTCGATGGCGAAAGCGCAAGCCCGCCGAGCGACATGCCGATCCCCCTGCCCTTCGTCGGCAGCGAGCGCCTGGGCGATATCACGCTGAATCAGCAGGCGCGCAACCTGATGCAAGACCCGCAATGCGGCGCGCTGGTGCTGTATATCGACAGCGGGGGCGGCTCGGCGACAGCATCGGAATCGATGGCTTCCGCGCTGGGCGAATTCGCCAAGTCCCGCCCGCTCGTGGTTTACATGGGCGGCGTGGCGGCCTCCGGCGGCTACTATATCGCCACGCCGGCGCATTGGATCGTGGCGCAGCCGAGCACGATCACCGGCTCCATCGGCGTGCTGATGGGCAAGCTGGTCAACAGCGAAATGCTGAAGAAGCTGCGCTTCAACGCTTATTCGTACCTGCGCGGCGATAATGCCGACTGGATCGCCAGCGACAGCGAATTCAGCGAGGCCCAACGCGAGATGGTCCGCGGCAGCATCGAGCATATCTATGAGCAATTCATCGGGCGCGTGGGGGAGAGCCGCGGCAAGTCCCCCGATGAGGTTGACGCCATCGGTGGCGGCCGCGTCTGGACCGGCGCGCAGGCTTTGGAGCATGGCTTGGTGGATGAGTTGGGTAGTTTACGGCGGGCAGTGGACAAAGCGCGGGAGTTGGCGAGCTTGCCCGAGGCGGCGCCGGCGGTGCTCGTCCGCGAGAAGGGCAAGCCCATCGGCGCGCAGGTGGCGGAACAGAATCCGGCGGCGCTGGCGAATTATGCGCTGGAAGGGCTGGAACTGCTCAGCAACCGGGCGCAGTGCCTCATGCCCTTTGAATGGCGGGTGAAATGATGGAGCGGCGACGGATTTTCACGATAGGCTACGGTGGGCGCGCGACAGAGGAGTTTATCGCGTTGCTGAAGCGCTATAAGATTGATGTGCTGGTTGATGTGCGCACCATGCCCTACTCAAAGTTCAATCCCGATTTCACGCGCTCGTGCCTAGCGAAGATCCTGGCCTACGCTGGCCTGACCTACGCCTTTATGGGTGACTCGCTGGGCGGGCGTCCTGATGATGAAACTTGCTTTGTAGCGGGCAAATTAAATGCGTCCCGCTGCGAAGAACGAGACTGGTATCAGCATGGGATAGCGCGCTTGAAAGCTCTGGCAAGAGAACAGCGCGTCGCCATCATGTGCAGCGAGAAAGACCCGGCGTATTGCCATCGCAGTTATGTGGTCGGCGCGACAGTGGCCAAGGACGCTGACTTTGCGGTGGCGCATATCGATAAAGCTGGCGAACTCAAGACACAGGCCACGCTTGAAGGGGAAATCAAGCCGCGTCAACTCAATATGCAAGTCTTGCTCTAAAGAAATCTTGATTAAGCCTAAGAATACAAAAAAGTTCTGGCTGCGACTCTCCGGCTTTTTCATCTAAACACAAAGGACAAACTCCATGACCACAGTCCCCGCCCGCTCTGACGTCCCCGCCGAATCCACCTGGAATCACGAATCCGTCTTCCCCTCCTTCGCTGCCTGGCGCGAGGAGTACCAAGCCGCCAGCGACGCCATCGGCGATATCGCGCCCTTCAAAGGCACGCTCGCGCAAAGCCCCGAACGCTTCGCCGAATGGTTTGACCTCCACGCGACCATCGCCCGCCGCGTCTGGAAGCTTTATATGTACCCGGTCATGTGGCAAGCTTGCGATGGCGAGAACGAAGAGATCAAGGGCATGGTCGGGCAAGCGCAGGGCCTGGCGGGCAATTTCATCTCCAGCGCGTCTTTCGCCGAGCCGGAACTGCTGGAGATGGACCCGGGCGAACTGCTGCAATGGACCCAATCCGAGCCGGTGACGCAGCTCTATGAACATTATGTCGACAACCTGATGCGCACCAAGCAGCACATTCTGTCGGGCGAACTCGAGGCGGCGCTCGGCCTTCTCAGCGACCCGCTAGGGCGTATCGAAAGCATCCGCGGCGCGCTGAACGACATGGACCTGACCTTCGAGGCGGCGACCGACAGCGCTGGCGTCGCGCAGCCGCTGATCCAAAGCACGCGCGACAAATTGCTGGCCGATAGTGATCGTGAAGCGCGTAAAACCGCCTGGCGCAATTACGCCGATAGCTACCTGAAATTCAGCAACACGCTGGCCACCGCCTATCTGGCTTCCGTCAAGAGCAATGTCGTCATGGCGCGGCTGCGCGGTTATGACAGCGTCCTGCATGCCAAGCTGTCGCCGAACAATATCCCGGTCGAGGTCTTCCACAATCTGATCAACACCTACCAAAAGCATATCCCAACCTGGCATCGCTATTGGGATGTGCGGCGGCGGGCGCTGGGTTACGACAGGATTCACCCCTGGGATATCTGGGCGCCGCTGACCGTGGATGACCCGGCCCTGACCTTCCTGGAAGCGGTTGACATGATCGCCGCCGGCATGGCGCCGCTGGGCGATGACTACGTGGCGACCATGCGCCGGGGCTGCCTGGAAGAGCGCTGGGTCGATTACGCGATCAACGAAGGCAAGTCCGAAGGCGCTTTCTCCTACGGCACCTACGACAGCTATCCCTTCATCATGATGAGCTTTGATGGCAACCTCAGCTCTATGAGCACCTTGGCGCACGAGCTGGGCCATTCGATGCACAGCCACTACACGCGCGCGCATCAGCCCTTCGTCTACAGCCACTATTCCATGTTCGCCGCCGAGGTCGCCTCCAACTTCAATCAGGCGATGGTGCGGGCGCAGCTCTTCGCGCGGAACGATGACCGCAATTTCCAGCTCGCCCTGATCCAGGAAGCGATGGACAACATCCATCGCTACTTCTTCATCATGCCGACGCTGGCGCGCTTCGAATTCGAGGTGCATTCACGCATGGAGAACGACGAGCCGCTGACGCCGGAGACGCTGAACCAAATCATGGCCGACTTCTACGCCGAGGGCTACGGCAAAACGATGACGGACGATCCCACCCGCACCGGCATCACCTGGGCGCAATTCGGCCACCTGTACGAGGCTTACTACACTTTCCAATACGCCACCGGCATCTCGGCCGCCCACGCGCTGGCGAACGCGATACTGGCCGGCGATGACAGCGACGCGGTCGAGCGCTACCTGGCCTTCCTGCGCGCCGGCGGCAGCAAGTATCCCATCCCGGCGCTGATGGCGGCGGGAGTCGATATGTCGACGCCGCTGGCGGTGGAGGAGACCTTTAAGGTGCTGGAGGGGCTGGTGGACCGGCTGGAAGGGTTAATTTAAGGTATTCTCGAATCCTCGCGTGTGAAATGTAGGGGCGACCCGATGGGTCGCCCATTGATCGTTGGAGTCTCAATGTATGGACAGCAACCGACAGTCACGCTCTTTTCGGCGGTCAATCCGTCTTCGCGGCTACGACTACTCACAGGCAGGCGCATACTTTGTGACGCTATGCACCTACAGAAAAGCATGCCTATTCGGTGAGATCGTTGGCGCCGACATGCAGTTGAGTACTTTGGGCACACTTGTCTGCCAAGAATGGCAACGCACAGCGCAGGTGCGACAAAGCGTCGACTTGGATGCATTCATCGTAATGCCAAATCACCTACACGGGATCATAGTAATCCTAGAAGATGCCTATTCGGCGCGCTCGCAACCGACGAGCGAATTACAACCGCAGCGATCCCGAACATTACTATCGAGTTCGCTGGGCGCAATCATTGGGCAATTCAAATCTACCGTCACCAGACAAGCTCGGCGCATGGAGAAACGCGACTTGGTCATATGGCAGCGCAACTTTTACGAACATGTGATTCGTAGTGAGAATTCACTGAATGACATCCGCCAATACATTGTCGAGAATCCTGCAAGATGGACGGAAGACAGTCTATACCTTGGACAAGCTGGTGGCTAGATTCTACGTTGATTGGGCGACCCATCGGGTCGCCCCTACAACAACCTTTGTGTTGGATCCCGCTATGACTTTGGACTAGCGCGCTGAGACGATACAATGTCTTAGAGTTGATCGCATTCGAGAGGAGGCACAAGCACCATGCCCAAAATCGCATTTATCGGCGCCGGCAGCTTCGGTTTCACCCGCAAGCTCGTCAAAGACATCCTGACCTTCCCCGCCCTCGAAGGCGCCGAGATCGCGCTGATGGACATCGACGCCGAGCGCCTCGATTTTGCCAAACGCGCCGTCACGCGCATCGTCGACGCTGGCAGCTACCCGGCCACGGTCAGCGCGACTATGGACCGCGTCGACGCCTTGCGCGGCGCGGATTATGTCGTCGTGACCATCCTGGTCGGCTCGACCGATGTCTGGCGACACGATATCGAAATCCCGATGAAATACGGCGTCGATATGAACGTGGGCGATACCCGCGGGGTCTCCGGCATCTTCCGCTCGCTGCGCACGATTCCCGTCTTGGTCGATATCGCCCACGATATGGAGCGCTATTGCCCGAACGCGCTGATGCTGAACTACACCAATCCGATGGCGATGCTCTGCCGCGCTATGGACATCGAAACCGATATCCGCGTCACCGGCTTGTGCCACAGCGTGCAAGGCACCTCCAAGATGCTGGCGAACTGGATCGGCGCGCCCTATGACGAGATCAACTACACCTGTGCCGGCATCAACCACACCGCCTGGTTCATCGACTACACTTGGAAGGGCGAAGACGCCTACCCACTCATCCACCGCGCTATCAGCGACAATCCAAGTATCTACAACGCCGAGCAAGTGCGCAACGAGATGTATCTGGCGCTGGATTATTACGTGACCGAATCCAGTGGGCATAACTCGGAGTACAATTGGTGGTTCCGCAAGCGGCCCGACCTGATCGAGAAGTACGCCACCCACGGCACAAACTGGAACCCGGGCGAGCACGCCTATATCCTCACATCGTATCGCCAGCGCGAGCACAACTGGCGCGATGATATCTACGCCTGGCTGGAGCAGGACGAGATTGACCTCGAGCGCGGCCACGAATATGCCGCCTACATTATCAACGCTATGGAAGGCGGGACGCCCTTCAAGTTCAATGGCAACGTGCCCAACAAGGGCTTGGTCGACAACCTGCCGGCGAATGCCTGCGTCGAGGTACCGGTCTGGGCCTCCCGCGATGGCTTGGAAGCGGTAGCGGTCGGTCCCCTGCCCCAATCAGTGACGCCGTTGACCAACCTCTACTCGCAGATCGAGGAGATGGCGGTCGAGGGCATCCTCAAGGGCGACAAACGGCTGATCTATCAGGCAGTGGCTTATTCGCCGCTGTCAGCCGCGGTCTGCTCCTTGCGGGAGATCCAGTCGATGGTGGATGAGTTGTTCGCGGTGAACGAGGCCTTTCTCCAGCCGGCGTTTGCGTAAGTCACGCGAACTGTCGTATACTAGGCGCGAAGCAAAGGGAGAAGACCCATGAGGCGAGCGATTCCCCTGGTAAAGATCGTCCTTCGGATGCTCATCTTCGGCCTGATACTCGGCGCGGCGCTGGGCTTGCTGACCATTGTCGCCTTCGGATCAACCTTTTACGCGCCAAAGTCCTTCTACTATCAACAGGCCATGCAGGGCGAAGTCATAAATGGCGCCATCCTCGGCGCCTTGATCGGGCTCGCGCTTGCGATGTACTCTTGCGTCGCCCACCGTACCATACATAAACCGCATCTCTTCAAGTTTGCCCTGCTCATCGTGGCAACGATTGTCACGCTCGCTGTCGAGCAGGGGCCATTCCATATCATGGTTTTTGCCGAACTAGGGACAGAGCTACCTAACTTTCTGGATTGGATGCTACGCTCCGAAAACTTCGGGATGATTGCAGTGTTTGTCGGCACCATCGCCAAACATGTAGCAGTCGGCTTGATGAGCCTGTATGTCGCGGGCCGGTATCTGCGCGAAGCTTCCGCCCAGTACCTGAAATCAACTGGACAAACGCCCGCCTAATCGCGTCGCGAATGTAGAGACCACCCGCCCTCAACTCTGCCCTGCCCGCAGGCGATCGCGGGCCTCCCGCGCCGGGCTGAAGTTGGGATTGAAGGTCAGCGCGGCGATGTAATTCTGCAGCGCCTTCTGCGTCTCGCCGCGGCCTTCGCGCGCCATGCCCAGATAATAATAGGTCTCCTCGACATATTGGCCGCCGCCGTCATTCTGGTTCTGCCGCGCGATGCGGATCATGTCGTCGTAGCGTCCGACCTGATAATAAGCCTCCAGCGCCTCAAATTGGTACCAGAACATGCGCCAGGGCAAACCAAGCGAGAGCGCCCTGTCGAAGGCTTGGACGGCGGCATCGTACATGCCGAGATGGAAAAAGCTGTTGCCCATGTTGTACCAGGCGTGGGCGTCTTCCTGGTCTTCAATCGCTTCTGCCCGCGCCATCTCCAACGCCTTGATGTGATTCTGCCATTCATCGGCGTCAGCGCCCAGCAGTTCCATCAACTCTTCTTCGCGATTGGCGGTGTAAAGCGCGATAAATTTGTAATTGAAATGCTGCCAGTAATGCTCGATGTCTTCGTAACTATAGCGAGTATTGGGGCCTTTGAAGCTGTCCATGGTGTTGAATTCCCGCTGCGAATCGTCCCAGCCGCTCAGCAGCAGGTAGTGCCCCATCCAGTCATAGCCTTCCGGCTCGTAGCCTTTTTCGATGAGTACCGGGAAGCCTTTGACCATCAATGTCTGGATCAACTCCAGCGTACCACCGGAGCGCACGATGGCGTAAACGGGGATCTCGGGGATCTGCGTATTGACGAATTCCGCCATCTGCCAGGGGCTGACGTTTTTGTCTTCGTAGTTCGGCTTCAGCCACTCGGCCGCGCGGTGCTGATCGTCTTCATAGCCGAAGTGAACCAGCGCGTTGGTCAGCGTCGCCGGGCCACAGTTGTTCCAGCCTTGGTACTCCGTGCCGAATGTATCCATGCGGAAGATACCCGGCAGCTCCAGACTGCTTTCGTTGGTCTGCGCCTGCAGCGGAATGCAGAGCATCAGAATAGATATCAATATAAAAAGTGATTTCATTCGGAGCGCTCCGCTGGCAAACTTGAATCAGCCTCATTATACACGGATTAATCGCGCCGAATCATACGGTTGGCTTACGATGTGAGGTAATGGTCAATGTCACATAATCATTTGGATTTATAGGCTATAGCCAGCCCTCTTCGATACCGACGCTCAATTGGCCGGCGCAGGGAGCAAAGGTCGCCGGCTCAATGATCGGCTCGTCTTCCCCCGCTTCGATCAGGCGCTGTATCAGGCGCGAGCGCAGCACATCGGCAACCTCACGATGAGACTCGCACTCTATGCGATTATGCAACTCGTTGGGGTCCGCCAGCAGGTCATATAGTTCCGTCTCGATGTAGCTGTCGCTGGCCGGGTCATTCCAGCCATCCTTGTCCGGCGCGGTCACGGCGTATTTCCAGCGGCGGCTGCGGATGGCGCGGCCCACCTGCGACTCGCTGATCTGGATGAAGACCTCCTGTGGCCAATCATCGACCTCGCCATTCAGCAAGGGCAGGATGGAGCGCCCGCCCATTTGTTTCGGCACAGGAATGTCGGCTGTGTCAAGCAGGGTCGGCGGCAGATCGAGCAAGCTGACCATCTGCTCCAGGCGCCCGCCGCCCTTGAAAGGCCCGCCGTAGAACATTGTCGGAACGCGCGCCGACGCGTCATGGCAACTGCGCTTGTATTCGGCGTTGCGCGTCTTGAAGTGGCAGCCATGATCAGAGGTGAACAGGATGATGGTATCGTCCAGCATATCCAGGCTGATCAGCGCGTCGACCAGGCGACCAAGAGCCTCATCCAGCCGTTTGATCATGCCCAGGTAGCCGGCCATCTGCTGATGCGCCGAGCCGCCCAGCGCCGCCAGATCCGGCGGCAGCCAGCGCGCGCGGTAACGTTCCAGATAGCCGACCGGCGGCGGATAATCGTCGCGATGGTTCTGATGATGCGGCTCGATGAAGGAACTGAAGAGGAAGAAGGGGCGTTCCTGATGCTCATCAATATAACGAATCATGGCGTCGGTCTGAGCGTCAACGCGGTAGCCGGGCAGCTTGCATGCCGCGCCATCGCCGTCGTACATGACCGTGTTATAGGCATCGGAGGTGAATTCCAGCAAGTTGGAAGCCAGCCAGTAATCGTAGCCGCCGCGCTGCTCGGGCGAGACGGGACCGGCGCCTTCATCGGAAAGGTGCCACTTGCCGATATAAGCGGTGTCGTAGCCGGCGTCCTTGAAATAATGCGCCAGCGTGCGGCTTTCGCGCGGCAGGGCGATGCCATTGCGATAGCAGCCCGTCTCCGTTGCGTACATGCCGGTCTGCAAGCAGGAACGCGCCGGCCCGCAAACCGGCTGGCAGGTGATGGAATAATGGACATCCGTACCGGCCCGGGCCAGGCGGTCGAAGTTGGGACTCAGGTCAAGCGGGTTGCCATGAACGCCGGTGGTATCCCAACGCTGCTGGTCGGTGAAGAAGACGATGATGTTGGGGGATTTTGACATGGCTGCGCTCCCTAATTTGACTCGCAACAATTTTGACCGATCGCGAATGAATCCACAAGCTGGCTTCACCGGCGCGAGATTACGTCGTATTCGGAATCTTTCCGGAAGTTTACGGAAAAGTTTTTTTGGCCATCTGGCCATCTGATCTCGCTGAGCAAGGCAAACGACAGGACGTTCGGAAAGCGGGCGAAGGCGGTCATGACTACAGACTAGCAGATTTTGGGGCGGGATAGGCGAGTAAATGTTCACGTATAGACAGAATCGGATCGCCGAGGTTCTGATTAATTCCGAGCGCCTCAGTTTGCACATCGTGAAAGGGCGCGCCGAAGCACAGGCGCCTTTCCCAATATGTGGCAAATCTGTCCCATTCGGTATACTCCAGTTCGGCAACAGACTCAGGAAACGAATTGGTATGCAAAAAGTACGCGACTTCCTGCTAAACAAGAACTACCCGCCCGGCGAACTATATGACCTGCCGAGTTCGGAAAAGCGCTTTCCCGATGGCGCGCAGTATCGCATCGAAATCCCCAGCACAGAGGGACCGCGGGCGCTGGCGGCGGTATTGGAAGAGGCGGACCGGCTTGGCCTCGCCATCCACCGCGTCTCGCAGGGCAGCGGCATCTGGATGCTGACTGATACCGAAATCCGCGAGATGTGTGAGCTGGGCGCGGCAGCGGGAATCGAGGTCAGCCTCTTCGTGGGACCGCGGGCGGCCTGGGGCACGAGCGCGCAGGTGCGAGCGAGCGCAGGCAAGAATCTGGGCGCGCGTTTGCGTGGCATGGACGAGGTCGTCTACGCCACCGAAGATGTCATCCGCGGCTGCGAGTTGGGATTGCGCTCAGTGCTGGTCGCCGATGAAGGCCAACTTTGGCTGGTCAATGAGATGAAAAAAGCCGGTGAGTTGCCCGCCGATCTGGTCGTCAAGATTTCGGTGCAGATGGGCGCGGCCAATCCGATCTCGGTCAAGCTGCTCGAAGATTTGGGCGCGGGCACCTACAACACGCCGACCGATCTGACGCTGCCGCAGCTGGCGGCGATCCGGGCGGCGATCGACATCCCTCTCGATGTCTATGTCGAGGCGCCCGATGATTTCGGCGGCTTCGTGCGTCATTATGAGGCGCCGGAAATGATCCGCGTGGCGGCGCCGATGTACGTCAAGCTAGGCTTGCGCAATGCGGCGAATATCTATCCCAGCGGGCTTCATATCGAGGCTCTGGCGATCAAGCAGTCGCGGGAGCGGGTGCATCGCACAGCGCTGATGATGGGCATCATTGAGCGCTACGCTGGCGACGCCGTCATGGGCGCCCTCGGCGCGGCGGATCTCGGGATTCCGGTGGTTTAGACACAGCACGGAATCCTGAATTGTAGGGGCGATCCATTGAATCGCCCGCGAATTGACCACAGACACGGGAAAACCAAAATGAGAATCAGCAATGTCAGCACAATGGTCATGGGTACGCCCTGGCGGAACTTGCTTTTTGTCAAGGTAGAGACGGACGAGGGCTTGGTCGGCTGGGCAGAGGCGCGGCCGGTCGGCGGCGTCGGACCCGTCATCGGCTACCTGAACGAGAGCGTGCCCGATTTCGCCTTGGGCCAAGACCCCTTCAACACGGAATCCATGACCTACCGCATGCTGCGCGAGACCTATGGCCGCGCCGGCGAGATCGCTATGACCGGCATCGCCCTGCTGGAGATCGCCTGCTGGGACATCATCGGCAAGGCCCTCGGCCAACCGGTCTATCGCTTGCTGGGCGGCGCCATGCGCGACAAGATCAAAGCCTACGCCAACGGCTGGTACCGGGTCGAACGCAAGCCGGAAGCCTGGCATGCGGCCGCCAAGGAAGTTATCGCCAAAGGCTATCGCGCTTTGAAATTCGATCCCTTCGGCAGCGGCTTCTACGAATTCACGCGCGAAGAAAAGTTGCTGTCGGTCGCCCTGGTGGAGGCGGTATACGATGCCGTCGGGCCCGATGTCGAGCTGCTGATTGAGATGCATGGGCGTTTTAATCCGGTGACGGCGACCGAGATCATCCGCGAGCTGGCGGAGTTCAAGCCGGGCTGGGTGGAGGAGCCGGTGCCGCCGGAGAACTTGCGCGCGCTGCGGGATGTGCGCGAGGTGGCGCTCGCCCTGGGCGTCCCGGTGGCGACGGGCGAACGCATCCATACGCCTTACGAATACCGCGAGCTGTTTGAGCTGGGCGCGGCCGATATCATCCAAACGGATATCACCCACTTCGGCGGCATCATGAATATGAAGAAACTGGCCGGCGCGGCCGAGATGTATTATGTGCTGGTGGCGCCGCATAATGTGGGCGGTCCCTGCTCGACGATGGCGTCGCTGGCGGTGGCGGCCACCACGCCCAATTTCAAGATTCAGGAATACTTCAACGACTTCGCCGACCCGCCGGTGAAAGCGGTCGGCATCGGCATGCCGGAAGTGGTCGATGGCTACTTCCCGCTGCCGGAGAAGCCGGGCCTGGGCGTCGATATTGACGAGGCGATCATCGCCGAATTCCCGCAGCGGGAGACGGATTTCAATCTCTTCAGTGATGACTGGCACCGGCGGGATTTGAAGTAGCGCGGATTCCCGCGCTTCCGCCATCAAGGCGCTGAACTGTGATCGTCCAGTGAATCGAGTATAGCCACAATCGCAGCTTTGAGAACTGGGAGATCTTCTTGGGCAAACTGCCAAACCTGATCCAGCAAAATGTCGTGGTATCGGTGTATAAGTACATCGCGGAAACCGGCATAGTCGCTCCAAATCACCTCCGGATACGTCGCTATAAGTTCCGCGTCCAATCGCTTGACAGCTTCGCCGATAATCATGAAGCTTAGTATTACCCCGTCCTGCAAAAGCCTATCTTGCAAGAGCGCATCGCGATCGCCCGAAGTATAATTCTCAATGCGTGATATGCGGTCCAGTATATCATTGCATTAATGTCGCTGACTCCGTGTCATAATGCCTGCGCGTCATTCAATACATAGGGCTTCAGTTCCTGGCGGAGAGCATTTCGAGGCACTATATCGACTTTTCGACCAAGCAGTTTCTCCAGACTTTGCATCAGGCGGATAACATCGGTCAGTCGGAAATCACTTTCGAAGTCAACTAGAAAATCAATATCACTTTCCCCGTGCATCTCCCCGCGCGCGCAAGAGCCAAAGACGGAAACTTTGTGGGCGCGGTACTGGCGAGCAAGTTCCATGATTTGGGGACGGTGGCGGCGGACATCTTCCAATGTCAGGATCTTCTTTTTTGCCATGCGACCAACCCTCTGTTCAATGCACACTGCACCGACAGTGTATCACACATTAGACTTCGTAGTATTGCTACCCATCCGCCAGCAGCAGATCGACGGCATCAGCCAACTGCCGCAAGTTGCTCACCATGAAGACCTTGTCGGCGACCATGCTGTATTCCCACATGTCGCTATCGCCGCTGCCCCATTGCCGCCGCGATTCCGGGCAGAACCAGATGAGCCGCCGGCCCTTGCGCTGCATCTCCCGGGCGATATCCAGCCGCGGGTCGTTGTAGTTATTGCGCCCATCGCCGAAGAACAGGATCGTACTGCGGCTGTCGATCAAGCGCATGTATCCGCGCTGAAAGCTGTTGAGGCTATTGCCGAGGTCCGTGCTGTAATAGCCCGGCGGGTTCTCCGCCATGATGCGGGCGACCGCCTCGCGCGGGGGCAGCTCCGCCAGCGTCGTGCTGACATCGACGAGGTCATGGATGAATATAAAGCTATGTGTCCGCCGCACCTGGTCGCTAAGCTCATACACAAGCGTAAGCAAGAATTCAACCGCGTAGCGCATTGAGGTGCTGAGGTCGCAGATGAGGATCAGGTTGGGTTTCTTGTGGCGTTTGCGGAATTGCACTTCCATGGGCACGCCGCCGTAACGCATGTTTTTGCGGACGGTCTTGCGCGGGTCGAAGTTGCCGGATTTGGCGCGCTTCTGCCGCAGCGCCGCCCGCGTCCGCAAGCGGGCCGCCAAACGCCGCACCTCTTCGCGCAGATCTTCAATATCGCCGCTGCTCAGGCGTTGCAGGGGCACATCCAGCAGATCGGGTTTTTCCCGCTCTTGCCGCTCCGCCATTTGCTCGGCCAAGGTCGCGCCGACATGCTGTGAAATCTGCTCGGACAGGCCCGCCATATTCTCGCGCAGCATCGCTTCCAGTTCAGAAAGCGCCTCCTCACTCATGCCGAGCGCTGCCAATTCTTCCAGCAAATCATCCAGCATGCGCTCCAACTGCGTCAAGCCTGCCTGTCGGTTCATGCGCCGCTCGAACCACGAGCGCATATACATCTCATCGCCGCTCGGCAAGCCGGACATTTCGCCCATCTCTTGCAGCTCTTCATCGCTGAATTCCCGCCCTTCCAGCAAGCGCTCCAAGAGATCGCGCAGCGCGTCCAGCTCGCCCATTAACGAGCGCAGCGCCTCTTGCAGCAACTGCTCTTTCTCCGGCGTCAACTGCTCGAGGATGTTTTGCAGCGGCGGTTTATTGTTGGAGAAGAAGAGCGGAAAGAAATATTCGAAGACCGGCTGATCGCGCTGATTCTTGACCAGGGTCGCTTTCATCGTGCTTTTGAAAGTCCCTCGGTTCTCCACGCCAGCCTGGTCCACCGCGAACATGGCGTCTTGGCTTTCCGCCAAGGAGACGCGCAAACCGGCGGCGCGCAGGGCACGGATGAATTCAATCATTCTTTTTTGCATGGAGGCGAACCCTGTCGCTCGATCCGGCGAGAGGTAGTTCCAATGGTAATCTGTTTTGGCGGGTAAAGCAAAAAGTCCGGCCGCCCGACAGGAACTCGCGAGCGCCGCCTGGCTGCTAGGCTGGCGAAAGATCAGAGGCGGGTTGCATTCCGCCGGCTTCAACGAGAATAAAGGAAGAAGTCCCTTTCACAACGAGGAGGGACTTCCATTTTCACGCGCATAATCAGTTTGCGAAGGCTCGCGAGCACTATAATTGATGCTGAAAGAAAGGCTCCGCCGCAATGGCCTGCCCGACCAGATGAGCTCCGGAGCGGACAGCTTGACACTCAGAACGCGCACTATCACAGTCACATTATTCGTCCTGCTTTTCGGCCTTGCTATCACGCGCGGGCAAGAAACGCTGAACCCGGCCGGCGAGCCCCGTTATGGCGCCTACTCCTTCGCCCCCGGCTTTTCACCCGCGCCATTCACGCTGGATGTCCTCAGCGGCGGCGATGTCGCTGTCAAAGCCCTGGCGCTGGCGGATAATTGCCTCGGTTACGCCGCCTCCGATCCCGATGTGGTTTTCGAGCTTGCCGCCGGCTTTGAGCGCATCACTCTGCTAGTCGCCAGCGCGGAAGATACGATGCTCATCGCCAACCTGCCTAACGGAAGCTGGTCCTGCAATGATGATACCAACGGCTTGAACCCGGCTTTGGTCTATCACAATGTCATACCCGGCAGGTATCAGATCTGGATCGGAAGTTATGCGCCGGATACCTATGACGAGGCGCAGTTCTACATTTCAGAAGCAGAGCCCGAGACCCTGCCGACCACCGCCACCGGTCCCGACCCCGCGCGCGAGGCGACTTACGGCGAGGCCGCGCTTGCGCCCTTATTCCAGCCGTCGCCCTTTGCCGTTCAGATTTTGGGCGGGGGACGCAGCCAGGCGGCCGACTTCATCGCCGATCCGCAATGCCGCGGCTTCGTAGCGGAAGCGCCCGATTACAGCATCATCCTTAGCGAAGCCTTCGCCAAGATCTACTTTGCCGTCTACAGTCCGGCCGATATGACGCTCATCATCAACGGCGCCGATGGCAACTGGCATTGCAACGACAAGGACCACGGCGCGAACCCCTTGATCGCCTTCAATTATGCCGCCCCCGGTTTGTACAATATCTGGATCGGCAGTGCGGAAGAGGGCAATTATGCCGCCAGCATCTTCTACATCCAGGAATCCGCGCCTGAGCCGCCGCCGAACCTCAGTATCAATACCAACTGTCCCGGTCTGCCCGCTACTCCGTTGATGGTCGGCGAGGGTGCGATAGTATCGAGAACGGAGGCCGCGATGTACGCCGTGCCGGAGACCGCCTCCACCGTGATCTACCGCCCAGCCAGCGGAACGCCGTTGACGCTCATTGCCGGCCCGGCCTGTATCGACGAGCGGCGCTGGTGGCGGGCCCAATTGAGCGATGGCGCGCGCGGTTGGATCGCCGATGGAGACGGCGATTCCACCTGGCTGACCCCCGGCTAACACGGCCGCGACAAGCTCGTAGGACTGCGCCTAGGCTGGCTGGGCTAGGTCTCTTCAGCCCGGCAGAGTTGAACCACCAGCCCGTTGCTCCAGCCGTGTTTGGCGTCCATCTTGGCTTTGACCGCGGCAATCAAGTCCGGATCCGTCGGCACGCAGGCGCGGCCGGTTAGCGTAGTTTCGCCCAGGCGATACGTAATGGCCGCGTTAGCGCGGATATTCCGCACCCAATGCGCCGCCTCGCGCTTCTCCGAGATAAGATAATGGCAGCCCCCATGTTCGACATACCAGATCTCGATCTCGTGCGGCTTGCCGCTGCGATGGCCGGTGGTAGTCAGGTAGAGATATTTTGGCTCGCTCATGGACCACAACGCTCCCGCGATAGAATTCCTAGCAGTATGCTAACATTGCATATCCAATTATGCTTAACATGCGAGATTGCCTTTGCCTGCTGATTAATCTTTGCCGTAAAGATTCGGAACAAAATATGCACACAGTAGTAGAATTTGAAAACTTTACACGCGGTGCCAAGGAGGCAAAGGTTTCTAATCAAGAGGTGGCTGACATTATTTCATATCTTGCGAAGAATCCCAAGGCAGGAAGCGCAATCGCCGGGACCGGCGGCGCGCGTAAATGGCGTTACGCAGGGCGAGGCAAGGGAAAAAGTGGTGGATACCGAGTCGTTACATTTTACATGGGAAACGACCTGCCGGTGTTTCTTATAGATATTTTCGCAAAGGGTGATAAAATAAACTTGACCAAGTCAGAGCGAAACGAGTTGAAGAGCGTTCTTGCCAAGGTCGCGGAAACTTACCGAAGGAGGCAAAGATGAGCAAGGCGGGGAAGAGACTCCTTCGCGGCGCTTATCAAGCGCTCAAATACGCAGAAGGCAGAGCCGAACCAGATACATACCGTATACATCGACCCGATGCTGGACCCAATAAAGTCACTGAAAACGATTCTGAAATCGATGGCGCGAACTCTGCGAAACAAGCCACATCTCTGGAAGCGCCAGATTCCCATGCGCAACACCAACAGAACATTCCAGGCGCCGCTGCGCTCGAGCCAAGAATTCTTGATATCCGCGAATAGTTGTCAGCTTTGCCCTCCCTAATTATTCGCCAGGAAAGTGTTGCAGACGTAAGCAAAATCTATGAGTTGACTAAGTCTGCCTTCGGTCGCGCCCCCGAAGCCGACCTCGTCGATCTCTTGCGCGCTGACGATGCCTTGATCTTCTCCCAGGTCGCCCTGCTCGATAATCAGATAGTGGGCCACGCCGCCTATAGTCTCGTATCCATCACCGACGCCGATGCCAGCCATTACCAGCCCGCGCTCGGTCCAATCGCAGTCGCGCCAAGCCATCAACGGCGCGGCATCGGCTCCGCGCTGGTGCGCGCCGGTTTGGAAGCGATGGTCGAGGCCGGCTACGGTCTGCTTTTTCTAGTCGGGCACGTGAGCTATTATCCCCGCTTCGGCTTTCAGCCGGCCCAGCCGCTCGGCTTCAGCTCGGATTACGTTGAACCGGGCGGTCCACACGAGCATTTCATGGTAGCGGTTCTGGATGCGCGCGCGCCCGACAGCGTTCGCGGGCACGTCCGCTTTCATCCCGCCTTTGACGCCGTCTGAAAACGGCTCGAAATTGTATCGCGAACCCAACTAATCATGCGCGAGGATAGACGCGATCTCGGCAGCGGCTTTCTGCGCCGCGAAGAGCACATGCCCCATATTCGCCTTCGGTTCGATCAAAAGCGCCAAGGTCACATCGCCGGCGGGACAAGTCAAGAGCGTGCCCCGCTCGCCTTCCAGCAGCAGTCGTCCCATATCGCCTTGCGCGAGCCGATCCAGACTGCGCTCAGCCAAACCCGCCAGCCGAGCCGCCACCGCTGCCACTTCCGCCGCATTTGCAGGATCAACTCCACTGCTTTTCCGCGCATCATGAGACCAGGCCGCAATAGACAGTCCATCGTCGCTGACGACGACGCAGGTCTTCACACCCTCCGCCACCAAGCCCAAACGGCGCAAGGACTCGTCTAGCGCCCGCGTCCGATCACGTTCTTGCCTGGCCACATGCGGCTCCATCGAAGCTAATCAACCGATTGCGAGTATAGCCCAATCGTCAGCCGCGCTCAAGCGAAACCGCGCCTCCATTCCTCCGACCTGCTGCGTCCGACCGCGCTTTCTAATACGCCAAATCCAGCAATTGCGCCGATGAGATTCGGTCCCCCGCAAGTATAATCAGCAGCGGCATTATAACTACGCCGTGCAAAGGACTTTGCCTTGAGCGCCTCGCCTCCCAACGAGATGGTCATCCAAAGCGACTCGCCGCAGCGCAGCGAGCAAGTCGGCGCTGCCCTCGGGCGATTGCTGCGCGCGGGCGATCTCATCTGCCTTTCCGGCCAGCTTGGCGCCGGCAAGACGGTCTTGTCTCGCGGCATTGGCGCCGGCTGGGGCGCCGACCCGCCTTTAAGCAGCCCGACCTATAATCTGGTGCACGAGCATCAGCGCGAGCGAGACGGGGCGCGCTTGCAGCATATCGATCTCTATCGGATCAACGGACTGGCGGACGCCGCCACCCTCGGCCTGGACGACATCCTCGATAGCGACGACATCGCCATCATCGAATGGCCAGAGCGCATCGCCGATTACCTGCCTCAAGCGCAGTTGCGCATCGACATAGAACTGGTAGACGAGCAGGGGCGCGATCTGATCATTAACGCCCGCGGCGAACGCTATCTGTGCCTGCTCAATGCCCTGCGAGACGCCGCCCTCGCGCGGTCTTGAAACAATCATGCTGCTCGCTATCGACACCGCCACGCAACTTCTGAGCATCGCCTTGCACGATGGCGATTCGCTGCTGGCGGAATACACCTTGACCGCCGGCCGTCAGCACAGCGCCATCCTAGCGCCGTTAATCAAACAAATTATGACGCAAGCGACGCTGCATACCGATGATCTGACGGCCTTGGCTGTGGCCATCGGTCCCGGCTCCTACACCGGTCTGCGCATCGGCGTCGCCCTGGCCAAGGGCATGGCGGCTGTCAATGACCTTCCGCTGGTTCCAGTGGCAACCTTCGAGGCGATCACTGCGGCGCAGGAAGCTCGCTCGTCGACGTTGCCGCTTATCGCTGCCATTCCCGCCGGGCGGAATCGCGCCATCTGGGCGGAATACCAGCGCCAGGACGATAGCTGGCGGGAGCGGCGCCCGCCCCAAATCAGCAGTTGGCCGGACCTGCTCGCCAGTTGCAGCCAGCCCGGCCTGATAAGCGGCGAGATCACGGAAGCCGGTCTGCGCGCGATATGCGCCGCAATGGCAAATGGCGCCCGTATTCAGCTTTTGCCCCCGGCCGAGCGGCTGCGGCGAGCCGGCTTCCTGGCGGAAGTCGCCTGGCGGAGACTGCGCGATTGCGAGGGGGAGCAGCCCTTCCCCGCCGATCAGGTCATGCCGCTCTACCTCAAGACACCCGGCTAACTCGACTGAAGAAGGAGCAGTGACGTGACGATGAATGACATCTTAAACAACCTGGGCCTAGACGCCGTCAACGCCGGTGTCTGCACTGGCGTGGACAACTGGATTCGCGACCCCGCCGGCGCGCCTTTGCCAGTGATAAACCCCAGCAGCAACGAGACTATCGCAACGGTCATTCAAGGCAAAGCCGCCAGCTACGATGCCGCCGTCGCATCGGCTCAAGCCAGCTTCGAGACCTGGCGCCTGCTGCCGGCGCCGAAACGCGGCGAAGTGATCCGCGACCTCGGCAACAACCTGCGCGAGCGCAAAGAGGCGCTCGGCGAGTTGGTCTCGCTTGAGAACGGCAAGATACGCGCCGAAGGCTTGGGCGAAGTTCAGGAGATGATCGACATCTGCGATTTCGCCGTTGGCCTGTCGCGGCAGCTATACGGCTTGACCATGCACTCCGAACGCCCGGGCCATCGCATGTACGAGCAATGGCATCCCCTCGGACCCATCGGCATCATCACCGCTTTCAACTTTCCCGTCGCCGTCTGGGCCTGGAACGCCGCCATCGCCGCCGTCTGTGGCGATACCATGATCTGGAAGCCCTCGCCCAATACACCGCTGACCGCCATCGCCGTGCAGCAGATCTGCAATCGCGTCATGGCGAAGCACGGGGTCGACGGCGTCTTCAACCTCGTCGTCGGCGCCAACGACGACATCGGCGAGCGCATGGTAAACGATGCGCGCCTGCCCCTCATCAGCTTCACCGGCTCAATCCGCGTCGGCAAGCATGTCGCCCAACGCGTGGCTGCTCGTCTGGGGCGCAGCATCCTCGAGCTGGGCGGCAACAACGGCATCATCGTCAGCGCCGATGCCGACCTCGACCTGGCCACCCGCGCGATTCTATTCGGCGCCGTCGGCACGGCCGGGCAGCGCTGTACCACCACCCGCCGCCTGATCGTAGAGAGGACCATCGGCGATGACCTCTGCGACCGTCTGATGCGCGCCTACAGATCCGTGTCCATTGGCGACCCCATGGCGGACGGCATCCTGATGGGGCCCCTGGTCAATCAGAGCGCGGTCGACGCCATGATGCGAGCGGTGGCGCAAGCGCAGGCGGATGGCGGAATGGTCTTGACCGGCGGCGGACGCTTGCCGGAGCTCGGCGCAAACTTCGTCGAGCCGACTATCATCCGCATGCCGCAGCAGACGCCGCTCGTCTGCGACGAGACCTTCGCGCCGATTCTCTATGTCATGGAGTACGACACGATCGAAGAAGCGATCGCCATCCACAACGCCGTGCCACAGGGCCTTTCCAGCGCCATCTTCACGCGCGACCTGAGGCGCTCGGAGGCTTTCCTTTCCCATGCCGGCTCGGATTGCGGCATTGCCAACGTCAATATCGGCACCAGCGGCGCGGAGATCGGCGGGGCCTTCGGCGGCGAGAAAGAGACCGGCGGCGGCCGTGAATCCGGCTCGGATGCCTGGAAGGGTTACATGCGCCGGCAGACCAACACAATCAACTACTCGAGCGAACTGCCGTTAGCGCAAGGCGTCGAATTCGATATATGATCAGCCACAATTCCCACAGATAGCAGGGGTGACCCCTGAGCCGCCCGCCCTATTTCCCGCGGCCAGAACGCAGCAGCGACAGCAACAGCCTGACCAGGAGAACCAGCGCCACGATAAGCGCCGCCTGCCGAACGGGTTCGCTGTATAGCTTGACCGTAGGCAGCGCCGGCGCTTCCCCGCTCGGCTCGAAGCGCAGAACAGTAAACTCGTCGACCACCTCCGCCAGCGTGTTCAAGTCGGCCGCCTGCGCCGAGGTCATCTGCGCAAACAGCGATTCGTATATCCAGGAATTGCGGCTGAACATATACAGCGCGCGCAGCGCTTCCGCCGGGTCGTCCACCAAATGCGCCCGCGCATCAATGATCTGCCCGCCATGCTGAATGGTCACGCGCGGCTCCTGCCGCAAGTTTTGACACCAGTCCGCGCTGGCGCCCCAGCCCGAAACCACATAATACTTGCTGCCGTGCCGCCGGAATTCGACCACCACATGCCGCGGCGCCCCGCTTTTGCGCCCTTTGGTCGTCAGTATCAGCAGGGGCAGCCAAGCGAAGGCCGGCCCCCAACCGAGTTGATAGAGGACCATCGGCGCGTTCAAGATGCGTTTTGCGATATCGCGAGATCGGTCAATGACTGCGCTGGAAAGGCTCATCACGCGTTCAGTTGATATCCATTGAAAGAGGCTTCAGTGTAGCGAAAAGTTGTTGACTTGTCAGCGCTCCGCCGGCGCGGGAGTGGTGAATTTCAAGGATACGGGACATATTCCGAATTCCATGCCGGGGGATTCGCCACAGAACACAGAGGGCAGCGTTGGGCTTTGTCGCCGCTTGAATGGCGGGGTTGGGAGTAAGCGCAAGGGTATCAAAGTGTTGTTGATTGGTTTGGGTTTTGTCCGACATTGTCCGTTTGTCGGACAAAGAAAAAACTTTTTCGGACAAAGTTGCGATTTTTCGGCGGCGAAGGGTAAGTTGATGGAGCGAGTGCGTGGCGTGGAGTTTTGCGTGGTCTAAGGAGTTTCTGGTTTTGGGCATGGCGGTCCTCCATTGGTTGGATTGGAGGTATTATAGCACAGGCGTTCTGGAATGCAAGGGCTGAACGCGGGGATTTTAGCCGTGGCGAAATCGTGGACATGCCGCTCGTTTCCCCAGCCAACTCTGGCGGGCATCCCCAAAATGACGGGCTCCACAGCATTCACGGCATAGGCCGTCTTGGGGGAAACCGCTTAGTTCCATTCGGAGCGGCTGCCTCGGTTGCGTCCACGGTAGGCGTCGTCACTCTGACCGCGCTGGATATGGCGGCGCGCTTTCTGCACATCGCTCTCATGCTTCAGCAGAACGGTCAGCGTGGTTTCCAGCGTCGTCTCGTCGATGCTATCGGCGTTGAGCATGACCAGCGCCTTGGCCCAATCGATCGTCTCGGATACGCTGGGGTTCTTTTTCAGGTCCAGGCGGCGCATGCTCTGCACGACATCAACCGTCTGCCGCGCCAGCTTGTCGCTCAATTCCGGCACGCGCATCTTGACGATGTTCAACTCCGCTTCGTGCGTCGGATAATCGACGAAAAGATAGAGGCAGCGCCGCTTCAAGGCTTCGGATAATTCGCGCGTATTGTTGCTGGTCAACACCACAACAGGATGATGGCGCGCCTGTACCGTGCCCAACTCGGGAATCGAGACCTGGAAATCGCTGAGGATCTCCAGCAAGAAAGCTTCAAATTCGGCATCGGCGCGGTCGATCTCATCGATCAGCAGCACCACCGGCTCATCGCTCAAGAGCGTCGCCAGCAGGGGCCGCGCCAGCAAGAAACGCTCGCTGAAGAAGACATCATCTTCGTCGCCAAGCCGGTCGGCCGCCTGCCGCAAGGTCTCGGCAGAGGCGAGCAAATCACTGAGCTTATCCCGCAGCAATTGCGTGTATAACATCTGCTTGGCGTATTCCCATTCGTAGAGCGCCTTGTTTTCGTCCAGGCCTTCATAACATTGCAGCCGGATCAGCCGCTGCCCAGAAGCGCCGGACCAAGCTTTGGCCAATTCGGTCTTGCCCACGCCGGCCGGCCCCTCGACCAGAAGCGGTTTGCCCAGTTGCTGCGCCAGGAAAACCACGGTTGATATCTCGTCGGTCGGGATGTATTGCTGCCCGCGCAAGGCTTCTGTGACTTGCTGCACATCTTTGAACATGGTGGCGGCTTCCGATTTGCTCCGGCGCTTGCAGTGTAACCGAGGTGGTCGCATCCTAGCAAGCGACGCGCGTTCGAGCGCGGTCAAGATATGGTAGAATTGTACAGGCATGGACAGGGAGGACAATCATGATCGCGCCTGAGTTGATCAACGAACTGCAGCGGCTCAACCGGGAAGAGAAGCTAGAGGTTATACGTTTGCTACAGGATGACCTCGTTGACGAGTCGTCTGAATGGGACAATCTGCTATCAGAGCCTGGGCGCGTATTCAGGAATATCGGCCCCATACGCGCGTCAGCCAAAACAATCAAACAGTTTGAGGCACTCTCAAAAGAATTAAACACAGATGACTGACGGATTAATCGTCCCGTACATCACAAATCCGCGCTTTGCGGATGATGAGCTTGCCCGCCCGTTCATACCGGTCAAATTACGCGTTGGCGGTAACGAGATACAAGAACTGGCTATGATTGACAGCGGCGCGGATGTCTGTGTATTGCCGCACCAATCCGGTGTAAATTTAGGCGCTCTGTGGGAAGATCAGTATGAGATAGTGGGACTGTCGGGGCTTACCGAGAATTTGGAATCCCGAAGCATCACACTGAACTTAACTGTCGGGAATCTGCCAAGTATCATGGTCCCATTCGCATGGACAAATACCGATGACTTGCCAGTGATTTTGGGGCAATCCGGATTCTTCTCCCTTTTCGATATATGCTTCTATCGGTCACGGGGCGAGATCGCACTTAGTCCATCTACGTAAAGTCAATGAAGTTGAAGCACGTCTTCCAGTGAAGCGACATTTCATTCTACTGAGCAAAATTAAATAGGGTAACGCGCCAATGCCCGACGTACATCTGACCAACACCATACCTCTGCCGCCGCCGCAAGCCTTCGCTGTCTTCGTCGAGCAGATGGATACCTGGTGGCCGCGGCAGGGGGTTTTCCCTTACAGCTTCGCGCCGAAGTCCAGCCGACCCCTGCATATTCGCTTTGAAGCAGGTCTGGGCGGCCGTTATTACGAGACCTTCGCCGATGGGAGCGAATACGTCATCGGGCACATCACAACTTGGGAGCCGCCTGCCCGCCTCGCCTACACCTGGCGCGACCCGACATGGCCCGGCGAAACGACGATAGAATTGCGCTTTGATGACGAGGACGGGAGCACGCGTGTTCGCTATCAACAGAATGGTTTTGCCGCAGCCGGCGCGCCGGACTTGGCGGCCTATTATCAGATTGGCTGCGAACAGACGCTGGCGGGCTATATTGCGCATTGTCATGCGATCTACAAATTGCAGGCTTTGACGAGCGGGCTGGACTAACAGCCGAGGATCCGACAGGGCGCCACGCTAGGTGTATTCTGGATAATTGCGTTTGAACTCGCTGATCTGCAACGGATCGGCGAATTGCATACTGCGGCGGTATTGAGTCGGCGTCGCGCCGATGACCTGTTTGAATTGGCGCGCGAAATAATTGCTGTCCTTGAAACCAACGGTAGCGGCGACCAGGCCAATCGAAGACGATGTCTCCCGCAACAGCTCACAAGCCCGCAGCATCCGCAAGCGAATGACATAATCCATCGGCGATGTCGCAAAGCACTGTTTGAAGACCCGCGTAAAATGGCTGACGGACATGCTCGCTATAGCAGCCAGATCGTCCAGCCGAAGCGGATCAAGATAGCGTCGGTTGATATGCTGCATCACCGCCGCCAGTTCGTGGCTGCCGCGGCGATCGGGCTGACTCTGGTAGTTCCGCGACAGAAAAACCACCATACGCAAAAAATTCGCCCGCGCCATCATCTCGTAGCCATCAGATTGGGCGGCATATTCCAACTGTATCGTCGTCAGCATCTCCTCCAATTGAATCAGCTTGTCGGCGGATAGCTGCAAGCGCGAGGGAAAAGTCTGGCCCAGCATCACATCGGGATCCGCCTTGAAGAGCGCCTGAAAGCCGGATCCGTTCAAGATATCGGCGCTGATTGGCTGCAGCATGGCGGCCGGGTCATAGATTACATTGCACACCAGCAAACCTTCCGCCCCTTTGAAACCGTGCCCCATCTCGCCATTAAAGACGTAGACATCGCCGGTGTACAAAGGTTCCTCGCCGAAATCGGTGATTTGCGTGCCGAAGCCGCGCAGCACGACTACCATCTCTGAGAAGGTGTGACGATGGAACTCAAAATCCGGTTCATCAAACTGAACGGAATGAATATCGAAGGGAAGGTTGTCGCTGTGGAAGAAGTCTTGGGAGTAGAAGCGCATGACCATGATGATATTGTGCTAAATCATGCAAATATTGTCAAGGAATGTCGCCGCCTCTTCCAGCATAATTACAGTAGTATAGCGATCGTATACGCCAGCCTGTATCGTCAGGCGAAGCGATGGAGCGCGAAAATGATTGTCAGCCCCGAACAAGCGCAACAGTTTCACGAAGAAGGTTATTTCATCCTGGAAAACGTGCTGTCCGACGAGCAACTCGAAGGCTTGCGCTCCGAGGCGCAGCGTTATATCGACATGATGCATGAAGAGATGGACGCGCAAGGCACGGATACCCTGGGCATCAGCCACCGGGACAAGCGCTATTTTATCAGCCTGATGCACCAGGAAAGCGCGATCATCTCGGAATTCCTGTTCAGCCCGCTGATGGAAGAGATCACGCGGGCCGTGCTCGGCGACACGGTCTATCTCTTTTATGAGCAATACGTCATCAAAGCGGCGGAAAAAGGCTTGCATTTCGGCTGGCATCAAGACTCGGGCTACGTCGGCGACGGGCACAAACCTTACCTGACATGCTGGATCACGCTCGATGACGTCACCGAAGAAAACGGCACAGTCTATATCTTGCCCTACAGCCGCGCCGGCACGCGCGGATACGTCGAGCATGTGCAGGAAGCCGGCACCAACGACAAGATCGGTTACACCGGCGATGATCCTGGCATCCCAGTGATTGTACCGGCCGGCAGCATGGCCTGTTTTTCCAGCACGGTATTTCATCGCAGCGGCACCAATACGACGCCGTATATGCGTCGGGTCTACCTGGCGCAGTATTCAGCGGCGCCGGTGAAGAAAGAGGGCAGCGATGAGAACTTTGGACTGGCGATTCCGTTCTTGAAGGAGGGCGCGCGCACCTGAGAATTATTCGCCGGATATATCTCTGGTAAGGCCTGGCTGGACACTCCTATGATTCGTGTCCGGTCAGTTTTCGTATGTTGCGGTACGTTATTCGGAATCTTGCAGAACTAGGAGGATCACATGTCTGAAAAGTCATTGAGTCGTCGGGATTTCCTCAAACTGGCTGCTAATGCCGGCGCGGGCGCCGCGCTAGCTGGCTCGGCGGGCAATTTGTTGGGCGCGGCCACGGCATTGGCGCAAGAAGAGGAAGTCAACATTTTGGAGTGGGCTTTCGCCCAGAACCGCATCATTTGGCAGGAAGCTGTGCTCGAGCAGATCTTCAGCGAGACGCACCCCAATGTGACGCTGACGGTCGAGACAATCCCTTACGGCGATATGTGGGACAAGCTGCAGACGGTCTTCGTGGCCGGCTCGGGCGGTCCCGATATGGCGGATATCGCCATCCACGTCTGGCGCCGCTTCACCCGTGGCGAGGTGCCTTTCTACGCGCTTGATGACCGCATCGGCGACCAAATGGGCGACCTGGTTGATGGTTCGGCGATGGGTCCCTGGCGTCACGAGGGTCAAGTTTATGGCTTGGGCAACGAGGTCAACACCGTGCTGATGTACTACCGCGAGGATGCGCTCAGCGAGATGGGCATTGATGGCGCAGCCGGCACGACCTGGGAGGACATGCAGGCGGTGGCGGACGAGGTCATCGGCAACAGCGATGCCGCCTTCATGGCGATGCCCGATGGCAGCGTTGACTACCTGGAGCAATTCCTGGTTCAGCGCGGGGGCAACTTCTTTGACGAGGAGCACAATCCCATCGCCAACAGCGATCTCGCCGTCGACACCCTAGCCTTCATGCAAGACATGGTTCAGAGCGGCCGCGCGATCCTTTCGCCCGGGGGCGGTCCCTATGCCGAAGTCTACTATGCCGCCATGAAAGACGGCGCATTCCTCTTCCAGATTGGCGCGCCCTGGTATCAGGGTTTCATGAAGAACAACAACCCGGAGATGGAAGGCATGTGGCGGATTCGCCTGCTGCCGCAATTCCCCGAGGGTCACTTGAGCGTGCAGCACGGCGGCACGGGCATGGCCATCACCAAGCAGGCGCGGGAAGAGACGGTCGAGCCGCTCTGGGATTTCATCCATGCCTGTAACTTGACCAACGATGGCGCGCTGCTGGGCTTCGAGTTGCAGAATCTTGTGCCGACTTACACGCCGGCTTGGCAAGACGACCGCTTCCTGCAACACCGCGATCCCTTCTTCGGCAACCAATCGCCGGCGGAGTTCACCTTCGCCGCGGCTGAAGATATGGTCGTCGCCAACAGCAACGCCGATTGGCAGATCATGGTGGATTCGCTCAGCCGCAACGCGATCGGGCCCGTCATGGTCGAAGGCGCGGACCCACGCGCGTCGTTGGACGCCGCGGTCGAAGAATTCGAATTCGAGCGCTAAACCAGCGCATAGCAGTGCTTCAGGGGAGCGTCTCGTACGTTCCCCTGTTTTGTGTTGCAGTCCCTGTAGTATGATTCTCATTGGGCTAGCGGAGGGTGGTTAGCAGTGGCAAGCGCCAGCGCGCCAAGCAAAATGATTCGGGAAGGACCCGTCCGTCAGTGGCGCTGGGACAACTTCGAGCGCAGGATCATCCCGTATGTTTTCCTGGCGCCTTTCCTGATCATCTTCGCCGTCTTCACGGTCTACCCCGTTATTGATTCATTCTTCATAAGCTTGCACAAGATGGATTCGCTGGACCCGAGCCGGTATGTGGGGCTCGACAATTACGTCCGCTTGATCACGCGCGATTCGCGTTTTCACAAGTCGCTCATCAACGCCTCGGTCTTCGCGCTGGGCACGGTCTTCTTGCAGTTGCCTCTGTCCCTGGGTTTGGCGCTGGCGCTGGATTCCCGCCGCATCAAATATCGCGCCATCGCGCGCATGGGCTTTTTCATCCCGTATATCACCTCGGCTGTCGTCGCCTCGATGATCTTTCAGTTTGTCTTTGAAGAGCGCTATGGCATGATCAACGGTTTGCTCAACGCCCTCGGATACGACCCCGTGCCCTGGCTGCGGTCGGCCGAAGTCGCCATGCCGACGCTGATCATCGTCGGCTTGTGGACTTGGGTCGGCAGCAATTCGCTCTTCTTCCTGGCGGGTTTGCAGTCGATACCGGAAGAACTCAAGGAAGCGGCGCGAATTGACGGCGCTACTGAATTCAAGGTCTTCTGGCATGTGACCTTCCCGCTGCTGCGCCCGGTGACCACTTTCGTCGTCACGCTGGGCATCATCGGCTCATACAGCTTGTTCGCGCAGCCCTTCCTGCTCTTTGACGGCAGCGGGCCGCGCGATTCCGTGCTGATGCCCCTAGTCTATCTATATCAGCGCGGCTTCGAGAGTTTCAAGCTGGGCTATGGCGCCGCCATCGGCTATCTGCTGACGGTCATCATCATCATGGTCACCGGCATTCAACTCGCTTTGATGCGGAAATGGGGCGGCTAGATGTTACTGAGACGCCACCTGGGAACAGCCGCCCTCAACGGATTCATTCTAGTCGGTCTCGTGCTGACGATCGCGCCGCTGGTCTTCATGATCAGCGCCTCTATCCGCCCCGAATCCGAACTATTCTCCTTCCCGGTGACGCTTTATCCCAAAGAGACAACTGGTGACAATTACAGTTCGCTATTCGAGCGCACACACTACGCCACCTGGTACGTCAACACCTTCATCACCGCCACTTTTCGCACCCTGCTGGCGGTGTTTCTGTCGGCGATGGCGGGTTACGCCTTTGCCAAATTCAACTTCCGCTTCAAGCGCTTCTTCTTTATGTTGGTGTTGATCACCTTGACTTTGCCCTTTCATGTCCTGGTGATCTCGCTGTTCAAGCTGATGGTCATTTTTCAATGGCTGAACTCATATTGGGCGATTATCTTGCCCTCGGCCGTCTCCGGTTTTTCTATCTTTCTGATGCGGCAGTATATCCTGTCGGTGCCGGACGATCTGATCGACGCAGCCCGCGTCGATGGCTCGTCCGAGATGGGCATCTTCTGGCGGATCATTGTGCCGCTGGTCCGCCCGGGCATGGCGGTCGTAGGCATATTGGCATTCGCCGCCACCTGGAACGACTACCTGTGGCCGCTGATCGTGCTAAGCCAAAAGGAGAAATATCTTCTAACGATCGGGATCGCCACAATGGACGGCCCTTACGAGGTCGAGTATGGCGCGATCATGGCCGGCTCCCTGCTCAGTACCGTGCCCATCGTCATCGTATTCCTCTCGATGCAGAGCCAAATTATCGCTGGTCTCACCGCGGGCGCCGTGCGCGAATAAGCCCGCTCATTGTATAAACCCAGCGCAACCAGGAACGCGCCCGACCGTGCCTCAACCCGATCTCATCCTCGAACCTGATGTTCAGCCCAAACTGCAAGTCGGCATCAATACCATCGCCGAAGCGGTAAAACCGACCCTCGGTCCCTTGCCGCGCAACGTCGCCGTCAACAACGTCATGGATCACAAGCCGCCGGAACTGCTCGATAACGGCGCGGCTATCGCCCGGCGCATCTTTGAGTTGCCCGACCGCCTGGCCGATGTCGGCGCGATGATCCTGCGCCATACGCTTTGGCAAGTGCAGGAAGAAGTCGGCGATGGCACCGCGACGGCCGCCGTCCTCTTCGAAGCGATATACACGGGCGGGCGGCGCTTTATCGCTGCTGGCGGCGACGCCATGCAATTGCGCGGTCAACTGCAAGCCTCCGCGCGGATTATCGCCGCGGCCCTGGATGAGATGTCGGAGCCGGTGAATGGCGCCGAGCAGTTGAGCGCGGTCGCCGCGTCAATCTCTAATGAGCCGGCGTTGGCGAGAGCGCTGGGCGAAGCCTTCGAGACCCTGGGCGAATGGGGCCAGCTCGATCTGCGCAAGGCTTACGGGCGCGATATCACCTGGGAATATGTCGATGGCTCGTACTGGGAGCGCGGCATCGAGACGCGCGGCATGCTCGAAAGCGAGGAGTACGGTCGTCTGGTCATCGCCGAGGCGGCGGTGCTCATCAGCGATCTCAAGCTCGAGGCGCCGAAGCAAGTTCTGCCGCTGGTCATGGCGGCGATGAAAAGCGGTCATCGCGGCTTGCTGTTGATCGCGGATGAGTTCTCCGACGAGGTCAAGACCTTCCTCCTCGCCAATCGCAATCCGGGCAAGTTCGGCGTCATCCCGGTGCGGGCCCCCTTCTCGACGCCCGATGACCGACGTGAGGCGCTCGAAGACATCGCGATCATGACTGGCGGAACGCCGATCATCAGCGCGGCCGGCCAAACGTTGGCAGGATTACGCCTCTCCGATCTGGGCAAAGCGCGCCAAGCCTGGGCGAGCAAAGGGCTCTTCGGCTTCAGTTCGGGCGGCGGCGATCCCCGCGTTTGGCGCGACCATACGCGGCGCCTGCAAAGCCAATATGAGAACGCGCCCGATCTAGCCAGCAGGCAGCGCGCCCTGAAGCGACTGGGCAAATTGATGGGTGGCTCGGCGACTCTCTACACCGGAGGCGCGAGTGAAAGCGAAATCGAGTACCTTCGCGAAGGCACGAAACGCGCCGCCGCGACCCTGCGCGCCGCTATCGGAGCGGGGGTCGTGCCCGGCGCCGGCATCGCCCTTATGCGTTGTCGCGAGCATCTCCCGCCTGTCGGCCAGGACGAACTGGTCGCACGCGCTGCCGACCGGATCCTGCGCGATGCGCTTTCGCAGCCGACGCGCGTGATCGCCGCCAACGCCGGCTTGGAAGGCGGACAAATCCTGGCGGAACTCGAGCGTAAGCCCGGCAAGCTCGCCTTTGACGCCCGTTGCGGAAGGGTGATGCCACTCGCGCAGAGCCGCGTCTACGATGTCGCTTCAGTGCTAAAGTCAGCGCTATTGACAGCTGTATCCGGGGCGACGCAAGCTTTGACGATCGAGGCGGTTGTACAGCATCGCAATCCCGAAACCACCTACGATCCCTAGTCGCGCGGCGGCGGCGGCGAACTCAATCGCGGTCGCCAGGGGCTTGGAGGTCAAGCTCCGCCGAGATATCTTTGGCTTCTTCAAGGCTGACATCGCGATTGGACAGAGCGAATGCGATACAATATCCATTTGGATCTTGTATCGAGAATTCACGATTGCCCCAGAACTTGTCCGCCAGCGCCTCGGTAATGTTCACCCCCTTCACCGCCAACTCGGCGTGGAAGGCATCAATATCGCTGTCAGTAGGCAACGTGATGATAATGGTCATATCCGCACGAATTTGGCGGCGCAAAGATGCCGGGACTTCCCGCGGCTGTTCCTGGCTGAGCAAGATGCTGCAATCATGAAAGCCGACGCTGGCGAAGAAGGTAGCGTCGTTCTTGTCTTGCAGCGAAAACTGCAAGTCGAATCCCAGCGTCTCACAATAGAAAGCCGCCGCCGCATCGACATCGGGCACCGCCAGAATCGGCCTCAGCGTTGACATACGGTCCCTCCCGCTTTGTGGCGCCAGCTCACTCCAGCAAGCCGCCGACCCGCTCGATGATATAAGCGCCGATATTATCTTTGCTGGTCCGCTCGATCGAGTGCAAGCCGCCGTCCATATCCAGCACGACCACGCGATTGGTATCGGCCGCAAAGCCGGCGTCATCGGCCGTGATGTCATTCGCGACCAGCAGGTCAAGCCCCTTGCTCTGGAGCTTGCCGCTGGCATTCTCGACCAGATTCTCACTCTCCGCCGCGAAGCCGACCACGATCATCGGATAGCCGGTTTGGGCGCGCTGCGCTTTCACCGCCATCAGGATGTCCGGTGTCCGCGTCAAGGGCAGCGTCAAGCTTTTGTCCGACTTTTTGATTTTCTGCTCCGAGACCGTCCGCGGCGTATAATCGGCCACTGCCGCCGCCATGATCAAGGCGGAAGAGTCAGCCACATGCGCCAGCACCGCGTCTTTCATCGACTCAGCCGAGCCGACCGTCACCTTCCTGGCCCCCACCGGCGTCGGCAAATGCGCCGTCGTCGAGATCAGCACAACCTCAGCGCCGGCATCCAGCGCCGCCTGCGCGATAGCATAACCCTGCTTGCCGGTCGAGCGGTTCGTGATGAAGCGCACCGGATCAAGGGCCTCGCGCGTGCCGCCCGCTGTGACCACCAGCTTGTGACCCGCCAGTTCGCCATCCCGGCCCAATACGCGCCGGATATGCCCGATCAGGGCAGCGGTTTCCGGCAAGCGCCCGGCGCCGACCAAGCCACTGGCGAAGCGCCCGCTTTCCGGCTCAATCACATGCGCGCCGCGGCTGGACAGAATCTCGCGGTTGGCTTGCACCGCCGGGTGATCGTACATGCCGCCATCCATCGCCGGCGCAATCATCAACGGGCAAGCGATGGCCAGCGCTGTCACCGTAAGCAGATCGTCCGCCAGTCCGCCGGCCAGCTTCGCCAGCGTGTTCGCCGTCGCCGGCGCCACAACCATCAGATCCGCCCGCTCCGCCAAGCCGATATGCGCGATGTGGCTCGGCAAGCCACCGCCGAATTCGGCGCGCCACATGTCCGTGTATACCGGTCGTCCGCTCAGCGCCTGAAAGGTCAGCGGGCTGACGAAGCGCTGCGCCGCCTCGGTCATAACGACATCCACCGATGCGCCCGCCTGCGTCAATTTGCTGGCGAGATCGGCCGCTTTGTAGGCGGCGATGCTCCCACAGACGCCCAGGATGATCCGCTTGTCCCGCAACAGCGCTATCGCAGACATGCCAGTCCTTAGCTCAAGTCGCGGATTAATGGTACACAATCTCGCGCCGAAACAAAAGCCCACCGCGCCCGCGGTCGCCGCGGCGCAGAGGACAGTAGGTAACGCAGAGGTTAGCGCAACTCGCCAAATCAGCCGAGTTCTGATAGAGTTGAGGGTACTCAAGCGCGGCAATAGCAGGAGTCCGTCAATGCAAGCTGGCATTGCTATCGGCAAGCCTACAGGCTGGTCGCTGCTGATGATGATGTCCTTGCTCGCCTGCGTTAGCTGCAATCTCAGCGCCATTCCCGATGACGCCTCGGCGCGCTTCGAAGGTCCGCCGGTCATCCACATCGCCGCGCCACAGCCCAACCAGACCTTCCTCGCCGGAGCCACGGTCATCGTTCAGGCGCGCGTCGAAAATGCAGGCCCGGATCTGGCGCGCGTCGCCGTCCTGCTGGATGATGCCCTGCTGGGCGAAGAACCCGACCCAAATGTGACCAACGCCGCAATCCTGCCGTTGACCATCGACTGGCCCACCGGCAATGCCGGCCAGTACACCATTTCCGTGGTCGCCGAGCGCGGCGATGGCAGCGCCACCCGCGAAGACGTCAGCATCGAGGTTATTTCGCGCCAGCGTCCCGATGCCATTGCACCTGACGAAACCGCCAGCGGCGAAGCCCGGGCAGCCACGGTCCCGCCGAGCACATCCAGCCCGGCGCCGACATCCGCGCCCAAGAACCTGGGACCAAGCAGCGTGCCGGGCGCCGTCCTGGCGGTGGCGAATCTCCGCCCCGGTCCCGGCGTGGCTTCGGGTCAGCCGCTCGGCAGCCTGCTCGCCGATACCAAAGTGCTGATCGTGGCCGTCAATCCGGAGCGCGATTGGTATCGCGTCACCTACGGCGAGGGCGGCGATGCCTGGATCGACGCCGCCTTCGTCGAAGCGGCGGATATCACCACCGGCTTGCCAGTCGAGACGGGCGCGCCCCCGCCTGAGCCGGAAGGCGTCAACCTGCTTATCAGCAGCATTGAACTCGTCCCTGCCAGGCCCGTCTGCGGCCAGGCAACAACCATCCGCGCCACCGTCCGCAACAACGGCTCGCTGGATTCGCAGACGAGCCCCTGGGTATCCGTCAAAGCCCACCTAATCAGCGACCAAAGCGTCATTGCCGAAAATCCCGAAACGATTTACCTATCCAAGCTGAATGCCGGGCAAGAGACCGTGCTGGAATTGCCTCTCACGATCAGGGCGCATTTCGGCGAGCGTCAGCAAATCCGCGTTACTGTTGATGCCGGCAACCACATACTGGAATCTAACGAAAACGATAATACTGTTAATAGCGCCGAGTTTGAGCTGGACAAAGGCGACTGCGCCTGATCAAGCCGCTTTCGAGGCCTCCGCCGCCGGCGTCTGTGCTATAGTGTGAGACTATCGGTTCAGTTCCCTCTTCAGGAAGGCAAGATCTTTTGACCTCGATAATCGTTACCAACGATGACGGCTTCAATGCGCCTGGAATCGTGTCGCTGGCGGGGGCGATGCGGGATCTAGGTCAGGTGCAAGTATGCGCGCCGGCCAGCAATCAAAGCGCCAGCGGGCACAAAATCACTCTGCACCAAAACATCAAGTATTCACGATGCGCCGTCGGCGACAACATCCCGGCCCTCGTCGTCAATGGCTCTCCGGCTGATTGCATCGCTCTGTCTCTGCTGGGCTTGGTCGACGGCAAACCGGATATCGTTGTCTCCGGCGTCAACCGCGGCGAGAACATGGCGCAAGACTTGACCTACAGCGGCACCGTCACCGCCGCGCTGGAAGCGGCCATCAGCGGTATCCCGGCCGTCGCCTTCTCCCTCGCCCAACCCGACGCCGACCATCCCGATGACTATCGAGTCGCGGCGAAAGTCGCGCAAACGATCGCCGCGATGGTCCTGAAACAAGGCCTGCCGCCCTATACCATCCTCAACGTCAACATCCCGCCGGTCAAGCGCCTCGAAGACCTGCGCGGCATCCGCCTTACGCGCCAGGGCGTGCGCATCTACCGCGATTGCCTGGTTGAGGTCGCCGATGGCGTCGTGCGCGTCGAAGGCGAGCCGCCGACCGCCAACACCGACGAACTCGGCACTGATGTCTGGGCGGTGCACCGGGACTACGTCAGCGTGACGCCCGTCCACCTCGATATGACCGCGCACCAATTCATGGCGAACCTGGAAGCCTGGGATTTGCGCCTGCCTTTGGCCCAATCTTTATAAGGGCGTAGGGGCGACCCGGTGGGTCGCCCATGTCAATACCGCTATAATGACGGACAGTGTCGCAGGGCAACTATTCTGAAAGGCATCGACGATGAACATACTGAAATCGTTATTCGGCGGCGGCGGACGCGATGAAGATCGCGGCATCTATTTCTACGTCCAGCCCAAGATGTGCAAAGAGATCCTGCGCATCCGCGTCGATCCGCTGAACGACCTGTCACAGACGGATGATGGCAAGGGTTACTGGTGCCGCAAAGTCGCGAGCGCCGCGCGCTGTCCCTTCCAGGCGGAATTGGAACTCTACTTCGACAAGAACAAGCGCTATCAAAGCAGCGATGTGACGAATGGCGAGTTGGTCAGCGAGGCGGAGTGGTTGAGGCGACAGAAGAAGTAGAAACTCTACCCCTCCCCCGCGCCGACCTCTCGCATCGCCGGCAAGCCAAAGACCCGCCGAATCTGATCCTCGATCACATCCGACATGCGTCCGTTGCTCTGCAAGAAGCCCTTGGCGTTCTCACGCCCCTGCCCCAGCAGCTCATCGTCATAACGATAAAAGGCGCCGCGCTTGTCGATGATGCCCAGCTCGGTGCCGATGTCGATGATCTCGCCCGACTTGCTGATGCCTTGATTGAACATGATGTCGAATTCGCATTCCTTGAAAGGCGCCGCCACCTTGTTCTTCTTGATCTTCACGCGCGTCCGATTGCCGACGACATCCCCGCTGTGCTTGATCTGCTGGATGCGCCGAATGTCAATCCGCACGCTGGCATAGAATTTCAGCGCCCGCCCGCCCGGCGTCGTCTCCGGACTGCCGAACATCACGCCCACCTTTTCGCGCAGTTGATTGGTGAAGATGACGCTGACATTCGATTGCTTGATCGCCCCCGCCAGCTTGCGCAGAGCCTGGCTCATCAAGCGCGCCTGCAAACCCACGTGCGAATCGCCCATCTCGCCTTCGATCTCCGCCCGCGGCACCAGCGCCGCCACGCTATCCACCACGATCACATCCAGCGCGCCCGAACGCACCAGATGCTCCGTGATCTCCAGCGCCTGCTCCCCCGTGTCCGGCTGCGAGACATAGAGCTGCTGGATATCCACGCCGATCTTCTCGGCGTAGGTCGGGTCCAGCGCGTGCTCCATATCAATGAAGGCGCAGATGCCGCCCGTCCGTTGCGCCTCCGCCACCACATGCAGGCAGAGCGTTGTCTTGCCCGAGCTTTCCGGACCATAAATCTCGGTGATGCGCCCGCGCGGCACGCCGCCGACGCCCAGCGATATATCGATGCCCAGCGAACCGGAAGGGATCGCCTCGATCTGCAAGTGCGCGCCCGCGCCCAAATTGAAGATCGTGCCATCGCCGTAGCGTTTGGTGATATCGGTCAAGGTCGCGTCAAGCGCCTTCTGCTTGGCTGCAAAGTCATGACTTTCAAAAACTTGCGTTTCTTTGATTGCCCGCGTCCGTTTTGCCATCGCTGCTTTCTCGCTTTGTCTAAGGCTTGCTCAAGTGTAGTTGCTCAAGCGCAAATTCGCTATCCACAACCCTAGCACCTTTGTTCTAAGCTGGCAAGCGCTTTATCCGCCAATCCGCCATGACACGACGCCGACTTGAAATACCAGGCGGATTGACGACAGTGTTGCCCCGTGCGAAAGCAGCCAAGACAACGATTTTCGCAATCTGGCGCCAAATTTGTTATAGTCCCTACTTGTTCGATCAACATAAATTCTGTTCGAAATAGTGAAACGGGGAGTTACCCATGAGATACTTCAAACTTGCGCTTGTTGTGCTGCTTTTGCTGGGCGCCGCCTTGGCGACCGCGCAAGACGCGGAGACCATCGTCATCCGCGGCTTCGGCAACATCAGCACCTTCAATCCCGTCATCAGCAGTGATGGCGCGTCTTTCCAGGCTTACAGCCTCCTGTGGCCCAAGCCCTACGAAATCGACCCCATGACCTATGATCCGGTGCCCGGGCTCACAACTTGGGAGCAGGCGGCGGACGGGATGTCATATACCTTCCACATCCGGGAGGACGCGAACTGGAGCGATGGCGCACCGATCACGTCGCATGATATGAAGTTCGTCGTTGACGCGATCAAGTCGCCGGAAGTTGCTTCCTGGCGAGCGGCCGACTTCGCGAATGTCGAGGGCGTCGAGATCATCGATGACAAGACCTTCAAGGTGGTCTTGAGTCAACCGGATTGTACGGTCTTTGCCGAATTAGGCGGCACGCGCTTCTTGCCGTCGCATCGATTCGAGGCCGACTTCAGCGATTTCAGGAACGGCGAGATCAGCACCAATCCGCTCGAAATCAGCGGCGGTCCCTACATCATGGATGCCTGGGAAACCGACGAATTCCAGAGCTTCTACGCCAATCCGACCTGGTGGGGCGGCGATGTCGGCATTCCCTACCTGATCAATCGCAATGTGGGATCGCACGAATTGGCGGCGCAGGCGATTCAGGCCGGCGAAGTCGATTACACCTATCTGCATGGCGATATCTTCGCCCAAATTGCCGACACGAGTAATCTGCAGTGGCAGATCTTCCCCCAGATGTCGGTCAAGTTCATGAGCTTCAATTGGGCGGATCCGACCCAGCCCGCGCCGGCTTTTGACGCTGACGGCAATCGCGCCGAGCAGCCGCCGCATCCGATTTTCACCGATGTCAACGTGCGCAAGGCGCTCGCCATGGGTTACAACAAGTTCGACATCCTAGAAACGATGGGTGGCGAGATGGGCGGCACGCGTCTGGTCGGGGCAGTAAACCCCTATCACGCGGCGGCTTACAATAACGATATTGAGCCCTATCCCTACGATCCGGAAGCCGCTATGCAGTTGCTGGAAGAAGCCGGCTGGGTCGACGAAGATGGCGATGGCATCCGCGAGAAAGACGGCCAGCGCCTGGAATTCACCATCTCCTACTCCGATATCCTCACCATGTTCCCGACGACCACCTTGATCGCGCAGGATCAACTCAAGGACATCGGCGCTGATGTGAAAGTGGAGTTGGTCGAATGGGCGAACTACCTCAGCGGTGTCTTTTGGGGTCAGGAGCACGACGCGACGTCCATGAGCAGCAGCGGCGGCACGGGCGGCGCGCCCGACCCCAACGATTTCATGGGCATCATCAATAGCGCCCAGGATTTGGCGACGGGCGCCGGTGGCGGCAACACCAGCTCCTACGTCAATCCGGAAATCGACGCGCTAATCGAACAGGCACGGACGCTGCCGGGCTGCGATCCTGCCGAACGCGGCGAGATCTACAAAGAGATCCAGCGCATCACCCACGAAGAAGTGGCCTATGACTGGACCTTCGTGCCCAATATCTGGCAGACGGCCACCAAGCGGGTCAAAGGCTTCGAGCCGACGGCCTTCTGGGTCTTCTACGGCTACACCGCCGACATCCACAAGTGGACGCTTGAGGAGTAGCGTCAAACCTCACATAACAAGAATCTGTAGGGGCGATCCAAGGATCGCCCTTCTGTGTTTTTTATGACTAGCGGGCACCGGTGACTACTGCTGATACCGCCGCGGATCCAGCGCGTCGCGCAAGCCGTCGCCGACAAGATAGAAGCAAAGCACTGTGATCATGATCAGAATGCCAGGCATGAAAATGAGATGTACGCCCGTGACCAGGTAGCTGCGCGAATCGGTCAGCATATTGCCCCAGGTCGGCGTTGGCGGTTGGATGCCCATGCCCAGGTAGCTCAAGCCGGATTCGATGAGGATTAAGTTGCCGGCGATGATGGTCATGGTGACCATGACGATGGAGAAGACGTTGGGCAAAATATGATAGATGAGAATGCGAAAATCGGACGCGCCCAGCGCCCGCGCCGCCAGCACATAATCGCGCTCCTTAAGCGACAAAACCTCACCGCGCACCAGCCGGCTTGTGCCCACCCAGCCCAAAGCCGCCAGTACTATGATCAGCACTTCGGTCGATGGCTTCCAAACTGCCGCGGCGATCAAGAGCAGGAAGAGCGGCGGAATGGCGCTGAGGGTGTTGATGCCCCAGGAGATCAAGTCGTCGATCTGCCGGCCATAGTAACCGGCCAGCAGACCGAGCGTGATGCCGATGAAGACCGTCAGCGCGCTGGCGAGGTAAGCGATGGTCAGCGAGACGCGTCCGCCATAAATCAGGCGCAAGAATTGATCCCGGCCCAGTTGATCCGTGCCAAGCACAAATCCGTCTTCACCAGGCAGTTTGAAGCGGTCCGGTATGCTTGTATCGTTGACTTCAAGGTTGAAGACTCTCTCAATGAACACTGGTGACAGCGAGCAGATCAGCGTCAAGGCAAGCAGGACGCTGACAGCAAAGATGGTCAAACGGTCGCGCCGGATGAAGGCGAGGGCGTCGCGCCAAAACGAGCGTGAATGGTGTCGCGTATCCGCAGCGCCGATTGCGGCGACTTTAGAATTCATGGCGCTGCCTACTCCAGCCGGATGCGCGGATCGAGGATGACGTACATGATATCAGAGAGCAGCACGCCGACAATGAACATCACCGAGGCCACGACAACAGAACCCATCACGAGCGGATAGTCGCGCGAAAAGACCGCGTCAATGATCAGCTTGCCCATCCCTGGCCACTGAAATACTTGCTCGATAATCACAGAACCCGCCAACAGCGTGCCGATTGACGGCCCCAAAAATGTCGCCACGGGCAACAAACCGTTGCGCAAGGCGTGACGAAACCAGATTGCTCGGGTTTGCAGCCCCTTGGCGTAGGCCGTTCGGACGTAATCCTGTTGAAGCACTTCCAAGATCTGCGTCCGAGTGAATCGCGAAATAAATGCGACTGTGTTTAGCGACAAGACGGAGACCGGCAAGATCATGTGACGCAGCGCGTCGCCAAAACTCTGGGGACCGCGCTGGGTGATATTCTTCATGCCGCTGATTGGCAATAGATCAAGCTGAACGCCAAAGATGATGATCAACAGCAAACCCAGCCAAAATGCGGGCACCGCATTGCCAATCACCGACATAACGCGAATGATCTGGTCGACCCAGGTTCGATGAAAGACAGCCGCCAACACACCCAGCGTAACACCGATGAGATAACCCAAGACGAGAGCAGCAACGCCAAGGCGAAGCGTGGCCGGAATGCGCTGCGCGATCAAATCCATCACCGGGCGCCTTTGCTTAATGGATTGGCCCAAATCGCCGCGCAGCAACCCGCGCCGGCTTCCGGGCGTTTCGCTGACCCCGTCGCCATCGTAATCGATAAGCGCCCAGTCGTTGCCGATGAGCCAGTAGACGTACTGGAGCAGCGGCGGCTGATCCAAACCCAGCTGACTCCGCAAAGCCTTGATCGCTTCCGGCGACGGATTTGGAGAGAAGGTGATCATCGCCACCGGATCGCCCGGCGCGGACAGGATAATGAGGAAGGACAAGATGGTCACGCCAAAGAAGGTCGGTATCGCTTGCAACAGGCGGCGCTGGAAATACTTGATCATGGTTCTGCCATCCGCAGCTTTCCAATCGTCCACAATTCTAGCGTTAGTTGGCAAAATCATCAAAAGACGGGCGAACGATAGTCAAGTCCTCAGGCGGTCGCAATCAGATTAAACGAGTAAAGTACAGGTCAAGAATGACGGTAGTATTCTTAAATTGAGTTTAGCGAGCCATTAAACTCGCGAACATCTGCGTTAACAGTGTTCAGGTAGGCTTCCACAGTGGCGGGTCATCCGCCAATCTCGTTTATCGTCACGAGTTTCATGGGAGAAAATGCGCATGAGAATTGTACGTCTAGCCGCACTGCTTATCGTATTGGCCCTCAGCCTGACTGGCGCCTTCGCCGACGGTCATGGGCTGCCCGAGGTGGATCCGCTCGACTACCCCACCGGCGAAATCATCACCGCCGGCAGCTCCACCGTCTTCCCGCTGAGCGAACGCATGGCTGAACTGTGGACGGACGCGGGCGGCGTCCCCCCGTCGATCGCCTCTATCGGCTCCGGCGCCGGCTTCGAACGCTTCTGCGTCGAAGGCGAGACCGACATCAGCAACGCCTCGCGCGCCATCAAGGACAGCGAGCGCGAATCTTGCGCCGAAATCGGCCGCGATCCGATTGAATTCCGCGTCGGCACCGATGCCCTGGCTGTCACCGTTTCCGCTGAGAACGACTTCGTCAGCGATGTCACGATGGAAGAACTAGCGATGATCTTCAGTAGCGCCGACACCTGGGCTGATGTGCGCGCCGAATGGCCCGCCGAAGCCATCCAGCGCTTCATACCGGGCACGGACAGCGGCACCTTCGATTACTTTGTGGAAGAGGTATTCGATGAGGATGAAGAGCCGATCCTGAGCGCCAACCCGCAGCTTTCCGAAGATGACAACGTCCTGGTGCAAGGCATCGCCGGCAGCCCCTATGCCATCGGTTTCTTCGGTTACGCCTACTACGTTGAAAACCAGGACACCTTGAACATCCTCAACATTGAAGGCATTGAAGCCAACGCCCAGACCACCGATGACGGCAGCTACCCGCTGGCCCGCCCGCTGTTCATCTACAGCGATGCCGGCATCATGGCGGAGAAACCGCAGGTCAACGCCTTCATCAACTTCTATCTCACAAATGTCAATGACGAGGTTGTCGATGTCGGCTACTTCCCGGCGTCGCCAGCGGCGCTGGAAGCGGCCAAGGAAGCCTTTCTTGACGCGATGGGAGATATGTAGGCAATCTGCCAATAGTCGCTAAAGCGGGGATACGGTATCATCTTTGCTGCCGTATCCCTCGCCTTTTTGCCTAAATCTTCATTCAAGATCCGAATTTCAAACCAGAAGATCCGTGGAACAGACACCAGCCGGCCCAACCTGAAGAAACGATGAGCGAATCACAACACCCGGACTTGACACGGCATTTCGTACAGCGCAAATCGCAAACGCTGAATCTGAACCACCGCTTCAAGCTGCACGAAGTCCTCATTCAGTTGAGCCTCTTTGCCTGCGGCTTGCTATCCATCTTCACGACCATTGGCATCATCCTGGTCCTGGGCAACGAGTCGATCGCCTTTTTCACGCGCGACCAGTGGGTGAATACCAATCGCGCCATTTTGAGCGACATGGATGAGAGCACAGCCTCATTCCGCGTCCAGCCGGGGAAGGCCCTCGAGGCGATTCATGTCGGCGGCACGGTTCGCGTCGGGCAAGAGGTGATGGAAGTCCGCGAGTTTCACAACAATCGCTTTGAGATTGATGTGCTCGGCACGGGCGGCGGCTTCCGGCGCTGGTGCGCGACCGACGAGCGACTGACGGAAAGCGGCCATGCGCGGCCCTTGATCGTCAATGCGAGCCGGCCGATCAGACAAGCGGAAATCGACGCCTGCAACGGAGTGGGCATCTCGCCAATCGAGTTTCGCGTCGGCACGGACGCCTTGGCGATTGTTGTCAGCGCGGACAACGACTTCCTAACCGAGCTGACCGTTATTGAGTTGCAACAGATTTTCGGCGGCGCGGAAAACTGGTCCGATGTGCGCGCCGAGTTTCCAGATGAGCCGATCAAGTTGGTCATCCCGGGCGAGGATAGCGGCACCTTCGATTTCTTCGTGGAAGCAGTCCTTGATGATGATCCCGGCGCTATGTTGGCGACTGACCCGATCATGTCCGAGAATGACAACCAACTGGTGGGCGGCATCAAGCGCAATCCGGCAAGCATCGGCTTTTTTGGCTACGCCTATTATTTGAACAACAGTGATGATCTCAGGATTATCACGCTGGACGCGGTCTGGCCGGAAGCGGCGACGGTGGAAGACGGCAGTTACGCGCTGGCGCGTCCGCTCTTCATTTACAGCGATGCCGGCATCATGCGCCATCATCCGCAAGTGAAAGACTTCATCAGCTATTATCTGAACAAAGTCAGCGATGTGATCGTCGATGTCGGTTATTTCCCGGCATCGACCGAGGCGCTGGCGAAGGCGAGCAACGAATGGATCCGCGCCACCAAGGCGAGCGAAATGCTGGCGGTCAACCCGGCCGACGTCATTGGCGAGCTCACGGCCGCGGGCAGCTCGACCGTCTACCCTTTGACCGAGCGCATCGCCGCGGATTTCGTCAAAGATGGCTACCTGCCGTTGATGACGGTTGCGCGCGGCATCCGCGGCGAGAACACGATTGCGCCGCATCGCGCCGGAGTTTCGGTGGAGTACAATGACCGGCCGACGATCGTCGAATTCTTCACCAATACCAATTGGATCCCGGCGATCGGTGAATTTGGCGTCATCCCGCTGATCAACGCCACCTTGATGACCAGCACAATAGCGATGCTGGTGGCGCTGCCGCTGGGCATCAGCGCGGCGATCTACCTGAGCGAATACGCCTCGCCGCGGCTGCGCAGCACTTTGAAGCCGGTGCTAGAGATCCTGGCCGGCATCCCGACCGTCGTCTATGGCTACTTCGCGCTGACATTCATGACGCCTTTGCTGCGCGCGGTCTTCGGCGTCGATATCGTGAATATCTACAACACTGGCTCCGCGGGTATTGTGGTTGGCATTTTGATCATTCCCCTGGTCAGCTCGATGAGTGAAGACGCCTTGCACGCGGTGCCGAATGCGCTGCGCGAAGCGTCCTATGGCTTGGGCGCGACCAAACTGGAGACGACGATCAAGGTGGTTGTGCCGGCGGCGCTTTCGGGCATACTGGCGGCCTTTATCGTGGCGGTCTCGCGCGCCATTGGCGAAACGATGATCGTGGCGATCGCGGCCGGCGCCGGTCCCAATTTCAGTTTCAGCCCCTTTGACTCGGCCGAGACGATGACGGGCCATATCGCGCGCATCAGCGGCGGTGACCTGAGCTACGACTCAATTGACTACAACAGCATCTTCGCCATCGGGCTGACGCTTTTCGCCATGACCTTCATTCTTAATGTGCTCAGCCGCGTCATCATCAGCCGCTTCCGGGAGGCCTACTAATGGCTGCGGGCAAAAGCAAACACTTCATGCCCGGCGAGAAGGAGTTCTTCCAGCGCCTGGAAGCGCGGCATCGGCGCGGGCGCCTCGGCCGGATATTCAACTATTTCTCGATTGGTGTGGCGGCGCTGGCTCTGGTGGCGCTGTTCTGCAATGTCGCCAATGAAGCCTTTGGCACAATCGGCGTAGTCAACACCATCGAGCCGGCGACCTTGACTGACGGACGTCCGCTGGAGGCGCTGAATAATGACGAGCTGGCGTTGATCCTGGCGGAGAATGTCAAAGGACGCCTGCGCGTCTTGATTCGCAATACCATTAGCAAAGTGCCTGTGGATGAATTCATGAGTGCAAGCGTGGCCGAGATAGTCGGGGATGCCAACGTGGACCCGACAATTGCGGGCGAACTGTTGAAGAATATCAGCGCGGAGCAGCAAGCGGGCCTGCTGGCCAAGTATGCCGATCAGGCGACGCTGCGCAACCTTGTCCTGGAGGAAGTGGTGGAGCGGCAGGTTATCGCCAGCTTCTCGCTGATAGATACGATCTTCAACTTTGATGCGATAAAGGCGGAGATTGAAGGTCCCATCCTGGAAGATTACAAGAAGCGAGAACGCCTCGATGAGGCCAAGGTCGAGGTTGTCCGTTATCACAGTTGGCTGCGCGGAGACTTCCTGACGGCGCCGATGTCGAGCACGCCGGCGCTGGCGGGCGTGCGCACGGCGTTGATCGGGTCAGTCGGCTTGATGGCGGTGGTGCTGCTGGTGGCCTTGCCCATCGGCGTGGGCGCGGCGATCTATCTCGAAGAATACGCCCATCACGGATTCATCAACCGCCTTATCGAGACCAATGTGCGCAACCTGGCCGGTGTGCCCTCGATCATTTATGGCATGTTGGGCCTGGCGGTTTTTGTTCGCGCATTGGCGCCTTTTACTAGCGGCTTGATCTTCAATTACAACTTTGACGCGCCGACGGTCGCCACGGTGATTGAGCGGATCGCGCCGGCCTTTGATGGCGCGCTTAGCTACGATGGCGGCGTCATCAGCAGCAATAGCGATGCTGCCGACGCGCAAACGGCGCAGCGAATCGTCGATACCTTCTTGTTCTACGGCAGGCCTAGCTTGTCCATGCACGGCAATAGCGCCGTGCCTGAGATGTCAAATTCCCTGGCCGATGCGCTGAAGATCGCCGTGGATGCGGCGCCGGTCCGCGCCGATGACGAATACGATATCGAGGTCCGCGGCGACTACTACCGGTTTGACATCGCCGCCGACTCTCCCATCAGCGATGATATCTTTGATGAGTTGATGACAAGCCTGGCGCGTATCAACAGCTTCGCGCCGAACGGTCGTACCTTGGTCAGCGCCGGCTTGACGCTGGTATTGCTGATCTTGCCAATCATCATCATCAACGCGCAGGAAGCGATCCGCGCGGTGCCTTATACCATCAGGGAAGCCTCTTATGGCTTGGGGGCGACGCGCTGGCAGACGATCTGGAATCAGGTCTTGCCGGCCGCCCTGCCCGGCATCATGACAGGCGCGATTCTCTCGGTTTCGCGCGCGGTCGGGGAGACGGCGCCGCTGATTGTCGTTGGAGCGGCCACCTTCCTGGTGACGGACCCGACCAGTCCCTTCTCTCAGTTCACCGCGATGCCGATACAGATCTATCAATGGACGGCGCGCCCACAGGGTCAGTTCGCCAATATCGCCGCCGCCGCTATCATCGTGCTGCTGACGCTGATGCTGACGCTGAATGCCACGGCGATCATCCTTCGCAACCGCTATTCGATAAGGTTCTAAGCCATGGCCCTGCAAACAAAAGAGACAAACGCGCAAGTTCAGAGCGATACCGATCTGGTGATGGAACTGCGCGATTGCAGCTTCTATTACGGGAGGTTTCGCGCGGTGGCGGATGTAAGCCTGCCGATCCATCAGAACAAAATCACCGCCTTCATCGGGCCGTCGGGTTGCGGCAAGAGCACCGTCTTGCGCGGCATCAACCGCATGTTGGAGCTGGCGCCCGGGGCGCGCGTCGAGGGCGAGATCATCTATCGGGGCCGGAACCTGTATGACCAGGAGGTGGACCCGGTTGAGGTGCGGCGGCGGATCGGCATGGTATTCCAGAAGCCGAATCCCTTCCCCAAGAGCATCTACGACAATGTGGCCTATGGCCCGCGCCTGCTGGGGGTCAAGAAGAAGAACATCCTGGACGAGATCATCGAGCGCAGCCTGCGCGGCGCCTCGCTTTGGGATGAGGTCAGCGGCGACCTGAACAAGTCGGGCCTGGCCCTATCCGGCGGGCAGCAACAACGGCTTTGCATCGCGCGGACGATCGCGGTGGAGCCGGATGTGATCTTGATGGACGAGCCCTGTTCCGCGCTTGATCCCATCGCGACGCAGCGCATCGAGGAGTTAATGTGGGAATTGCAGCGGGAATATAGCATCGTCATCGTCACGCATAATATGCAGCAGGCGCAGCGCGCTTCCGATTTCACCGCCTTTTTCAATATTCGCAAGACGATAGAAGACGGTCACGAGATCCGCTGGGGCGAGCTGGTCGAGTACGATGCTACGGAGAAGGTCTTCGGCAGCCCGGCGCGGCAGGAGACAGCTGATTATATCGCCGGGCACTTTGGATAAGCGCGGAAGAATCAATGCCTGGCCAAAACGGGCGACTTGCTAAGCTGCCCCTTCATGTTTCAGATATTGCTTGGAAATTCAGCGAATTGCCGGCTGCTCGCTCGCCGCATCCAGCGCCACTTGCTGCTCGGCGATCATTTCCGCTGTGCATTCGAGTGAGGCGAGGAAAGCCGTGTCTCTTTCAAGGCGCTGTTCCAGGGGCAATACCTTGCCTCGCCGGGCAACGGCTTGCAGCACCTGCGGCGATGCCTGCGTCTTGATCGCTGATTACAACGGGAGTCTCAGTCATTCGCCAAGCCCCGCGCTCTTCGCCAGTGACAAAACATTTGCCAATATCGCGGACTGGCTTCTTCCAGCCGCCTATTCATATCCGCAATCATTACACTTTCTTCTTCGGGCATTACAAATCCCTGATCCACAATTCTCTCAATAAACAGCCGCAAGTCTCTTTTTACCAAACGTCTGTCGCCCCTATTCAGCTTTTCCCCATACGCAAATCTCTTAAATCGCTTTACCGTTTCCTCATCTATTCTTTCCAATAACTCGCTCAGAATCTTTCGCCTTCTATCGACATATCTCATAGAGAGGCCGTCGGCGCTCCAGGTAGCGTTACTGTCATGCTTTCGTTGCAGATACAGGATTTCATTCACATTTGCGAATCTGGCGCCATGCAGCAGCAGGCGCATATAATAATCCCCTTCTTCTTCGCCCGCCCGCAAGCTCTCATTCCAGCCGCCTGCCTTTCGAGCCAGACTCGCCCTTACCATCATTGCCCCAGCGACTATACACGGAGCGCCTATGAGCAACGACAATACGATATTGGGATGCAGAGCCGGCACGCTCTTCGGAGTAAGTAATACTGACATATCCTCATTCATAATATTTGTGCAGGCGCTTACCACGCCAATTTTCCCATTTCTTTCCATTATTCCTGCCTGTTTATCCAGGCGGTCAGGCAAACTCACATCGTCAGAATCCATGAACGCGATATACTCGCCGACCGAGGCCGCCATGCCGCGATTCCGCGCGGCTGATACGCCCATATTTCGATCCAACTTGATACAGCGCAGCCTCTCATCATGCCTTCCATAAGCTCTCGCCATTTCATACGACCCGTCGCGCGAGCCGTCATCAACGACGATCAATTCCAGATCGCTAATCGATTGCTCTAAGATGCTCTCGATAGCCTCCGCCAAATACTTTTCCCGATTGTAAACCGGCATGACGACCGAAACCTTCAACGACATTACCGATACCACCTTACACAGATTCGATCATATCCCCGTCCATCCGCATGAATGTTACCTGGAGCGCCAAGACATCGCCAACACCTTTAGCCAAATACCCTTCAATTGCACTCCCGGCGTCTCCCGTCGGCCTGCGAAAAGTCCACCGATTCGACGCCGACGCCTCCGCGCCGCCCACAACTGCGGTAAACATATTCCACACCGCCTAATCAACAAGCGGAACAACCACCCATTGCCCCCGATTTTCAATTACGGCGGTCTCCAAGCTCGTATCAGACAGAGATGATCCCAGGCGGAGGACGGCGATGGTCGGATTCTCATTGTCCTGCGCCGATGCAATTGGAACAGCCAGCAAGAAAAACAGAAGCGAGAGCGCTATCAATCATGCATCAGAAGTCTCCTCTGCGCTATGCTGCGGCCTTGCGATTACAATGCGCTTATTTATCCGCCGCTTCCAGCGCCGCTTGCTGCTCGGCGGTCATTTCCTCTGTGCATTCGAGTGAGGCGAGGAAAGCCATGTCTCTTTCAAGGCGCTGTTCCAGGGGCAGTACCTTGCCTCGTCGGGCAACGGCCTGCAGCACCTGCGGCGATGCCTGCGCTATCGTGCCGCCGCTCACCACCGTCGCCGCCCGCTTCATCAAGTCCTCGGAAATCTCGACATCTTGCTCCTTCGCCGAATCCAAGTTAATCCCCAGCAAATTGCTGCTGTCAATATGAATCCTGGTGGAAGCGATGTCAACGTCGCCGTTCAAGTGCCCAACCAGGATGACGCCGAGGTTGTCCCCGCGGGAGTAGTAGGATGCAAAGCCGGCGCCGATGGTAACGCCGGAAAAGATAGTGCCCATGCTCGGATGGAAAACCGGGACGCTATTTTCGTTGGCGACAAAGACAATGATGGGCAGCCCGGCCGCCGTCAAGTAGTCACCCGAAACGAATAAAGCCCTGGCGCCGCGCTCAACCAAACCTTCCGCCGCCGCAGCCAGGTCGGACAGTGAAGCGATGCCTGCTTCGATGACTTCAACACCCATTTCCGTCGCTATTGCCGTGAATCTCTCGTAGGCGTCTATGCCCGAGGTCATCGAGGTGGCATACAAAAAGCCGACGCGGTTGAGGTCGGGATCCTGCAAGCGGAAAGCCTCAAAGACGGGCTCATACTCGATCAAGGTCTCCGCGCCGCCGACGTGGTCGGGCTTGATACAGGACGAATCGGCGATCCCGGCTTTATAAGGCGCGGAGACCGCGGTAAAGAGCACCACAGGCGGGTCATCCATATCGCTCGTGACAGTGGCCGCGACTTGGGCTACCGGCGCGTTAAGCGTGACCAATACGTCCACATCACGATCCAGAGCCGCGTCAACAATCAGGTTCACACTAGGCAAATCGAAGCCGGCTTCGCCCCAATACACCGAAAGGTTTTCTCCCTCAAGATTTTGGCGCTCTTCGAGCTGGCGGTTCTCTTCCGATGTGATAAAGCCATAGGATTCCAGCACATCCAGGATAGCGCCCTCGGTAATCCCCAGCGCGTCGCTGGGTCCAAAGCGCAGGATGGCGATGGCGGGATTGTCGTCGCCCTGCGCTAGTGCCCCTCCCGACAATGACGCCATCATAAGCAGCAAAGCGAATACCAGGAAAAGTTTTCTGAACATCTCAACTTGCCTTCCTACTGAAAGATACGCCACAGGACTCACAGCCGCATAACTCAATCATATAGCTTATTCGCTGGCCGCGTCCAAAGCCGCTTGCTGCTCGGCGATCATCTCACCGCTGCAAGGCAGGCTCGCGAGGAATTCCGCGTCCGCCCGCAGCAGTTCGGGGTTCCGCCTGCCAGCCAGGAGCGCATCAAAGAGTTCCCGCGGCAGACTTCCCTGCGAGGACCGCATCATTGCAAAGAACGCATCCACCTCGATGCCGGAGAAGCCCGCGACCATCATCTGCTTCATCTGCTCAGGCGCGCCATACTGCTCCAGGGTCTGCAAGATCATTTTAGCCGACAAGTGGATTGCGCCGTCTGTCACGACGATATCGGCCGAGTCCAGCAACTCCTCAGCGATATCGACGCCGATCATGTCGGCTGTATCCTGGTTGACGCCCAAACTGAAACTGGTGAAGCGATCAATGCGGGTGCCGGCCGGGTCAAGCTCGCCTTGCAGGAGGGACACGAGCATAAGCCCGGCTCTGATGCCCTGGGCATAAAACTCATAGAAACCCGCGCTCACAGTGACCCCATAATAGACGCCGCCCGAGTTTGCCATGAAGGTCGGAATCTGATTGTCAATGGCCGCGGTGACGATAATAGGCAATCCGGCGCCGATGATGTGGTCAATCGGCAGCACGAGCGCTTCCACATCACGGTTGAACAAGCCTTGCGCGGCGGCGCGCAGGTCACTGACAGAGGTGACGGCGGCGGATTCAACTTGGATCCCCAGCGACTCGCCGATGGCGGCAATCTCTTCCGCCCCCGCGACGCCGCTGGCGTCATTCGAAGAAAAGATCGTGCCGATGCGCCGCATATCGGGGTTCTGCGTCTGGAAGACCTCAAAAGCCTCGGCATAGGGCGGTACTGCGTAAGACCCGGTGACATGCGCGGGCTTTAAGCAGGAATCCTGGGCGATGCCGCTTTCATAAGGGTTGTAAACGTAGGTGAAGATGACAGGCGTCGGCTGCTCTTGATCGAGGGTCGTGTTGACGGCGATCTGCGTCACCGGCGTCGAAATCGTAAAGAGCGCGTCAGCGCCGCTATCCAGCGCGTTTTCCACCATGAGATTGGCGGTGGGCAGGTCGGAGTTGGCGTCGCCAAAGACGATGTTTATGTTTTCGCCTTCGATATCCACCCGGGATCTGGCGGCTTCGCGCTCGTCGGAAGTCAGGAATTCATAGACATACAAGATATCAAGCACGCCAAATTCGGCGGCCGCCTGCGGTTCGAGGTTGCCATATCGGAGGATTGCCACGGTCGGTTTTTCATCATCCGCCAACAAGACCGAACCAGGTATCAGAAAACAAAACAGAGTCAAAAGCACAATAAGCTTGCGACGCATGGGACCCCTCCCGAAAGACTCATTAAGGCAAAACATCGAAAACAACCAATCGGCAGATGTGAATATAGCACTGCCTTTCGAGCAGCGCTAATAGAATGTTAGATGTTTTGGAAATATGAAATAGAGTAAGAGGAAATGTCCCGCAATACCCTCTTACTCTCGCTATGTATTTTGAAGCTCGCTATTCGGCCGCCGCGTCCAGTTGAGCCTGCTGCTCGGCGATCATTTCAGGACTGCATTGCAAGCTGGCGAAGAATTCCGTATCCGCTTCCAGCCGCCGTTCCTGCGGGATGATGACACCCCGCTGCTGTATCCGCTGTAATGTCCGCATGGAGACGCGAGCGGGCGCGCCGCCTTCCAGCACAACATCCGCCTCATTTATCAATTCACCGGACACCTCTACGCCTTGCAGATTGGCCGAATCCAGATTGATGCCGAGGCCCCGGCCGGTCGCGACATGGATGCCCGTGACCGCGATGTCGATCTCGCCGTTCAAATGGAAGGCCAGCGCCCGGCCGACATTGACGCCGTTTTGATAGAAGCTTGAATAACCAGCGCCGATGGTCGCGCCATAGTAGATCGAGCCGAGGCTGGGATGGAATACCGGGACGCCATTCTCATTGGCAATGGCGACAATGATGGGCAAGCCTTGGGTCGTCAGGCTGTCGATAGGCAAGACGATGGCCTGCGCACCCTTCTGCACCAAGCTATCTGCCGCCGCGCGCAGGTCCGCGAGGCCGGTCACGCCAGCGGTCTCCACGGAAATGCCCATTCCCCCCGCCATATCAATTATACGATCAGCGCCATATACACCGCTGGTTGCAGCCGTGTCGAAGATTGTGCCGATGACGGCGAGGTCGGGGTCTTGCTTTTGCAGCGTCTCAAAGACGAAATCGTAGGAGGTGACAATTTCCATGCCGGTGACATGCGCCGGTTTGATGCAGGAAGCTTCGGCGATGCCGGCTTCATAGGGATTGTGCACCGCAGTGAAGAGGACGGGCGGCGGATCATCCATATCGAGCGTGGCGTTGACCGCCGTCAAGGTGACCGGCGTTCCCAGAGTAACCAGGACATCCGCCTCTTGGTCAAGCGCGTCATCCACCATTACCGATATAGTCGGGAAATCAAAACCGGCATCACCCCAGATGATGTTGATATGCTCGCCTTGATGATCCACGCGTTCTTCCAGAATCCGGTTCTCGTCCGCGCTGATGAAACCATAGGACTCCAGCAGATCCAAAATAGCGCCTTCGGCGACGTCCAGCGATGGCAAAGAACCGAAACGCAAGACAGCGATTGTGGGCGCGCCATCATCTTGCGCCGCCGCCGGAAACAAAAGTAGCAAAGTCAGACAAACAGTAAGCAGCATTCTGATCATCGGATTACGCCTCCTAACCTGAAACACAATTCAGTCGCTTGTATCAGTTAAATCTTAGTACGATTTAAGAGCGCCTGTCAAACGTTTTAATGTCTCGTAGTCACCGATTGGAGCGCGGGACGCAGTGGAGCCGGCGCTGCCTGCCGCATGGGAAGACGATTGCGCTAGCCATGACGTCCGTCTGTCGGGAGCCGCCATTTCCCAGCAATTCAGCATCTCGTTTTTGTATAGGATTGGCGCCCAAACTGCGTCATAATGGAGAGTCAATCAGCGAAGTGAAAGACGACAGATTTGACCGACATCAAGCGCATAGGCGTACTCGCCCATCCCTCCCGCCCGGATACTCACCCGGTGGCGAGAGAGATCGCAATGACACTCTGCGACCGCGGCATAGACCATTGGGTCTACACCGTTTGGGATGAGGACAGCGTCGTAAGGGATGTGGCGGAAGCCGATGTGGTGATGGCCATCGGCGGCGATGGCGCCATGCTGCGCGCCGGGCGCGTCTGCGCCGAGCAGAGCGTGCCGGTGCTGGGCGTCAATATGGGCTGGCTCGGTTTTCTGACGGAGATACAGCAGCCGGACGATTGCGAAGCCGGGCTGGACGCGCTGCTGGCGGGCGAGTACTGGATCGAGCAGCGCATGCTCTTGCAGGCGACGCTGATGGAAGACCGCTCTACTGTCATCGGCTGCTACCGCGCGCTGAATGATGTGGTGATCAGCGGCAGCGTTTTCGGGCGCATGGTGCAGATCGCCGCCTACATCGACAAACATTGGGCGACCACCTACAACGCCGACGCCCTGATCCTGTCGACGCCCACCGGGTCTACCGCCTATGCGCTGGCGACCGGGGGGCCGATACTGCCGCCGGAACTTCGCAACATCCTGATGGTGCCGATGGCGCCGCATTTGAGTATGGATCGGCCCATCGTGCTTGCGCGCGGGGCGGTGGTGGATATCGAGCCGACGCGGGAGAATCGTCACCCGGTCGTCTTGACGGTCGATGGCAAGGTCGAAGCGGAGTTGGGCCAAAATCAGCATGTCCGCATCACATCGGCGGAGCCAGTGAGCCAATTCGTGCGCTTCCGCGAGCGCAATTATTTCTACCGCTCATTGCTGGACCGCCTGGAGCCGCGCATCAACCGCCACGGTCCGCGGCGCATGACCTTCGACGAGTGACAGGGGGCGAACATGGACGGCAGCATGAGGGACGCCGCCATTCAGGACGAGATACATTATTGCGCCGTGCATCCCGATCGCGATACCGGCTTGCGCTGCAATCGCTGTGACCGCTATATGTGCGTCGAATGCGCCAAGCGGACTCCAGTCGGCTATACCTGCCGCGAATGCGTGCGCGGGCACGAGGACCGTTTCTATCAGGGCACGGGCCTTGATTATGCGCTGGTGGCGGTCGTCTCCGCTGCCGGTGGCGCGCTCACGATTTTCGCGACCCTTCTGCTTGGCGGCTTTCTGATTCTGGGATTCATCGTGGCGCCGGCGATCGGGGGAACAGCGGCGCAAATCGCCTTGCAGTTGACCGGACGGCGTCGGGGCCGGCAAAGCGGCGTCGTCAGCGCGGGCGCTTTGCTCATCGGGGGCCTGGCAGCCGGTTATCTGCTGACGGGCGGACTCGGAATCTTCACGCTCCTCTACCTGGCGCTGGCTTGCTCGGCCGCTTTTGCCCGCTTCAAGATGTCGATTTAGCCGCACCCGCTCCGTCATGCTGGAAGAATTGCGCATACAGAACTTCGCGGTGATCGACCGGCTGGAGCTTGCCTTTGGCGCCGGCTTCAACGTCATCACTGGCGAGACAGGCGCGGGCAAGTCGATCCTGGTGGACGCGGTCGAATTGCTGCTGGGAGCGCGCGCCGATCCCGTGGTCGTCCGCGCCGGCAGCGAACGCAGCCGCATCGAAGGCCTGTTCAAGCTGGATTCGCGAGCGCGTTTGACGGTTCAGCCGCTACTGGAACGGGAAGACCTGGTCGACGAAGAAGATTCGGAGTACCTGAGCATCATGCGCGAGGTTCGCCGGCCTGGCCGCTCGAGCGCTCGCATCAACGGCTTTCCCGTTCGGAGCGAAGTCCTCAGCGAGGTCGGCGGCGCGCTGGTGGATATTCACGGGCAAAGCCAACATCTCTCGCTTTTTCGGCCGCGTCATCATATCGACCTGCTGGATCGCTATGCCGATCTGCTGGATTTGCGCGCGGGTCTGGCCAGAATGGTAGCCGAATTGACCGGGACGCAAGCCGAGATCCGTCGCCTGCGCGACGATCAGGAATCCTCACAGCGGCGGGCCGATTTGCTGCGGCACGAGCTGGAAGAGATTCGCGCGGCCGAGCTTGACCCGGCGGAAGAGAAGGAGCTATTGGACCAGCGCAATCGCCTGGCGAATAGCGAGCAGTTGGCGAACCTGGCGGCGGAGGCGCTGCGCCTGCTCAATGGCGACGAGAGCGGGCAAGCGGTACCGGTGGTCGACGGGCTCATGGCGGCCGCGGCGGCGCTGGCGAGGCTGGCGAGCATCGACCCGGCGCTGACGCAGGAACATGCGCTGGCCGAAGACCTGGCGCAGGGGGCGCAAGACCTGGCGCTGACCCTGACGCGCTACGCCGGCGAAGTGGAATACGATCCTTACCAGCTGGACGAGCTCGAAGAGCGGCTGGAACTCATCAGGACGCTTAAACGGCGATTCCGCGCCGAGAGCATCGACGAACTGCTCGCGTATGCCGAGCGCGCCGCGGCGGAGTTGCAGGGCATTGACGCGGGCGATGAACGGATGATAGAGCTGGCAGATCGCGAAGACAGGCTGATGCGTCAGATCGGTGATATCTGCGGGCGCTTGAGCCGGGCGCGCGCCCAAGCCGCCCAGGAAATGAGCGCGGCAGTGGTGGGCGAACTGGCTGACCTACGCATGGAGCAGGCGCGTTTCGAGGTCCTATTGGGGCAAGCGGAGCATCCGGCCGGCTGCATCATCGGCGACCGGCGCTATAAATTCGACGCCAAGGGCATGGATGATGTCGAGTTCATGCTGAGCGCGAACCCGGGCCAGCCGCCCCGTCCCTTGGCCAAAGTAGCCTCCGGCGGCGAGGCGGCCCGCATCATGCTGGCGCTGAAACGTGTCTTGACAGCGGCCGATCAGACGCCCACGCTGATCTTCGACGAGGTCGATCAGGGCATCGGCGGGCGCATCGGCGCGGTCGTCGGCGAGAAGCTCTGGTCGCTTTCGGATGAGCATCAGGTGCTCTGCGTCACCCATCTGCCGCAACTGGCGAGTTACGCCGATGTCCATTTCCAGGTGGCCAAGGACATGACCAGTTCACATGCGGCGACCGAGGTGCGGCAGTTGCGCGACGATAATGAGCGCGTGGCTGAGTTGGCGGCGATGTTGGGCACGGCTGGCGCGGCCGGCTTGCAGTCGGCGCGGGAGATTCTCGATGCCGCGCGGACAATAAAGAACAGTTCAAACTAGAAAGGAAGCGAAAATGGATGTCAACACGATACTTGGGCTGATTAATACGGGCTCCATAGCGTTGCCGCGGTTTCAGCGCGGTTATGTGTGGAAGCGGCCCGATGTCAGCAAACTGATGCAGTCACTGTACAAACGCTACCCAGTCGGCAACCTGCTGATTTGGGAGACGCAAGCTACACAGGATATCATCAGGGGGGAACAGGTGCTTGGGCCGGGCGCTCACAAGCTCTTGCTTGATGGTCAACAACGCATCACCACCTTGTACGGCATCATATACGATAAAGTGCCTCCATTCTCAGATGGCAATCCGGCGTCTTTCCGCAATCTGTACTTCAACGTTGAGACGGAAGTCTTTGAGTTTTATGGTCCAGTGCGGATGAAAAACGACCCGCTCTGGATATCGGTTACGGAGGTTATGCAAAAGGGGCTGGATCCATTCTTCGAGCGATTTGCTGCCTTAGAGAGCAAAACGGTCTACTTTAGCCGGGTGAATCAGCTCGCCAACATAAAGAATCGCTTTTTCCACATTGAAACTGTTAGCGGTACTGATAAGGACATCGACACGGTTGTCGATATCTTTAATCAAGTAAATAGCGGCGGGACAAAGCTATCCAAAGGCGACTTGGCGCTGGCAAAGATCAGCGCGTATTGGCCTGAGGCGCGTGGAGAAATGCAGGTTCGATTGGACCGCTGGAGACAGGCAGGCTATGACAAGTTCAATCTAGACTGGGTGCTGCGCTGCATAAACGCCATTCTAACAGGACAATCGGACTTTGCGGAACTGGACAGGCATGCTTTTGATGCCGCAAAGATATCGGATGGGCTGAAGCGGGCCGAGAAGCAGGTAGACGCCGCGCTCAACCACATCGCCTGGCGCTTGGGCTTAGACCATCAGCGGGTTCTAGGCAGCCCGAACTCTCTGCCTGCAATCATTCGTTATTTCGACAAGTTAGGTAAATTCCCGAATCAGCAAACGATCGACCGGCTGCTGTATTGGTATGTGCATGCCATGCTTTGGGGCCGCTATTCCGGCCCAGTCGAGTCGACGATGCGACAAGACCTCGTCGCAGTCGATGACAACGAGGATGCAGTCGCGACGCTCATAGAGCTATTGCGGCTCAGTCGCGGCGGCTTGCACATTGAAGCGCAACACTTCACCGATTGGTCGCGCGGGAGCCGCTTTTACCCCTTGCTCTATATGCTGACGCGGGTCTATGGCACACGCGATCTCTGTAGTGGGATAGAACTGAAGCTGTCCTTGCTAGGGAAGATGAGCTATCTTGAACTTCACCATATCTTCCCCAAGTCTAAGCTATATCAAGCTGGTTATCGGCGACCAGAAGTGAACGCTTTGGCCAACTTCACCTTCTTAACCGCGTCATGTAATCACAAGATATCGGCCACGCTTCCAGAAGTATACTTCCCACAATGCGAGGCGGAGCACCCGGGCGTCCTGCATTCGCATTGGATTCCGAAGGACGAGCAGCTATGGAAAATCGAGAATTATCGCGACTTCCTTGCCGCCCGTCGCGAATTGCTTGCGAAAGCCGCCAACAACTTCCTAGACCAACTATACCATGGCGAGCTCTCGCAATTCACTGTGACAGACAGGTTCAAGCAAGCGCAAGAGCACGCCCGTCCCGTAAGCGTCATCAGCGACGACGAAGAAGCGGTTCTGCTCGAGGCCATGGCTTGGATGAAATCCCAGGATTTGCCTGCTGGGGAATTCGGCTACGAGATAACCGATTCCTACACTGGAGGGGAATATGTTCTCGACCTGGCCTGGCCGCGGGGTATTCAGACAGACCGAAGCGAACCCGTTGCTCTGCTCATTGACGAAGAAGTGGATACCTTACGGGCAGCGCAGCATGTGTTTAACTGTTTCACTTCGTTGGCAGAGCTGCAAGCCTATGTCCAGCGTGACATCCTGGGCGAGTTCGCTTGATGTAAGATTCCCCACCCGCCCCTCGTCCATAACAAGTAGGACAAGCATCAGGAGCACCCGCCATGCCCAACCCACATGATGGCGACCAACTAGAAAAATTCTTCGACTTCATCGTCAACGCCCCGGCCGATGAAACCTTGATCAAAATGGATTGCAACGACTGCTGCGAGAAGATCACCCAGTTGGCGGAACAAGTCGCCAACGGCGCCGACCTCAGCGAGATCCTGCCGGAGATGCAGAAGTTCATGCACTATTGGGGCGATTGCCGCGAAGAATTTGAAGCGCTCGTGGCAGTGCTGAAACAGGAAAAGGCGCTGGAAAACTTTGACTTTTCCGCATTGGAATAACCCTCGCCTTCGAATTGAAATATGAATTCATTGCAGTTTCCGTTTAATCATGTCACATAATCATCCGAAATCTCCCCTCCCTCTTTATGGGGGGATGGGTGAACTTGCCCCGATTTTGTGGACAGCCAAGTTGTCCAATACAATCAGGTGAGAAAGGTAGGTTGGAGTCGATGATGAAGTATCCGGACGAATTGAAACGGGAGGCGCTCAATTTAGCGGCCAAGCCCGGCGTGAGTGTG